>JAYWHU010000034.1:0-63817 GCA_043777495.1 Cyclobacteriaceae bacterium | reverse complement strand
TCTCATATTTTTCAAGACATTTTCAGGATCTGTAAAAACAGCCAAGCCATTTTTTTTGGTTTTTTACCAAAACCGAGTTTTTAAGGGACGACTAATTATTGGATTGCTCAAGACTATACATCATGGAGTTGATTTTTTTTTCGTCTCAGCTTATGCCGTGGCTCTGACTGTTTCTTGATACGAAAGAATTTGATTACCTATTCCTTTTTCGAAAAGCTAACTTCAAAAGACTCTTCTGCCTCAAAGGGATCACCATGTTGAGTGATTCCTTTAACAAGGATGCTGAATGAACCTACATTATCAGAAGTATAAAAACTACAGCGTGACTTTCCGTAAATATCTACTTGCTGCATAGGGTTCCAGTATAATACTGCTCGTAAATCTGGGATTCTTGGGGAATTACTTAATGAATAACTTGTAAGCTGTGCATGTAAGGGTTTGCTCAAGCCTTGCACATTGATGACGGTACTATTTTGAGTAGCACTAGTAGCAACCGATTTCTTGGTCTCCACCAATACTATTCCGTTTTTCCCTAAAACACCATATGGGCTTAGCTTATTTAAATTATTAATAAGTTTAATAGTCATAACATCCACAGGTTTGAGGCTCATGAAAAAGTCTTTATTTTTTGTAAGCACCCCATCAATCAAAAATAGAGGCTCACCTTTTGGCAATACAAAGCTTTCTTTTTGCTTGATCAGTAACTTTACTGTGGCGGTGCTTCCCTTTTTGCGATGTTGAAGGTAGGGAACTACTTCCCTGATCAAATCTTCCATAGTAGGGAAGGCAAGGTAATCTTGAACATTTACTGTAAAATCAGTACCCATCGCTTCGTCTTCAAATCGTTCATTCAAATTTTTAAAGACAGTTGTCTTTTTTTTAGCAATGGAAAAAAAGTTATAGGACTCCTCTACAATCTTTTTCTTAAGTGCATAATCGCCATAAATATCACTGGAATCCATTTGTGTTGCAATAACTGGAAAAGGAGCTTTAAATTCTACTGCTTCGGGTATGATCTGATATTCTTCAGTCATTTCCTTTCCTCTATATTCCATTAGGTAGAAAAGCTCATCGTTACCCCAGAAATCATAGAGAAAAGGCATTTCAAAAGAGCCATTTTTTGTGATGTATGCTTCGTAACCAACCATCGCGTTTTGCAGGTAACCCATTAATAGGGTGGAATCTGGTACTGGTTTACCTGAACTTTTAAAAATTGCTTTCCCTCTTATTTTCAAGTTGTTAGTAAAACGGGGGCTTGATTTGGAAGCAGGATTTAATATATCTGACCACGGGATCGTCCCACTGACTTTCATAGCTAATAAGTGATCAAGTAGTTCAGACTTACCAGCTTCATTCAAAGAAGCAGGCAGCTCTTTTTTTACCTGATAAAATGCGTTTTTGAGAAGGACTTCTTCATCAAAGGTGAGTGAGTTTGAAGTTGGGAAAAGTTTTTTTTGAAAAACCGAAATGCTAAAATCGCCTCTCAAAGGATTGCCCAGTTTATCCCGAAGTGTGAATTCAAGATCTACTTTTTCGCGAGGAACAACTATTTTGGTATTGGTCTCTAATGAGGCAACTACGTGGGTTTGGTTGGTTAAGAAGATCCGTTCCGCTAGTACATCACCGTCATTGTCAAAAATGGTGGCTTGGCATAATCCGTTCTCTAGACTTTCGCTTGGTATTGTCACCTGAAACTGACCGATCTCATTGAAAGCTACTGGAGTTGAGTAAGTGATCTTTTTTCGATTGGTAATCACTAAGTAAAGGTTGTTTTTATTCAATACTGATTTTTTCGGAATGGATATCAGAACATTTTTTGATTGATTGGCGCTTGTTTCCACGCGCAGGCTACAACCATCTTCTTTGACAGGCGGCAATGGCTGGCTACTAAAACCCCCATCCATTTCAATAGAATAAGATTCTCCACTGACAGGCATTATGAGTGTGGTTGCAATCCCCTCCTTGCCGATAATAAAATGACCCACTTCCTCATTTTTGTCATTCTTTATTTTACCAGTGCCAATCTTGTTAGACTTAATGATCAGTTTGTTTTCCAGGTTATTAATAAAATTTCCGCCTTCGAATGCAAACGAGACATTTGTCCCCGCCATAGAGTTTTTGAATGATAGTTTATTTTTTCCAACTATTGAAATCTCTTTTGAGTAAATAAATGATGCTGATGGATCTTTTGCCTCTGTATGGTAAACAGCAAAAAGATAAATACCAGGTTGTGTATCAGAAGAAATAATGATTTGGTTGTTCGCGTGGCCATCTACTAAGCTGAAGTTTATCTTTTGGATAATCTTTCCATCAGAACCAAATATCCCTAAGGTCAATATGCGTTTTCCTCTAGTAGCGGCAAAATCCTCGCTTAATAAATATGTTTGAAAAAAAGCTGTGTCAGAGGGAGCATATTTTTCCTGATTAAATATCAATTGTGCCTGTTCCTGCGGGTGACTTTGATAATAGGCATCCATTTTTTGAGACAGAACAGCAATAAAATCGTCAATGGGCGACATTGCCAAAATGCAAAGGAGCGCAAGTAGAATTAAGCTTATTTTTTTCATTTCCAGTCAGAGGGTTGTTGAGTTGTAGAATTTCGGAATGCAATAAGGCAAGATTCCCGAACCACAAAAGGCGGTGTATACCATATCGCAACATACTCTGGGGGATCAGTAGGCTTAGGGTTATACCGTGGTGGAAGTCCAGGAGGTGGTGGTACAACACCAACGCCTAGTGGGATTTTGGTGACATCAAGAAAGATCATTTTTTTTGATATTGCAGAAGCGTAAAATATTCCCTGTACCTCTTCATTTCCGTTTTTTAAGAAGATATTAGAAAATGCCTTTCCAATAGCTGGTTGAAACAAGCTAGTGGCCCCTTCCTTTTGATCTTGAACGGTTTTCCAATAATTAAAGGCTATCTTGGACAGACTCAACTGCTCAACAGTAACAAGGGTCTTATCCCAGAAATACCAAAACTCTACGGGTATGATCCCCATATCAACTTTTTTAAATTGCCCTCTAG
Organism: Cyclobacteriaceae bacterium; assembly: GCA_043777495.1. Classification (GTDB taxonomy): domain Bacteria; phylum Bacteroidota; class Bacteroidia; order Cytophagales; family Cyclobacteriaceae; genus ELB16-189. The sequence continues at coordinate 60,790 of JAYWHU010000034.1, read as the reverse complement.
CTACTAGATAATTGTCACTTACATTAGGTATTATATCTACTTGATTTACCCAGCATTGGCAGCACTCACAAGGATTGGGATAGATTAATTCGCCAGTGACACCATCAACAATGGCTCCACTACATGGGCGAGGATCCCTTTTAATACTTGGGCCTTGAAGAAGAAGAATGTGAAGGTCTGGAGAAGTAATGACTTTGTATGTTCCAGTGAGTTTCCAAAGGAAAAGGTTTTCTCCATTTGGTTCGCCTTTGGAGTCCATAAAGATCCTGAACTGATACTTGTCGGCTCCTTGCTCTGTTTTATATTGCTCAAATTCATAATAAACACTATCCACGGTGCCAGGCGGATTTATTTTTTCAGGGATTGACTCATATATTTTATTGTCGCGGGTTTCAATTCTTACAAAGTATTCCCGTCCTATCACTCCTCTTATACCGTTGGGGCTGGTTTGATAAATTCCAGTACTTATTTCAGTTAACCCTTCTTCATTTCCAACATTATCAAAAATTGTCACTTTTCTGGCTGATACAGTTACCAATGGAGAGAAGTCTAATGCCTTTCTCGTTCGTGAGAGTTTTATGGTATACGGTCCAGGTGCATCTGTGATATGACCATCTACCACTAATTGAGAATTTGAATCTGGTGCAATGATATCTAGTCGATCAATACACGAATCGAAAATCACGATTGTGATAAAAAGCACCAATGACCTTTTCATAGACAAAAATGACTTCACCAGTTTATGGGCTTTTGTAAGGTTGAGAAAGGAAAGGCTACCAAACAAGATTCAGGGATTGGTGGTGGTGCTGATGGGATCACACTTGGCCCTAGAGGTATGTTAGAGGCATTAATAAAAATGGTTTTCTTTGCAATTGAAGATGCGTAAAATAACCCCTGCACCTCTTCAGTTCCTTTTTTTAGAAACATATTGGAAACAGCTTTTCCTATAGCAGGTTGGAATAAGCTAGTGCTGCCCTCTTTTTGATCTTGAACTATTTTCCAGTAATCAAAAGCAGCTCTTGAGAGGCTCATTTGTTTTACCTCTACCTGAACCTTGTCGAAAAAAATCCAATATTCTACAGGGATAATACCAACTTCGACATCTTTGTAAGAACCATCTGATATTATAGTATTGTCATTTACCTTTGGTCTCGACTCAAGCCGACTGACCCAACAAGTGCAGCACTCACAAGGGCCGATTTGCTCTAGACTAATGTTAAACCCACTGCATGGAAGAGGATCAGGAACACGAGTTTCCCCTGCTGACCTTGTATGAAGCTCAGGATTAGTTTGCACTTTATAGGTTGCGGTGAATTTCCAACGAAAGAGATTTTCACCTTGATCTTCTCCGCGTGAATTAATGTAAAAACGAAACTGGTATTGGGTAGGACCAGTTTGTGGTTCAAACTTTTCAAATCTATAGTAGATGCTCTCAACCTCGCCTGCTGGGTTTATTTTTTCAGGAGATGATTCAAAAACTTTACCATCCCTTGTCTCTACACGCAAAACATATTCTCTACCAACAATACCCCGTATGCCATTCGTTTTTGTTTTATAAACGCCCGGAGATGATTCTGTTAATGTTTCGGAATTCCCCAGATTATCAAAAATAATTACCTTGGATGCTGACACGGGTTTGACCTCACCAAAATCCAAAACTTTTCTAGTTCTGTTAACCCTTATGGTATAAGGGCCAGGTTCATCGTTTATTTGACCTTCAATGACTAATTGCGCAGTAGTATTAGAAGAATCAAAATCTATTCTCTCGACACAAGAATCTAAAAAGAGTAAAATAATAATGAATAAAACGTTCTTTTTCATCAATCAAAATTTAACACTGTAGGTAAGAGAAGGTAGGATGGTTCCAATAATAGAAAGTTGATAGGGGACTAAAGTGCCGTTGCTTGCTTCCTTAAAGAAAATGGTAAATGGATTTTTTCTGCCATACACATTGAAAAAAGAAAGTGTCCAAGTGCCATCAAATATTTTTTTTCTTTTGTGGCTGCCTTCCAACACCAATGCCACGTCTAACCTATGATAATCAGGTATTCTATATTGGTTGCGTTCAGAAAAATTGGAAACGGAAATATTGTCAATGGTAAATCCTGAAAGTGGTGTGGTAACAGGTCTTCCTGTGCGATAAGTAAAGTTACCAGTGAAGAAATACCTTCTTGAGATATTATACTTCCATGAAATATTGACAATATGTGGTTGATCAAAGTTAGAAGCATATTCTTTACCATTATTAATTGATTCAGAAGCTGTTGGGCCTTGTATTGTGCGCAAAGATCTAGAATAGGTGTAGCTAATGGATCCTGTTAATCTCCCTATTGACTTGGCGATTTGAGTCTCTACTCCATAAGCATTTCCCGTACCCTGTAATAAATCAGTCTCGATTTGTGGATTTAAAATAAGTCGGGCACCATCTTTAAAATCTATTATGTTATCTATTTTTTTCTGATAGAACTCGATGAACATATCATACATTTTCTTTTTAGATGTACGGAAATAGCCAATAGAAAACTGATCCGCTAGTTGAGGTTTAAAATAAGTACCGCTAGGTTGCCAAATATCAATAGGAGTAATGGCAGTTGTATTAGTAACCAAATGGAGGTATTGATAGATTCGATTATATCCAAACTTAATGGAGGAGGTAGGCGAAACGCTATATCTAAAGGAGACACGAGGCTCCAGGCCGTTGTAAGATTTAATGGTTTCGCCAGATTTATAAGAAGTTGTGTTGATTAGATTAGGAAGTTCTAGAGGCGCCCCAGATTTATAGTTGTTGACCGTTCCTGGGCCTATTGAACTAAACATAGAGAATCGAACACCAGCTTCAATATTTATTTTTTCATTAATGGAATAATTGTCACTTATATAGCCTGCGGACTCAATGGATTGTTGATCTTCTATCTGGATAAATTTAATATTGGAGGAAGGGGAGCTTGGTTTTAGTGTTCCTGGATTAAATATATAGTATTGAGCTTGCGCACCAACAGTAATTTTATGTTTCCCAAGTTGATAGTGGAGATCGGCTTTCGCAGATGGGTAAGTTATCTTATAGGAAAGATTAAAGCCATTTGCTGGATTATCATCAACTACTTCATATCCATAAGTGCCATAGCCAACATGTAAGGATGCATTTAGTTTAGGAGAGAAGATGTGATCCAATTGCATTGACCCCAATAGATTATTCCATCTATAAGTTGAATCGCCTTGTAACCTGAATTGATCGCGGCTTAAATAACCAGAGAATGTAACCTTAGTGCTTTTACTGAACTTATGAGATAATTTTAAGGAACCATCGTAAAATGTTACGCTACTATTTCTGAGATCTATGTAATTAGTTCTAATTGAATTAATGAGCCAATCAGAATAGGTAGTGCGAAAAGAAGCGGATAGTGAAGTTTTGTCTTTAACAATTGGCCCACCAATATGAAGGTTGCTAGTGATGAGACCTATTCCACCTCCACCTTTCCACTTTTCATAATCTCCTTCTTTGGAACGAATATCTAGCACCGAAGAAATTCTGCCACCAAATTCTGAAGGAATTCCACCTCTATAGAAAGTTACATCTCTAATGGCTTCAGAATTGAAGGCAGAGAAAAATCCGAATACGTGCGAACTGTTAAAGATAGGCATACCATCGTATAAGATTAAATTTTGATCGGCACTGCCCCCACGCACGTTGAATCCAGAAGCTGCCTCTCCAGCTGTAGTTACGCCTGGCAATATTTGAATCTGTTTGATCAAGTCCACCTCGCCTAAAAAACTGGGAGCTCTTTTGAGGTCTTTCATACTTATTTGAACTTGGCCAATATTGCTTGTTACCGCCTCTCGACTCACCTTATCTTGCACAACTACTTCTTCCAAAACCGTTGGAATCTCATCTAATTCTATAGTTAAATCACCGTCTTCATACCCCTTTAGATTAATTACTTTTTCCTCATAATTAACATACGAAAAATTGATGATTTGGTCGCCAATGGGTACTTGTAGTTTAAATTGACCTTGAAGATCGGTCGAGACACCTTGTGATAGGTTGTTAAAGTAGACACTTGCTCCTATAAGGGGATCTCCATTTTTTCCTTTAACCAATCCCCTCACCCATATTCTTTGATTGGGCTTAGAATTGGAGGGATTTCCAAATTGAACTTGTTCTATCTTTTTTCGCTCGCGAATAGCATCATTAAGAAGGGTATTATGTTGGATCGCTTGTTTTGGATCTTTTACAAAGACAATGGTATGTTTGTTAAATTCTAAATAATTCAGATCCGTACCCAAGAAAAGATCATTTAATACAAATTGGAGAGTTTGGTTTTGATAATCTTTTTCGATTGTAATCGCACTAAACCAATTAGATAGAAAATAGAATTTTACTGGATACTTGATTTCTAAATCCTCCAATAGGGCTTGCAGGTTTTTCCCTTTTTCAGAACCATCAAGTTTATGACCTAGAATGTCTTGTCCGTAAGAAAAGAAAGAGAAAAATATGAAAAAAGCAGGTAAAAGTGTTTTCAATATCTTTTGAGGTTAGGTTGGTTATTTTTTTGATATAACGGTGACTGAATAATTGGACACAAGAAACGACAAAATAGTTCGAATCTCTTTTGGCCGAAAATACAAAAAATACTCCCCGATTTTAGTAAGGCGATTTAATAATGAAGATTTAAGGATGTGAAATGAGCTAGCTTCCACCATCTCAAACCTTTCTACACTCGCCCTCTTCAAATGCTCTTCGTAATCAAAAGGAGCATCGCCACCGTTTAGGAGACAGCCCACAGGGATGAGGGGATAAATTTCGTCATAGGTTTTTACAGTATTCATGAATATCCGTCTATAGAAATGGCTGTTACTTGAGCTTGTTAATCAGTTTATCAATCAATGCGTGCAAAAAATTTATGTCTGATTGATCTTTGTCCCTGTTAACAGCTATTTTTTCTTTTAGTAATGAATGAGCATCCATCACTTTGATAGCTACTCCTTCATAGTCGGCATGAAGCGAAGATTGAAAGCATTTGTCAAAATCTGTTTCCTTGAATGCTTTAAGATTGTGCAATAGATCAATTTTAAAATCAGACTCCAGCAGATTGAACATCGTAAATCTACCCACTAACTGAGTAGTGGTTCGTAAAGCTTTGGCTTCTGCTACTCCAGTTGCTATCAAAGCATCACGCAGCCTTGTCATGTTATCAGGCGTATTTTTTATCCATAAATCAATATCCCCTGTTGCCCTGGGAAATCCGTGAAAGGCCATTGCAAATCCACCTATTAAAATATATTTCACTTCATAGGTATTCAAGTTTTTAAGTAAAGAAGATATTTCTTTTGGGTTCATATTTCTTTTCTTTGAATTGACAGGATTGGAATTGTACAAAGACCAAGCAAAGTCATTGATGGTAAGCAATGTATTTAATGGATGTGAATTCATAATAGCCAATCAGTAATTTCTACACCACCTCAAACCTCTCCACACTCGCCCTCTTCAAATGCTCCTCATAATCAAAAGGAACATCGCCACCGTTTAGGAGACAGCCCACAGGGATGAGAGGATAGATTTCATCGTATGTTTTTACGGTGTTCATGAATATTCTTCTATACACGTGGCTGCGGTTGATGTTCTCTGGATGATCGAGGCCGGCCGCGCCAATGAGCTCCACAAAACTTTCCACAGTGTTTTTATGGAAGTTGGCAACGCGTGTTTTTTTATCTTCTACCACAAGGCCTTTCATAAAGTAGGGGTCTTGCGTGGCCACACCAGTAGGGCAAGTATTTTTATTGCACTCTAGCGCTTGAATGCAGCCGAGCGCCATCATCATCGCCCTTGCACAATTACAAGTATCTGCACCAAGCGCCATGGCACGCACGAGGTGAAAACCTGTTAGCACTTTCCCTGAGGCAATCAATCTCATTTCTTGGCGGATGCCAAACCCGATCAGCGCATTATCGACAAAAGCGAGAGCGTCCAATAGCGGCATGCCCACAAAGTTGGTAAACTCAGGAGGTGCAGCACCCGTGCCACCCTCGCCTCCGTCAATGGTTATAAAATCAGGATAAGTGTTGAGCTGCACCATTGCCTTACAGATAGAAAGAAATTCTGCCTTTCGCCCAATACATAATTTAAAACCTACGGGCTTTCCGCCCGACAACTCACGCAATTTTTTTATAAATAAAATGAGTTCTGTGGGCGTACTGAACGCACTATGAAAAGGAGGAGAGAAAACTGTTGTGCCCGCTTTCACCAAACGTATGGCGGCAATCTCAGGAGTATTTTTAGCAGCCGGCAAAATGCCACCGTGGCCAGGCTTTGCACCTTGAGATAACTTTATCTCGATCATCTTAACGCTCGGCTTGGTGGCGTTTTTTTGAAAAGCATCAGCAGAAAAATTTCCATCTTCTGTTCGTGCACCAAAGTAGCCTGTGCCTACTTGCCAAATGATATCACCGCCAGGTTCTAAATGATAAGGACTTAAACCGCCTTCGCCTGTGTTGTGCGCAAAGCCACCAATCTTCGCTCCTGCATTCAACGCTAGAATAGCATTTTGACTTAATGAACCAAAGCTCATGGCAGACACATTCAATACACTCATATCGTACGGTTGCTTGCAATCTCTTCCGCCAAATTTTACACGTGGGTTATGATCCATCTTATGAAAATCTTTGGGGGCAATGGAGTGCGTCATCCATTCATAGCCTTCTGCATATACATTCAATTGCGTACCAAACGGAATGGTATCGATTTGTTTTTTTGCACGCTGATAAATAACTGAACGCTCATTGCGATTGATGGGTGAGCCATCTGTGTCCGATTCAACAAAGTATTGTTGGATTTTTGGTCGTAGGTCTTCAAACACATATCGCAATCGACCCAGCACAGGAAAATTGCGCCTGATGGATTGACGAACCTGTATCATATCTACTATGCCCATGTAAATGATGGGGGCGACAAGGATAAATGCAAAAAGGGCATCAATCCAATAAAACGACCAAGCAATGATGGCAGCAGAAACAACAATGCTGAAGATCACAAATAATTTTCTCATAGGATGTTTTATATTTTGTAAAGCTGAATTTGATTTACTTTTAAAGTGTGTTTGATGGTTGATTGTTAAAACCCAGAATAGCGGCCTATCTTCATTAAGAGTTGACGGAGTATGATTAGGTCTGGCTCATTAAAGTGAAATATTTTAATACTAGCTTCACCTATTCTACTCTTAGAAATTATTTCACCGCCCTTGACCACAAAATGATCTATCCAATTATCAATCCTTGGATTAAAGAGAGGTACAATTTCTTGATCTAAGATAGTTGCAAAATCGGAACCTTTGTGTTGATTGCAATGAGGGCAAGCATAGGCTAGGTTTTCAAAGCCATCAGTACCCCCATGTTTTAAAGGTATTATGTGGTCAAGTTCAAAGGACAAAAACATATCATCACTATTTACTTGGCAATATTCACACTTGTTATTAGCTCGTTGAGCAACGGCCTGCCTTGTTTTCCCTGATATGGAAAATCTCATTTTGAAAGATGTGCGCGGGCGCGGGCTTTTGTTAAGCTAATAAATAAATCCAATGCCAAGTAGCGCTCCAGTTCAACCCTTTGCTCACTATCAATGGCCCCCTCTTTCTTCAATGAAACTAATCTTTCCACTTCTTCCGACATTTTTTTGGAGGCCTTCAGGTGAATGATTTTTTCTGGTGCCATTTGCGCTAGTAACTCGGCCACATCACCAAAAGCTTCAGCTACATTCATAATTTGTTTATTAGAATATTTTTTAACGTGATTATAAATGTAATGAAATATATTTGAAATGTGCTCACTGTATGAACTAATGATCTGGTTGCGTATCGTCTCGAAGCGGAGTCGATACTTGACACGAAGTCCAAAGTCCCAATGCCTATGTCCTAATGCAGATCAAGCAACCTTCATATTTACAATCCCCTTGCTTTTATGAAGTTTCACTTCAAAGTGTTGGAGCATGAAATGGTTCATGCGATTTTCTGCCATGGTCAAATGCCTTTCTATTTTCTCATCAGGATTTTCTTTGGGTAGAAATACCGTTACATCTAAAACGGCTTGGACGAAAAGTTCTTGTTGGCAGAATCGATTGATACAATCATTAAAAAACCGATTCCAATCTTCCTTGTATTTTTCTGCATTGTCGCGGCCATCCCAAACAAATTCCAGTTGACTATCGCCCCATTTGTAGCGATAGACACCAGCTAAATTTTGATAGAAGGTTTGCAGCGATTGTAAGTTACTTGGTTCGTAGGATTGGATTTTTAAGCTAAAGGCATCTTTCAGACCCAATGGATTGTGAAGATGTCCGTAAGCGGATTTTACCTTTTCAAAAAGTTGAGATAGCAGCTCCTCTTGAAGTTGTAACTGAACTTCTTCCAAGAGATAGTTTTTGTCTAGCGGAAAAAATTTTCGCAGCACCTAATTTTAAGGTTTTACAAAAGTAACAAAATTAGGGCATTAGGCACTTGGCATTGGTTAGATTCTAACCGGGGCATATAAGGATTTGAGATTTTGGATTTGTGATTGTTGATTTGGCTTACGTCACCTCGCTTAGCAAAGGCGTGATAAATCTAAAATCACAAATCTAAAATCTTGCAGAAAGCGCGAAGATTTTAGATTTAAGGTACTAATGCCTAAGCCCCAATGCCCAAATTACCTCCCCGCCTCACTACTCACCAACGGCCCATAAAAAATAGCGTTCATCATCATCTTATTAGTGCCATACCAAAACGCGCGGAACGAAAGATTTTCTGTGAACCCAATCACCCGGCCCCTCCCTAAAACAGAAATACCTAGGCAAGAAGAATTTTTCAATTTGGTGTAATTGGGTTTGGAGATGTAGCCACTGAGCAATGGATTGCTTCCGTATGTCAATGGATTACTATAAGCACCTGCTCCTTTCTGCAAGAAAATATTATTGGGTTTGAAAAGAGGAATTTTAGAATTAGAATATCCGTATAGCAATGGATTGGACAAATCGGCATCAGCCTCAAAGATGACTCCACTGGTTTCTTGTGCGCCTTTGTTCTCTTCTATATCCGCATAAGGTTTAGGTTTGGCTGGATCTTTTTTTCCCGCTGGGAGATCTTCTTCTTTTTTGATTTCAAATTTCCCTAGCCCTGCTGTGTTCAACCAACTCACAGCACTTTCAAAACCAATGACTAAGCCACCCGCTTGTGTCCATGTTTTTAATTTTTCTTTGGTGGCATCGGTGATTGCTGTATAAGTTCCTTCGGGAATTATTAAGGTATTGTAGCGATTGATGTTGGTTGAATTAAAAACAGAGATAGGCATCAACGTAACGGGAATTTGAAAGCGCGTATCCAGCAAATGCCAAATCTCCCCTGCATCGGTAGGGGAGATGCCCCCTTCCACTAGCATGGCTATCTCTGGTTTTTTCAGCGAAAGAAAAGTAGGGCTGCCCAAGCTCACTCCTTGAAAATCCAAGCCTGTGCTTAATGCAAACACATCCAACCCGTCTTTCTCGGCAACCTCTTTCATATAGACTTGCAATTGGTCGGGAAGCTTTTCTTGATGATCCACCGAAATCAACAAACTTCCTCGCTCGAATTTTTTTCCATCTGAATAGAAAGGTTCGGTGGCAACTTTCACACGAATATTTTTATTGAGTAAGCGATACGTGGCCCGCGGCACATAATACCCAAATGGCTCAATCACATACGCGTAATCTCCTTTGCCAGTTATTTTGCCCTCGGGCATTTTTGGTTCTGTAGTTTTTTCTCCCAGCGTTGGTACAGTTTTCAATTCTTCATAGTCGATACCGAATGCAAGCGGTAGCGTCCAGCTAGAGATGTCGTAAAATAAACTGTCTTTAAATTGCGTACGTTTTTCAAACATGGATTTGATCAGTCGGTATTGAGGTTGATTGAGCGGAACGATGTAACTGGATTCTGCATCAAAATTTTTTCCATTTACCATTTGACTGCTGCTTGGTTTATAGAATTCAATTTGTTGCCGCGCCATCATTTCAGCAAAGTGAAATGCTTTCATTTTATCTTTTGCTGATCCAACAATAATTGCTTTGGTCAAATCTTTGATCGCTTCCGCGGAAGCGGTCTTGTAAAAATCGCGTTGGTAATCGAGCAGTTCTACGCGCATTTCGTTTACTGCTTTTAGTGTACTAAGTGCAGTAGTAAACTGATTGCGAATGGTGAACGGAAAGCGCAATACGCCATTCACACTCTCTTGCGCGTGGCCGCGCGAGCTGGCCTGTTCAAATAAAATCCCAATGGCTCCTTGTACATCGGGGAAGGTAGAACCCTTCCCATAATAAAAATCATCATACCCTTCTTGCGTATAATAAAGAGAGCCAATTTCATCCAACGCTTTTGCATGATAGGTTCCTATTTTTTTTGTGAGTTCTAAATTTTTTTCAGGAGTGAGTGGGTGCATACGCGATGGCACACCGGGTTGAAAAAAGAAAGTGGCGTTTGTGCCCATCTCATGATGATCGGTAAGCACATTGGGTTTCCACTGATGGAATTTTTTCACCCGCGCTTGTGATTCTGGGTGTTGAGCCACCAACCAATCGCGATTCAGATCAAACCAATAATGATTGAAACGCCCACCCGGCCAAGCCTCAAGGTGTTCTACATCATTAGGGTCTGCACTCACCAATTTGCTTTTACGCGCATTCACCCAACTGGAAAAACGTTGCAGCCCATCGGGGTTAAAACTCGGGTCGAAAAGAATAATGGTGTTCGATAAATAACTTTCGATTTCCGTTCCTTGCGCTGCCGCGAGATAGTAAGCAGTTAACAAAGCGGCATTCGCACCGCTTGCCTCATTGCCGTGGATGCTGTGGCCAATGAAAAAAACAGCAGGCATTTCTTTTGTGTTGATGCTTCCCGACTTTAGTGGATCAGAAAGTTGAACGTGCTGGGCGCGGATAGATTCTATGTTTGTATGGTTTTTGGGCGAAGTGATGGTCAGTAATAAAATAGGACGCGTCTCGTGTGTCTGCCCAGTTACTTCTAATGAGATGCGGTCAGAGGCTTTGTCCAACGCCATCATATAAGTAACGAGGCGGTCGTGGGTAATGTGCCATTCGCCTACTTGGTGGCCAATTATAGACTGTGGGGTGGGGATGGCCGGGTCTAGTTTGGCGTTTGGCGGTAGGTAGTATGATAGATCAGTTTGAGCTTGTGAGTATAAGTGGATTGCGCAATAGATTGCAGAAAGAAGTAGTTTTTTCATCATTTTATATAGTTAAGTCTTGTTTAGGTTTTTATTCGATTTTATGGACAGTGTTTAAACCTTAAAAGTATTCAGATTCTCATTTGAAGTAACGCTTCAATGAAATTGTAAGGTAATCGCATTTTATTCGTTTTTGGAACAAAAATCAGGATAAGCGGTATCCAATGTTACCAAATTGTTAAGAAAATGAGGAGAAAATTTAAAGTGTTTGTAGCATTTGGGTAACCCGAAAAGAATACTTTTGCCCCCGATTAAAAAAACTAAAAAAGCTTATGAGAAAAAATTTACTGCTTACAATCTCTGTGTTGTGCTTGGCTGTGATAGGTCTGCGAGCGCAAGGGATTACCTCCTCCTCCATGGACGGAGTAGTCACAGACCAGAAAGGTGAAGCATTGCCTGGCTCTAACGTAGTAGCCACGCACGTTCCTTCTGGTACTGAATATGGAATTTCGGCCCGCTCAGATGGCCGTTTCAATTTGAACGGTTTGCGTGTAGGCGGCCCTTACACGGTTAAGGTTTCTTTTGTTGGGTATAAAGATCAAACCAGGGAGAACATTTTCCTAGAGTTAGGTCAGACATTTAGGATCGATTTTAAGTTGGTAGATGAGTCTACTGAACTAACCGAGATCGTAGTATCAGCTGCACAGGACCCACTGCTAAACTCTGAGAAAATTGGTGCCTCCACCAACTTTAGTGTAAACCAGATGCAAAGGCTTCCTTCTATTGGGCGTGACTTTCGTGATTTTACTAGTTTAACACCCCAGGCCAGCGGTGGTAATTTCAGTTTTGGTGGTAGAAGTCCTTTATATAACAATTTGACTATTGATGGAGCTACCGCGAATAACGTTTTTGGTTTGAGCCCAATACCAGGAGGTCAATCAAATACGACTCCATTTAGTTTGGATGCTATTCAGGAGGTTACAGTACAGCTTTCTCCTTATGACCTTCGCCAAGGTAATTTCACAGGAGCAGGAATCAGCGCAGTAACGCGAAGTGGTAATAATACACTTTCTGGTTCTGCTTATTATTTCTTTAGGAATGAAAGCTTTGCTGGCTCTAAAATAGCTGGAGTTGAATCTCCAATTCCAAGTTTTAATTTTAACAACTATGGGTTCCGTTTGGGAGGCCCAATAATAAAGAATAAACTTTTCTTCTTTGTAAACGCAGAAATAGAAACGAGAACAGATCCAGCCTATACTTTTACGGCAAGACCAACGGGTAGTTCTCCTAAGGGAGCAACTGAAACGGAAGCTTCTGCAGACAATGATCCATTATATGGCCTTGAAGGTCTTAAACAATTTTTGATAACCAACTACAATTATAATCCAGGTGTTTACCGGAATTTTAACCGTGCGACAGAGAGCCAGCGTTATGTAGCTCGCTTTGACTATAATATCAATCAGAATCATAAACTGACAGTCCGTGGTAATATCACTAACGCATTTCAGGATGTTCCTCCTAGCGGATCAGGTGGCTTTACGGGCGGTCCGGCAGGTGGACGCGGTAACTCTAACAACGTGTTATCCTTCTCTTCATCGTACTACAGAATCAATAACAACCAATCATCAGTCACGGCAGAGTTGAGCTCTACTTTTGGTGGAGGTAAATTCACCAATAACTTAGTGGTGGGTTACAGCGCTTTCCGCGATTTCCGTCAAGATGCTGGCGGTATTAATACTCCGAACTTCCCGCTTGTAGATATACTCGGCCCCAACGGCCAAAACTTAACTTCTTTTGGCCCTGATCCATTTACTCCTAACAATAAACTGGATCAAGATGTAACACAGATCAATGATTTCTTTTCTATGTATTTGAAGAACCATACTGTTACTGTAGGTACGGCCAATGAGCTATATACATTTAATAACGTGTTCACTCAAGTGGTGAACGGAGTGTATCGTTACAATAGCATAGCAGATTTTATTGGCGATGCAACACCTTCTACTACTGCACTTTTCAGACCTACGCAATACACAATCCAATTTGTGGGTGTACCGGGTGGCCCATCGGCTACTGCTGCTAAATGGTCTGCATTGCAATTAGGCTTCTTTGCCCAAGATGAATATACAGGAATTAAGAATTTAAAAATTACTGGTGGTATTCGAGTGGATGTGCCCACTTATTTGACAGATCTTCCTAAAAATCAATACGTAAACTCTATCGATCTTCAAGGAGAGAAACTGCAAGTGGGGGGATGGCCAAAAGTAGCTCCGTTAATTTCACCAAGAGTTGGTTTTAACTGGGATGTGAAAGGGGATAGATCAACCCAAGTGCGTGGAGGAACTGGTCTACTAACTGGTCGTATTCCATTTGTTTGGTTATCAAATGCAGTAAGCAATAATGGTTTGTTCTTCGGTCAGGTTAATCCTTCTGGAAATGCAGTACCCTTCACTAATAACGGTGATGGCCTGCCTTATGACTATAGCCAGACCCCTTATTTAGCTTCTTCTGAACTATATTCAAATCTTGCCGCAGGCACTCCTCAATTAATTACAAATCCATTGGATAGAAACTTTGGGAGACCAGCAGTAACTGCGGGTATTAACACAGTGGCAAAAGATTTTAAGTTCCCACAAATATGGAGATCAAATTTGGCATTGGACCAGAAACTCCCTTGGGGATTGGTTGGAACATTTGAATTCATCTTCACAAAGGATATTAATGCAGTTTTGATTCGAGATGCAAACTTGGCCAAGCCTGTTGCAACATTACAAGGCGATGGTCGCCCATTGTATGGGGCAGCTGGAGCTGATCGTGCTATTATAGCCAATGATCGCAGAGTAAGTGGTGATATCACTCAAGCTTATGTAATTGACAATACAAATAAGGGCTACCAGTGGAGTGCCACGGCACAATTGACTAAAAATTTCAGCCCTAACTTTCAGGTATCTGCTGCCTATACTTATACAGATTCAAGAGAGATCAATTCTCAGAGTGGATCAACGGCAGGGGGCGTATTTACCGGCCAGAACAATGTGTTAGGACCTAATAACTCGGGTCAATCGTACGCAGCTACTCTTGTTCCTCATCGCATCATCGCTTACGGAACCTATAGAAAAGAGTACTTGAAGAATTTTGCTTCCACTATTGGGTTTACTTATATAGGTAACTCCGGAAATAATTTCTCGTACGTCTATGGTAATGATCCTAACAGCGATGGGGTAAATGGAAATGACTTAATCTATATCCCAAAAAATCAAAGCGAAATAGTATTGACTACTACCAGCGTAACAGATACTAGAAGCATTGACCAAATTTGGCAACAGTTAGATTCTTATATCTTACAAGATGATTATTTGAGCAAGAATAGGGGAAAATATGCTGAGCGCAATGGGCCTATTGCTCCTTGGGTAAACAATTTAAACCTTAGCTTTTTGCAAGATTTTTACTTGGATGTAAAAGGAAGACGCCACACCATTCAACTTTCTCTAAATTTACAAAACGCACTTAATTTATTAGATTCTGGAGAGGGCATTACAAAAAATCCGGCTAGGACTCAGCTTTTGAACTTTGTTGGGTACGAGCAGCCTCACACCGCTGGTTCTTTAGCTCAACCAGTTGCCAATGCAGGTCCAGCTAGTACTCAAGGGTTACCTTGGGCTGCTACTACAGGAAGACCTATCTACACTTTTGCTACGAATGCAGATGGCACCCCTTTGTCTAATTCTTATCTCAACAGCACTAGCGTGGCAAGCCGCTGGCAGTTGCAGTTTGGTGTCCGTTACATATTCTAACTATTAAGACCTGAAAACAACTATGAAATCTATCTATAAAATTTTAGGGCTAACAACCGCAATTGGTTTAGGCTTCTTCTCTTGCGATGAGAATGATGGTATTCGAGCCGCCAATACAACGGCTGTGCCAACACCAACCGCCAACAACGCGAATTTTTTGTTAATTAATGCTGTGCCTGATGGTCCATCTCTGGATTTATATATCAATGCGTTGAAAGTAGGTGCTAGTGTTGACATTGCCACTGGGCAGACTGGATATACCACCGTCCCTATTACAACGCCAGGGTTTATAGCTAATACAAACGTGAGGGCGAAAGCAACTTCTGGAACTATCGGAGGTCGGCTAGGTTCAAATGATGCTGTTTACAGAGCAGGGAATACGAGTACAAATAATCTTACAGCAGCAGCAAATGCTCGTTATACTTTTATTGCATTGGATTCCGTAAATAGACCTGCTCCCCTTCGCACTTTCAGTCTTAACTCGGCTAAGGCTTTGGTCGCTGACGTTACCTATTACAACCGAGCAAATGGCCAGCAAATATCCCTCGATCAATGGAAAGCATTGCCCAATGATGCAGCTAGGAATAACACTGTGCCACTTGGTGCTCTAGGTGTTTCTGGCTTACCGAATACGCCTATCCCAACTGGCATCACAGACCCAGGTGGGGTCAGATTTTTGTTAATTACGGATACCTATCCAACTTTTACATCACCTAACACAACTCAATCAGCTATCCGCTTTGTTAATGCTGTACCAAATTCTTACAGCTTACCTGTTAACACAAGAATTTCAGCACGTTTGAAACCAGCAGCTGGAGTTACTCTCACATTAGCCACGAATTCCGAGTACGCAATGGGTTTGTTTGGAGTGACCGCAACATCTGTTCTTGGATTTTCTCCGTCAGTAGGATCAAGAGCTGTGACTGCAACTGCAAATGCTACTACTTTTGGTTTGCCTTTCCCTCTAACTACCACGGCTACAGATCCTACCACTTTATTCTCTTACACACTAGAACTAAGTACTGATGGCTTTATAACCATTGCTTATTCGCTACCTAACCAAACCTTCGAAGTCGGTAAGATATATACAATTGTGGCAAGAGGCATTGTTGGTAAAACAGGCGCAAAGGGTTTAAGTGCAGTTGTTGTAAAGCATAACTAATTAACCAAAAAATTGGACGAAAATGAAAAGAATCATAAATACTAAAATCGGATTATTCCTAGCTGGTCTGTTTCTGGCGACTAGCTGTGCGGAAGAATTCAAACAAGTACCATCGATAACAGGTAACTCAATAGCAGTTACGGCTACGAGCAATACAGACCTCACTATCTTGGTAGCGTCATTGAAAAAGACTGGCTTGGACGCCACACTAGCCAATAACAACTCTGGCGCATTTACTGTATTTGCACCAACAGATTTGGCTTTCCTTAATTTTTTTAACGCGCTCCCAACTGCAATTGTATTGCCCCCAGGATCTCCTGGTTTACCTCTTGATGAGAATGGGCTTTTAGCGGTTATCACTGGTTTGCAGGCTTCTTACCCAATACCACCAAATCCTGCTTTACCCACTGGTAGTTCATATCTTACCATTGCTACTTTAAGTAATATTTTATTGTACCATATAGTAAGTTCAGAGATTCCCTCCTCAAAAATTACAGGAGCCCAAGGATTTGTTACACAAAGTGGAACAGCAAGGCTTTCGACTTCTAAGGTTGGATCTAACATTGTGCTAAATGCTAATCGGTCGGGTAATGGTGCAGGAAATGGAGGACAAAGTGTAACCTTGGATACCAAAGCATCTAATGGTATCATACACACAATTGATAAAGTCTTAAATCCAATTACAACAAATAATATCTGGATAGGTACTTCCCCAACAACTGGTACGCCAGTAAATCTGCCTGGCTTCAATGTGAACTATACTGTTAGCCCACCAGCGATTACTGTGTTTACTATTGTAATGCCAAGAAAGACGAGTGACGGGTCTATTGATATTTCTACTGCTGCTACTGGAACATTAAATGATTATAATCTCCTTTCGATGGCAATAGCCAGAGCCGAGTTGGCTCCAGTTATAATCCCAATTGCACAGCCATTCCCCGATTACACAATTTTTGCCCCTACAGATGCGGCTTTCATTTCATATTTGGGTGCTGCAGATGAAATAGCGGCAAGGACAGCTATTAACGGATTGGCACCCTCAGCTCTGGCAGATATTCTAAAATATCATGTTGTTGCAGGAAGAGTTGTTTCAACTGATCTTACAGATGGTCAAGTTGTTACTACTTTGCTTTCAGGTAAAACATTTACAATTGGAATAAACGGATCTGTATTTACTCTTAAGGACAACAATGCTGCTGTCGACCCAACCATATCAAGTGCAAATAATTTGACGAATGCTGGGGTCATTCACCAGATCAATGCAGTATTGAGATCGAATTAGCACCTAATAGCAATCTCAAAAAAGGCCACCCATCAGGTGGCCTTTTTATTTTACCAGACTTTGCCTACTTTCAACAATGGCAAAATGGGTACTGTTTCGTTTTTTGATTCTTTTCAGCATATTCTCCCTCCTACAATGCAAACAACCGGGAGAAAAATCCCCGTTTTTGCCTGAACCCGAAGTAGCGCGCGACCTTGCCGCAATAAAAAAACGCGGTTATTTAGAGGCCATTATCGACAATAATTCCATCAGCTATTTTATTTACAAAGGCACACCGCTTGGTTATGAGTATGAGTTGCTCCAGCAATTGTGCAAGTCGCTGAAAGTAAAATTGAAGATCAAGGTTATTTCAGGTATTGACGAAGCAATCAATCAGCTCAACAAGGGGGGAGGTGATGTGCTCGCTTTTCCACTCACCATCACCAAGGAGCGAACAAATTATTTATCGTTTACGCACGCTCATTACAATACGTATCAAGTATTGGTGCAAAAGAAGCCAACCAACTGGCGCATGCAGCCTCCATTGGTGGTAGAAAAAAAATTGATACGAAACCCGTTGGACTTAATTGGCAAAGAGGTGTATGTGATGAAGGGTTCTTCCTTCAGCGAACGAATGAAAAACTTATCACAAGAGATTGGCGGTGATATTGATTTGAAAGAAGATAGTGCATCGGCCGAAACAGAATCATTGATACACAAAGTAGCTACTGGCGAGATCAAGTATACCGTCACTGACCAAACCATTGCCATGGTCAATGCATTGTATTATCCTAATCTTGATATCAATACAGTCTTGAGTTTGCCTCAGCAGATTGCTTGGGGCGTGCGGAAAAATTCACCAAAGTTATTGGGTGCCATTGATCAATGGCTAGCCACGAGCAAACGCAGCGGCCTCTTTCAAACTTTGTATGATAAGTATTTTAACAACCCACGCTTCTCTATCATAATGGCCTCTAGCGATTATTCTTCTTTGACAGGCGATAAGCTGTCTCCTTATGATGAACAGATTAAAGAAGGAGCAAAAAAATTGGGGTGGGACTGGCGCCTCGTTGCTTCTATCGTGTATCAAGAGTCTAACTTCAACCCTAAAGTAGAATCATGGGCGGGTGCCATAGGGCTGATGCAAGTAATGCCAGAGACGGGAGAATTTTTGCACGTAGCTAATTTGTGGGACCCCAATCAAAATATCAAAGCGGGCATTGGCTTCTTAAAATTCTTGGATAACTACTGGACTAAAACAGTGACAGATCCTGAAGAGCGATTGAAGTTTGTTCTTGCTTCTTACAATGTGGGTGTATCGCATGTTATTGACGCGCAGAAGTTGGCGCGCAAAAATGGAAGAAACGCCAACAAGTGGAATGATAGCGTGGAATATTTCCTATTGCAAAAATCCAATCCACAATATTACCGAGATGTAGTAGTAGCCGCAGGTTACTGTCGATGCGATGGCCCCGTGCGTTATGTGAAGGAAGTGCTGGATCGCTACGAAGAGTACAAAGTACATATTGCTGCCTGAGAGGCGGGGTAGTTTCCTGACGCTGACTCTTCTTCTGACTTCTAACTTCTGACTTCTAGCCCCTTAACGATCATTTTCCGTCCTAGCATCGTCTCCCGCTTCGGGGACGATGCGCTCTCGAAGCCTTGCCCCATCGATTTGCGGTGTGCGTATCGTCCCGAGGCGGAGACGATACTTGACATATCGCGTATGCCCCGAGGCGGGAGACGATACTTGACATATCGGAGAGGACACTTGACCTTAATAGTTTAAATTTTTATTTTTGAGTGATGTCAATCAAGCACGCTCAATCCGAAAAAGACCAAACCTACTTTTGCACGTTCACGTGTTTAGAATGGATGCCTTTATTCGAAGTCACTGATTTGTACGATGAGATATATAAATGGTTCGATATATTTATCAAGAATGGTCACCAGATATGCAGCTTTGTGATTATGCCTAACCATCTCCATTTGATTATGCATCTGGCCGAGGACAAAAACACCATCAATACCATCCTAAGCAATGGCAAACGATTTCTCGCATACGAGATTGTAAAACGTTTAGCAGAAACTAAGCGAGAGGATATTCTACAAATACTAGCGAGCCATGTAACACTAAGTGAAAAAAAGAGAAATAAGAAGCATCGTGTATTTGAAATATCGTCTGACATAAAGCCTTGCTATACAGAGAGATTTCTTTTACAGAAATTGGAATACATCCACGCAAACCCAATTAGCGGAAAATGGCAACTGGCAGATTCGGCCGAAAAATATCCACACTCCAGCGCAGCTTTTTATGAATTGAACCAAGAACATCCTAAAGTTAAGATAACGCACTACAAAGATTTGGGTCGCCTATAAAATTAATCCTCATCACAGCCCCGCATCTCTATTGGTGTGGGGTGCGCGTATCGTCCCGAGGCGGAGACGATACTTGACCATGGTGTTTTCTTAAACGCAGAGACTGCGGAGGTATGCAAAGAAAACCATCATACTTTTTTTCCAACCAATCTCTGCGGAACTTTGCGGCCTTTGCGTTTTAAAATAACCGCTCAACTATTTCACTAAAGTCCAACTCCTCCCAATTCCTCTCAATCCCTGGCATTTTCAATACTTCTTCCATAATTTTTTTTTGCTTCTGCCCAGTTTCGTAGGCAATAGAATAAGGAATGTTTTCATGGAATGTGACCATGGAGTAAAGTGGAATCCATTTTTCTGGAAACAACTCGTGCAGCTTGGATTCTATTTTTTTTCTGAGAATGAAATCAGCATCGTTCACCAAGTCGCGCATCTCTATAAAATTATCGAGCGCCAATTGCGCAATCGCATCGGCATTTGGTTTCCGTTCTTCTTGAAATAGCGGCAACACTTTTTCCCAATCTTCTTGATGGCTATCTAACAATTGATTGAGCCTTCTGCAATCTTCAAAGCCAGCGTTCATGCCTTGGCCATAAAATGGAACGATGGCGTGTGCAGCATCACCAATCAACAGTGTTTTGTTTCGCACCCACGGATAGCATTTCATTGTCACTAAAGAAGAAGTAGGGTTTTGAAAAAACTCTTCCAATAAGTTTGGCATTAACGAATAGGCATCGGGAAAGACAGATTTAAAAAAATTGTTTACGAATTCCTTTGTTGAAAGTTTTTCAAATGATGGATCACCCTTGAATGGAAAAAATAGCGTTAACGTAAAACTTCCATCAGGGTTAGGTAACGCAATGAGCATAAAACTTTCTCGCGGCCAAATATGCAGCGCATTTTTTTCCATTTGAAAAACCCCAGCAGCACCAGCGGGAATGTGTAGTTCTTTATATCCGTGTTCAATGTAATCTTGTGCAAAATCAAAACGATCAGTTAATTGCATGGCGAGGCGCACGGCAGAAAAAGCACCATCAGAGCCGATAATGAAATCGAAGGGGAGATGTTGGAGGCTAGAAGCTAGAGACTGGAGGCCCGAAGCTGGAGGTTGGAGATTCGTCTCTAACTTCTGACTTCTAACTTCTGACTTCAGAACAACGAGTTCTGTCTTTTGAAAATCTACCGAACTGATCCGTTGCTCAAAATGAAACTGTACACCAAGTGATTCTGCTTTGGTCATTAATACTTTGTTCAAGCCACTGCGCGAAATGGAATTGATGTATTGCCCTGCTTTGCCGTAAGGTTGAAAATTGGTTTTGCCTTGAAGATCATGAACGATGCGGCCGTGCATGGGAATGGCTTCTGTTTTTATTTCTTCTGCCAACCCCACTTCTTCCAACGCTTTGATACCGCGATTGCTCAGTGCCAAGTTGATTGAGCGGCCTTCGTACCCTTTGCTCTTGCGCATATCTGGCCTTCGCTCAAAGACTGAAACTTTGTAGCCGCGCTTAACTAGATAAATGGAAAGCAACGAACCGACTAATCCTGCACCTGTGATGGCGATGTGTTTTTGAGAATTCATTTTATGGTTCTACATGGTTTTTGTGGATTCGATTAACTCGCAATTTAATAAACCTTAGTAGAAGTAATTGTTATCAGATAATCCAACCTTATTACCTTAGTGCAAATCATAGAGCCAAAATAAGATAATAAGGTTGCTGACGTTTCAAAGGAGTCCTTCTACTAAGGTTATTGTCTCTGGTTTCTTCAGGATTCACAAAGCCCGTGTTGAACCCATTTTACAAAGCTGCTTTAAAAATCTCCACTAGCCGAAACACCTCCTCGAAACTATTATACAACGGCACTGGGGCAACCCGAATCACATTAGGCTCTCGCCAATCTGCAATAACACCCGCTTTCGTTAGTTTGTTAAAAACTTTTTTCCCGTTCTCTTTCATTAAGATGGAAAGCTGACACCCACGCTGATCAGGGTCATTTGGAGTAATCACTGTGAATTTTTTTTCCTTTGTTTCAATTTGCTGTAATAGAAATTCTAAATAACCAGTAAGCAGCAAACTTTTCTTTCTTAGGTTTTTAATCCCTGCTTTTTCAAAAATCTCCAATGATGCCAACTGTGCCGCTCCAGATAGCACAGGAAAATTGGAAAGTTGCCAACCATCAGCACCTTGCATGGGAATAAATCCTTTTTTCATTTGAAAGCGTTCTTTCTCTTGATGACCCCACCAGCCGGCAAAGCGAGGAAGAGAAAAATCTTTTGTGTGACATTCGTGAACGAAAGCTCCGGCTACTCCGCCTGGTCCCGCATTCAAATATTTATAACTGCACCACACGGCAAAGTCGACTTGATCTTTGTGCAACTGCATAGGAACATTGCCAATGGCATGAGCCAAATCAAAACCAGCGACAGCACCAACTTGGTGTGCAGCCTCTGTTATTTTTTTTATTTCAAAAAACTGACCTGTATAATATTGGACTGCACCAAAAATGACCAACGCGACTTGATCACTATTATCTTTTACCGCTCGAACAATATCTTCTGTACGCAAGGTGAATTCTCCGTCTCTGGGTTTTAGTTCGATGAGTGCTTCGCTTGGATCGAGCCCATGAAATTTCAAGTGTGATTCAAAAGCATATTGATCGGAAGAGAATGCGCCTGCTTCGGTAATGATCTTGAATCGTTTTGCTGTAGGGCGATAGAATGAAATCATCATCAAGTGTAAATTCACTGTCAGTTGGTTCATTGCCACTACTTCTATTGGCTTTGCGCCAACTAATTTTGCCAGTGCTTGCTTGCTGAATTTATGATAATACAACCACGGCCTTCTTGAATGGAGATGTCCTTCTACACCTAACTGTGCCCAATCATTCAATTCTTCATCAATAAATTTCTTTGTTGAGATAGGCTGCAGCCCCAATGAATTGCCCGTGAAATAGAGTGAGGTCTTTCCATTTACCTTGGGCAAATGGAATTGCTTGCGAAAAGATTTGAGGGGATCGTTGCGATCCATTGATCGTGCAAAGGCGAGGGAATTGATGAATTGCATAATTCTGCAAAGTAAACCCAAACGAGCAAATGAAAAAGAATAAAGCAACTAATGTCGTTAAGTTAAGACTTCAGATTCTAAACCCCGGGTTTTACACCATTTGGGTTGCTTAACTTAATGACATTGATGAAGGAACTGTTTTATTCCCCCATCATCACAAAAGCTCCCCAGTAATATGGATGAGGAAATTTATTTTTCAAGCCAATTTGCGCTTGCTTGAATGCTTCTGATTTTGATTTTCCACTCACCCAGTTTTGATAGAACAGTGTCATCAATTGTTGCGTGGCATTGTCATCTACTTTCCACAAACTCATGGCAATGGATTTGGCACCTGCAGTTTGAAAGGCTCGTTGCAAGCCGTAAACACCTTCTCCATTTTGTACTTCGCCTTTGCCCGTTTCGCAAGCACTCAATACAACCAAGTCTGTGTTTTCTAAATTTAGATTGGCTGCTTCGTAAGCAGTGAGTATCCCGTTTTCGTTGGATGTTTTTATTTTGTTTTGGATGAAGTTGGAAGCACCAGTGAGCAGCAACCCCGCGCGCAACATAGGATCTTGCTTATCACCCGATTCATCATCTACAAAATAGCCGTGCGTGGCAATGTGTAACACTTTAGGGTTATGAATTGCTTTTAGCACATCTTCGCTCGCTTCTTCTTCCATGTAATTTTCTACTTGCCATTTGTTGCCTACCAAGATTTCATTTATTTTTTCGATCTCCGTTTTAGTGCCAGGCAATTCTGCAATACCGGTGGCGTCCACAGCATCCATTGTACTCGCATCAAAATCTCTGCGCTGACTCATTTTCTTTTTTATTTGCGCAGGGCCTAAAAAATATTTGGGGTAGCCAAGCAGCGTAGCCGTGGCGCGAGCTATGGCCGAACTTTTCTTTCCCTTTATGAAAAGCAAATCTTTGGTATTGGAAACAATGGTGAAATTTTTTTGCTCTACTAGATAATTGCCTTCAGCATTTTTAAGGGTGTTGAGGTTGATCTGGTTAAAGACACCATCTAGCGAAAGGTAAATCCTCGATTTGTTTTTCACGAGCGGTTCTATGGCGGCCCAATAGCTTTGATAAGAACGGGTATCTTCAATTTGTGCAGTGATGGCATTCTTATAAAAACGATTGGCTTTGGTTTCTAAATAATTTCCGTTGGGCAATACAACTAATTGAGGTGCGGTTTTGGTTTCTGATGTTAAGATCAAAGCGGCATACACCACGCTATCGGTTTGGTGACGGTTCCACACGCGGAAGCGGATGATTTCAATGGCGGCTTCATTGGGTGAAAGAATTTTTTGCACTTCTTTCCAAGTTACGTTAGTGTTACCGTTGTCTTTCGCCAGATCATCCGCAGTGATGTTCAAATCTTTTTCAATTTTCTTGGCCACGTTTTCCATGGAGTCAAGCTTAATGTGTTTTGCTTTTAGCTCGGCTTCGCTCATAGAATAATATTGGGCTAGTTCATTTCTTGCTTCTACCCAATGCGTGTAGTCAGCTATCATGGTTGAGTCATTGCTGCCGAGGATTCGTTTTTTTATTTTATTGGAGGTACTTAGTAAAATGGCTTTAGTGGCTAACTGATTGTTGTACATGGCACCAAGGATTGACGGATTTTGTTTACTGCGCTGAACGGCAAACGTATTGAAATATTCAAACGAAGAGCGGACAGTGTTCCAAAATTGTGCCTTTTCATTATCGCTTAAGAAAAAGAAATTACTGTTGACTTTATCGAGGCTTAACTTGGTAGTGGCTTGCCAGTAAGTTTCGGCCAATTCGGGTTTGCCCCAGGCTTGATAAAGTTTGGCAAATGCTTCTTGACGGTAAGAAACTTTTTGCACATCAATACCCCATGATTTTTCAAGAGCCGATGCTTTCAGTAAATTTTTTTCTGCTTCCGCAAAGTTTCCCTTCTCCAGCATCGCCAAACCCAGATTATGGTAAGCTGAGGAGTATATGTTATTATCTGTTTTTTTATTACGTTCACTTTGGTCAATGCAATACTTGAAATTTACTTCGGCCTCATCAAACTTGAGTTGCTTAAGGCAAATGATACCGAGCAGATTTTTTGCAGATAGCATATTATAATTATCAGGCGTCACTTCATCTTCATAGATGACAAGACTTTTTTCAATGGCTTCCTTCGCTTGATCATACTTCTCCCAGAGTCGATAGGTGTTGGCTAGGTTATCTAAGCATTTGGCATAACTGAATTTCTTACCATCCAATTTTTCAATTAGCTCTAACCGTTTTTTATACAACGCTTCTGACTCTTTATATCTGCCAAAATTTTGATAGAAATTGGTGAGTGGTTCCAATCCATTGATATAGTTCCAACTGACCTCGCCAGAGAATTTTTTATAGATCGCAACAGCCTGTTGAAGTAACTCTTCCGCCTCTTTATTTCGATCTAAAGACACATATGCGTTTGCTAGCTCCTTCATAAAGCCAGCATACGATTGATGCTCTTTACCAAAGGTAGAGGCGCAAATTGCCATTCCTTCCTTCAAATATTTTTCGGCCAATGAAAAGCGATTTGTTTGCGCGTAAAAATTTGCAACGCTCTTCAAATCCCACGCATAATCCATGTTTGTTTTACCATAAATTTTTTCGGAGGCCAAAAGGCTCTTTTTGTAAAGGGTTTCGGCCTGCTCGTTTAGCCCTAGCTGGAAATTTATTTGGGCAAGATTGGAGGCTGCTCTATAGTAGTCATAAGAGGTTTCTCCTTTCAATTTTAACGCTATGTTTTGATAGCTTTGGTAGTATTCTTGTGCTTTTTTGTATTGACCCATTTCTTTATAGACATAACCAACACTTCGAACTGCATGGCCATAGTCCATACTATTCTCACCAAAAAGTTCGCGAGTCTTTTTTAAGTTACTCAAATGTATCTTTTCCGCATCACTATAAAGCCCGCGATAAATAAATAAATCAGCCAACTCAGAATTGTAGTCTATAAAATAGGAATGGTGTTCTCCCAAATTGTTTTTGATTACCTGAATGGCCTCGCGCGCAGCAGCTTCAGCTTTTTCATATTCTTCAAGTTTTTTATAGCTATCTGATAGATTAGATAAAATGCGGGCACATCCACTCGGATCATTTTGTTGACCAGCCCGGGCAATAATGGCGGCCTGCTCTAAATCTATCATGGCATTTTTATAGTCTCCTTGTTCCATGTAATTCAAGGCTAAAAACTCTAAGCAAGCCGCATAGGTTTCGGTGCTATCTCCTTCCATGGTTAAAATTATTTGCTTGGCTTCCAACAAATATTCTTGTGCTTGCTTGTAGCGACTAGTTTTTGTATAAAAATTTCCAATATCTGCTAATCGACTTCTGTAATTATAGGACTTCATTCCATCCAATTTTTTACAAATTCCAAGCGATTCTAAATAATACTTTTCAGCTAGTTCTGCTTTACTCTTATCACTTGCATAAATAGAGAGGGCTGTATTGAAAAGTATAGAGCCATACTTAGAAGTTTCTTTCCAGCCGAGTGATTCTAATAGATCAAGGGCTTGCTGCCAAGTAGCAGCCGCCTCAATATTGGATGAGTTGTGATAATACACTTGCGCTTTCTGATTAATGGTATTTGCAAAATTGATTGATTGAGTTTGGTTTCGTTGAGTAAGTAAATGCAAGAGTTTGTTTGTAATGTCATTAGCGCTATCTACTTGATTGATGCCTAAATATAAATGAGACAGGGTTGTGCCATCGGTAACATAGTTGGTTATGTTTTTCACACCAGCAGCTTCTTCTAGGGCCAAGGCTTGCTTCATCCATTTAATTCCCTCTTTTCTTTCATTTATGTTTTTATAAGCTTGCCCCAGCTTTGATCTGGCTGTGATATTGTAGCTATCCGTAGAGTCTTTGGCAACTGCCATAGCCGTAATTAACTTTTTATATATTTCAATGCTTTTTTTATTTTCATTGATATTTTCCTGATAAAGATTTCCTAACCACCAGAGTGAATACCATGTTTTTTTGTTACCGATACCAAATACTTCTTCCCTTCTGTGGATTTCATTTAAGAAAAGATTTTCAGCCTCGGTAGTTTTGCCTGCGCTCATCAACGCGATGGCTTTATTAGATATGAAAATTTCGTAATCATCAGAGTCAACGCCTTCGTATTTTTTGGTGATTTCTAAAACTTCATCATATTTTTTTATGGATTCTTCATTTCGCCCAAGGCTTTTCAATGCCAGCGCAACTCCGTTGAGGGCAACTGTATAATTGGCGCTGCTGTCCCCTTCTATACTTTTAACAATGATGGCATTCTGCTGGTAATGATTAAGAGCATCCTGATTGTTATCTAGAAAGTAAGATATCCTGCCTCTAAAATAACTAGGCAGCTCTTGCTTCCAACTATTCTTGGGGGCTTCTCGGTCGATCACCTTTTGCAGCCAATCAACCGCTTGCCATGCTTTCTCACCTTCTCCAGCATCCATAATTCGATAGATACTGTCGCGTACGTTGGTTACGGTTTCCCAAAATCCTTTGATGTAGTAACTTGGTTTTTCCTTTTTGCCAAGTGAATCGTAGAAAAGCCACTTACCATCCAGCTTGCCGTGAACATAATTTCCAGTTGATTGTAATTTCTTTATAGATGGATGATAGAAATTCCATTTGCCATGGCGATTGTCATGTATGTAATTTCCTTCGTGAGATTTTTTTCCGCTGATGGAATCATAAAATACCCAAGGCCCTTCATAGTTACTTTTAACAAACAGCCCTTGCTTTTTTAGTTTACCATCTGGGTAGTAATACTTGGTGAACCCATCCGTGCTTCCGTTGCTGGCCGTTCCCTCACTTAGCACATTTCCGTTTTCATAATAGTTAGCCCAGGCTCCATCAAATTTTCCGTCTTTGTGAAGTTGCCTTCCGTCTATTTTGCCATTTGCAAAATACCACACCCATTCACCTTCGCGCTTATCAAGTGTGCTTCTGCCTTTTACTTTCAATGCCCCGTTTTCGTGAAACTCTTCTATCCATCCATCTAGCTGCCCGAGCTTATATGATTTTTTAACTTTGATTTTCCCGTTTTCGTAATAGCCAATAAAATCTCCATCTAATTTTCCTTGAATGTATTTTTTTTGCTCATTGATCTGCCCGTTAGAAAAATAGCTAATGGCAATTCCTTCTAGTTGGCCTACCACTAAATTTTCTTCATCCTGTAGATTGCCTTTTTCATCATAGTATTTCCAATGACCATTCTTTTTATGGTTGACGTAAGCACCCTCTGAACTTAATTTTCCGTTTTCATGAAAGTAATTCCATTGCCCATCTAAACTATCCAATACATATTTCCCCATACGGGATACTTGTCCGTTTTCATAATAGAACACCCAGTCGCCCTGGAATCGGTTATCGTCCAACAAACCTTTTCCTTTTAATTTTTTATTTGGAAAGTACCGTGTGGACAATCCAAAAAATTTGCCCCCCACCCGCATAGATTCTTCACTCAATTCACCTTCTTCGGAATAATACGTCCAAAGTCCTGTTCCATTTCCCTCTTTGTCTTTCTCCCCTACTGCTTTCACTTTGCCATTGGGATGGTAATAAGACCAAGTACCGCTTTCTATGTCATTTCTGTGTTGGCCTTTTTCTTTAATCGTTCCTTGCTCATCATAGAGTTCGTAGACTCCATCGCTCAATCCATTTTTAAATTCGATGTGACTTTTTAATTGGCCATTGTCATAGTACTCATCCCAAGGTCCATCTGTATTTCCGTTTTTCTTGAATCCGTTCACTTGCACTTTGCCATTCGGATAATAGCTTTTGGCGTAGCCATTCACCACGCTCACTTTCATCATTAAATCCAATTGCACAGTGCCATCTTCATAGTAAGCAATATATCGTCCTTCCGTGCTGTCGTTTTTATAAGTGGCAACGGTTTTTAATTTTCCGTTTACTGTAAACTCTTTGTAGGGGCCATTTGCTTTGTTTTGTTTGTAGGTTAAAGCTTCTCGCAATTGGCCATTTTCAAAATACCAATTGGCGTCACCTTCTCTAAAATCTGGATTGATGGCAGTTAGGTAGCCATCCCATTGTTTGGTGCCAGAGCGAAAGAAATCACGCACCTTGCCAATAGGCTTGCCGGCATCATAGCGTGCCAAGCGATAGTACCGCACCGAGTCTTTATTTTTTATTTCCTTGAAGGCACTATCATACCAGATAGTCCAATAGCCTGTGCGCAAACCATTTTCATCTAGGGCATTAGGCGAGATGGGGTATTGAGCCAATGCGGAAGTGAAAGAGAAAACAAATGATAGTAGGGCAACGAGCTTGAAAAGAAAATTCTGCATAAGAAAGGCTTTGGGCTAAAGGTGAGGGGTAGCCAATTGATATGCAATACCCTGTCTAGTGTATTTTTACTCCGTACTAGCACGGATAAAACTAGGGCATCTCTAAAAACTTTGCTTATGACTACCTCAACCCTTCACCCTTCTCCGGAAGAGAAGGGTACAATGAGTTTTTAAAGATGCTCATTATTTGGTTTTTGCGTTTTCTATCACTTGAGCTTGATGGTGCTGCACATGGTAAATAGTAAAATACAACATTTCACGAAGGGTAAGCTTGCCGAGCAAAGGGTGGGGAAGAATCAGCAGATCCAATTGCTCTTCTGAAAATGAATCTATTTTTGTAGTGAGTGAACGAGTTACTTCATTGAGTTTTTTTGAAAGACTTTCTACTGAATCTATTTTTGGTGGTGGCAAAAATCTTCCTGATGCTCTTCCTCCTGCTTTTAATTTTTCGTGATACTTAGCAACTAATTCGTCATACGATCTTGATTTTCTATTCGCCTTTCCAAAAACTAATTTCAATAAAAATGCTGGTAATATAAAAGCTAACTTAACAGGCGAAACGCTTTTTACTATGTGATCGAGTTGTTGAGCTGCACTCCATTTGCCATTATATGAAATTTGCCAATGCTCTTTGGGCAAAGATTGGATGCTGTTGATAAAGTTTGTGTGGTGAAGAGTTAGCTCCTCTTTCAATTTTATTTTGTCCATCGTAAATAGTTTTTAACAGGAAGTTTGAAGGCCTCAACTCCTAATCACAAATGCTTAAGCCCTAATGCCCAATCCCCAATTACACAAATCTTGCGTCCGCCTCCATCACTGTGCCGCAATTTTTACACGTCCGTAATTCTTGTGAGCTATAAAAATCGCGGAAGCGTGGAATAAAATCTTTTTCAATGTTATTGAGATGGAATTTGTACTCGTGTAGCTTATGGTTGCATTTTTCGCAGAACCACATCAGGCCATCATCTTCGTTTGTTTCGCGCTTACATTCAATCACCAGCCCAATAGAGTTGGGGGTGCGAATGGGCGAGTGAGGCACACGAGCCGGTAGCAAAAACATATCGCCTTCGTTCAAAGGCAAATCCACTGCCTTGCCTTCTTCTTGAATCCGCACGGTAATGTTGCCTTCCAGTTGGTAATACAATTCTTCTGTTTCATTATAGTGATAATCTTTGCGTGCATTAGGCCCCGCCACAATCATCACAATGTAATCGCCTGCATCGGCATACAAATTTTTGTTGCCCACAGGTGGCTTTAGTAGGTCGCGGTTTTCAGCGATCCATTTGGTTAGGTTGAAAGGTCTTTTGATGGGCATAGAGTTTTGATTTGAAGATTCTTAATTTGATGATTTGAAAATAGTTTTTCACATTAACCATTTTGCTGACGCTAGCAAAATGGTCTCATGTCGGTTAGTGCTACAATGTGTTCAAAATTTGAAATGCTATTACGCACCATAAAGTTAGCCTTCTTTTATATAACCAATTGCTCCCTTGCGTCTTTGCGTGAAATTATCTTCTAAATTTACCAAAAATCAATTTATGGACTTAAACTTAAAAGGCAAAAGAGCAGTTGTTTGCGGCAGCACACAAGGCATTGGCAAGGCATCGGCCATTGAGTTGGCCACCTTGGGCGCATCGGTAACGCTGGTGGCGCGTAGCGAAGAGAAACTAAAAACTGTATTGAATGAGTTAGATATTTCACAGGGACAAAGGCACGATTACCTTGTGGTCGATTTTGAACTACCCGATCAACTCAAAGAAAAGATCCAATCTTTTGCGCAAAAGCACAATGCCCATATCTTAATCAACAACACGGGCGGCCCATCAGCAGGTGCAGCCTTGGATGCCGAGCCAGCAGATTTTTTAAAAGCATTCTCTGCACATCTGATCTGCGGACAAATTTTGGTACAGGCATTGGTGCCGGGCATGAAGAAAGAAAAATTCGGAAGGATCATCAACATCATTTCCACCTCGGTAAAAATTCCAATTAAGGGACTGGGTGTTTCCAACACCATTCGCGGGGCGGTTGCCAATTGGTCTAAAACACTCTCACATGAATTAGCTCCTTTCGGCATTACGGTGAATAACGTGTTGCCCGGCACTACTATGACGGGTCGATTGGAAGCCATCATCAACAACAACGCAACGAAGTCAGGAAAATCTTTTGAGGAGGCCAAACAAAAAATGATTGACGAAGTACCTGTTGGCCGTATCTCGGAACCATACGAAGTAGCTGCGGCCATCGCATTTTTAGCAAGCCCCGCTGCGGGTTATATAAATGGCATCAATCTTCCTGTGGATGGGGGAAGGACGGGTAGTTTGTAGCTGTCATCCGTACTAGTACGGAGAGATTTATACCTTATTGAGGGTATTTCAAAAAGGTTTCCTCAAAGTTATTTTTACACGAAATTCAACTAACAATGAAAAAACACGCAAGCCTTTTTGGTATTCTGTCTTTCTTTTTCTTTTCGGCAAAAGCACAGTTGCCTATTCTTTTCAAAGATGAATTTACGGAAAATTCAAATGGCTGGGGCATTGGCTCAGGTAGTAATTACTCAGCAAAAATTGAAGGAGGAAAATTTGTATTGACTACCTTAGAAGAAGACAAGGGTCGATACTTTACGATTATCCCTTTCATCGATCACTCCAAAGATTTTTCATTAGAAGCCTCTTTCCTTCAAAAGAGCGGCATGACTAATAATGGCATTGGTTTGCTTTGGGGAAATGAAGGTGATCAGTACAATGCTTTTAAGATATCGGTAAGCGGAGATTATAGGATCAATTCACCTGAAAAAGGAAAAGGGCTTAATGAGTGGATTAAGTACAAAAAAATAAACCCACTGGGTGAGGTTAACAAGTTACGGATAGAGTCTCTAAACGAAAAAATTTATTACTATATAAATGGCGAACAGGTTGCCACCACCAAGACTTTACCGCTTTATGGCAACGGTCTTGGGTTTATCAATAACACTCAAATGGTTTTGGAAATTGATGACTTAGTTTTTCGACAAGACTTAAAAATAAACCTGCCAGCCACCCAAGTCACCACCATTGAAAAGGAGAATTTGGGCACCCAAGTGAACTCGATTTATGATGAAGTAAGCCCGAGGATAAGCGCAAATGGAAACACCTTGTTCTTCAGTAGAAAAAGTAGCGTTGACAATATAGGAGGCCTAGAAGATCAAGAAGACATTTGGTATTCAACTTTGCAAGATGGCGCATGGGGCAAGAGCACCAACATGGGGTCACCTATTAATTCGGCATCTGGCGACAATTTAATATCTATGAGCACAGATGAGAACACGATGATCTTTGCGGTTTCAGAAGGATTTGGTATTCGCGAGAGAATGGGTGAAAGCTGGTCTGATAAAAAGAACATAGGGATCAAGTATAAAAATGAAGATGAGTTTTTAGAAGGTTGTCTATCTTATGACGGAAAGGCAATGTTGTTTACTATAATGGCAAAAGATAACGTATCATACAACAGCAAAAAAATAGAACGAGATGTGTACGTTTCTTTAAAAGACAAGAAAGGAAATTGGTCTTCCCCCATCAATCTTGGCAAAAACGTAAACACTAGTGAAGACGAATATTCTCCTTTCTTAAGCTCTGATGGCAAGACACTCTATTTTGCCTCAAGAGGCTGGCCGGGTTATGGAAGCACGGATATTTTTATGACCAAACGATTGGACAATAACTGGAAGAAGTGGAGCGAACCTATCAACTTGGGGCCACAAATTAATACGATTGGGTTTGACGCTTATTACTCTATTCCTGCTTCTGGTGAGTATGCTTATATGTGCTCAAACCTCAACTCGGTAGGCAAGACTGACATCGTCCGCATTAAACTTCCGCAAAGTATCAGGCCCGAGCCAGTGGTTTTGATTTCGGGAAGGACACTAAATGCAAAAACAAAAAAGCCAATCTCTGCGGATATTAAATTTGATAATCTTGCTTTGAGGCAAGAGGTGGGCGAGGCAATCTCCAATCCATCTACGGGTGGTTTTAGCCTGGTGTTGCCCTATGGATTCAACTATGGCTTGCACGCGGCCGCCAAAGGTTTTTTATCTGTAAACGAAAATCTTGAACTGATCAGCGTGGGCACATATACCGAAATCCAAAAAGATTTATATCTCGTGCCCATTGAAGTGGGCGAATCGATACAGTTGCAAAATGTTTTTTTCGAGCAAGGCAAGCCGATATTAAAACCTGAATCATTCCCTGAACTAGATCGACTGGCAGAAATCTTGAAAGACAACCCTTCCATTCATATTGAGCTGGCAGGCCATACCGATAATGTGGGCAGTCCTAATTTACTATTGGTGTTATCGCAAAATCGCGTGATCACTGTAAAAAAATACCTGGAAGATAAGGGCATTGCAAGTAAACGTGTAGAAGGCAAAGGTTATGGGGCCACTCAACCCATCGAAAAAAACGATACGGAAGAACATAAAAGGATGAACCGAAGGGTAGAATTTAAGATCACCAAAAAATAAACTAACCTTGGCTGCTTGTTTTTAAAGCAGCCTCTGTAAATTCACCCAAACTATCGGGTGAATTTATGCGTTTAGCTTTAACCATTCTTTTCTCTTCTGGATTGTTGGTTGCCTTGGCGCAACCCAAGCCCCTCATCCAAGACGATTTCTCATCTAATAAATACGGATGGGAAGAAAGTGCGCTCTCTTTCGTTGCTAATGGAGAGTATGTCATTAACTCTACCGAAGAAGGCGATCAATCATTCCTCAATTTTTTTATCGACCCTCAAAAAGATTTTACCATCTCTGCAGATTTTGTTCAGCAAAACGGGTTGGAAGACAATGGCTTTGGCTTGGTGTGGGGATCAGGTAATGAAAATTATGATTTGTTTGTCATCTCTTCGCAAGGCGATTACGCCATTCACAGTGGCGACCCTGCTCAACTCAGAAATTGGAAGCACCACGATGCAATCAAACCATTGGGCAACCCTAATAAATTGAAAGTGGAGTGGAGGGATGGTAAACTTTCTTTTTATATCAACGAGGTAAAAATAGAAGAGCATAAACCGATGCCCTTTTTTGGAAGCTCTATTGGCTTCACCACATTCACTCAAATGCGTTTGTCTATTGATAACTTTTTGGTTGCGCAAGATCAAGTCATTGAATTGCCAACTGAAATCTTAACTAATAAAAAGGAAAATTTAGGAGCTTCTATTAATAGTGAAAATGATGACCTTGGCCCCATCATTTCAATGGACGGAAAAATGCTTTACATGGCAAGACAAAATGTAATTGGCAATATAGGAGGTGTGGCCGATGATGAAGATGTGTGGCTAAGCCAGTGGCAAAACAATCAATGGAGCAAAGCTGTGAATATGGGAAATGCTGTGAACACAACACGCACCGACAATTTGTTAGCGATAAGTGCAGATAACAATACCCTGATGTTTGAAGAGGAAAACCAACTCTCTGTAAAACACCGAACTGAAGCAGGCTGGTCCCCTCTTGAAAAGTTGAACCTGATTTTTAAAAATGAATCAGATCATTTTGTGGCATGCCTTTCGGCAGATGGCAAAGCCGTTGTCTTTAGTGCAAAATTAAAATCAAATATTTTTTATGATGCGAAACGGAATGAAGGCGATTTATATGTTTGCTTGAAAGAAGGTGATAAGAAATGGTCAGCACCTATCAACTTAGGTTCGGCAATTAACTCGATGGGTGAGGACACTTCTCCTTTTCTATCAGCCGATGGAAAGACATTGTACTTCGCCACTGATGGCAGACCTGGCTATGGCAATCAAGATATTTTTGTTTCTACTCGCACTGGCGAAAGTTGGACGGAATGGAGCAAGCCCATGAACCTAGGATCACAAGTTAACTCCGTTTATTTTGATGCTTACTATACATTGCCTGCCTCTTGCGACTACGCGTATTTTGTTAGTTACGATCAAGGCTTTGGCAAGGCAGATATTTTTAAGATCAAGCTTCACCAAAGCAGTCGCCCCAAGCCTGTCACTTTAGTGAAGGGCAAAGTACTGAACACAAAAACAGGTCAACCCTTAGCGGCCTCTATTCATTTTGAAAATTTGAAGACGCGCAAAGATGTAGGTGAGGCGCGCTCTGACCCAAAAACGGGTGCCTATCAAATCATACTTCCTTTTGGAGTGAATTACGGAGTACGAGCTACGCGCAGCGAATTTTATTCTGTGCATGAAAATTTAGAACTACCAGCAACCAATGAATACAAGGAAGTAGAAAAAGATTTGATGATGGTGCCCATTGAAGTGGGTGAGACCATCAAGCTCAACAACGTATTTTTTGAAGCTGGCTTGGCCGTGCTAAAATCAGAGTCGTTTCCCGAACTTGATCGACTCGTTTCTATTCTTGCCGAGAACACAGGTATCTCAATTGAACTAGAAGGCCATACTGACAACAAAGGAAAAGAAGATGTGTTAATGAAACTTTCAGAGGACCGTGTAGCAACAGTACGCGATTATTTGGTTGTGCATGGCATTGCCAAGGAGCGGATTACGGGTCATGGCTTTGGAGCCACACGCCCAGTTGCCAAAGGAGATTCAGAAGAAGATCGAAAATTGAATAGAAGGGTGGAGTTTAAGATTACAAAAAAGTAATAAATATTAGTAATTTTGATATATGGTCGATGAATTAAAAAAAGCGATTGAAAAAGCAGAAAGGCTTTCTAAAAGCGAGCAACAGATTATGGCTCAACTTATTTTGGACGAGATAAATTGGGATCAAACTTTGGCGAACTCTCAGCAACAGCTTTCGTTTTTAGCGCAGGAAGCTCTTGAAGAATATAAAGCAGGCAAAGCAAAACCTTTGCAATTTGAATAGTGAATTCTGTTACTTACCGAACGTTTTAGAAAAGCACTTGACGACCTTCCCGTAAAGATAAAGAATAAGGCGAGGGCGGCTTATGCGCTTTGGAAATCCGAGCCTTTTCATCCTACCTTGAATTTTAAGCAGATACATGATCAAGAACCAATTTATTCGGTTCGAATTGGTTTTTCTTTTCGAGCAATAGGTAGGAAAGAAGGCAACACGATGATTTGGTTTTGGATTGGATCGCATGAAGAGTATAACAATTTGATCAATCAGATGTAATGCAAAAAATTTCAAACTACATCAATGGCCAATTAATTTCCCCTCAAGCAGGAAGCTATTTAGACAATTACAATCCCGCAGAGGGAAAAGTGTATAGCCAACTTCCAGATTCAGATGAGCGTGATGTAACCCTTGCCGTGCAAGCAGCTCAGTCCGCTTTCGCGGGATGGTCTGTCATGCCCATTGCTCAACGTGCATCCATCCTTCAAAAGATCGCAGACTTGATTGAACGAGATTTGGATAAACTCGCATTAGCGGAAAGCATCGATCAAGGCAAGCCTGTGAAATTGGCGAAGGCCGTTGACATTCCTCGTGCCTCGGCCAACATGCGTTTCTTCGCTACGGCCTCCATGCACTTTTCTTCGGAGTCGCATTTGATGGAAGGCGAAGCAATCAATTACACTACACGCACACCCATTGGAGTAGTTGGTTGCATTTCACCATGGAATTTGCCTCTGTATTTGTTCACGTGGAAAATCGCGCCCGCGTTGGCAGCTGGTTGTACAGTCATAGCCAAACCATCTGAGCTTACACCCATGACCGCTTTTCTTTTTTC
Organism: Cyclobacteriaceae bacterium; assembly: GCA_043777495.1. GTDB lineage: Bacteria > Bacteroidota > Bacteroidia > Cytophagales > Cyclobacteriaceae > ELB16-189. Next base: position 24,000 of record JAYWHU010000034.1, on the reverse strand, counting down.
TCAATTGTGCATGGAAGCGGGTTTACCACCTGGCGTTTTAAATATTGTTCACGGACTTGGAAATAAAGTAGGTCAAGCCATCGTGGAGCATGCAAGCATCTCGGCTATTTCATTTACGGGTGGAACGGTGACAGGAAAAACAATTGCGGCCACGGCTGCTCCGATGTTCAAAAAACTTTCGTTGGAACTGGGTGGTAAAAACCCCAATATCATTTTTGCCGATTGTAATTTTGAAGAAGCTGTCTCCACTTCCATTCATTCTTCTTTTTCCAATCAAGGCGAAATTTGTTTGTGTGGCTCGCGCATTTTGGTGGAGCGCAGTTTGTATGAACGGTTTGTAACTGAATTTGTAAAGCTGACAAAAGAATTAATAGTAGGCGATCCGTTAGATGATAAAACAAGAATAGGTGCGTTGGTATCAGAAGCGCATAAGAAAAAAGTTCTTTCCTATATTGAGTTAGCGAAGCAGGAAGGAGGCAAAATACTTTGTGGTGGAGAGCAAGTGAGTGTAAGCGGTAGATGTGAGAACGGTTATTTTGTATCGCCCACGGTGATCACTGGCTTAGATCAAAATTGTAGAACCAATCAAGAAGAAATTTTTGGCCCAGTTGTAACCATCATGCCATTCTATAAAGATGAAGATGCGATTGCCTTTGCTAACTCCACAGCCTACGGCCTCAGTGCCACCATCTGGACAGAAAATTTAAAACTCGCGCATCGGGTGGCACATCAATTGAAGAGCGGCATAGTATGGATCAACTGCTGGCTGTTACGTGATCTGCGCACACCTTTTGGTGGGATGAAACAAAGTGGTGTGGGGCGTGAAGGAGGTTGGGAGGCGATGAAGTTTTTTACGGAGGTGAAGAATGTATGTGTGAAGCTGTAAAGTATTTATTTCAAAAATGGTTGCCTCTCAGGATCTTGTCGGGTATCCCAAAAGGAAACTATTTCAATGGAAAGATCAGTAACTTCATAAAATATCTTATAGTTCCCCTTTACCAACACTCTCGTAATTTTGTTTTTTGTGAGATGCCCCAAAGATGGGTAGCTAAGCAAAAGTAAACCTAATGCTTCAATTTGGTCTAATAATTTTGTGGAGTAGTCTTTAGAACCGTTTCGTTGATTGTAAAATTCAAGAACTAGTTTTAAATTCACCGGCAGCTCTGTCAGACCATATTATTTTTCTTTTAACCATATTCTAAGGCTTGAGATTACCTGATCATGTGTTTTAAATTGACCCTTTTTTATTTGCGCGCGGCTAATTGAAATACTTTTCATTTGGTCGTCAGTAAGAGAATAAAGCTTCTCTTCTTTAGAAATACTTATTAGTTTAAGGTCTTCTAATCCACTCAGAACCTTTTTTGCTTTTGGGTTAATAATTTTTATTTGAACAGTTTCCATAGCTTTGAATTTTCAATAAAGCTACAAAAATAATTGACTCTATGACAGTTCGAGATTCGACATTAGTGTAAAATGAAAAAACGCCTAGCAAGAAGATTGCTGGGCATTTATCTTAAAAATTTTACGAGAAATTACTTCTTATCCACCACCAATCTCCCATCTCTATTGGCCACTTCCCAAGCTGTATAGAAAACACTTTTTGCGCGCTTGGCTAACAAATCAAATTCAATTTTGCTTACTTCATCACTAACTTGATGATAGTCTTCATGGATGCCATCAAAGTAAAACACAATCGGTATGCCGTTCTTCGCAAAATTCCAATGGTCTGATCGTTTGTACAAATTGGTCGGATGATTTTCATCGTTGTACAAATAATCGAAATCAAGTTTAGTGAATGTTTTATTGTTGCGTTCGTTGATCTCGTGTAATTCGCTAGAGAGCTTATCGGAGCCGATAACGTAAACGTAATCAGGTTTGTCTTTGTGCTCAGGATCGCGCCTGCCCACCATATCTATGTTTAAATCCACCACCGTATTTGCCAATGGAAATATAGGGTGACTGGCATAATATTCAGAACCAAACAGCCCTTGCTCTTCGCCCGTTACTGTCATAAACAAAATACTTCTGCGTGGGCCTTTGCCTTCTTTTTTAGCTTGCGAAAATGCTTTGGCAATTTGGAGAACGCTGACTGTACCAGAACCATCGTCATCTGCTCCATTGTTGATCACGTCACCTGTCTCACCTGGATTTTTCCCGATATGGTCGAAGTGTGAGGTAACAATCACCAATTCATCTTTTTTATCAGTGCCTTCTAAGTAACCCAATATATTTTCAGAATGTACATTTGTTAGCGACATGGCTACTTGGTAGCTCACTTTCCCTGACTTTACTTTCGCCAACATTTTTTTTGCTGGCTCAGCTGATGCAGCCGTATTAAGTTTAGCCACAGTTGTATTGAACATTTTTTCTGCAGCCACTTGATTCAGGAAAAAAATACCCTTGTTGGGGCTGCTTGGATCAGGTTTGTTCAATGATAAATTTCCACCTGACGTAAACCCTTGCATCTGCGCGGCAAATGTTTTGAACTCTTCTGCAGTGCCAGAAGGTATTACAAACACCATCTTCGCGCCTTTCTCCCTTGCCGAGGTTACCAACTTGCGCAAGCTGCCCATGATGCTGAAAGACAAAGGGTCACTGACAATAGCCACTGCTTTATCTTTCACAATGATATTTGCATAATCAGCCTCATTGCCTTTGCCGGCAAAAACAATATCCGCAGAAATCTCACCACCACTATCAGCCGAACCAAAATACATGATCTCGTTATAGTTGGAGTAACGCGTTGTGCCAGCCTTTACGTAGATGTCAGCAGGCGCAACGGAGTAAAGCTCTACGGGCATATAGTTCGATCCATTTACAGGAGCGGCTAATCCGATTTCTTGAAAATAATTACTGATAAAAGCAGCCGCCATTTTTTGACCACGCGTGCCAGTCTTGCGGCCTTCTAATGCATCAGAGGCGAGGATCGAAAGATTTTCCTTAAGTTCTTTAGTTACAATCAAGTCAGCGTACTTGGTGGCGGGGCTTTCTTGCGCCCAGCCTAGTTGACTGATGAGGACAAACAATAGCAAGTAGATTTTTTTCATAAAGTATTTTTAGGTTGCATCAAATGGCCATTCTCAAGTAGTTGATTAGGCCAATGATTTTTCTCAAAGATATGGGAATTTTTTTTGGTTGTATCAAGCAAAAGGATGAGCGGATAAGCAAAGATCAGCCATGTTATTTTTTCCTATTTAAGAGAGTAATGCATTTCAACGCTTCTTCCAAATTTTTGGATCTCTACTCGAATGAAAGACTGCATAGATTACAATTTCATTTTCAATTATTTCGTATATGATTAAAAAACGAAAACGCTTTATTACTGCTGCTCTTTTATTATTGTGTCGAATGGCGTATTGATATGGGTTACTTAAAATAAGGCTAATGCCCTTATCTATTTCAGATAAAAATAATTCACCCAATCCCAATTGTTGTTTTTCATACCAAATGAATGACTCAGTGATCTCTTGGTCTGCTTCTTCTTTGAAGACCAATTCGTAATTCATAAGGAAGCCCGTGCGTGTTGTTTCACCTCATCCCAAGAATAGCTCTTGGTTTCACCATTTTTATGACGGACGGCTCTTCTGTCTAGTTCTTCCTTTTGCGGTTCAGTAAGAAGCCCGTCATGCTGCCCAAGTAATGAGGTAATTTCATTGAGCAATTCTTCGCTATCGGTTTCTATTATCTTTTCAATAATAGCATATTTTGCAGATTCGATATTCATGGCGATTTATTTGATAATCAAATGTAGCACTTTCATATTAGTAATGCACTAAGCTCAAAACCTACTCTTCCTCCACAAATCAATAGTACTAAACCACGCTTCCGTAAAACGTTTATCGCGAAGCAGTACATAATTATCAGGATCATACACACTGCCACTTTTTACGAAAGTAAAACGCGCCCCAAAACTTCTATAGTTCCATACTTCGTTGCCTCCATTTTTAGCAAGCTCATCGGGCACACCAAAAACCAAGTAGATCATGCCACGATCCATCTTCCAGCCTTCTTTGAACGAACTAAAATATTGATTGGCCAGCTCCACTCTTCTAAAATAACTGCGCATGAAATTTTTAGCCCGATCCTTATCACGTGTAATGTCCAATACCACTTTATCAAACTTTGGTTTCTCGTTTCCAGCCGCTACTAATTGTTTGTATTCTTCTGGTGTGGTCACAAAAATGAGTGGGTCAGCAAGGTCATCAATCTTGGTGTACTTCGGGAAGTTACCGCTCACTACACGTACAGCAAAACCATCTGCCGATGCGGTGTCTTGCTGAAAAAGATAAAGACCCTCGCGCTTCAGTGTAAACGAAGAGCCGCTCACTAAATGAAAGATGGAATCGTGAAATAGAAATCGATCGGCAGGAGACGTCTTTTCTGCAAACGGAGGGTAAGGTTGAAAAAAAGAAGTGGTTTTGTAAAAGGAAACATGCATCGGTTTGTCGTCCGTGCTTTTGATGGTGTATGCTTTGCCGCCAAAGAGATAGTTCTCCATCACCACCGACTTATCACTATTTTCAATCCAACCTTTTACAGGATAAATCGCCTCCATTAATTTAAAATAATACCAACTTTTTTGGCTTTCAATATGAGTTACTTTCGCCAATAAAATCCAAGGCTTCTCTGGCACTATAAAAGAAAGCTCACCTGATTTTTGATTTCCAGTTGTAACTTGCAGCGTGTCCTTCTCAGTGAGCGAAGCACCTTCGCGCGTAGCGTAAGAATCGCGCCTCTCCCACGTGATGGAATATTTATCGGCAGGGAATTGCGTTGTCTTTAAAAAATAATTCACCAACAAGCTGCTTTGCCCACGCGCTATGTGCATACGCAAGTCAACTTCATTCTGCGGATTGTACCAATGATTGAAATTGAGACTGGTGATCGCTTGGCCATGGGTTATTGTTGCCAAAACGAAAAGAGCGAAAACAAGAACAGATTGTTTTAATGAATTCATAGTAAAGCCTTGCGCCATTGCGCCTTTGCTTGAAAAAGTATTTTTATTGTGCACCTCGTGTGTCATTTAACGCTAAAGTTAACGATTTGAGTTATTTTTGCCCTTTAATTTTTTTTATGACCTCCGTTTACACCACCGAAATTGCTTCTGACTCCGTTGCCTCCGATAACCCTATCCACCAACGCCTGTTAAAGGCGTATGTTTTGGCCACCAATTATGTGAGTGGAAACTTACTGGAAGTAGGTTGTGGCGAAGGCCGTGGCATCGATTGGCTGCTACCAAAGACCAAACAGTACTCTGCCATTGATAAAATTGCCCCTGTGGTGGAGCAACTCAAGCAGAAATACCCGCAAGGAAATTTTATAAGCGGCAATATTCCACCACTATCAAGTTATGCCGAAAACTCTTTTGACAGCACCGTTAGTTTTCAAGTGATTGAGCATATTCAAGATGATCGTTTGTTTTTAAAAGAGATTCATCGTGTGCTCAAGCCGGGTGGGTTGGCATTGATCACTACACCCAACCGCCCTATGTCGCTTTCGCGCAATCCATGGCACATACGCGAGTACACGCCAATAGAGCTCACTAATCTAGCAAAGGAATTTTTCCTTCAAGTAGAAATGAAAGGTATTGCTGGAAATGAAAAAGTAATGCAGTACTACGAGCGCAATAAAAAGTCAGTGGACCAGATGATGCGCTGGGATATTTTTAATCTGCAATACAAACTGCCCGCGCTTTTATTGCGAGTCCCTTACGAAATCCTAAATCGCCTCAACCGAAATAAATTAAAAGATAGTGCTGATGAATTGGTGATGAGCATTCACCATGAAGATTATTTGCTGGTTGATGAAGCAGAAAAGGCGTTGGATTTGTTTTTGATTGTTAGAAAGTAACTGATGTTACGCAAAATAATTAAACAAAGTGTCAGACTGAGTTTATCGAAGTCAGACTGAGTTTATCGAAGTCCATTTAAATTTCAGATAGCCAGTTTTCGTTCCCGATATCAATCGATATCAAACCGACAACGCGGGTTAATCTTGTGTAACAGGAAAAAGTAAATTAGGAAGTAAATTTTTTCATTGACTACAGATGGAAATCTAGGCTAACAGAGTGCTATTTTACTTCCTTCCACTCGCTTTTCTTCATTCCCAAATATTGATTCTTAGACTTATCAAAGACCAGTTTATCAAAAATCATAGGAATACGGTCCAGACCTTCGGTGGTAATGAGGCCAAGTTTTCCGGCCCGATTAGCAATCAGAAAACCATTATTCAAATCTTCCAAAGAATCAAATCGTGGCTCAATGTCTACTCTGCCTTTTTCATTGGCAATTCCTTTTAGATCATTCAAGACCAACAAAAATTTCTGATTGGTCAATCGTTGAATGGTATTATAGCGCAAGGCAAGCAGAGTGTTTCCATTTTTATCAATCAAACCATACTTTCCATTTCGTTTTACAATCGAGAGGTTGTTTGTAAAGTTACTAACCGATTCATAGTTTGGCTGCACCACAATTTTATCTTGTGGATTGACAAAGCCCCATTTGCCAATGAGCTTGATAGGTGCAAGTCCTTCATTAAAATTATCAATACTATCATAGCGGTTGGCTACGCGCAACTTTCCTCGATCATCTACAAAGCCATACTTGCCATCTTTTTTTATTCCACGAAGGCCTTCCCTCATAGCAAATTTTTCATTCTTGTTTTCCGTAATAGGAAATTCCGTTCTCTTCACGATCAGACCATCGTAACTAATTGTTTTTTCAGAACCATCGGGCAAAAATTCCATCCAATAATCTTTCTCGAACTGCATTCGATAGGGAGTGAAATAAATAATTTCGTTATCAAAATTTTTCAAAAATGCATTGCCAGGTTGCATTATAACATAGCGATTATCATTCACCAACTGAATCGGGTAGGGCTGCGGTGCCAACTTCCAGTTTTCACGCACATCCATTATTCCATATTGTCCTTTGAATTTCACAGCCACCATTTGCGATTGCCTGTCTGTGATAGAGTCAAACACACAATGGATTATTTCGTCTCCGTTTACGTTCATCAATCCCCAATAGCCCTTGCTTTGCACTCTATAATTTGCTCCGTCAAATCCGTCAATGAAATCATAAAATTTTTCTGATTTAACGTTTCCGATTGAATCAAGCAATTGCCAGCCTCTATATTTAGTAAACGCCTGAATCTCCTTTTTTTGAAAGCGTATTGAATCGTACTCGAATGGAATCAAAAGTTTATTATCAGCTTTTATAACGGCCCATTTTCCATTTTTCTTTGCTATGAACTTGCCTTGCTGCACTTCTATAAGTTGATCAAATTCAATAGGGAGAACGATTTTTTGATTGTTATTGATCAGTCCTCTTTTACCGCCTGATTGAATGATATTGAAATCACCGCTGGTAGCAAGTAAATCATCAGCGATCAATTTAGTGATTACTTGGTTTTTGTCACTCAAATAAAGCCACTCACTGGGTAGTTGAGTTAAGATCGTGCCCTCATCGGTAATTTTTATCGATCGATACTCGGTTTTTAATTTTACTTCACCTTCGCGATCAATCAACCCTTGCAATCCATTTTCATAAACGATGGAATACCCTTTATAAAAATTAGAAAGACTGTCGATCTTAAAATCCGTAATGGGTTTTCCGTTTTCGCTGAACAATGCTATTTTCCCTTGTTGATTTTCCACTGCATAACGCAATGTGCCAAGGGCATAAATATTTTTATAAATAATGGGAACTAAGATATTGTTTTGCAAATCGGCCAGGCCGTAACTAAATTTTGCGCCAAGCAAGTTGAACACAATGGCGCGCAGGCCTTGCACTTGTATGCCATCGTAGCTAAAAGGCAGTTTAATCTCGCCTCGCAAATTCATGCAGCCAGCTTTAGTCTCTGCAGGGTTCAGTCGCTTTCTAGCTACTACATACTCTCCACCCGCATACGTCAGGTTTTCAAATAATGCTTTTGTAACAAATTCTTTTTTTAGATTGATCAACCCCCACCGTTGGTTCAATCTGTAACCTGTTACCTCTCCTATCACAGAAAAATTTCCATCCGACCACCCCAGCGCTTCAAATGAAGGAGGGATGACAACTACCCCTTGCTCATTCTTCATTCCTACCTTGCCCTTCTCTTCAAAAAGCTGATAAACCTCAGCTTTCGAGCCAAAGCTTATGATGGAGAGTATAGAAAAGAGAACTAACTTCATGGCTCAAAGGTAAGAAGTGACCACTTATTTGGGAATTTTTTAAAGATTTGTTTGGTTTGTAACTTCAACGCTTAAAATATTCATACATTCAACTACATGTATATCGAACAACTCTACACCAATTGTCTTGCAGAAGCAGCTTACTATATTGAATCGGAAGGTGAAGCAGCGATCATTGATCCGATCCGCGAGACAGAGCCGTATACCGAATTGGCCAAAAAGAGAAATGCCAAGATCAAATATATTTTTGAAACTCACTTCCATGCCGATTTTGTTTCTGGCCACATCGATTTGGCGAAAAAAGTAAACGCTCCCATCATCTATGGCCCGATGGCCAATACCAACTACAAAGTACACAATGCAAAAGACAATGAAGAATTCAAATTGGGCAAACTGACTTTTAAAGTACTTCATACGCCCGGGCATACGCCAGAGTCTACTTGCTATCTGTTGTTGGATGAGAACAAAAAGGAACATGCTGTTTTTACTGGAGATACATTGTTTGTTGGTGATGTAGGCCGCCCCGATTTATTAGATGGCGTTATGACCAGCGAAGAGTTGGCAAGCATGCTATACAATTCACTGAACAAGAAACTCAAAACACTTCCCGATTCGGTGATCGTCTACCCTGCCCACGGCCCAGGTTCTGCCTGCGGAAAAAATATTGGCAAAGAGACATTCTCTACTATTGGCGAACAGAAAAAATTCAACTACGCATTAAAGGATCAAAGTCGTGAACAATTTATTGCACAAGTTACAGACGGCATCTTGCCTCCGCCAAGTTATTTCTTTGAAGATGCGCGCATTAACAAAGAAGGGTATGACCCAATTGAGAATGTGATAAGGGAAAATAGTAAACCACTCTCGCTAGCCGATTTCAAAAAAGAAATCTCTAAAGGTGCATTGATCTTGGACACGCGCAAGGCAGATGATTTTGAAAAAGGATTTATCTCTGGATCTATCAATATTGGACTCAATGGGCAATACGCAGTTTGGGTGGGCACGTTAATCGACATCAAGCAGCCAATGATTTTAATTACGCAAGAAGGCACAGAACATGAATCCATTTTGAGATTGGCAAGAATTGGTTATGAAAACGTGCTCGGCTTTTTAAAAGGTGGTATAAGTGCGTGGAGTGAAAGGTTAGAGAAAGTTTCATCTATCTCAGCAGCTCAGATGAAAGCAGAAATGAAAAAAGGCACTGAGGTAATGGATGTGCGCAAACCTGGCGAGTGGGGCATCAGCCATTTGAAGGATGCTACTTTTTTGCCACTAGCTGATTTCCCTAAAAACCTTGAAGGTCTTGATCTTGAAAAACCCTACATCGTTCATTGCGGTGGTGGCTACCGTTCTATGACTGCCATTTCCCTTATGAAGAAAGAAGGGTTTACCGATTTGATCAATGTATACGGAGGCTTCGGAGCAATGGTAGAAGCAGGATTGGAAATAGTGACAGAGGAAGTAACCGTTTGAAATCCAATACTAAAAATTGCCACGGCCTTTAGGGCGTGGATAAAGATAGTCGCAATTATCTCAGGGCTTTAGCCCTTACCTTAACAGAGAAGTTGAGGGAGGATTTTTAAGAAATTTCTTCACATCCTCTTCCGTATCAATATCAATCGCCCCTTCTGGAAAATCGACTACACTTACTAAGTCTGGATATTGATTGATTATTTTTTTTGCTCCGTGCTCATCGTTGATAGATAGCATTTTTTCAAAAAGTGATTTTTCAAAAAGCGCAGGCACACCAGCAGAGCTAGAATAAAAAGAAGCTACAATCAGGCTTTTTGTTTCTTTAAATCGTTCAATCAATTTATTTAAATGAGAAGCTGTGATCAATGGCTGATCGCATACCATTGTAATTACTCCTTCTAAGTTCATATCTTTTTTAAGTAAATGAGACAACCCGACCTTCAATGAATTGCCCATTCCCTTTTGCCAAGTTGGGTTAAAGATTATTTCGATAGGAAGTTGTTCGATTGCTTGCCTATGAGCAATTTCATTTGCGCCTAATACAACCACTATTTTTTTTATTCCAGATGAAATAGCAGCATTGACTGATCTCAATAGAAGTGGTTCGCCATTGATCGAAATAAGTTGTTTGGATTGGCCAAGGCGAGAGGAGGAGCCAGCTGCGAGGAGTAAAATGGCTAAACCGTCTGTAGTCATGAGTTCAATCACATTGGACTAGCACTCAAAAATTCTTTCTCCCCTATCATATTACCTTCCGATGAATCCATATCCACAAAAATCTTCCAAACACCTTTTTCTTTTCTCAACACAACATGAAATCGGCCAAAGTAATCTTGCCTGCTACCATCTTTTAATAGGTAAGAGGTTTTGTAAACACCAACATCTATCGCCCTATCTTTACTGTTGATACGCTCCGCAAAACGAAGCTCCAGCGTGCGCTTACTTTTTTCTTTTATCTCTAGCTGGTCTCCTTTAGCTTGTTCTTTAGAATACTCTTCCCAATTCCAAACTGATTTAGAATCGCGTGGCGATCGCGTCACATCTTTGGAGTGCACCGCCATGAATCCGCTTGTATTATGGTCATTGAAATTTTTGATGAACGGCTTCCAAACTTGTTCATTGATTTCCTTTTGCACGTCTTGAGCATTCAACGAAGCGGATATCGCTAAAAGCAAAACCGAAAAAGAAACTTGTCTAATAATTTTACTCCTCTTCATTGTGCGCGAAATAATGAATATGAAAAAGATGTCCTTCATACTTATTGAATTTAATCACATCGCCTATTTCCGTTTTCTCATAGTGACTGATATGGCAATGTACTTTTAGTGTATCGCCCTCATTCGTTTTCACAAGAGCTATCCATTGCTCTTCCTTCTGTGTGGTAATGCCATAATTGCCCCTGCGCATGCCACTATATGTTCCGCCCGATACGGTATATGCAGGCACATAAATTTTTTCAATCACCTTCGCTTGCAAATGATCGGGCTTTGAAAATAACAGGTCGTACGAAACCAACGCCAAAGTCACCACACTCGCCAAAACAATTGCCCCGATCCAATAGCTAGAATAGTTTTTCTTCGCTTGCTCCATAAACAAATTTATATTCCCCATAAAGTTAGCAAAAACATTTGGCCTGATATAAGTTCAAAAGTTGTTTGGGGGCATGTCCGCGCGAGGCGTCCGCCTAGGCGGACCACAGGGCTATCCGCTCCAAGCTCCCTCGGCTTGCCAACGCGCGGAGTTCATCCCGAGCGCAGCCGAGGGAGGCTTTCCACTTCTATCCCTTGCCCTCATCACCTTGCTGAACATTCATCACTTTACTTCTTAGCGTGCAAAATAAAAATGTACTTTTGTGCTCCCTAAATCTATGAATCAACCATTTACCATTGGCATCACGGGCGGCAGCGGCTCGGGCAAAACATTTTTCCTTCAAGGCTTGGCCGATCTATTCAAGCCCGAAGAGATTTGCCTCATCTCGCAAGACAATTATTACAAACCGCGCGACCAACAACCTGTTGACGAAAACGGCATCAAAAATTTTGACCTGCCCATTTCCATCGACCGCGAAGCCTTCCTCAACGATTTATTAAAATTAAAATCAGGGCAAAATGTGATCAAGAAAGAATATACTTTCAACAATCCATCTACTGAGCCACAGATGTTGGAGTTTAAAACCGCACCGATTATTATTGTAGAGGGCTTATTCGTTCAATACTTTGAAGAGATTGCCAAAGAGCTTGACTTAAAAATATTCATTGAAGCCAAAGATCACGTAAAGTTGGGCAGGCGCATCAAACGCGACCAAGTAGAACGCGGCTATGATATAGACGATGTGCTTTACCGTTACCAATATCATGTGATGCCCATTTTCGAAAATCAAATTGAGCCTCTAAAGCACCATGCCGATTTGGTAATCCCCAACAACAGTCATTTTAAACGCGCATTGGATGTGTTGGCTAGCTACCTCAAATCAAAGATTGGATAAAATTTTTGTCGCAAAGACACTAAGGCACAAAGAAAAAATAGGCCAAACACATTCGTGCTTAGCGCATTTGTAGCAGGTGTACGAAGCTTTATCTTTTAAGACGAACCCCAGCGGGGTTCAACGTTAGTAGCCACGGGTTTTAACCCGTGGTTAAATGATGGGGGACATGAAGCGTGCCACAGGTAACATAATTGAAGTGAGCTTCTATTGGCACGCAACGTATACCCTCAATTAATAATGCATAGGCTTAATGTGCTTTTCAATTAGTTGCAAAAAATGACGCACATCCTTTGTAGCAACCGAACTTGCAAATTGATTTCTAATTCCTATTTTTACAGCTCGGATAATAAAAAATGACAACCAAAGCAGTAAAAAGAGGGTTTTTGATGATCGCTGGCATCTTGTCGGTAGTGGTCATTGTGCTTACCCAGTCGTTTTACCAGCCATCTGTAAGCCTTCAAAAGAAAGCAAAAACAGAACAGGCAGATCAAAATAGCAAAGAGGTTTTCATTAATGCACCCTCTGACATGGTGCCGCATGGTAATACCGTTGCTGTTAGCGAACAATCGCCCAGCCTTGCAGAAAAAATCAGTAGCACAACAGAACCTAAGAAAACATCCATTATTGTAAAAAAAGTATTCGTTACTTTCTTCAAGACTTTGTTCCGAGTCTTCATTGCGCCCAACGCGCCTTAATTTCTTTTCATTCTTATCATAGCTTGTTGCGAAGCCCTCACTTCGTTGACATCATATTCTCAAATCTTAAATCACAAATCCTAAATCTTAAATCATTATGCGTAATAAAGGAGTCGTTGTAGTACTCACCATTCTCATCACAGCACTGTGCTTGTATTATTTGTCGTTCACATTTGTGTCGGGCAACATTCAGCAAGATGCCATTGATCACGCCACCGATAAAAGTGGCTCGTTGAATTTGATCAAAAAACAAAACTATTTAGATTCACTCTGGAACAAGCCCGTCTATAATTTATTCGGAGCGGAATACACTTACAAGGAAGTAAAGGAAAGCGAACTAAGTCGCGGCCTCGATTTGCAAGGCGGTATGCACGTAGTGTTGGAGATTTCTCCGATTGATATTATTCGTGGTTTGAGTGGCAACAACCAAGATCCCGCATTTGTAGCAGCTTTGCAAAAGGCTCGTGAAATGCAAAAGACCAGCACCGAAAATTTTAGTGCGTTGTTCTTCAAAGCATTCAAAGATGCCAACCCAGATAAAACAATGGCTTCGTTGTTTACCTCTGCAGCCAATAAAGATCGCGTGAAACTTTCTGATGACGATGCCACCGTGATGAAATTTTTGAATTCTGAAATCGAAAACGCCATTGATCGCTCGTTTACTATTTTAAAAACCCGTATCGACCAATTCGGTACTTCTCAACCCAACATTCAACGGTTGCAAGGAACAGGCCGCATTCAAATTGAAATTCCGGGTGCAGATAATCCACAACGTGTGCGCAAATTATTGCAAGGCGTAGCTCGCTTAGAGTTTTGGGAAATCGTGGAGCCATTCGATCAGCAATTAGGCTCATCACTTGGCGCTATCAACCAACTTTTGTTGAAAGAGCAAAACGAAGCCAAATCAAGTTTGGCTAGCACTTCTGCCAAAGACACAACCAAATCACTTTTGGCAGACAGCAAAGCAGATACTGTAAAATCAGCATTGGAGAAAGCATTGAGCACAGCAGCGAAAGACAGCACAGGCAGTTCATTAGATTCACTTCGCTCTGCTACTTCATCACCTTTGTTTGCGTTGAGCAGCCAAAGCAGACCGTTCTTCTATCAAGTAAAAGACACAGCCACCATCAACAAAATTTTAAGACGTGCTGATGTGCGCGCTTTATTGCCACGCACCATTGGTTTCTTTTGGGATGTAAAATCTGATCCAGAAGTTACGCCTGGTGTGGATGATATTCAATTGAACTTTGTGAACGTTGGCAGAAACGGAAAACCATTATTGACTGGTGAAGTGATCAACGATGCGCGTTTGGATTTTGATCAGTTCGCGCGTCCCGCAGTGAGCATGACTATGAATGCAGCCGGTGCAAAGACATGGGCAAAAGTGACCGCGGCCGCAGCAGCTAAACAACCACAAGGTCGTATCGCTATCGTTTTGGATAATTTTGTTTACACAGCTCCTTCTGTAAATGGAGAAATTCCCAATGGAAACTCACAGATCACAGGTACATTTACTAATGAAGAAGCGAAAGATTTGGCCAACGTATTGAAAGCTGGATCACTACCTGCTCCTACACGTATTGTTGAGGAAGCAATCGTTGGGCCTTCTCTTGGTAAAGTGGCACAAAACCAAGGCGTGATTTCTATGGTATGCGGTCTAGGCATTGTAATCATTTTCATGGTGGCTTATTATGCAAAAGGTGGTTGGGTAGCAAACCTTGCATTGTTGTTCAATATTTTCTTTATCCTTGGAATATTAGCGCAGTTCAATGCGGCACTCACCTTGCCGGGTATGGCTGGTATCGTACTCACCATGGGTATGGCTGTAGATGCGAACGTATTGATTTATGAACGCATCAAAGAAGAACTGCAACAAGGCAGAAAAATGGTAGAAGCTATTCGCAAAGGATATGAACGAGCTTTTGCCTCTATCTTTGACTCCAACATCACTACTTTCTTAACCGCCTTATTTTTATTTGTACTAGGGCAAGGCCCGTTGAAAGGATTCGCCATTGTGTTGATGATCGGTATCGCTACCTCTTTCTTCTCTGCGGTTTATATTTCACGTGTCATCATTGAGTGGATGACTCGCAAAGGAGATGAATCTAAAATATCTTTTGAAACTGCTTTGGGTGGAATGGCGAGAGAGCGCAAGCATTTCAATTTTATTGGTAACAGAAAGATTGCCTATATTTTCTCTAGTGCTGTCATCATCATTGGTTTGGCGTTGATCGCTGTTCGCGGTCTCAATTTCGGTGTTGATTTTAAAGGAGGTCGTTCTTACATCGTTTCATTCAGCAAACCAGTAGTTGCTACAGATGTTAAAGTTGCTTTGAGCAAGAGCTTTGAAAACGCAGGTACCGAAGTAAAAACTTTCGGCAGCGATAAAGTGATGAAAATAACCACTTCTTACTTGGTGGATGATGAATCAGATAAAGCCGATGATAATGTGAAGAACGCATTGATCTCAGGCATATCGAAATTCACGGGTCTTCAGTATTCAGAAAACGATGCGCAGATTGATGATACTCATTTTACTATTTCATCTTCTTCTAAAGTAGGTGCTACTATTGCCGATGATATTAAAGGCTCGGCTTTAGAGGCAGGTTTGTTCTCTATTGTCGCCATCTTCCTTTACATCTTGGTGCGTTTCCGCAAATGGCAATTCAGTACAGGTGCCATTGTGGCATTGATCCACGACTCACTTTTTGTATTTGCTTCATTCGCTATTCTAGGATTATTTGGAATTTCGTTTGAGATTGATCAAGTATTTGTAGCAGCGTTATTGACGGTGATCGGTTACTCCATCAATGATACGGTAATTATCTTCGACCGTATCCGTGAGTTTATTGCATTTGGTTCAAGCCATGACAGAAATAGAATCTTCAATGACGCCATCAACAGCACACTGAGCAGAACGTTGATCACATCAGGCACAACCCTAATTGTGGTAATTGTTCTCTTGATCTTTGGAGGCGAAGTCTTGAGAGGTTTCTCTTTCGCGCTTTTAATCGGTATAGGAATTGGAACTTACTCTTCAATATTCATTGCCGCACCTATTGTAATTGACTTGGATAAAAGCCCCGTGCCTCAAGGAAAACCAGAAGCTAAAGCTGTGAAGGCGTAGTTATCTGACATTGAAATAACAAAAAGGCAGGCGATGATCCTGCCTTTTTTATTTGAGAATAATCAAAGAATTTTTTGGCTTAACAAATACTCAACTAGTTTTTGTGTAGCAATGGCGCGATGACTAATTTTATTCTTCTCTGCCATGCTCATCTCTGCCAATGTTTTTGAAAATCCATTTGGCAAAAAAATAGGATCGTAACCAAAGCCACCTGTTCCCTTTTTTTCTTTTTGGATAACGCCCTTTAAGATGCCTTCAAATTGTTTGTTGATTGTTGGGGTGATTAACGTAATGACTGTTCTAAATTGAGCCTCTTTGTTTTTTATATTTTCTAGATTGGCCAAAACAAGATTCATGTTGTCATCAAAGCTTCGTTGTGGGCCGGCATAGTGTGCAGAATCAACACCCGGTCTTCCATCCAAAGCGGCTATCTCCAATCCGCTATCATCGGCAAAGCAAGGAACCTTGTATTTTTTAAAAACGTATTCGGCCTTTTGAAATGAATTGCCAGCAATAGTGTTTTGCTCTTCAGCGAGTTCTTCTTTGCAACCAATATCCGCTAGACTAAGAACAGAATATTTTTTATTAAGAATAGATTTTACCTCTTGGAGTTTGTGCTGGTTATTCGTGGCAAAGCAAAGTTCCATTACTTACGAATAACTTTTACCAATTCCACTTCATAGCGCAAATTGGTGTTGGGGGGAACCCCTAATTTTTCATATGAGCCATAGCCCAATCCAGAAGGCACAAACAAAATAGCTTTTGTTCCCTCGTTAAACAGTGGGAAAGCTTTTTGAAATGCTTTGAGTGTACTTTTATTACTGAGGCGGTAGCCTTTAGGTGTAGAAGATTGATC
Organism: Cyclobacteriaceae bacterium; assembly: GCA_043777495.1. Taxonomy (GTDB): domain Bacteria; phylum Bacteroidota; class Bacteroidia; order Cytophagales; family Cyclobacteriaceae; genus ELB16-189. The sequence continues at coordinate 7,188 of JAYWHU010000034.1, read as the reverse complement.
AAAGATAGCTCCACTTGATAAGATTTTTCCGGTGTAAGTAATCACAACAGAATCTGTTGCCAATGGGGCCAGAGCCGTTGATGTACCCGATGAACTAATTTTATAGCTCAAACCTGAAGCATCTTTTTTAGTAACAATACTATTGGTGCGCAGATAATTCCCTATTTCTGCTGTGTCTTTTTTAAGTTGTTTTGTGTATTCAGGAATTACTTTCAACACTGTAACATCAAATATGAGATTGGAATTTTTTAATATCACCCCCTTGGGAATTTCTACGGGATAAATACCATACGCCAATCCAGACGGCACAAAAAATGTGGCACTTCCACTTTCGCCCAAGCGAGGAAAATGGATTTGAAATGGCTTGATCAATTTATTCAATAAGAAGGTTCTCTCGAAATTAGTAAAGGCTACTACTTCAGTTAAATATTTGCACGAGTAGCTGATCTTTACAGAATCTTCTAAGGCGGGCTTGAAGGTTGAGCCTGAAAGGCTGGTGATAAATCTAAAACCTGTAGGGTCTTTTTCCGCCACTACTCCCTTGCTAGAAAGATAGGCATCAATGGCAGAAATATCTTTTGCTAACTGTTCCTCATAGGGCAAAGCAGCTTCTTCTTTGCTGCAAGCGCCAAGAAAGATGATGATCATAGCAGCAACTAGAGAATTTTTCATAGTTACCTTTTAGAAATTCTAACTAATTCGTGCTAACTAGTTCAACATCAAAAATCAGGTTAGAATTGCCAGGTATTTTACCGCTGCTATCTATGGTAGGGCCATAACCAAGAGAAGATGGTATATAAAAAGTTGCTTTAGTGCCTGCAGGCAAAAGAGGCATACCGATTTGAAATCCTTTGATAAGACCACTCAATGCAGAAGTAGCAGGTGCAGAAGATTTATCAAACGAAGTACCTGTAGTAAGAAATTTGCCGTCATAGTTAAATGTTATAGTGCTAGTAGCCGTTGGTTTTACACCCGTTCCTAACACAGTTACTACATACCTTAGGCCACTGGGATCGGTAATGGCAGTAGTGATGTTGTTTGTTGCCAAGTAAGTCTCGATGGCAGTGGTATCCGTTTTGAATTGTTCCACTTCATCAAAAAGTTTTAAATCGAAAATAACATTTGTATTGGCTGCTACGGAGCCATCTGAAGAGCCACCAGTGCCGTAAGCTAATCCTGAAGGCGAATAGATCGTTACTGAACTTCCTTTATTAATCTTCGGCAAAACTATTTGCCAACAAGGTAGCAGTGGATTGGATAAGGTTATTTTGACAAAGGCATCTTTGGAATCGGCAAACACACTTCCCGTACTCATAATCTTGCCTTTAACGCTTACATAAGCGATCCCATTGGCCACTGGTTTGGCGCCCGTACCAATTTTAGTAACCGCGTAGCGCGTTCCACTTGAATCTTTTAAAACACTTATAGCATTCGTTGCCAAGAAGGCATCAATAGCAACAATATCTTTTTTTAATTGCTCCTCAAAAGAAGGCCCAGTAGGTGCGTCTTGACCTAAGCAAGAAACAAGAAGAATACCAACAACCGCCAGCAGGCTATACTTTTGTGTCATATATTATTTACTTGCAATTACATCCACCATCTCCATATCAAAAACCAAAATAGAATTCTCTATAATTTCTTCACTTCTTTTTCGATTGCCATAAGCCAGTGTAGAGGGAATCCATACTTTCACTTGAGAGCCTTTGTTCATCAATTGCATCACCTCGTCCCATCCTGCTATCACCTGTTGAACGCCAACGGTCACATCAAGTGGAGCATACGGGCTGCCTTCTCTAAATATATTATTCTTGCGTGCATCGGCTTCAATGCTAGTATCAAAATATTTTCCGTTCAGCAAATAACCGCTATAATTAATTTTTACATTTTCGCCCGCCTTGGCATTTTCGCCCTTTCCTGGTTTAGTAATAATATATCTAAGTCCCGATTTTGTTTTAAGTGCGGTTATACTCTTAGCCTTTAAATGGTCATCAATGGCTACTGTATCTTTTGCCAATTGCATCTCCCTTTCCTTCACCATCTTCTCATTTTGCTTCGCCACCATGTCTGCTTGTAGCTTATCTACTTGTTCCCGGTTCACCACATCAGCAATACCAATATTAAATGTAAAAGACTTGGTGGTGTCTACGCCAAAAGGAATGGGTTGACGGAAGGTATTTTCAAATAATTTTTTGGCTGGCACTTTAAAGGTCACGCTATCGCCTTTGCTCATCATTTTAATTACTTCTAGCACGGCATCTCCTTTGGGCACTTCGCCTTGCATTTGAAGGATGGCGGGGAAACCATTTTTCTTAGAGTCATTCCAAACAGAATCTTTGCCATCTTTGAACACTAAGTTCATAACCACAAACTTGCCCGAATCTATTTTCACGCCATCGCCCTTGCGCACGACATCAAATTTATAACCAGACGGAGTTTCTTTTGAGCCACATGAAGCGAAGAACAGGGAAACAAGGGTGATTGCTACGAGTGAATTTTTCATTAGTATAGTTTTGATTGAAAATTGATTACTTAGTTTAATTAGAATTTAGTTGATCTTTATATTCCGGCAAGATCGCCAAAAATTTCTTCATAGTTTCTTCCAGCGATAATTTTGATTGTCCACCTGACGCATTTTTGTGCCCTCCGCCCTCAAAATGCTTTCTCGCCAATGAATTTACATCAAAATCTGCCAGCGAGCGGAACGAAAGTTTGATTTCTTCCCTGCGATCGTACACCAGCACGGCCATTTTAATTCCTTTAATAGACAGGCCGTAGTTCACTAGCCCTTCTGTGTCGCCTGTTTGCGCTCCAAATTTATTCAACTCATCCCAGGTAATGGTCATATAAGCAGTACTGAACTCTGGCAACACAATCAACTTCTGGCTCAACACATAGCCAGTAAGCCTCAATCTTTCTAACGAATTGGTATCGTAAATATTTTTGGCCGTCTCGCTGGGCTTTGCGCCTAGGCCTACTAGTGAAGAGGCTACTTCAAATTCTTTATAAGTAGTATTGTTGTGGCGAAACCCTCCCGTGTCTGTCATCAATCCTGCATACAAGCAGTTGGCAATGTTTTCGTCAATCAAATCCTTCTCGCCCAATTCATTTATCAATTCAAAAATCATTTGGGCGGTGGAGGCAGACTTCACATCCCACTTTTCAAAGTCAGCAAAATGCTCAGGCTCCAAATGATGATCGATCATCACTTTCTTGGCCGAAGCCGTCTTCACCATTTCGCCCAGTTCATTGATCCTTTTCAAGTTCGAGAAATCGAGGCAAAAAATAATTTCCGCCTTCGCTATGAGCAACTGCGCCTTTTTCTCAGGTTGTTTAGAATCTTTGGAAAGCGAGGTGACAATTTCCTTCCCTGGCATCCAAGCCAAAAAATCGGGGTAGTCACTAGGCGTGATCACATCCACCTCATGCCCTTTCTTTATTAAATACCCCGCCAAACCAAGCGAAGAACCCAGTGCATCGGCATCGGGTTTGAAGTGGGTAACGATCACCACCTTTTTGGGCGAGGCCAAAAAAGCTTTGAGGGCGGGTAGGTCTTTCATGGAAGGGGGCAAAAATAATGAATGATTCCATTAACGCTCGCCTAATTTCTAATTTTGATGATGGCATTTATATCAGTTATTTTTGCTTTGCGGCCTCTAGCATGAGGTCTAAGTTGAAAAAAGAGGGCTAAATTTCAAGAAAATGAAAATACTACTAGATATAAAGGACAATAAAGGGGCTTTCTTTATGGAACTGCTCAAAAGTTTCCCGTACGTAAAGACCAAAACACTTACTCCTTACAAAGCCGAGGTCTTAGAGGGCATTCGAGAAGCCGTAGAGGAAATGAAGTTAATAAAAGCTGGCAAATTAAGGGCTCGCAATGCAGAAGAGCTATTCGATGAACTATAATGTAAAAACCATTCCTAGATTTGAGAAAGACTTAAAGCATCTTTCTAAGAAATATCCTTCCCTCAAAGCAGAATACATAAGTACAAAGCCTAAAGCAATCCCCTGGGCAACCATTGTTATAAAATACGCTTGGCCATTGCCTCTAAGGGTAAAGGCAAAAGAGGTGGGGCAAGGGTTATTGCTCATCTCCAAGTGGTGAATAAAAACGTTTTTCTTCTATCCATCTACGATAAGTCAGAGCAGGAAAACATTTCCGATAGCGACCTTAATAACCTGCTCGGGCAGATCCCAACCTAACAGAATCAAGCCTCAAATATTTTTTGGTTTACCTCCGAAACACGCCATCGTTCTAAGTTCTTTTTGATACTTTTGCGCCCGAATTTATCCAACAAAAAAACTTCAAAATTTAACCAAAATGGCTACAAACAGAACTTTTACTATGCTAAAGCCTGATGCAACAGGCGCAAACAACATCGGAGCTATCACCAAAATGATCGAAGAGGCAGGCTTCCGCATAGTAGCAATGAAGAAAACAAGATTGAGCAGCGAGTTAGCTGGCAAATTTTATGAAGTACACAAGGCAAGACCTTTCTATGGCGAGCTTTGTGCCTATATGTCATCTGGTGCTATCGTCCCTATGATATTGGAAAAGGAAAATGCTGTAGAAGATTTCCGCAAATTGATTGGTGCTACAGATCCTAAAAAAGCAGAGCCAGGTACCATCCGCGCACTGTTCGCTAAGTCGATTGATGCCAATGCCGTTCACGGTTCCGATTCAGATGCCAACGCAGAGATCGAAGCAAGTTTCTTCTTCTCGCAGTTTGAAAGGTTTTAAAATTTTAGAGTTGAAGTTTATAAGTTGAAATTTGGGGGCGGCCCCCCGATGAAAAATCGGGGCCGGGCTATCCGCTACAAGCTCCCTCGGCTTTTCAACGCGCGGAGTTCATCCCGAGCGCAGCCGAGGGAGGCTTTCCGCTGCTATCCCTGGCCGATGCCAGCACGAAACTCAACTTTTAACTTTCAAGCTTTAAACTATCGATCACAGTTTTGGTTATTCAGCTAAGAAAAAATCACTATGCAGTTAGATCCTACTTACTCCGAAAAATTTGAATCGCGCCACAACGCGCCCGATGCCACACAGATTGCCGAAATGCTGAAAGTGGTAAAGGCAAAATCAGTTGATGAATTGATAGACCAAACCGTGCCAGCCAACATCCGCTTGAAAAAAGCATTGAACTTGCCCGCGGCACAATCGGAGTTTGAGTTTCTGAATAATTTTAAAAAGACTGTTTCCAAAAACAAGATTTATAAATCATATATCGGCACGGGCTATTATAACTGCATTACACCGGGTGTTATCCTGCGCAATGTTTTGGAAAACCCAGGATGGTACACCGCCTACACTCCTTATCAAGCAGAGATTGCCCAAGGCCGCATGGAGGCGTTGATCAACTATCAAACCATGATCATCGACCTGACGGGAATGGAAATTGCCAATGCTTCTTTATTGGATGAAGCCACAGCCGCAGCTGAAGCCTTGCATTTACTTCATGCTTCCAAAAAAGGATCAAAAAAAGAAGCCCATAAATTTTTTGTGGACGAAAATACTTTCCCACAAGTCATCGATTTATTAAGAACACGCTCTGCACCTATTGGCGTAGAATTAATTGTTGGCGATGTCTCTAAAGTGGATATTACCGATGCTCATTTATTTGGAGTTTATATTCAAAATCCAAACAACAATGGCGAGATAAAAGATTACACCGCATTCATTGCAGCGGCACACGAGAAAGAATTGTTCGTGGTGATGGGGGCGGACTTGATGAGTTTGCTATTAGTAAAATCGCCCGGTGAAATGGGTGCTGACGTTGTTGTAGGTTGCTCACAGCGCTTTGGCGTGCCTATGGGTTTCGGTGGACCTCACGCGGCATTCTTCGCTACCAAAGACGAATTCAAAAGACAAATGCCCGGGCGCATCATTGGTATTTCGCAAGACGCACAAGGCAACCCCGGTTATCGCATGGCATTGCAAACACGCGAGCAGCACATCCGCAGAGAGAAGGCCACTTCCAATATTTGTACTGCACAGGTTTTGTTATCTGTAATGGCGAGCATGTACGCAGTCTATCACGGCCCAGAAGGTTTGAAAAAAATTGCAGGAAGAATTCACGGCCTGACAAAACTATTGGCATCAGGCATTGAGGCATTAGGTTTGAAACAAATCAACCAATATTATTTTGATACTCTTAAAATCGTTGTCGAAGATAAAAAAGCAATCGAACGTGAAGCCACCAAGCACGAAGTCAACTTCCGCTACTTCGCAGATAATCACATTGGAATTTCTATCGATGAAACAACATCAATCCAAGACATTCAATTAGTACAGAAAGTTTTAGCAGCCGCACAAAATAAACAGATACAGTCACCCCTCTCTTCTGGAGAGGCGCTGGGGGGTGAGGTGAATTGGCAATCATCACTAATCAGGAAATCATCTTACCTCACTCACCCCATTTTCAACTCTCACCACAGCGAGCACGAAATGCTTCGCTACATAAAAAAATTAGAGAGCAAAGATTTGTCGATGGTGCATTCCATGATTTCGTTGGGCTCTTGTACCATGAAGTTGAATGCCACTACCGAAATGATTCCAGTTACGTGGCCAGAGATGGGGCAGATGCACCCCTTCGCGCCAAGCGACCAAACACAAGGCTATACCGAAATGATTTCCAACTTAGAAACTTGGTTGAAAGAGATCACGGGCTTCACAGGTATTTCATTACAACCCAACAGCGGTGCCCAAGGTGAGTATGCGGGCTTGCTTGTCATTCGCGCGTATCATCAAAGCCGTGGAGATCATCACAGGAATATTGCCTTGATCCCATCATCTGCTCACGGCACAAATCCTGCGAGCGCGGTAATGGCGGGTATGGAAGTAGTGGTGACAAAATCTGATGAAGAAGGAAAAATTGATGTGGCCGATTTGAAAGCCAAGGCCGAACAATACAAAGATCAACTTGCTTGCTTGATGGTCACCTATCCCTCTACACACGGGGTCTTTGAAGAAGCGATCATTGATATCTGTGATACGATTCACAAAAATGGTGGGCTTGTTTATATGGATGGCGCGAACATGAATGCACAAGTGGGTTTAACTTCTCCTGCTAACATTGGTGCAGATGTTTGTCACTTGAACCTGCACAAAACATTTTGCATTCCACACGGTGGTGGTGGCCCTGGCATGGGCCCGATCTGCGTGAACGATAAATTGAAACCATTCTTGCC
>JAYWHU010000033.1:0-4997 GCA_043777495.1 Cyclobacteriaceae bacterium | reverse complement strand
CACCACTCTAAAGTGGTGGCACGACTTCGACTTTATTAAAGACTCCGAATACCATTAATAAAATTTCGCGCATCTTCCGAAAGTTCCAAGATATCATCCTCGGCAATTACTGAATCAGAAAGTTGCCCTGCGATTATTAATAGATAATTTGAGCCCGTCATACGATCATATCTTCTTGCAATGTGTTTATCAAAATCGGTAAGGGTTTTATAAAGCAAGTGATAAGAATCTCGATTATCCTTTTTTTGTTTTTTCCAATCGATCAAAATGGAATCAAAACTATTCAATCCATTAGCAAACTCTTTTTGCAATCCCTTCTCAATAATTTGCCGAGCAAACTTTTTGTCTTTTTTTGATAAGTCCATAAGTCAAAATTTCAGTTCCGATTTAGGCTTCTCGTGCGATTACACAATCCACATCCAAAATTAAATTATTTTGCAGAAAAATTTAAGGATGTTTAGATAACCTCCGTACTGGCATCGGCCACGGATTGCAGTCCCGCTAAGAGGCGGGATAAATTCCAAGCCCGCCAAGGGTTGGCTTGTGCGGGGCGCGGACTTGCAACGGAAAGCCTGGCCCCGATGGCAAGCGCGCTGGATGTGCATCTCTGGGCCGCACCTTCGCTACTGCCATTAACGCTTCGGTGCGGACGTCAGGAATTCTATGGTTACTCTCAACACCTAACGTTCATTTGTATTCTCTCAAATTAATTTTCTTCACAAAGAACACATTGGTTCGCAAAGTAAAGTCGAGTTGCTAACTTGCAGCAGTTAACTTAGCAAATGAAATTCAATAAGTACTTCGTAATCGATTTCGACAGCACTTTTACTAAAGTAGAAGCTTTTGATGTGTTGGCCGAGATCATCGTTAAAGAGCATCCTGAAAGCGAGGCTATAAAAAAGAAAATTTTTGATATCACCAACCTAGGCATGGAGGGCAAACTTTCTTTGCGCGAGTCGATTAGCCAACGGTTAGATATACTTAAGCCAGAAAAAAGACACCTCGCCCCGTTGATCAAACAACTGAAAGGTGTAGTTTCTGAATCGTTCAAGCGCAACAAAGAATTCTTTACCACCTACGCAGAAAATATTTACATCATCTCCAATGGCTTCCGCGAGTTTATTGAACCTGTTGTCACGGAGTTTGGCATCAAGCCAGAAAACATTTTAGCCAACGAATTTATATTTGATGAATTTGATAAAGTGATTGGCTTTGATTTAAATAATCCACTCTCTGCGAACAACGGAAAGGTGGAGCAGTTGAAAAGGCTTAACTTGAATGGCGATGTGTATGTGATTGGCGATGGCTATACCGATTATGAAATCAAACACGCGGGATTAGCCAATAAATTTTTTGCCTTTACAGAAAATATTGAGCGCGAAAATGTGCTATCGAATGCCGACCACATCACGCCAAGTTTAGATGAATTTTTATATTTGAATAAATTGAATACTGCCATCTCATACCCGAAGAACCGCATCAACGTACTCTTGCTTGAGAACGTACACCCCGTTGCGCTTGAACTCATGAAAGCCGAAGGCTTCAACGTAGAAACCTACCCCGCTGGGTTGGATGAAGATGAATTGTGCGAGAAGATCAAAAACATTTCTGTTTTAGGGATTCGTTCTAAAACACAAGTGACAGCCAAGGTGTTAGAGAACGCCAACCGCTTGATGGTAATTGGTGCGTTTTGCATCGGCACGAATCAGATTGATTTAAAGGCAGCTACTAAAAAAGGCGTGGCTGTTTTCAATGCACCCTTTAGCAACACACGCTCAGTGGTAGAGTTGGCCATTGCCGAAATGATTTTGCTCATGCGCGGCATTTACGATAAGTCAAACAAAATGCACCAAGGCAAGTGGGATAAATCGGCTAAGGGTAGTTTTGAAATCCGGGGAAAGAACTTAGGCATTGTTGGCTACGGAAATATTGGTGCACAGCTTTCGGTGATCGGGGAAAACCTAGGCATGAAGATTTTCTTTTATGACAAGGAAGAAAAATTGGCTATGGGCAATGCCACCAAATGCAAATCATTGAAAGAACTACTCGGCTTGGCCGATGTGTTGACGTTGCATGTAGACGGAAAAGAATCGAACACTAATTTGATTGGCGAAGAAGAGTTTAAGGCCATGAGAGATGGCGTCATCTTCTTAAACTTAAGCCGTGGACATATTGTAGATGTGAAAGCATTGAAAAATAATATTTTAAATGGAAAAGTGGCGGGTTGTTCAATCGATGTTTTCCCTTATGAACCCATCAGCAACAATGAAGAATTTGTGTCTGAACTGCGTGGCTTGCCCAATACCATACTCACTCCGCACATTGGTGGCAGCACTTCGGAGGCACAAGAGAACATCGGCAATTTTGTGCCAAGCAAAATGATGGACTACATTAATACTGGCAGCACAAGCAATAGCGTGAACTTCCCGAACCTTACTTTGCCAACTTTAGAGAATGCTCATCGCCTGATTCACATCCACAACAACGTGCCGGGTATTTTGGCCAAGATCAATCAGATATTAGCCGATAATGGAATCAACATTGCAGGACAATATTTAAAAACGAACGAGCAAATTGGCTACGTGATCACCGACATCAACAAAGAGTATAGCAAAGAGATGATCAAAGAAATGAGGGCGATCGAGAACACGATTAAGTTTAGGGTGTTGTACTAAGATGCCAAAGCCAAACATACTGTTATCAATTATTTTCTGCTCATTGATTTTTATCAATTGTGGAAGCAATGGTGGAAATAGTGCCAATCTCATTCTTACCACTTCAGATTTTGCCAAAGGTGCCGATGTAGGTTGGATCACCGAGATGGAAGCCGCTGGTATCAAATTCTATAACGGCAGTGGCGTGCAGCAAGAGTGCATGCAAATCCTGAAAGACAAAGGGATCAACTCAATTAGATTGCGAGCATGGTTAAATCCTAAAGATGGTTGGAACAATACCAAAGACTTGGTAGTGAAAGCCAAACGAGCACAAAGTCTTGGAATGAAATTGATGATCGACTTTCATTATAGCGATACATGGGCCGACCCTGCACACCAAATAAAACCAGCAGCATGGAATGCATTGACTTTTACAGAAATGAAAACGGCATTGTCAAGCTATACCAAACATGTAATGGATACGCTAAAGCAAAATGGCATCACGCCCGAGTGGGTGCAAATTGGAAATGAAACCAATGATGGTATGCTTTGGGAAGATGGAAGAGCCTCCCAATCAATGGTCAACTTCGCTGGGCTTGTTCAAGCAGGCTACAATGCTGTGAAAGAAGTAAGTGGCAGCACGCAAGTGATCGTACATTTATCTAATGGCCACGACAACGGATTGTTCCGTTGGATGTTTGACGGGTTGAAAGCGAACGGTGCGAAGTGGGATATCATCGGCATGTCGTTGTATCCATTCTGGGCACCTGATGGCGTGGATGGTTGGGCAAAAACAAATGCGAAATGCCTAGTGAACATGAACGATATGATTGCTCGCTACAACACACCTGTCATGATTGTAGAAGTGGGTATGCCGAACGATCAACCTGATAAATCAAAAGCATTTCTTACTGATATCATTACAAAAACAAAAGGCATTGCCAACGCAAAAGGATTGGGTGTGTTTTATTGGGAGCCACAATGTTATAAAAAATGGAATGGCTATGAGATGGGCGCATTTGATAATACGGGTAAGCCAACTGTGGCGATGGATGCGTTTTTGGAAAAGTGAAGTAGATTTGAGATTTCGGATAAGTTAATCCACTCACCTTGCCTCTATCGAGCAAATCACCAACTTTACTAATTTCCTTTTTGTGCAAACTTTATTCCTCGCAGAGTCTCCGCTCGGGACTGCGCCTCTCTCATTTTCACTCCGCTGCCAATAGTCTGTGCTTCCGCCAGAAGTGCACGAGGCGGGACACTCTGCGGAGAAGAAATGCGTTTTTGGAGAAATAAATTTAAATGCTTTGCCACGGAGGCACGGAAATTTTTTTTCAGCCTATCAAATAACAGAACACGGATTACGCGGATACTAAAGTAAACGCGGATGGTCACGGATTAGATCAGCGAAAATCCGTGCTGTTTGCATCAGTGTCATCCGTGTTCTATTTTTCTATTGCACTAACCACCAACTTCACCATCTCTCCTAATTTACTCGAATCCAACCATCGCGTGACGATAACCAAATCATGCTCTTTATCAACCACAATATAGTTACCTCCAAAGCCATCGGCATAGTAAATATTTTTTGAGAGGCCTTCCAAATGATTCTCTTGATTCGTCCACCACATAAGGCCATACGATTTATTGGCAGTAGAAGGTTGATTGACGGCATTCACCCAACGCACAGAAATCAATTGCTGATTTTTCCATTTTCCTTTTCTTGCAAACAACAATCCAAAGCGTGCGTGATCCAGTGTATTGATGAACAGGCCGCCACCAAAATGTCCACCGCCACTTACGGATTGAATCATTTGGCCATCTACATTAACAAACGAATTATCATAACCATGCCAACGCCAAGTAGTAGATGCACCAATCGGATCCATGATTTTTTCTTTCAACACCACAGGCAACGGTTTGCGCCAAACTTGCAAGAGAGAATAAGCTAATAAGTTTACGCGCACATCGTTGTACTCGTACTGCGTTCCAGGTTCTGCCAATTTTCTGTTCTTCCAATCATCAATGCCACCTTGCTTGGGCGGGCGATCTGCCCAATCGCAAAAGTCAAACAAGCACCCTGACCAATCACTTGATTGTGTGAGCAAATGCCGCCACGTGATTTTGCTGTTATGTTCGCCTTCAAATTTTTCTTCCGTAACATATTCTGCTACGCGATCATCTATTCTTTTAATCAGATGTTGATCATACGCAATACCAGCCACGGTAGATAAATAACTTTTTGTCACGCTAAAAGTCATGTCTACCCGATTGACATCGCCCCACTGCGCTACGATGTAACCGTTTTTAATGATCAGTCCCGCAGGCTTGCCGCGCTGCTTA
>JAYWHU010000032.1:0-1510 GCA_043777495.1 Cyclobacteriaceae bacterium | reverse complement strand
GATGGCGCAACACAGGATAGGCAACATGCCTAATGTCATCTTGCGTAACTGCCAATCGCCCACTTAACAACGCCCGAGCCTTAGCCGTAAGTATCATGGCCTGACCTGCGCGAGGCCCTGCACCCCATCGAACCCATTCATTTACATACTTCACCTCACTTGTGCCTGCACGAGTTGCTCGCACAAGACTACTCACCCATTCAATCAAGTCTTTGTTGATATGCACTTCGCGCACTAGTTTTTGGGCTTCTAAAATTTTTCCACCTTCAATCACTTTGCTGATCGCTTCACCGCGCTTTCCAGTGGTGTTTTCAAGAATGGATTTTTCTTCTTCCGCTGTAGGATAGCTTACTTTGATATATAATAAGAAACGGTCTAACTGCGCTTCTGGCAATGGGAAAGTACCTGCTTGCTCAATGGGATTTTGTGTTGCTAAAATAAAGAAAGGTCTTTCCAATGGATAGGTCACTCCAGCATAGGTCACTTCAAACTCTTGCATAGCCTCCAGCAATGCCGCTTGTGTTTTTGGTGAAGTGCGGTTGATTTCATCAGCCAAAATAATGTTGGCAAAAACAGGGCCTTTGTTGAATTTAAAAATCCGCTTGCCCGTAATATGATCTTCTTCCAATACTTCGGTACCAATAATATCAGAAGGCATCAAATCGGGAGTGAATTGAATTCTGCGAAAGCTCAAATCTATTGCTTCTGACAAAGACCGAATCATTAACGTCTTAGCTAATCCTGGCACACCTTCCAGTAATGCATGGCCTCCCGCCAAAAAAGTAATCAGTAATTGATCAATGATTTCTTCCTGCCCAACAATGACTTTCTTAATCTCTTTTTTTAAGTCATTCAAATTGGCGATAATGGCCTGCACCGATTGTTCGGTTGAGTTTTGTACTTGATTCATTTCTTTATTTGTTGGTTGTTGATAGTTGTTCATAAATCTTTAGCCGAGTAACGAACAATTATTAACGATTAACTAGTTAACGCATACATAACAATATTGACACTAAACTTGGTATTGTCTATTCTATAAAATCGTTTATTCCTAAAATCATAATCCCATTCGCAGCCGTAGTCTTTGTTGCTGTATAACACTCCTATTCGTTTGTTTATTTCAATCGCTTTTAGATAATCATGCACAATGTCATCGCCCCACCCGTTCAATTCCTGCGAGGTTGTGGGCGGGCCATCAAACTGAAAAAATGACGAATAAAGTACATGATTGTTGGGGATTTTTTTCAATGCCTGTGCGCCAAATATACGCTCCATTTGCGACTCAAATGATTTGGCAAAAAGCCCATCAATATCGTGATTGCAATCGTCTACAAAGACAAAGCCCCCGTTCTTTATATACTTCTCAAAGTTTTCTTTTTCTTTTGTGGTAAATTCTAAAAGCTTGTGGCCACTGAGATAGCAAAAGGGGCAGCGGAAAATATCATCGCTACCCAACGAAACTATGTTTTCCTTTGTATCAATTTGTAAGGTGGTGTATTCAATAAGTGAG
>JAYWHU010000031.1:0-64715 GCA_043777495.1 Cyclobacteriaceae bacterium | reverse complement strand
TATCAACCCTCGAAGGGTCTGGACTAGAAAAAAAATTAGCTTCTTAAACCCCAACACCTTACTTTTGCCCTGCAAATAATCAATCGTAAATTATTTGCCATGGCACTCGACCCATCGAAATTCCTCTTTGAAGCACTGACGTATGATGACGTGCTCCTTGTTCCCGCTTACAGCGATGTACTCCCCCGCGAAACAGACTCGTCTGGATTCTTGACCAAAAACATCAAGCTGAACATTCCTATCATCTCTGCTGCTATGGACACGGTGACGGAGGCGAGCCTCGCCATTAGTATGGCATTAGAAGGCGGCCTAGGGTTCATCCATAAAAATATGAGCATCGAGGCACAGGCTGAGCATGTGCGCAAAGTAAAACGTTCGCAGAGCGGAATGATCTTGGATCCTGTAACATTACTTGTAAACTCTACGGTGCGAGATGCTGAAAAGCTCATGCGCGAAAATAAAATCGGGGGCATACCCGTGATAGATGGAAATGGAAAACTGGTGGGCATCATCACCAACCGCGACTTGCGTTTTCAAAAAGACATGTCCATGCCCATTGAACGGATCATGACCAAAGAGAACTTGATAACAGCACCAGAAGGCATTACCTTAGAAAAAGCCGAGCTGTTGCTGCAAGATTATAAAATCGAAAAGCTGCCCATAGTAAATAAAAAAGGAAAACTTACTGGGCTTGTCACGTACAAAGACATCTTGAAAAAGAAAAACAAACCAAATGCCTGTAAAGATAAATTTGGAAGGTTGCGCGCGGGCGCGGCTGTGGGCGTTACGCCAGATATTTTAGATCGGATAGAAGCATTGAAAAATGCAGGCGTAGATGTGATAAGCATTGATACTGCGCACGGTCACTCAAAAGGCGTGATGGATGCGGCAAAAAAAGTAAAGAAAAAATATCCTTCACTTGAAATAGTAGTAGGAAACATTGCTACAGGCGAAGCAGCAAAAGCATTAGCCAAGATTGGTGTCGATGCAGTGAAAGTGGGCGTTGGCCCTGGCAGTATCTGTACCACGCGCATTGTGGCGGGCATTGGTCTTCCTCAATTATCTGCCGTGTACGAATCTGCAAAAGCATTGAAAGGCTCTGGCGTAAAAGTGATTGCCGATGGTGGCATCCGTTTCTCTGGCGATATTGTAAAAGCATTGGCCGCGGGTGCAGATAGCGTGATGATTGGGTCTCTCTTGGCAGGAACAGAAGAAGCCCCAGGCGAGTTAATTATTTATGAAGGCCGTAGGTTTAAATCTTATCGCGGCATGGGATCTATAGAAGCAATGGAAGACGGAAGCAAAGACCGCTACTTTCAAGATGTAGAAGACGACATTAAAAAATTAGTACCAGAAGGCATCTCGGGTCGTGTGCCCTTCAAAGGCTCTGTAGCTGAAGTTTTGTATCAATTAGTTGGTGGATTGAAAGCGGGAATGGGCTACTGTGGAGCAAAGAATTTAGAGAAACTAAAATCAGCCAAGTTTGTAAAAATTACCACGGCAGGTGTGCATGAGAGCCATCCGCATGATATTACAATAACTAGAGAGGCACCGAATTATAGTAGGAAATAACCTTCCTTCTTTGCTCAGAACTGTATTTTGAGCCTTCTTATTCAGTATTATTGCAAGGCCAATCCAGCTAGATTGGCTTTTTCTTGTTCAATATGATCAAAACCAAAGCTTTAATCCGCCTTACCTTTTTGGGTGCCATGCTTGCTTGGGTGGTTTTGGTATTTTCTGATATTACAATCCTGTTCAGTGATTTACGTTCATTGCCTCCTGATGTGCCATCTTGGCTGCCGCGGTTTATGCTCGACCTGTACATCATTTCTCTTTTCTATTATTATAAATTTCGAATAGAGCGTGATGAGACCCTCAACTTCACGGACTTGCTCTGGAAAGTTTTTGCCACAGGGTTGATAGCAACTGTTATTTCATTAGCAGTTCGGTTAATCTTATACCTTCTGGGTAGCACTAAGCTTGCTTCCAATATTCTTTTCATTGATTTGATTTATCAAATCAATCTTGGTCTGTTCATTAATTTTTTGTTGGCTGCTTACACTTCTTGGAAGCGGTTGATCCTTTACCAAAAATCGAAATGGTTGATAAGGGCATGGTTTGTTTTTGAAATTCTGCTACTCTGCATTTTGGTTTACGACAGCATTCATCTGGCTATTTCTGAAACAGTTTCAACTACGGCTATCGTTTTGGTAAGTGTTTTGGGCTTGGTACTATCGGCCAACATGCGGTGGGTGGCTTACCTCAACTTCAAACAAAAGTGGACGAGCTTGTTACTGCTCTTACTTTCGATTTTTTACTTGGTGTACTTCCTTTATTCAGTCACTGTTTCTTCTGAAACCATTAGTCAGCAAGCACCAACGTTTCTCGGTTTCCAAAATCACGTTTTCAACATTGCACTGCTTGCCTTTGTGATCACCTACCTAACATTTTCGTTTTTAGTGGTATTGTTTAATTTACCAACCTCTTCTGTATTTGAGCAAAAACTGGAAGAGGTTATCAATTTCCAACGCATCAGTCAATCCATTCAAACTGAGCAAAATGAAGAGAGCGTTTACAATATTTTGCTAGAAAGCTCCGTAAGCTCCGTCTTTGCAGATGCTGCTTGGCTGGAGATTCGGGCAAACAACAGCGATCAAAAAATGTTTACCTATCGGATGACCGAGGGAGAATCCAAAGACATTCGTACGCATCTCGAAAAAAACAATATCAAGGGTGCACTGGATCAAGGCAGTGATAAAACCAAAAATCTATCCAAGCATCTGGGATCACTAAAAAGTTCGCGCTTCCGATCGCTATTGGCTTTCCCAATAAAGGCAAAAGAAGAGACTATTGGTACGTTGGCACTGCTTAGAGAAGTGCCAGAAGGATTTAATAAAGAGATGACACGCATTGTATCGGCATTCGCGAATCAAGCAGGGATTTCTATTGAGAATTTTCGATTGATGGAAGAAGCGTTTCAAAACGCCCGCTACAAAGAGGAATTGAAAATCGCCAAGACTGTGCAGCAAAGTTTGTTGCCCGATAAGCTCGAACAAGATACTGATTTTGAAATCTCTGCTTTCTCAGCATCAGCAGATGAAGTAGGTGGTGATTACTACGATACCCTGCGCATCAACGAATACGAAGTAGCCTTGATCATTGCAGACGTTTCGGGAAAGGGAACAACCGCAGCTTTCCACATGTCGCAGATGAAAGGGATTTTTCACAGCTTGGCACAGCAAGGGCCTGACCCCAAAGATTTTATGGCCAAAGCAAATAAGGCACTCGTCTATTGCTTGGAGCGTGGCTCATTTATCTCTGCAACGTATTTTGTTATCAATACCCAAACTAAAAAAATCTGTTATTCACGTGCGGGGCATTGCCCAGTTTTGTTCTATCGTGCCTCTGCTAACAAGGCAGAGTATCTCAAAGACAAAGGCACAGCTTTGGGTATGATTCGCAGCCACGACTACTGCAATTTTGTTGAGAACAATGAAATCAGTTATGCCACAGGAGATGTCATGGTGTTGTACACCGATGGGATCACCGAAGCCAAAAACAATAAGAGCGAGGAGTTTGGAAATGGTAGGCTAGCGGATGCACTACAAGAAACGGCAGAAAAAAGTTCAAAAGAAATAGAAGAAAACGTAATTAAAAGATTGTATGAATTTTCAGGGTCAGAAGATATTAATGATGATTATACGTCTATGACCGTGAAGTTTAAATAGGGTTTTCTGTATACTTTTTGAATTGGAATTAAGAAGAGTGATCAACAAAGCGATAAATCGAATTAAGTACAGTCACCCCTCTCCTTTTGGAGAGGGGAAGGGGGTGAGGTAACATAAAAAAAATTTAACCGTTACAATAGTATGGTTCATATCAAAAGATTACAAGAAGAAGGGGCAGATATCATCGCCATTATAGGTGAAATTGACGCAAGCTCTTCCATTGAGTTGGATCTGGCCATAGCCAAAAGTGTGGGAGAAGGGTTTAAGAAAATCTTGGTGGACTGTAGCGCGCTGGAGTACATATCTTCTGCAGGCTTAGGGGTGTTCATGTCTTACATCGAAGAACTTCGTGACAAGAATATCCGATTGGTATTGTTCGGTATGAAAGAGCGCGTGTTAAATACCTTCAGCATTTTGGGCCTGGCCGATTTGCTGAACATACGCGATACAAAACAGGAAGCAAAAAAATTAGTGGATGAGTTATCAGTATAACATTGGCTGTAGCCTGAGCAACCTAAAAGGGGTACGCGAGTTCATACGCACTTCGCTGAAGGGGCATGGTGTGTCTGATCTTGAAATGGGCGCCATTGTGTTGGCATTGGATGAGATGTGCTCTAACCTGATGATCCACGCTCACCATTGCAATCCCGATCACAGTATTACCTTAAACATCCAGATTCCTGACAAGGGCCATTTTGTTTTTGAGATCATTGATGATGGTTCGATGTTCGACATCAATCAATTTCACGAACCTGAACTAGATAGCCTTGTGCATGAAAAAAGAAAAGGCGGACTGGGCATTCGATTAGTAAAATCCATCATGGATAAAATTGAATATGTAAGAGAGGACGGTAAGAATATTTGTAGGTTGACGAAGTCGGTGTAGCTTATAGCATAAGGATATTTAGCACTTTTGCTTCACGGTTTTTGACACTCCTTTCATTCAAATTAATTGAATGCCCGGAATAAAGGCAAAGTGCTTTTTATTTTGAGTAAAAATAGGGAGCTCATAATATAGCGCGGTGGCAGCGATAAGTGTATCAGCGATACCAGGGCGATGGCTTAACGAGTAAGAAGTAAAAAGTTCGAGGAAGATGTCAGTAATCAATTCGTTGATCGGCAAGGGGGTATAATTGCTAAGATGTTTCTGAATTTTTAGCATATCCAATTTATCTTTTGCCCCTACCATAAATTCAGCCACTGTGATGCTGCTGATATAGATTACATCGGGAGACATCTCTTCAATTTTTTGCTTTACCGAGATATCACCTCTGTACAAATTAATCAAAACGGTAGTGTCAAAGATCACCATTTGGAAGGCCACGCCTTATTGCGTATTTCTTCAATAGTCGGAAAATCAGGGGCAATACCAAAGGTTTCGAATAAGGTAGTTAATGAAACCTTCTTTCCTTGCGGGGGTACTTGATGCCCGTTCTTAGCCAATGGTGGTATTTCCACAACAGTTACCTCCACTTTCTTACCGAAAAATTGTTTAGGAAGGTCAATGGTGTGCTCTTTTTCAGTGGGCGTTATAGTGGCACGATACATATAATGAGAATATTTAGCTATTCAAAAATAGTCAAAAAATTTAACTCATAGTAGCTATCAATTCGAGGCTTTTTAATCCCCTACCAACTCTAACTTTTTCCTCCTATTTTTGCACTCTTAACTTAACTCACCAATTCTATCCATGCGTAGGTCTCTATTAACTACTCTCTTTTGTGCCGTTGGGCTGGCTTTGTATGGTCAGCAAGAAAAACCAAAGAAGCAGCAAGTTCTTTTTTCGGTGAACAAGGTGCCAACTTTTACCGATGAGTTCACTTATCTCTACAAAAAGAACCACCAAAATAAACCCGAAGATTTTACGGAAAGTAAAGTCAATGAATACCTTAATCTGTTCACCAACTTTAAACTAAAGGTGACCGAAGCGCGTGCGTTGGGGATGGACACCACGGCTAAATTCAGCAAAGAATACAAAACCTACCGCGAGGATTTAAAGAAACCGTACCGTGCGGAACCCAATGCGCTTGATAAGCTAACGAAAGAAGCATACGACCACTTGACACAAGAAGTGAAGGCATCACACATATTGATTAATTTAAAACCTGATGCGTTTCCATCTGATACCTTAGCTGCCTACAACAAAATTGCTGACATCAAAAAAAGAATTTTGGCAGGCGAAGATTTTGAAAAGTTAGCACGAGAACTTTCTGAAGACCCATCGGCTAAATACAATGGTGGAGATTTGGGTTACTTTACTGCCATGCAAATGGTGTATCCATTTGAAGAGGCTGCCTACAAAACCAACAAGGGAGAGATTTCAAACATCGCTCGCACACGGTTTGGTTACCACCTCATCAAAGTGATGGACAAAAAACCATCACGTGGCGAAGTGGAAGTGTCGCACATATTGCTTCGTACTGGCACAGCCGATGATGCCAAAATAAAAAACAAAGCGTTTGATATTTTTGATCAATTAAAAGCAGGTCGCGCGTGGGATGAGTTATGCAAAGAGAATTCAGAAGACACCAATACAAAAGACTCTGGCGGACGACTTCGTGCATTTGGGTTGAAAGCATTGGCTTCGGTGCCAGAGTTTGAAGACACAGCTTTTGCTATGCAAAAGCCTGGCGATATTTCAGATCCGTTTCAATCTTCCATTGGGTGGCACTTGGTGAGGTTGGAGAAAAAGATTCCGCTTCCGCCTTATTCTGAAATGGAAGCCTCGCTTAAAAAGAAAGTGGCGCGTGATGAACGGTTGCAGATTTCGCAACAAACCATGGCAGCCAAACGGAGAAAAGATTTTGGATTTGTAGAAGTGGAAGAAACCAAAAAAGCCATTTTCGCTTTCGCGGATTCTAGTTTGACAAAAGGGAAATGGAAGTACATAGGCGGCACGGAGTTGTTAGCTAAAAAATTGTTTACCGTATTGGGCAAGGAAACCACGGTGTCTGATTTTATAAAGCATGTGAAGGCGAATCAAGCTACCTCGGGAATGGTGCCAGCAGCTTACATGGATCAACTCTACAACTATTTCGTAGATGAAACCATCTCTACTGCGGAGGAAGAAAAGTTGAAGGCCGAAAAGCCTGAGTTTAAAAACCTATTGACAGAATACCGCGAGGGCATTCTCTTCTTTGAAATCATGGAGAAAGAGATTTGGAACAAGGCATCGGAAGATACACTTGGCCAACGCAAGTATTATGAAAGCCATTTGGATAAGTACAAAGCAGGGGATAGGGTAGAGGCGCGTATTTTTTCTACGCCCGATAAAAACATTGTAGAGGAATTTAAAAAGAAAGTTGCTGCTGGTGACACACTAAAAGAAGCAGATATAAAAAAATTCAAATCGGTGCAGCCGTTTAGAAATTATGAAAAGGGCGAGAGCAAAATAATCGACAGGGCAAGTTGGGCGGCTGGCATGCACGAAGTGGAGGTGGACAAGAATTTTTATTTAGTGGAAGTAGCGAGATTAGTTGCACCCGGAACAAAAAGTTTTGAAGAGGCACGTGCGGGGATTATCTCTGACTACCAAAGCGAGGTGGAAAAAAATTGGCTGGAGGCTTTGAGAAAGAAATACTCAGTGGAAGTAAATAAGAAAGGGAAGAAAATCGTTATGTCTGAACTTAAAAAGAAATAATGAAGAGACATACAGGCACAGACTGGGTTTTGGTGGTTCGTGAATACACGTACTATGGTGGTTGGAACTTAGGAAGTACGCAGAAAGTTATGTGCGGGCATCGGCCAGGGATAGTAGTGGAAAGCCTGCCAAAAACAATAGTTCAACCGAAGCTCAAAAATTCTATAAGCTTGCTGGACCACAGGAAGCGCGTGGCAGGCTTGGAACGGATAGCCCGGCCCCGATTTTTATCGGGGGGCCGCCAAACTTTTACTCAAAACTATTTCACCCATTCGCTGATTGTTTGTGTGATCTTACTTGCTTCTTCATGTGACCTCATTAGAATGAAAAAGGGAGATGGGGGGGGAGGTGATAATTCGCGAAGAGCGGTGGCACGCGTGGAGCAATCATTTTTGTACTTGGATGAGCTGAAGGGCATTGTGCCATCGGACGCAAGCAAAGAAGACAGTGCCACGCGCATCTCATCGTATGTGAACAGTTGGATACGCAAGCAATTATTGTTGAACGAAGCAGCCAAGAACATTGACATCAACGAGGCAGAAGTAGAGCGCAAGGTATTGGACTATCGCTACAGTTTGATCGGCTATGAATTTCAAAATTTTTACATTCAAAAAAACTTGAACGACAGCGTGTCGTGGGATGAGATTGAAACGTATTACAAATCGCATCAGGATAATTTTATATTGAAGCAGAACATTGTTCAAGGCACGTACATTAAAGTGCCGAAGACGGCCCCACGCATCAATCGCGTGAAAGAGTTGATGTTTTCTAAGAAGCCCAAAGATGTGGAAGAATTGAAATCGTACTGCCTTCGTTTTTCTGCAGCCTATCAATTGCCCGACTCTACATGGATCGAGTTTGATAAGCTGGCGGCCAACTCGCCATTGGCAGAGATACCAAACAAAATACAGTTCTTGCGCAACTACAGTTACTACGAAACCAACGATGCGAACTTCCTTTACTTCTTAAAGTTGGATGCGTACAAAATTTCTGACAACGTGTCTCCGTTGGAATTTGTGCAGGAGGATATCAAAAACATTATTTTAAATAAAAGAAAAGTGGAACTTGCAAAAAAATTGGAGGATGAGGTTTATGAAAATGCTGCTAAACGAAAGGATTTCGAGGTTTTTAACCCTTAGTGCTACGGCTCTTTCACTTGCGCTACCGCTGCGCGCACAGGAAGAGAAGGAGAAGACGGGCTTTGTGGTGGATAAGATCATCGCAAAGGTTGACAATTATATCGTCATCAAATCAGAATTGGAAGCTGCTTACCAAGGCTATGTGGCGGAGGGCAATCCACAATCGGATGAGGCGAAATGTCAATTGTTCAATCGGCTGATCATGAACAAGCTGATGGTGGCCAAGGCAGAGATCGACTCTGTGGTTGTGACGGATTTAGAAGTAGATCAGAACACTGGGCAGCGGATGAGCGCAATCTTACAAAACTCTGGAAATTCGGTGGAGGAATTGGAGCGGAGATATGGTAAGTCGATGGATCAGATACGAGTAGAGTTGCGCGATCAAATTCGCGAGCAACTTTTGGCACGCGAGATGACGCAACGCATCACCAAAGATTTAAAAATCACTCCTGCGGAAGTAAAGCGGTTCTTCAATAAAATCCCAACGGATAGTTTGCCTTTTTATTCTTCGGATGTGGAGATTGGGCAGATTGTAAAAGTGGCCAAGATCAGCGATGCGCAAAAAGAAGATGCGAAGCGCAGGTTGAACGAACTGCGCGAGCGGATTGTAGCGGGTGAAGACTTTAATGTGTTGGCACAGAAATATTCTGAAGACCCAAGTGCTAGATCAAACGGTGGTGAGATGGGTTTTGTGGGTCGCGGGGCAATGGTGCCACAATTTGAAGCGATGGGTTTTAAATTGCGCAAGGGAGAAATCTCACAGCCGTTCGAATCGCCTTTCGGCATTCATATTATGCAATTGATTGACCGCAGGGGAAATGAATATAACTCGCGCCATATTTTGTTGCTGGGCTCACCTTCAAAAGAAGATATTGGCAGGGCAGAAAGATATTTAGATAGCCTGAGAAGGAAGATTGTGAAAGACAGCATCAAGTTTGAATATGCCGCCAAGGAATATTCTGATGACACCAATACCAAAGGCCGTGGAGGATATTTTACGGACCCCGATGGTGGTGTTAGAGTGTCGCTGCGCGAGATTGACCCTGTGGTTTATTTGGCAATTGATACGATGAAAGTGGGGAGTATTTCTAAGCCACTCACTTACAGTACTGAAGACAGAAAAGAAGCCGTGCGCATACTTTACTTTAAAGCGAAGATTCCGCCACACCAAGCCAACTTAAAAGACGATTGGCACCGCATACAATCGGCCTCACTAGCTGAGAAGAAAGATAAAATTATTGGCAAGTGGTTTAGTAAATCGAGACAGGATGTGTTTATCAATATAGATCCGTCTTATAAGTATTGTAAGATTTTGGAGTGAGGAAAGGCAATAAGCAAGGGGCAATTTGCAAAAGGAAATTGGAAAGAGGCAAGTGGCAATTGACAAAGTACGTGCGAAGCACTGCATTCTGTGCGTTTAAATAAATGTCTAGGTGAAAATTCTGACTTCTATATTTTAACTTCTGACTTCTTTTTTAAATCGAGAATAAATAAAGAAAAATGGCGAAACAATTTACGAACGATGTAGAAGCGGCCGATGCATTGGCCAAAGCCTATCAAAATTTAAAAAACGAAATAGCCAAAGTAGTTGTTGGTCAAGATGATGTAGTCCGCTTGGTGCTGACTGGGATTTTTTGTCAAGGGCATTCTTTGCTAGTTGGCGTACCTGGACTTGCCAAAACTTTGTTGGTGCAAACCATTGCCACTTCACTCGATCTGCAATTCAAACGAATTCAATTCACACCTGACTTAATGCCCTCAGATATTGTAGGTGCTGAGACGATGGACAAAGAACGCAATTTTCAATTTGTGAAGGGACCCATCTTTGCCAACATTGTATTGGCCGATGAGATCAACCGCACACCACCCAAAACACAGGCGGCATTGCTGGAATCGATGCAAGAGTATGCAGTGACTATTGCAGGCAATCGGTACGAATTGCCCAAACCATTCTTTGTATTGGCCACGCAAAACCCCATTGAGCAAGAAGGAACGTATCCATTGCCAGAGGCACAGTTAGATCGGTTTATGTTCAATATATTTTTGGATTACCCCAGCTACCAACAAGAGATCGACATTGTAAAAAATACCACTGCGGATGTTGTACAACAAGCGTCTAAGACTTTAACAGCCGAAGAAATTGTTGCCTTCCAGCACTTGGTGCGCAGAGTGCCCATTGCAGATAATGTGGTGGAGTATGCAGTGAAGTTAGCGCAATCATCACGCCCAGGGAAAAATGGCTCAACCATTGCAAATGACTTATTAGAATGGGGTGCAGGCCCGCGTGCTTCTCAATATTTGGTATTGGGTGCTAAGTGCAACGCACTCATCAACGGAAAATATTCTCCTGATATTGAAGATGTGCAAGCTATTGCCAAGCCTGTATTGCGCCACCGCATGGTGCGGAATTTTAAGGCAGAGGCGGAGGGGATTTCGGTGGATGGGGTGATTGAAAAGTTGATGGGGTGATAATTCTTGTATATCATTTTCAGATATAAACTATTGATGAATTCAGCTTAGCTAGTTTTCACAACCCACTCAAAATTTTCCCCTCTCGGAAAGTCCTCAAATACTTTTTGAATAAATTCATTAGGCACTGCCAGTTTCCGCTTACTCATATCAATCCAAGCACCATCCATATTCAAAATGGCTGTTATAGTTCTATCTTCTTTATAAATGTGATGGCGTATGCTCCAACGAGAGAAATCAGGAGTAGCTTTGGTGACTACTAAATCAACTGTCACTTTATCTTCAAATTTTATTTCTCTTTTAAAGATTGCTTCTTCCCTAAACAAGATGGGGCCGATGCGTAGTTCTTCAAATTTCAGATTGGTCAATCCATGTTGCGAAAAGCAAGCGATACGTGAGGTAGCTCCGTAATCGTAATACGCAGAGTGGAGCAAGTGACGGTTCTGGTCAATATCCAACCAGCGGACTTGGATGGGTAATTCAAATTTTGTCATAATTCAATTTATTAATTCCCTAACAACGGCCAATGATTTTATTTCTCCAAAACCTTCAATATGCTGGGTATAAAAACGCAGCAGCACGTCCAATAAATTTCTGCGCTGAAGTTGGTTCATGGGAATAGGCGTGTTGTAATCAGCTTGAAGGAGTTGATTCAAAATCTTTTCTTCCTTATCATCATTATAGAAAGGAGTTAAAATTTCACCAGGCTTATATGCGCCAAAACCCAAGTGTCGGCTGAGTTGAATCAAAAATGACAAATGAAAATTCTCAATATTGTTTTGTAATCCATCCAGTACGATGAAAGAATTAAAAAGAAAATCGCCCAGCTCTTGTGTGTGCGATTGCTCTTTCACCGCTTTATTCACAATCTCGTTTAAAAAAAGAGCGATAGTGGATTTTCTAAAGTCGCTGGTCAATGTTTGGTAGAGATGAAAACATTTTACTTCTTTAATGCGAAGGATATTCGCGTTCTCTTTGTGGTACACCACCAACTCTAACAATGTGAGTGGTTGGTACAATGCTATTTTTCCTTTACCTGATTTACTTCGCGCACTATTAACTATGTACGTTTGCAATCCCAACTGCTCTGTGAAAATCGTAACGATAATGGACGACTCCGCGTATTTGGTGAATCGAAAAACAATGCCGCGGGTTTTGTGGAGCATTTCAATTCAGCGTTTGAGGTTCAGAAATTTTAAGCTAAGAACCCATTCCATCTAAAAAAGCTCTTCTGCTCCGCGCTTCATACTTATCCTTCTCACCCAACAACACCTGCGATTTATTTTCAGTTAATCGAAACGAGAAAGAAGCCAGCTCACCTGTTTGCGCACAGATGGCATGGACTTTTGTAACAAATTCGGCAACAGCCAGTAAGTTGGGCATCGGCCCAAACGGTTTGCCTTCATAATCCATATCCAGTCCTGCAACAATTACTCGCTTGCCACTGTTGGCTAACTTGTTGCAGATTTCTACTATTGCATCGTCAAAGAATTGAGCTTCATCAATACCCACCACATCGCAGTCACCAGCCAATAGTAGAATATCACCCGCAAAGTTGACAGGTGTAGAGCGTATCTCGCGCTCGCTGTGCGACACAATCTTTTGTTCGTCATAGCGCTTATCAATAGCTGGCTTAAAGATTTCTACTTTTTGTTTGGCAATCAATGCACGGTTGAGCCTACGGATCAGTTCTTCCGTCTTGCCAGAAAACATGCAGCCGCAGATGACTTCGATCCATCCGTTTTTCTCTTGTCGGCTATTGCGGCCAATGTGAGGTTCTATAAACATAGCGCAAGATAAAAATTAGGCACTAGGTACTAACTATGAGGGACGAAAATGGCACCTCTCTTATGTTCATGTAAAGGCAATGTCAACCGCCTGTCTTCACACTCTGGTTCCAATCGTACACTTTATCAGAAATTTCGGTGAGTAGATTAGGGTCTTTCTCTAGCGCGTTGCCAATAACAATCAGGTCTGCTCCAGCCTCTAGGGCAGTGATGGCTTTGCGACTGGTGTTGATGCCACCACCTACAATTAGCGGAACATTCACGGCCTTGCGCACGGTGGTAATCATCTTGGCATTGATCTCTCGCTCCGCTCCGCTGCCCGCATCCAAATAAATCAGGCGGAGGCCAAGCATTTCTCCTGCAAGGGCAGTACATGCAGCCAATGAATATTTATCTTCAGGAATGGGTGTGGTGTTGCTGATGTAAGCTACTGAAGTGGTCTTGCCCGAGTTGATGAGCACGTAGCCAGTAGGCATCACTTCAATTTTATTGTTCTTTAAAATGGGCGCAGCTATTACGTGCTGGCCTATCAGCAAGTCGGGGTTGCGGCCAGAGATGAGCGACAGAAATAAAATAGCATCTGCGGCAGGATCTATCTGCAATGAGCTGCCTGGAAAAAGAACGACTGGGATAGAAACGTTCTCTTTGATGTGCTTGATCACCTCGCCTAAATTGGTGGTAGTGACTAAGCTGCCGCCTACAAAAAAGAAATCGACACAATTTTCACTTGCTAACCGAATGAGTGGATCTAGCTCAGTGGGTTCTTCTACCTTATCGGGATCGACCAGTACGGCAATTGATTTTTTTCCTTCGCGGAAACGGTTTTCTAAACTTTTAAGAATTGCCATCTTTTTGCTTTCTGGTTTTTAAGAATTCGGCCAATGCGTCTTTCGCTAGGTCGAGCAGAACTACGGTTGCCGTGTCGGCAATTTTAGCTCCCATTTGTGAGAACACACTTGGTGTTTCATCTTCTATTAGGTCTTCCACCCCATTGGTAACTGCCAATTTTGCTTTCGTCCGCTTTTTCTTTCTGCTGGAAGATGAAAGTTGGTTCACCACTAAATACGTTACAGCCAATACCCCACCAATGACCAGGGCATTTTTTAATGTCTTTTCTGTTTTGTCAGAGAGTGATTTCACTTCTTTTTCCAGCTCGTGCTTATGCCGATCGGAAGTTTCTATCAAACGTCTTCTTTCGGGGTCTTGGGTTTCCAATAGTTCCATGCTATTTCTCTTTGTGTTTGATATGTTTGGCAAAATATTTTTCGATGGAGTGACTAATGGGTTTTCGGAACAGTAAAAAAATCACACAGGGCAATCCATAGATGCCCGCCACAATCCAATACCCAATATAAGGAAGCTCAAAGAAACCGTTGAGATAATGAGCAAGGCCGATACTAAAAAAGAGCAAGAAGAGAGCGGCAAGTAATATCACCGTTACAAGCACTAACCCACGCGAAAGTATTTTTGCTACTTCCTCGCGCACTTCTAACTTCACTAAAGCTACCTGCGTTTCAAGATAGCCTGTAAGGCTGCCCATCAGGTTATCGAGGCGGAGAAATTTGAATATCGAGTCTTTTATTTTGTCCATCTAATCATTTTAGATTTAGGATTTGTGATTTTAGATTTGAATAAACCAAAGCTTATCAGTTACTCTACATTTTGTCTCCCGATAGCTATCGGGATGTTAACAGTCTTCATTTGTTACTAAGCCCTAAGTCCCAAGTCCTAATGCCTAAGTCCTAATTAAAACTCCACCAACACCTGACTCTTCTCTACACTATCGCCCTTTTTCACTTTTACATTTTTCACTACGCCATCGCCAGGAGATTTTAATATGTTTTCCATTTTCATGGCTTCTAAAATCAGCAACGCATCACCTGCTTTTACTGAGTCTCCTGCTTTTATTTTCAAGTCGATGATCAAGCCCGGCATGGGGGCTTTGATGTGATTTAGCTTGGCTGCGCCCGCACCGGCAATGCCCATTTTCTCTAGCAACAAATCAAATTTGTCTTTGAGCTTTACAGAATGAGTTTTACCATTGAGTTTGACGGTGAACGTTTTGGTTTCCACATCATGCTTCACCATCTCTGCGCGATAGGTGTTGTTTTTATAAAGAATATGAAAATGACCTTCAGAGATTTTTATAAAATCCCACACAAAGGGCTGCCCATTAACCGTCAACTCACCTTCTTTTTGGGTGATCTCAAAAGTCTTCTTGTTGATGGTGGCCTGCTGCATGTTTTATAGCGGTATAAATTCCTTTAAAATTAACGGAACGGAAGGCATTGAGCAAATAAATTCTTTAACCTACTTTTTTAAGACCCACTTCATCAATGGCCCACTAGTAATGCTGGTGATCAATGCCATTATTACTAACGAAACAAAAACGCGCTCATTGATCAAACCGTTTTCTAATGCCACTAAACCTAAAATGATTTCCATGGCGCCACGAGCATTCATGCCAAACCCAGCTGCCATTGACTCGCGCCAAGTGAATCCGCCCAGCCGTGTGCCCAAGCCACTTCCTATTATTTTTCCTGCAAAAGCAATCAAGACAATAGCTGAAGTGAGAGCTAAATCAAAGTTGGTGATGAAATTGACGCGTAACCCAATGGAAACAAAAAACAAAGGCGCGAAAATATTATTAATAAACTGGTGAACGATTTCCTTGGCGCGCTCGCTAAAATGTTTGGAATCACCAAAGGCAACACCCATAATAAAAGCTCCGAAAATGGCATGTAGACCAATATATTCAGTAAAGGCTGCGCCCAAAAAACAAAGTGCCAATGAAATAGATAATACTCCTCCTGGCCAAGCTAGTTTTTTGTTGATCCACGGAAGTATTCTATTCAATATGCCCCTGCCCAGCGTAAGCATGATGCCCACAAAAGAAATAGTAAGTAGCACGGTGTTGAAAATTGAAAAGGTATCGCCCCGCTTGCCAATCATACCAAGGATTACAGAAAATATGAGCCAGCCAATTAGATCATCTACCATGGCGGATGTTACTACCAGCATGCCCATCTTAGATTTAAAAAGATTTAAGTCCATTAAAATCCTGACAATAACGGGTAAAGCAGAAATGGACATGGCCGTGCCCATGAAAAGAGCAAAAGTTAGTTGTTCATGCTGATCGGCTATTCCAAAAAAATCGGGAAACAGGTAAGGGAAAACGAATCCAAATGAAAATGGAATGATAAGACCTAGTGAACTGGTGGCAAGTGCTTGCTTTCCTTGTTGCCATACAATATGTAAGTCTACTTCTAGGCCTGCTATGAATAAAAGCATAATGACGGCTACTTGAACAAAACCGGTGAGCACTGTGGCAGTTGCGCTGGGTACCGGATAGAGGGTATGAAACCACTCTGGTTTGATCATGCCAAGAATAGTGGGGCCAAGCAAAATACCAGCAATGATTTCTCCAACAACAGCAGGCTGTTTGAACTTTCTTAGCGATTCTGATAATAGTCTACCCAATAGCAGCATGATACTTAGCTGCATAAGTAAATGCACAACGTCTGCGTGGCTTAACTTACCCATGAGTTTGCTTTCTTGGTTTTACCATTAATAAATTGCAGGGCAAATTGGCGAAAACATATTCCAGGTCGTGTGGAAAAACGCGATCGAAAAGAGAGAACCTGCGGGCAGGCGCACCTACTATGAGCAAGTCGGCATTTTTGCGCTCAGCAAAACGCGCTAACTCAAAGCCTGCTTTTCCTGATAGCACCTTGATGTTTACTTTTAATTTTGAATGAGGGATGCGAGCCAATATCTTTTCAACTTCGTCAAGTTCCTCGCGCACCATGCCTTGCATGTTATCGTGGTACTCGTTTTCGGTACAGTGCTCACTGGCTGATAAGGCAAGGCCGAGCAGTTTTAACTCACGTGCAATGTGTACCCATTGCGTATTCTCCATTTGACCAATATGGCAGGCAGCTTCTATGGCTTGTTCTATGTAAGGGCTATCCTCGGCATTGACAACAATATTTTGAATAGATTTTCTCTCCGCATTTGGGTTTTGAATCATCAGTACTGAGCAATCCGCTTTTCGCATGATCTTGCGTGCCACTGTGCCAATGTAATTTTGAAGAATATTTTCTTTTTTTAGTGCCCCTGCCAATAGCAAGTCAATATTTTCATCGCTGCAGATTTTCAGTATTTCTTCCACTGGCCTTCCTTCTCGCCAGGCAATTATGGGCTCTCGGCCTGCAAGGTCAGTAGAATTGATAAGTTCGCGCATCTTGGCCTCTTCTTCTGCGCCATGTTTACCGACATGCATAAGCACCAATTGTGCGTTAAACTGCACTGCCCAACTGGCCGCTTCCTTTAAAAGAGCCTGCGAAGTAGGTGAAAATGCAATAGCGAGGCCTATTTTGTTGAAATGAATGCTCATGCACGGTCAAGTTAATAAAAGCAAGAATAAACTCTAATTATTACTTGTCCAACAGCCGTATCAAAATTAAAAAAGTAGCCAGTTATGGCAAGCAGCCAAATTTGACTACAAGCTTAAATTGACAACACGAGTTTATTTTGGGTAACAACAGATTTTAAATAGTGTGTCAATTAAATTTATTCTGGCCTTGCTTATTTGAATTATCTTTACCGCTTTTCTATTTAGTTTATGAATTTGAGAGGAACTATCAGGGACGCCATTATTGGCAAAGGTAATTTTATTGCCGCGCGTGCTACTTACAAATCGGCTATGTTGCGTGGGCAATTGTGCATTTTATTCGCTCTCGTGTCTGTTCTTTACGATTTTATAGATCGGTTCAATGGTGTTACAGGTTTTGAAATTTTTTATATCACTTCTGCACTAGTCGCTCTGGTTGCCTTTTGGCTGAATAGGATTGGTAAATACACGCCTTCAAATCTTATCTTGATATTCATGGCCAATTTGTTGGTGTATCAGTTTGCCTCAAATGATATCTACAGAGCAGGCACCTATATTTATTTTGTCATTACAAGTCTAGCCGCATTATCGTTGTTTGGCTACCAAGAAAGAAGTTTGGGTTTGTCTTTTTGCTTCTTGTCGGTCTGTCTATTCATTGCTTCTTATGTTTTTGAAATTAAACTCATTCATCTTTCTCAAGAGCAGGCAGCCGTGGTTTATTCAGAGCAGTACGTGCGCATAACCTTTATCGCCAATTTTATTATTGCATTGATCATTAGCGTTTCTATATTTTATTTTTTGTTGCATGTCAATCATTATTCTGAAAATGAAATCCTTGTAAAGAATGAACAACTCTCTAAAACAAACCAAGAGCTAGATCGATTTGTATACAGTGCCTCGCATGATTTGAAAGCTCCGCTCAGCTCGATGCTAGGCTTGATTGAGATTGCCCAACGGACAGAAGAGCCCGAAGAAGTACAAACCTGTTTGGGCATGATGAAGGAGCGGGTGAATAACTTGGATGATTTCATTAAAGAGATCATTGATTACTCACGCAATTCTAGACTAGAATTGAAAAAGGACACATTCGGTTTGATGGAGTTGATGAAAGAAGTGGTAGATGGCCTTCGCTATGCAGAAGGTTTTGAAAACATTTACATCATCTATAGCATACCTAGCGAACTAGAAATGGTATCTGATCGATCTCGACTAAAGGTGGTGCTGAATAATTTAATAGGCAACGCCTTCAAGTATCATGATCCTGCCAAGGAAAACCCCCTGATTGAAATATCTGCCAATAGACAAAATGGTGATTTAAAAATAGGGATTAAAGATAATGGGCTTGGCATCGCACCAGAGCATCAAGCCAAGGTTTTTGATATGTTCTACCGCGCCTCAGAAAAATCGAAAGGCTCGGGGCTAGGGCTATATATAGTGAAAGAAACAATTGAAAAGATGTCAGGTAAGATTTCTGTCGAATCACAGCTGGGTAACGGAACAAAAATGACAGTCTCCATTCCCACATAAAAAATTTCCGTCCGCTTGCCATTGGCAGGTTTCTAAAAACTATCTTTGCGGCTTATGGCAAATCAAGAAGACAATCTTTTAAAAAATGTGATCTCCCATGCAAAGGAGTATGGGTTCGTATTTCCCTCTAGCGAAATCTATGACGGCCTCAGTGCCGTGTATGACTATGGGCAAAACGGAGCAGAGCTAAAAAACAACATCAAAGAATATTGGTGGAAGTTCATGACCATGATGCACGACAATATTGTGGGCATCGACTCGGCCATTTTTATGCACCCAACAATATGGAAAGCCTCGGGCCATGTGGATGCCTTCAATGACCCGATGGTGGACAACAAAGATTCTAAAAAAAGATACAGAGCTGATGTGCTGGTAGAAGATGCCATCGCCAAAATCCAAGACAAGATTGACAAAGAGGTAGAGAAGGCAGCCAAACGTTTTGAGAATTTTGATAAGGCAATGTTCTTGACCACCAACGCGCGCGTGGTGGAGTACCAGAAAAAAATAGACGAGACGAATGCCCGCTTGAAAGACGCGATGAACACTAGCAACATGGAAGCCATGAAGCAATTGATCATCGACTTAGAGGTAGCCGATCCTATTTCAGGAACTAAAAATTGGACGGACGTGCGCCAATTTAATTTGATGTTCTCTACCGAAATGGGCTCGGTGGCAGAAGATGCCAATAAAATTTATCTGCGGCCCGAAACCGCGCAAGGGATCTTTGTAAATTTTTTAAACGTACAGAAAACAAGTCGATTGAAAATTCCTTTCGGGATTGCGCAAATCGGTAAAGCGTTTAGAAACGAAATTGTGGCGCGCCAATTTATTTTCCGCATGCGCGAATTTGAGCAAATGGAAATGCAGTTTTTTGTAAAGCCTGGGGAAGAGATGAAGTGGTATGAATACTGGAAAGAGAAAAGAATGCGTTGGCATCAAACACTGGGATTGGGTGCAGAAAATTATCACTTTCATAATCACTTGAACTTAGCGCACTACGCGAATGCCGCCTGCGATATTCAGTTTAATTTTCCAATGGGCTTCAAAGAATTGGAAGGCATCCACAGCCGCACCGATTTTGATTTGAAGAGCCACGAAAAATTCTCTGGCAAGAAATTGCAATACTTTGATGGCGAAGAAAATCAAAATTTTATCCCTTACGTGGTAGAAACATCGGTTGGATTAGATCGGATGTTTTTATCAATACTTTCAAAGTCTTATACCGAAGAGAAGTTAGAAGATGGAACTGAGCGTGTAGTGTTGCGTATTCCACCTGCACTCGCTCCGCACAAAGTGGCCATTCTTCCATTAATGAAAAAAGATGGCCTGCCCGAAAAAGCAGAAGCCATCTTCAACGATTTGAAATTTGATTTCCGTTGCTTCTATGAAGACAAAGATAATATTGGCAAACGTTACCGCAGAATGGATGCCATTGGCACACCGTATTGCATTACGGTAGACCATCAAACCTTGCAAGATGATACAGTGACCTTGCGCGATCGTGATACGATGAAGCAAGAGCGGGTTTCGGTGGGCGCATTAAAAGAAAAAGTAGGAGAATCTGTTTCAATGACAACCTTGCTGAAAAAGATATGATGCGTACAGTAAATCAAAAAATCTCAAATCTCAAATCTTAAATCAAAAATAAAATAATGCACCCTACTCTTAACAAAAACCTCTTCTTCGTAAAAGAACACGTAAAGATATTCAAAGCAGCCAATAGTTTTGATATTCTTGATCCAGATTCCAAGCAGGTAGTGCTGCAATGCCGCGAAGAGAATCTTGGATTCTTTACCAAAATGTTTCGATTCACAGACTATAAGCGGATGACTCCATTCAACATGGAGATCAAATCGCCAGAAGGGCAACTTATTCTTACGGTGCGTAGAGGAGTTTCTATTTTCTTGTCAACCGTAGAGGTAATGGATGAAAGAAATACAGTAATAGGAAAATTCAAACAGAAGTTCTTTTCCATTGGCGGAAAGTTTGAAGTATTGGATGCCAGCGAGCGCCCCTTGTGTATGCTCAAAGGCAAGTGGACAAGCTGGGATTTTAAATTTGTATCCAACGATGGAAAAGAATTTGCCACCGTCACCAAAAAATGGAGCGGCTTGGGCAAAGAACTTTTCACCAGTGCCGATAATTATGTTTTGCAGATCAGCTCAGAAGTGCCAACCGATAATCCTTTGCGGATGTTGATCATGGCCGCGGTAATGTGTATTGATTTGGTGTTGAAGGAGTAATTTTAAATTTAGACAAATCTGTTTGAACCACATAGCTTTCTGGAGCGGGGGAGCTCCAACCTCAAAACAGATAAAGTAGCGGGCGATCTCATTGGGTGTATCAATGGTGTGCCAATGAAAGAGTCATTTTGAATTGAAATTGCCAGTGACACACTTAAATCCTATGACATTAAATCCCCGGGTTAAAACCCGGGGCTACTAACAGTGAACCCCTCTGGGGTTCGTGCTAAGATTGAAGATATGACACATATTTTGAATGGCTTTTGATTAAACCAAAAACAATTGAGTTATAGAATTTGATGTGATTTTAGTATTTGTATTCTAAGTTTACTTCTGTAACGAACCCCAGCGGGGTTCAATGTGAATAGCCACGGGTTTTAACCCGTGGAAAATAGAGGTAGAGTATGGAAGCGTGCCACAGATGGATCCAATCGAAGTAAATCTTTTTTTGGCACGCCATACGATAAATAATATTTATAGTAAAAATGCTCTAACCGAATTTAGAGGTGCATGCACCACGCAATATTATCTATCAAGCCCAATGCCTAAGCCCTAATGCCCATCATGATCTGGTCTCAACTCCTTTCTTCCCAGCGATGGAATGCCAAGCCTGATTTGGCAGAATCATCACGCAGCGCCTTCGAGCAAGACTACGACCGTATTATTTTCTCTCATCCGTTCCGCAGGCTGCAAGACAAAACACAAGTT
This sequence comes from Cyclobacteriaceae bacterium, assembly GCA_043777495.1. GTDB lineage: Bacteria > Bacteroidota > Bacteroidia > Cytophagales > Cyclobacteriaceae > ELB16-189. Next base: position 43,081 of record JAYWHU010000031.1, on the reverse strand, counting down.
CATCCAATACCTGAGCAAGACTTTGTGCATACACGCCTTACGCACAGCTTGGAAGTTTCCAGTGTAGGTCGCTCACTAGGAAAAAAAATAGGCGAGCATGTTTTGCAACGCCATCCTGATCTGAAAGAAAATTTTTCATTGTTTGATTTCGGGGCGATAGTGGCTGCGGCTTCACTTGCGCATGACTTAGGCAATCCTCCGTTTGGTCATGCAGGTGAAGAAGCGATCTCAGATTTTTTCTTGCATCATCCCAACGGCCAATCTTTTCAAAAAGAAGTGAGTGAGGAGGCTTGGAACGATCTCATCAAATTTGAAGGCAACGCCCAAGGCTTTCGCCTATTGAACAAAAGCGAATACGGTTTGAAGCTTACGTTCGCCACGTTAGGTACGTTTACCAAATACCCTTGCCCTGCACTTTTCCCCGCGAGGGACAAAATGAAAAAAAGCCAAAAGAAGTTTGGATTTTTTCAAACAGAAGAAAAAGTATTTGGCGAGGTAGCCAATCAACTGGGACTTATTAAAACAGAAGAGAGTGCGTGGGCGCGGCATCCGCTGGCTTTTTTGGTGGAGGCGGCTGATGATATTTGTTACAGCATCATCGATTTGGAAGATGGCTGTCGATTGGGGCTGGTGAGTTTTGAAGAGACGGTAGACATGATGGCCTCTATTTTACAAACGCAATTTGATAGACAAAAGTTAGATCGACTTCATAGTTTAAATGGTAAGCTAGGTGTGCTGCGCGCCATGGCCATCAACAAATTATTGGATGAATGTACCACTGCGTTTTTAGATTTTGAAACTTCCATCTTGGAAGGAAAATTTGATCAAGCATTGACGGATATTATTCCATCACAGCAAGCGTTGAAAGTTATTACGGAAGTTTCCATCAAAAAAATCTATCGCGCTAAGCAAGTAGTAGAGATTGAAGCGGCTGGACATGAAGTACTACCTGGATTGCTGCACGAATTCATTGAAGCAGGCTTTCATTATGTGAAAGGAGGCCAATCAAGAAAGTATGCGAACCTTGCACTGCTGCTACCCGAAGAGATTTTATCCAATTGCAAACAAAGCAATGGCGATACGTATTTGATCCTTCGCGAGATTATTGATTTTGTTTCGGGGCTTACAGATAGACATGCGTTGAGTTTGTTCAGGAAGATCAAAGGTTTTTCAGTCCAATAGTATTTTTGTAATTTCGATACACGAATGGAAACCTACGGCAAAATTCTGCTTATTGCTACTCCTGCTTTCTTTCTCCTCGTTCTATTTGAAAAATGGTGGGGCTGGCGGAAAGGGAATGATACAGTAAGGAACGATGATATGATCTCCAGCCTTAGCTCTGGAGTGACCAATGCCACGAAAGATGTATTAGGCCTTAGCATTGCCATTATTTCTTACCAGTGGCTCGTGAACAAAGTGGCTATCGTTCATGTCTCTTCGGGCTGGCTCACTTACTTTGTTGCTTTTATCGCGCTTGATTTCGCGGGCTATTGGGTACACCGCATTGCGCATGAATACAATTTGTTTTGGAACAACCATATCATCCACCACAGCAGCGAAGAATTTAATTTAGCTTGTGCACTTCGACAAAGCATTTCATCGATTGTAAAAATCTTCGCCATTTTTTTATTGCCCGCTGCTTTTTTTGGTGTGCCTCAATCGGTAATTGCCATCGTTGCTCCGCTTCATCTGTTTGCGCAGTTTTGGTATCATACACAGCACATTGATAAAATGGGTTTTTTAGAAAAGATAATTGTTACGCCCTCTCACCATCGCGTGCACCATGCCATCAACCCTATTTACTTAGATAAAAATTACGGACAGATTTTTATTTTTTGGGATAAGCTATTCGGCACATTTCAGGAGGAAAGAAAAGATGTGCCACCCGTGTATGGCATCACGCGCCCGGTGCAAACGTGGAATCCTATTAAGATAAATTTCATGCATTTGTGGCTGCTCATTAAAGACGCATGGCACGCCCAAAGTTTTACTGACAAACTACGGATATGGTTTATGCCATTGGGCTGGCGGCCTGCCGATGTGTCTGTCAAGTATCCTGTCTATAAAATTGATGATGTTTACGGTTATCAGAAATACAATCCCCGTAACTCTACGCAGCTTATTGCGTGGACATGGTTTCAATTGATCATGCTGTTGCTTTTAGTCAGCTACTTGTTTGGCAACATTGCCAAGATCGGCAGCCCAAACATATTCATCTATGGCGGTTTTATATTCTTGATGGTATACGCCTTCACCGATTTGATGGACAGGAATTTCTATTCCATTTTTTGGGAGGCTCTCAAGAATGGCCTTGGCATCTATATTATTTTTCAACAAGGCGATTGGTTTGGGGCGAGTAGTATTTCTCCTATTATTAATAAAGTGTTGATAGTCTATTTTGTTGTCTCTACTGCCGTTACGGTTTGGTTTGCGTTTCAGCAGCGGAAGGAAGAAATAACTCGCCAAGCAACAACTCGCTGAAAATTCCTACGGCCACTTAATATTTTCTGAGGGTAAATGTCATCTATTGAAGTAAATATTTTGCTACCCAACTTGGAATTTTTGCAGTGTCGAAGACACTTACATCTACTCCGTTTGTGATTTCAGCAATCAAAAGCGCTGCACTTCCCGAATTGTCAAAAATGTATGCTCGGTTAGTTTTTTTAACTGCTGTTTTCAAGTTCTCCAAACTTCTGAAATATCTACTTTTAATAATTTCTGGTGCAACAGAATGACCATTTTGAGCAACTCTTACATTGACACGATTTAAATTTATTTCTGGGTCTTCGGTTGCAATGAAATATAAATAAACTCTGTAGCCACTCTCAATTGCCTTTTGCATGAAGTCCATTTTGCTTTTGTGGCTCATTACAGTTTCGTAGGTGAATGAAAGATTGTTCTCTAACATTTGCTGCCTAAGAAATTCTGCAATATCAGCAGCGAGATAGGAGTCAGCGGCAGTTGAAATTCTCAATGTGTTTCCCTGAACTGAAATTTTTTGCCACAAATCATTTTCGTTTCTCTTGATGGGTGAGAAACTGCTCAACCGAAAAAAATCTCGAAATTTATTTTCGTCAACAGTTAATTGATAGGGATCAAAAATTAAACCACCTGTTTTATAGAGAGATTGTTCAATGTCGTCTGCGTTAATGTAAATGCCAAAAGGTATTTCGGGTTGCAAACCCTTAATAATTGTTGTTTTGCCAGAACCGTTTGGGCCAGCAAATACTCTCATCCTTTTTGCAGGCATATTATTTCAATTTGAAATTTCGAGGGGGCGTGAAGTTGGGTTTGGGAATGTTTTTTATAAATCTTTTTTCGTTACCAAGCTTTATCTCATAGAGTTTTCCATCTTCCTCAACATAAACTGGAAGGTTGGTTTTCTGTGCTTGCTCGTTTGCTTTGTACGTGGCTAAAATCACTGCACCAGCAAGTGCTCCAATGGTTGCACCCTCTTCCTTGTCCTTGGTTAGGATTGCACCTAAAGCAGCACCAATAAGTCCGCCTGCAATTAGTGATTGAAAAATATTTTCATCGTTGTTACTCATGACGCAAAGTTAAGAATTTAGAATTAAGGCATTAATTGTAGGGGTCTAACATGATCTCCATGTTTAACTCGCCCATGATTTCTTCACCAACATGCACACCAAATGTTTTTCCATCCCCGCTCTATCATTTCTCATTCCGTACTTACTATTTTCTTTTATCCATTAACCTCGCTCATCGTGTTTGTTGGTGAAGAACACCAACAAAGGGAAGTATAACGGCTTAACTCAAAAAATGGAATCGCTTTTAAAGAAACGAGCTATAGATGGAAAGCCTGAAGAAAAGAAAGGGCTAACTTATGCAGAATGGTCAAAAAAGGGAAGATTAAACGGACGGTTTATAAACGCTAAAAATCCTTTTTATGTTAGAAATTTTGAAGAATTGGAAAACACATTATCGCATATTGTTGTACCATTACACAATCATAAAACTAGCAAACAAAATGATGACGTTGTAAAAAGACTTGATGTCATTCTAAATACAGGTGATTACGATTTAGCTAAAAAGGAATTAAAAAAAAATGGATTGGATTCTGAAAAGAGAAATTACAACGTTTTAAAACCAAATTCTCAAAGTTCTACTATTATGACCATTGCGGATGACTATATACATTATTCAAATCCAAGAGCACTAACTGTTAGAGAAATGGCAAGGTTGCAGTCATTTGATAATTCGTTTGTCTTTCAAGGCAAACGGCAATTTAAGGAAACGCCAAAATCGAAGTTTGATTATAGTCAATTTGAAATGGTGAAAGAAGCTACGCCACCACTTCTTGCCAAACAAGTAGCATTAACTGTTCTAAGGCATATTAGATAGAAAAGCACTAATAATATTATCTTTGAAAAATCAATACTACAAACTTTGATAAAATGACTGAATTTCCAAAAAGAGAATACTTTTTTAGACCCGTTTTGCAAGCCATTCAAGAACTTGGCGGTTCTGGCACCAATGAAGAAATTAACGACAAGGTTATTGAGATATTAAAAATTTCAGAAGATTTATTGGCAGTAATGCACAAAAGCACAAATCAAACTGAATTTGAGTATCAGATGGCTTGGGTTAGAACTATGCTGAAAAGTCAAGGGCTTCTTGAAAATTCGCAAAGGGGTGTTTGGGCAATAAGTTCAAGTGGTGATTTTTCTTTGGTTAAAGTTAAATGGGATAAAAAGCTTGAATCTGAAATTAATGAAGAAGTAAATCAAGAAGAAAACTGGAAGGAAAGGCTTATAGATGTCATTACAGAAAATTTATCACCTGCTGCTTTTGAAAGATTGATTCAAAGACTTTTAAGAGAAAAAGGATTTACACAAGTTGAAGTTACAGGCAGGACAGGTGATGGCGGAATTGATGGAAGAGGCATTGCAAGGATTAATGGCATTTTGAGTTTTCATATTATTTTTCAATGTAAAAGGTATAAAGGAACTTCTAAAGTTGGCTCAAAAGACATTAGAGATTTCAGAGGTGCCATGGTTGGCAGAACTGACAAAGGATTATTTATTACAACAGCATCTTTTACAAGAGATGCACTTGCAGAAGCAAACAGAGATGGTGCACCAACAATTGATTTAATGGATGGTGATAAATTAGCTGAAAAATTAAAAGAATTAAGCCTCGGGTTAAAAGTAGAATTTAAAGAAATAGTAAAGGTTGATGAAGATTGGTTTAAGAATTTTGAAAAAGCAATTTAATGGAAATTACACAAATTGAAAATATAACAGAGGATGAGTTTTATAAAAAATTCAATCTTATAAAGAATCACTTTGACAGCAATGCAGGATTTGATGGCTGTATGTTTGAAACATATGGTAAGGAACTTGACTATGTTTTTAAAAGGAGTAAAGAGAATCGTGTTGTAAGTATTATTGAAGGTGATGAAGAACTGGAAAGAAAATTTATTAGTGATTCAGGTATTGAAATTACAGAACCTATTCCCAATATGTATTATGCAAGTGGTTTTCATCTTGTAAATAGATTGGGATATTTTTTGTTAGATAAGCCATATGAATACGAATTTGAAGTGAGAGTTGATTAAAGAATCAAACATCTATAATCTTTATAAATATTATTTTATGATATGTAAACTGTATGTGCGTTAGGGATTGAAGCGGAAATCCTTTTTGTGAGGAACGAACAAAAAGATTGCAGCGAAAAGCCCGACCCTTAGGGGAACGCCCAAAAATGAAATTGCAGCAAAAGGTTTTGTCCCAGCTTTGTTACAAGCCGACACTTCAATTGGTAGGACATTGGAAAATTTGTTGGGCATTAAAATGAACTCTTCAAGAACTCCAGATTACAAAGGAATTGAATTAAAATCTGCGAGAGAAAATAAAGGTACAAGGAAAGGTCTCTTTGCAAAAATACCAAAATGGGAATTAAGTAAGTTTAAAAACCGAAATGAAATTCTTGATGCGTTTGGATATTGGGAAAAAGGTATATTCCGTTTGTATAACACAATAAGAGCAACTGGAAGAAATGCACAAGGATTAATTTTAAGAACTGATTACGAACAAGATTATTTGTTTGAGAACTCAGACGAAAATGAAATTGGTGATTTTTTAACTTGGGAATTGGGTGTTCTTAGAAATACTTTGGCAACGAAGCACAAAGAAACATTTTGGATAAAAGCACAATCCAAGAAAGAAGACGATAAGGAGTATTTTTTGTTTAAGTCGGCAGAGCACACAAAAGGCCCATTGGTAAATCAGTTTGGACTGTTAATAGATATGGGAGCGATTACTCTTGATTATCCTATTAAAAGATTGGCGAATGGTTCTGTGATTGATAAAGGTTGTAATTTCAAATTGAAGCCGACCGCTTTGAGTTTACTTTTTCCGCCAAGTCAAACATATTCACTCCTATTAAAGTAGTCCTGCGATGGAATTTGGCTCTTGGCTTTGCTTGTGTATCCCTGTGAGTTCGCGTGGCAACAAAGGGAACTAATAACACCTGTCTGCGCTGCCGCTTCGGTAAGCAGGGAAGTACGATGGACTTACGTTTCGCTTGGCCAAGCCGCCCCTATAAAAATCTAAGTTTCAGTAACGGTAAAATTCATTAGATTTGGCCGTATATGTGGACACGCATCGCTCAATTCATTATTAAGTTTAGGTTGACTCTCATTGGGGTTATCCTGCTCATCACTGTTTTCATGGGCTACCATGCCACCAACGTGCAGATGAGCTACGACCTGGCTCGCACGGTGCCGCTGGACGACCCTGAGATGGTGTTCTTGCAAAAGTTTAAAGCACAGTTTGGCGAAGATGGCAACATCATTGCCGTTGGCTTGCGCGATAGTGCCATCTATTCGCTAAAGAATTTTAATCGCTTTCGCGAACTGAACAAAGCGATCAGGGAAATTCCTGGGGTAAATAATTTGCTGAGCCTGCCTGAAGTAAAAATCATTCGGAAGGATACTGCCAATACGCGATTTTATTTAGACGGACACTACCCGAAACAAATCAGAGACCAAGCACAGCTTGACAGTTTGATGGGCGCGATCCGCAATCAAAAATTCTATATGGGGCAGATTGTGAACGAGAAAAATGGTGCTACCATGATGCTGATCTCAATCACCAAGGAGGTAATGAATTCTGAAAAACGCATTGCGATGACCAAAGGATTGGTGGAGTTGGGCGGTGCGTTTACAAAAGATACTGGTATTGAATTACGTTATGCAGGCCTTCCGTTCATTCGCGCCATGATGGCTACCGAGGTGAGAAAGGAAATGCAAATTTTCTTGTACCTCTCTGCGCTGGTGACTGGCATCATTATGTTTTTCTTTTTTCGATCGTTTCGTGCTGTTCTTTTCTCAATGATCATCATTGGCATAGTGGTAGTGTGGGTGATGGGCACACTCGCTTTGTTTGGATATAAAATCACGTTGTTGAGTGGATTGATTCCACCCGTGATTGTTACGATTGGGATTACGAATGCGATCTATCTCTTGAATAAATATCATTTGGAATTCGCGAAACGCAGAAACAAAGAAGAAGCGATTGCAGCGGTGGTGAACAAGATGGGTTTGGCCATGTTCCTTACCAACTTAACAGTAGCAATTGGTTTCCTTACGCTTCTCACGACTGATATTTTGGTATTGCGAGAGTTTGGCATTGTAGCGGGCATCAACATCATGGCGTTGTTTGTGGTGAGCTTGATTATGATACCAGGCATTTTCTCTTGGTTGCCCGAGCCAACACCAAAACACTTGCGCCATCTTAACTTTAAAATACTTGGTTCGTTTTTATCCTACGTTGACATCGTTGTGCATCGCTATCGCCCTGCTATTTATGTAGCATCGTTGGCCATTACTGTATTTGCTGGGTTGGGCATGATGCGCTTGGAGTCGATCTCGTTTATGATGGACGATGTGCCAGAAGGCAGCCAGATAAAAAAAGATCTTCGGTTTTTTGAAAGTAATTTTAGTGGCATTCTTCCTTTGGAAATAGAAGTGAACACGGGCAAACGGAGAGGCGTACTCAACATCAAAAATTTAGAAAAGATAGATGAGTTTGAAGGCTTCATTGATTCTATTTCTGTAGTGTCGCGGCCTGTATCGGTGGTGAGTTTGGTAAAGGCATCAAAGCAGGCTTTTTATAATTATAATCCAAACAAATATGCGCTGCCCAGCAAGGCAGAGAGTGTTTACATACTTCGCTATATGAAAGGCCAAACGGACAACACCGGTCTGTTAAAATCTTTCGTTGATTCTACGTTTACCAAAATGCGCATCTCCATGCAGATAGCCGACATTGGTTCTAAGCGATTGGATTCTTTGGTGCATGAAGTAATAGAGCCACGTATGAATCAAATCTTTGAAGGCACGGAGATTAAGACGAGTGTAACGGGCACAACTAAACTTTTCATCAAAGGCAATAAATTTTTGATCGATAATTTGAAAGAGAGTTTGTTGTTGGCGTTTATCCTGATCACTTTATCGATGGCCATGCTCTTCTCCAATGTGCGCATGATCATTATTTCTTTAGTACCGAATGTGATTGCGCTGATGATCACCGCGGGCATAATGGGCTACTTGGGTATTGAATTGAAGCCTAGTACGGCTTTGATCTTTAGTATTACGTTCGGAATCTCCGTTGATAACTCCATCCGTTTTTTGGCCAAGTACAGACAAGAGCAATTGGCGAATGGTTTTTTTGTTCCTGTTTCGGTGAGCGAAAGTATTTTAGAGACGGGCAAGAGCATCATCTATACTTCCATCGTGTTGTTTGCAGGATTTATTTTGTTTGCCTTCTCTTCGTTTGGCGGCACGATTGCCTTGGGAGTTTTAACTTCCACCACATTAGTGATCTCTATGTTCACCAATTTGATTTTGTTGCCCGCACTTATTATGACGTTTGATAAGCCCCGAAAATCAAAAGGGGAAAAATTACTGATTGATGATTTTGATCCTGGTTTTTATGGCGAGGCAGAAGATGAGGCGATTGATTTGAGTAAGATTAAGATACATGATAGGGCAGGGTCTGCGGAATGACAGAGCCTATTATCTGATTGTTTGTTTTATCTTATTCAATGTTTTCTTTTCTGGTAACCTACCTTGTGAATTCATAGCTTATGAATACGGGTGCATCCCAAATTGTCGCAGGGCTGGCCTCACCCCATTGAGGGCTTGCTAGCAGCATGATTTGCGAACCTCTCTCCCGCGGAGCTACCGTTAGGACACATCTTTTGTTGTATTGTGCTCCAGAGGAGCGTCCTGTTTGTAGAAAAACATCTATTAGGGGTAGCGGCTCCAGAGGAGCCACCTAAATTCAGATTATAATAAAGTGTCTTTTGTTTTGAATGAAAAAACAGCTAACCGATTTTATCGGAGGCTCCTACGGAGCCTAAATGATTGGTTAAGCAACCTTTCTATAAACAGGAAGCTCCTCTGGAGCATAAGAATTGTGTCCTAACAGCAGCCCGCGGAGAGGGGAATAGATGCTTTGCCACACAGCACTCGCCATCTGGGGTGAGGCAAATAGGAGCGACAATTTGGGATGCACCCATGAACACCCATACTATTTGTAAGTCCCAACATTTCAGTACATTCGTTGAGCCAAAATTGATGGCTATAGATAGAGACATGACCCTAAGCTTCTCTTCAGTTCATCTTCTTTCACAGAATTATGAGGCAAACATTTGTCGCTTTTTATAATAAAGAATCCTTGCTACAAAATTTAAATTAAGAAAATATGGAATCAAAATTTACAAGAAGAAACTGGTTTAAATCAACCCTCGCACTCACTGCTGGTTTTACGCTTACCTCTTCACTTACAGATGGACTACTGGCTGCGCCCATTAGCGAAGCCGAACGTGCATTCTTTGGTTTGAAGATTAATTCAAATCAGAAAGTGCGATTGAACTCCAATGAAAACCCATACGGCCCATCAGAGAAAGCAAAGAGGGCAGTGATAGAAAATCTTTCGCGAGGGAATAGATATGCGTTTGATGAATTGGAAGAATTAAAAAAAATAATTGCTGCCAAAGAAGGTGTTGATCCTACTTATGTTTTGATTGGTGCGGGCTCTGGCGAGTTATTAGTGCAAACAGGAATCGCTTATGGTTTGGAAGGAGGTCGCGTGTTATCTGCCTATCCTACATTTCCTTTACTGATGAGCTATGCGCAACAAATGAAAGCCGTGTGGGACAAAGTTGACCTGAACGAAAAACTTGAACATAACTACGAAGCACTGGCTTCGGGGATCAAAAGCGATACGAAATTAGTTTTCTCTTGTAACCCCAATAACCCAACAGGTACAGTAGTAAGCGACACGATTGTAAAGTCATTTTGCGAAGAGGCTTCCAAAAAAACATTAGTGTATGCGGATGAGGCATATCTTGAATTTCTTGAGCCATCTCAACAAAAGTCGATGGTGGGCTTGGTGCAAAACAATCCGAATGTAATTGTCTCTAAAACATTTTCTAAAATTTATGGACTGGCAGGTTTACGCATAGGTTACATCATTGGCCATCCAGATACATTAAAGAAAGTGGCTCAATACGGAGATACTATTTCGCCAAGCCAAACGGCTCTTGCTGCGGCCAAGGCAAGTTTGGGGGACGAAGATTTTATGAAACTGACTCGCGAGAAGAATGCACTCGCTCGTAAAGTTCTTACCGATTATCTTGACTTGAAAAAAATATTCTACGGCAACTCTCAAACTAACGTGGTTTTATTCCCTGCACCCAAAGACGGAAAGAAAATTCTTTCGCAATTAGATGAAAAAGGTTTCTTGATCCGGATATGGGATTATCAAGGAAAAGAATGGTGCCGGGTGAGCATTGGCACGTTTGAGGAGATGAGGGGATTTGTGAAGGCGTTTGAAGGGGTGGTGGGGTAGGGCATAAATCTGAAATTGGACTTCAGATTTACTCACACAACCTTTATTATTCAAGAGATGAACTTCGTACTGGCATCGGCCAGGGATAGTAGTGAAAAGCCCGAAGTGTGTAGGAACTTGTGCGAGGACGGACTTGTAGCGGATAGCCCGGTTGAGCTGTGGTGGAAAGTGAGATGGAGCGAAAGGCCGCCAAAAGAAATCTTAAAAAAAAAAGTCGGCCTTGTTGCCAAGACTGACTTTTTGATAAGCGTTTTTTTTAAATTTTATTGAGCTACTACTACTTCGCCTTTGATGGTGAGCAGCACGAAACCACCTTCTACATTGGCTGTAACAGTGATGGATTTATTGAAGGGGCCAGCGGCACCTGCATTGAAGGTTGCTTTGATGAAACCAGATTCACCAGGCCCTACTGGGGTTTTTGTCCAATCAGGAGTGGTGCAACCGCAAGAAGGTTGTGCGTTGACAATGATCAACGGAGCCTTGCCTGAATTGGTAAATTTGAATTCGTGTGTAACGGGTACGCCTTGTTTGATCTTTCCGAAATCATGTACAGAAGCGGCCCAAGTGAAGGCCGCTACATCAACGTTCACTTCATTTTGAGGAACGGTTGTGTTCATTGTTTTTTCTTGCGCATAGCCAGCACCTGCTGCTAGAGCGAATGCTGCGATAAAAAGTAATTTTTTCATTTTGTTCTTTAATTTGAGGTTAAATTTAATTTGTTCCGTTGAACTCTACAAACATCCGACCGAAAAACCAGTTATCTTGTTAAAAAAGGCCTAAAAGATGTTAATGGTTTGTTAAACAGGCCACTTATTCTAAGCGCAATGTCAATACTAGATACCTTTGCAAGGTGAGCCGATTTACGTTAAGAATTGTAATTGCCCTGGCTGCGCTCAGCATTGCGGGTATTACTGCTACCCAAATCTACTGGGTGCGCAAGGCGTTTGACCTGAAAGAAAATCAATTTAATGTTGATGTGAACTTGGCACTTGAGAATGTGGCCTCCCGCATTTATGATATTAATAAAACGCCACTACCCGCCAATAGCTTGGTTGATCAAGAGTCCAGCAATTATTTTACGGTGTTGGTCAATGGCCCGATTGATTCTAATCTTCTTGGCTTTTTGCTGCGCAATGAATTTGATAAGCGCAATATCACAGCCGACTATGAGTACGGAGTGTACGATTGCTCGGATCAGTGCATGAAGGGAGGCAATTATATTTCGCCCACTAAAAATACAATCCCAGCAAGCTTGAGTGAATTGCCCGCATTGAAAATGGATGGGTATTATTTTGGGGTGCGCTTTCCGAAGATAGAAGCAAACTTGATTAGCCAAATGGGCATCTGGGGATTTTCTAGCATTGTGATGTTGGTGGTGATTTTCTTTTTTGTATACACCTTGTTTGTGATTTTGAAACAGCGGAGATTATCTGAAGTGCAAAAAGATTTTATCAACAATATGACGCACGAGTTCAAGACTCCGCTTTCTACTATTGCCATTTCCACGGGAGTGTTAAAAGATCCATCTATCATTCAAAACCCAGAGCGGTTACTCAACTACGCAACGATTATCGAAAACGAAAGCCATCGCCTGAAGCAACAAGTAGAGCGTGTGTTACAGATGGCGCGATTGGAGAAAAGTGATATTGGGTTGAAAAAGGAAGAGTACGACATCCATGAATTGATTACTGATGCCGTTAAAAACAATTCAATTTCATTGAATGATAAGCAAGGTGCTATCAAGCTAGAATTGCAAGCAAAACCCAGTATCGCTTCGGTAGACAGACTTCATTTTACTAACGTGATCAACAACTTGCTGGACAATGCGATCAAATACAGTCAAGCTGCACCAGAAATTTTGATCACTACTGCCAGCCAAGCCGGTTACTTGCAACTGTGTGTGAAGGATAATGGAATTGGCATCAGCAAAGAGAACCAACAAAAAATATTTCATCGGTTTTATCGTGTGCCCACGGGCAACCTGCATGACGTGAAAGGTTTTGGGCTGGGGTTGAATTATGTGAAGCTGATTGTGGAAGCGCACAAAGGAAAGATTAGTGTGGAAAGCGGGCAGGGCAACGGAAGTAGCTTTGTTATCGTATTACCCAAATAATTTAGGATTTGCGATTTAAGATTTTTGATTTAATTGATGAGCGCCAAAATATTATTAGTAGAAGATGACCCGAGCCTTGGGTTTGTGATCAAAGATAATTTGTTGCATAAGGGCTATGCGGTTACGCTTTGTGTGAATGGTGAAGAAGGCGACCGCGTGTTTCATCAACAGCCGTTTGACCTTTGCATTTTTGATGTGATGATGCCCAAGAAAGATGGCTTTAGCTTGGCGCAAAGTATTAGAGTAGAGAATAAGCAGGTGCCTATTTTGTTTATCACTGCCAAGTCCATGTTAGAAGATAAAATCAGTGGCTTTAATTCGGGCGGTGATGATTACCTTGTGAAGCCCTTTAGCATGGAAGAATTATGCTTGCGCATTGAAGTATTTTTGCGCAGAGCGAAGGGGGCAATTAAAACAGTTGACTCTACTTTCTCGCTAGGCGAATTTACTTTTGATTGCCATAATCTTTCCCTCCAACATACCTCGGGAAACAAAACACTTACGCAAAAAGAAGCGGAGGTACTCAAGCTGCTTTGCAGCAACAAAGAACGAGTATTGAAGCGCGAAGAGATTTTGACTTCTGTATGGGGTGATGATGATTACTTCATGGGGCGCAGCCTAGATGTTTTTATTTCCAAGCTTCGAAAATATTTAAAGGAAGACCCCAAGGTAGAGATTGTAAATTATCACGGGGTGGGGTTTCGGCTAGAGGTGGGAGGATAATCGTCATGCCCGTGGGAGGCCATTCTAGGTGGACACATATAAATTTCTTTGATTAAAATCTGATGTCATTCGTTCTCCTAAAGAGTGGGTGCATTTCAAATATCCCGGTCGTAATTAACTCGCTTTGGTTTTGCCTCACCCAATCGACAGACCTGCAAGCCGAACAATCTCTGCTCATCTTTCCATCTGAAGAGGTTGAAATGAGGAAATGCCCATACATCACCCACTCAGATGGGGTGAGGTATAGAGTGTACAATTTGAAATCATCATAAAGATTTCATAGCCACACCAAACTTGTTACTTTTGAAGTATCATGAACCGCCTCGATCGCCTCACATCCATTCTTATTCAACTCCAATCAAAAAAAATTGTAAAGGCAGAAGAAATTGCTGATCGATTTGAAATAAGCCTGCGTACAGTTTATCGAGATGTAAAATCATTGATGGAGGCGGGAGTGCCAATTGGTTCACAGGCAGGCACTGGATATTTTATTGTGGATGGCTATCACCTGCCGCCTGTTATGTTTAGCCAAGAGGAGGCAAGCGCGATGATGATGGCAGGTAAGTTGGTGGAGCGAATGACAGATCAATCGGTGCGCGTATCGTTTGAAGGGGCTTTGATGAAAATAAAATCTGTACTAAACGAAGCACAGAAGGATCATTTAGAAATTTTGCAAGATCATATTGAAGTATTAAGGCCAGAGATGAATCTGCCTGCACAATCGGGAAATTTTCTTTCCGACTTACAAAAAGCTGCGGCAGGTAAGCAAGTTATTCAAATAGATTATTTCAGTAACCAAAATGAACTCACGCAGCGCGAGGTGGAACCTATTGGATTATTTTATTACAGTGCCGCCTGGCATTTGATTGCGTGGTGCCGCTTGCGCAATGGCTTCCGTGACTTTCGCAGCGACCGCATCAAAGAATTGAAACAGACAGGAATTACCTTTGAGCCACGAAGTATTTCTACCATGCAAGAGTACTTCAACAGCATGCAGCAGGCGAATGCGGAGATGAAAACGGCTACTGTTCTCTTCGATAAAAAAGAAGCGATGTACATTAGTAATTCGCGCCACTATTTTGGCTTTGTATCAGAGGAAGAATTGGATGGGCAAGTGCGCATGAAATTCCTCGCTGCGGATCTATCAATGATGGCTCGCTGGCTTCTTTCGTACGGTCGCGGTGTAGAGATCGAAAGCCCAGAAGAGCTAAAGCAAATTGTTCAGGGGTTGGTGGAAGAGTTGCAAGAATATTATTTGAAATTGGTTCAGTGATTTTCATTGGTGGAATAGCTCAAGGGTAAATTACCATTGAATAGGCATCATTGACTTTGAAATCAGTTATAATTTCTTCTTCTAAATCAAATACACCTGTTTTTAAAATAGCCGCTCCAAGCATTTCGATAACCGGAACAGAGACACTATTGCCTAATAACTTCATCCATCTTGCCCGGCTCTCCGGCAAAATGAAATCTTCGGGGAAGCCCTGTATTTTACAGGCTTCTTTTTTGGTTATCTTTCGATAGTTTCCGTTTCTGTAAACTTCATTAAGAAATTTAGCTTTGTATTCTTTTTCATTCTTTGCCTCTATGTTTTCCAGCGTAATGTAATCGTTGGTATCACTGGCTACGAGCGTAGGGAAAATATTAGAACTTGGCAAAAACACTCTGTTGACACCAAACAAGCCTGTACTTATTTTTGTGTTTTTAAAATCATACCTGATTTCCATACAAGAGATAATTTTTTTATTGATTAAAGATTCAATCGTGTTCGAGATGGAAATTTTATTTACCTTAAACTGTTTACTTCCCTTTAGTTCATCAATATTCAGTTTGCTTTCAACATGGCATTTTAACAAATTTTTTTCGTTTTCTGTTAAATCCTTTTCATTGAAAGATTTTATCGTAAACGCATAACTCTCCGAGTTCAAAATATCTATTTTTACTAATTCATCTAACTCAGCTTGTGTAATCGTTGAGTCTAATCTTTGAAAATGTAATAGAGATAATGGATTCCCGTCCAAATTTCCATACAAACTTTTCCGTCTGTTTTTTAGAAGTAAATAGCAAATGTCTTTTTGCCGTTCTGTGGTTTCTAAAATATCCCATGAGTGGATGGTTGAATGGCCATTCCGCAAATCATTGAACAGGAAATAATCGTTAAATCCATTATTGTTAGACAGACTCATGCTGCGCGGCTGGATGGTTTCGCCAAATAGGTCTCTTGGAAAAGAGCGTTCTGCCTTTTTCGTTTTAACATTCAAAATATCGCCTAGTCTTACTTTGTTTTCGTGAGGTGAGGGAAGATTAAACTTAACGTAAAACTCTTTTTCTAAAAAGCCAACAATATAAATCCTTACTCTGTTCTGGGGAACGCCATAGTCAAAAGAATTGAGGACATAGTAATTGGCAAAATACCCTGCTTGTTTGATTCTTTTTAAAATGTAATCTAACGCTTCTTTGTTCCTTGGGTCTACCAATCCTTTCACGTTTTCAAAAATAAAAGCTTTCGGTTTTGTTTTGTTAAGTAAATAAATGGTGTCGTTCCA
The DNA here is from genome assembly GCA_043777495.1 of Cyclobacteriaceae bacterium. Lineage (GTDB taxonomy): Bacteria > Bacteroidota > Bacteroidia > Cytophagales > Cyclobacteriaceae > ELB16-189. Next base: position 26,819 of record JAYWHU010000031.1, on the reverse strand, counting down.
AAGTTGTCCCCTGTCATCATCAAATCCTAAGTTTTTACCGGCAATAGACCAGCTCTGGCAAGGCACACCTCCAACCAATAAATCGTGAGGCGCCAAATTTTTAATTTGTGTGATATCCCCTAAATTATTTTCTTCGCCTTCGTCAAAATTTTTGAAATAGGTATGGATAGCATCTTTATTTATCTCGCTAAAATTCAAGCAGCTACCACCCAGGTTTGTGAGTGCCATTCTAAAGCCACCAATTCCTGCAAAGAGATCAATAAATGTAAAGTTGCTGCGATTATTCATTTTGATTATTTAAGCAATTCATCTTCAAAGTTTGCGGGCGGTTCTATTTCTAAAAACTCTCGGTAAATACGCTCTCTATATTCTTTGCCTAGAAGATTGACTTCTTTAATAAAATTACGATATGTACCTTTTCCACCGATGAGTTCCCAAAATTCATCCCCAATTAAGACCGAATTATCTTCTTGCATATTGAACCATCTTAAAGGGAAGCCCCAATTGTAATCTTTCTTTTTCCCGTACGGATTGTAGGGTAAAGCATAGTAAGCAAAATCAACTTGTGCAGGTTGCATGGCCAGTAGTTTAAACATTTTCTCCTTGCTCACTTTAGTCTGATCGCTATTGGGCAAGGGCCCTTTTAACTCAAATGCGTACTTGGTATTTGTTTCTTGGTTATGAATAAAGATATCACAAGTCACATTGACTGGAATGGGATTACCTCCTCCCTGCTTGATGTATTTGATTTCTTTATCCCAGTTGGGTATTACTTTTTCAGTGACTTTCGTTTTATGCTCTAAATTATTTAATACCTCTTGAATCCTTCTCAAGCTTTCGTTTCCAACATTGCCATTTATCTTATGCCTCATTGAGCAATTTCCATGGGCTTCGATGGCAACTACCTGAGCCAATTTTTCCCAAACACTTCCAAAAGGCGTCACAAATCTTCTTTCAAAATGTGAGCCTTTGAATATTTCATCAGGCACAAGAGCCGCATACAGGGGCTTGGCCGAATGATGCTTTTCTTTGATAAATGGATCATTGACAAGTACATTCTCCATTACTTTATCCATCATTTTTGACACTACCACTTTAATGGCTAATGCTACTCTTTCCTTTTTAGACATACTGGGCTATTTTACTCTTTGGATGGATCAGTTGAAGATTTGTTAGTGAACTATTCGATGCTTGGTAAGTCATTACAAATTTATACTATTTAGCTTGGTAAAAAATGTTGGATTGCCGAAACTTGGCCTTTGCCAAAATTGGTTGAAAAGTGTCTTTTCCTTGACCCTCCTGACATACTATTGTCACTCACTCCCAAAAAATAATTTGAATAATTTTTTTGATACTGACACAGGGTTGTCATGTTGCTATCGTTGATTTGATAAAAAAACAAGTAACTATGGAAACACAAATAATGAATCAGTTGGAGAGAGCTCCAAAAGTAAAGGAAATCAAGCCTATCAATTTTCTCTTCCATCGTGAAGAGGTGAAGATCAGCGATCTTGTTAATCAGATTCCCATTGCAAAGGAAATTTTCAAAGAATCTGTTCGTCTCGATCTTCATCCTTCAGGCCCCATCCACTGGCACTACTTTGGTTTTATGGGCGATGAGTCAAAGCCGTTTACCTTGGAGGTATGCTTGCCAGTTGCTTCTATTCCAGCTGAATACGATGGAAAATTTCATTTCAAGCGTTCTGAAATTTTTAGATGTGTTTCGCTATTGCATGAAGGTGGATGGCAGGAAATTCCAAAGAGTTACAGAATCCTTATGGAATTCATACATCAAAATAAACTCCAACCTAATGGTGTGACCCGTGAGCTTTATATCAATGCGGATTTTATAAATCTCGATGCGAATGTGACTGAAATACAATTGGGCGTAAATTGATTCAGCTATGAGGAAGATCATTATTCTGATTGGAGTAGTAACCGCATTGTTGTGCCTACTCATTTTTTCCGCGAAAGCGCAAACTAAATTTATTCCTATGAAGTTAAACGCAGGATTCATCACTCCCAAACTACAGGAGACGAAAAAATTCTATAGCTCCGTGCTGCAAATGGAAGTTGTTTTTGAAAATGAATTTTATTTGTTACTTCAAACAGTTGGAGGGATTGATCAAATCAGTTTCCTTTTGCCTAATCATGAAAGTCAACAGCCCTTGTTCAAACCTGCATTTGCTGGTAAGGGTGCTTATCTCACTATTGAAGTAGAGAAAGTGGATGAAGTGCATGATAAAATACTGAAACTGAATATCCCCATGGCCATAGGACTGCGTGATGAGCCGTGGGGTGATCGGCATTTTGCGGTTGTTGACCCTAACGGAATTGGGATTGATATTGTCACTCATACACCTCCTACTAAATAATATGGAGATTCTTGTTTTCGCCACGTCTGTAGCATCCTCTCAAGAAGTAAAAACACTTGCACCTGTCATCAATAAACTCGTAGGTAAAGGCAATTGGAATTTCGCACTGGATGATTGTGATCGTATCTTACGTATTGTATCCGAAAAAGTAGAGCCAAACAGAGCCATTAATTTATTAAGGCAATACGGCTTCGATTGTAGGGAGCTAGAGTAATCCATTAAACCAAATTTTATGACAAACACATTAACACTTAATACCGCTATCTCAATCAATGCCCCTAAATCAAAAGTGTGGATGGCTCTGATCGATCCCGAGCAAGTAAAAAAATATTTCTTCGGCACAGTTCTAAAATCGGATTGGAAAGTAGGCAGCGCCATTACTTTCAGTGGCAAATGGGAAGGCAAACCCTATTTGGACAAGGGCATTATTTTACAAATAGAGAAGGAGAAGATTTTGAAGTACAATTATTGGAGCTCTTTTTCTGGAACGGAAGATAAGCCAGAAAACTATGCTGTTATTATTTATTCACTAGAGGAAAAAGACGGACAAACGACCATCTTCATTTCTCAAGACAGCGTCAAATCAAAAGAAGCACTAGACCACTCAGAGCAGAATTGGCAGATGATAATGAAATCGCTGAAAGAGCTTTTGGAGCAAAAAGATTAACCACAGGGTTCACAGAGAAATCACGGAGGGTGAATGAAACATCTCTGTGATTCTCCGTATCCTCTGTGGTAAGGAATGGATTTGCGTTCGCCAAAAAAAATAACCACAGGGTTCACAGAGAAAGCACGGAGGGTGAATGAAACATCTCTGTGATTCTCCGTGTCCTCTGTGGTAAAGAATGGATTTGCTTCCGCCAAAAAAAATAGCCACAGGGTTCACAGAGAAAGCACGGAGGGTGAATGAAACATCTCTGTGATTCTCCGTGTCCTCTGTGGTAAGGAATGTATTTGCGTCCGCCAAAAAAAATAACCACAGGGTTCACAGAGAAAGCACGGAGGGCGAATGAAACATCTCTGTGATTCTCCGTATCCTCTGTGGTAAGGAATGGATTTGCGTTCGCCAAAAAAAATAACCACAGGATTCACAGAGAAAGCACGGAGGGCGAATGAAACATCTCTGTGATTCTCCGTATCCTCTGTGGTAAGGAATGAATTGGGTAACTACTCACTTCGCAATGTTTGCGTAGGATTGGTGCGAATCGTTTTCATGCCCTGTAACCAAATGATGAAAACAATCAGTGCCGCTACACTAATACAAGTAGCACCAAAAATCCACCATGGCATAACAGTGTGATAGGCAAACCCTTGTAGCCAGTGATCGGCCGCAAACCACGCCAATGGAATAGCTACCAGCATAGCAACAACAAGCACTAAAGAAAATTCTTTCGTAAGGACAGACAACGCTTGTGCTGCCGATGCGCCAAACACTCTTCGTATACTTATCTCTTTTGTTTTACGAAGTGTATTGAAGGTGGCAAGACCAACAATGCCTATAATGGCGATGCTTAGGGAGATTACAGTAAACAATAACACAAGACGTGAAGCAACGATTTCCGTTTTATAGAGTTCATCGAATGTTTCATCCTGAAACCAATACTTCATTGTATAATCGGGCTCGAATGTTTTATACACATTGGTAATTGCCTTCATGGATTCTTCCGTGGTGCCTGGTTGAAACGAAACATACAATGCTGAGACCGATTCAATATGCTGACGATAAAGTATAACAGGTAACAATGCCTCGTGCAAGGAAGAGGTATGAAAATTGTTGATGACACCAATGATTACGCACGGAATCTGCCCAAATTTTATTTCTTCACCAATAGGATTTTTAAATCCCATCACTTTAGCTGCTTCTTGGGTAACAAGTACCTCGGTTCTCAGCGTGTCCGTCTTTTCTGGTTGAAAGTCCTTCCCCTCAATAATTTTTAATCCCATTGTTTGAGGGAATTCATAACTACACCCTATTGTCCTGATAGAAACGCGGAGATCGTCAGGCTTTCCAGGCCAAGTCACTCCTGTATTGGCACCAGCAGAATTCAATGGATTGTCATTAGAGGCACCGATGCTAACTAAGCTTGGATTCTTGGTTAGCTCATTCTTAAAGCTGTCGAATTGTTTTAGCAATTTGAAAGTCGGCTCAATGCGAACCATATTACTTCGATCAAAGCCAAGATTTTTATTCGTTATAAATTCCAGTTGCTTATACAGTACGCCACTGAAAATAATAATAACCACAGAAACACTTAACTGAACGACCAGCAATGCTTTGCGAAAACCTTGAGACCCCGATGATTTACTTGTTAATTGATTCTTTAAAATCCGAATGGGCTGAAAGGAAGACATTACCAAGGAAGGATAAATGCCAGCGAGCAACGAAACAACAACTAACAGGCAAATTACATAGATAGGAATTGTCCCGCTTAATATGCTGAAGCTCATTGGCTGCATAATCAAATTGCTAAAAAGCGGTAACACTAACTGTACCGTTAAGACCGAAATAATAAAAGAGAATAAGACCAACAAAAACGATTCTCCCATAAATTGGATAGCAATGGTTGTGCGTACTGCACCCGTCACTTTGCGAATGCCAATTTCCTTGGCGCGCAACGTTGCCCTAGCAGTTGACATGTTTATTAAATTGATTACGGCCATGAGTAATACAAGCCCACCAATAATAATAAATAGAGTAATGTATTCGATTCTCCCTCCCGTATTCTTTCCTCCCTCAAATTTACTTTTCAAATGCCAATCAGTAAGAGGGTATGCTTGGTAACTTACTTTCTGTGCTTTGTGTGCTTCTGTGAGCACACGTATGTCATTCAATTTTTCGGTAAGCTGCTCTGCGGAAATTGTTGAGTTTGATTTAATGTACATGTTAAAGAAGTTGCGTGCCATCATGTTGTCATCAATACCCCATTGTTTTTGAAGAATGGAATAAGGCAAAGCAAAATCGAATTGTAGCGATGAGTTAGTTGGAATATTTTGAAAAACAGAAACAATAGTAACCTCTCGTGTGCCATCAATTTTAATAGTCTTACCGATGGGATTGGCAGCACCATATAGTACTTGCGCCATTTTTTCGGATATGGCAATGTTAGTCGCTCCTTTGAGTGGATTTCGATCGCCTTCCAGAATTGGAAAATTGAAAACGGAAAACAAATGTTCATTGGCATAAACGCCATTCAAGTAAATACATTCGTTGCTCTTTCCTTCTGGGCGAAAACACAATTCATGAGGCCAACGCGTTCCTGTAGAAACGCTCACTAATGTTTCGGCTTCGGGTACGGACGAAACATCCATGGATGAAGAGGCTACGTCATACGTTTGAAAACTGCCGTCTGCCTCTACGTGCGTTAACACTTTAAATAATTTATCAGTATCTGAATGGAAACGATCGAAGGAATTTTCATGCATTACCCACAACATAATAAGGAGTGCGCACGTGAGGCCGGCCGATAGCCCAAACATATTCAAAAAAGAATGACTTGGTTGCCGCGTAAAGTTGCGTACGGTAACCACAAACATATTTTTTATCATAGCAGTAGATATGGTTGATTGATTAGATGATTTTCTTTTTCTAATATTTTTGAACCGAAAAAAACGAAATACATTCCAAGCAAATTGAAAATCAGCCTTGGACTTACTTTTCTTTACTGTTCGCTCATATAATTCATACGCATCGCCCTGAATTTCCTCCAACAAATCTGGTCGGCAATACCATTGCAGAAAATGATCTGCCCATTTGGGCGGAGAGATTTTCATTTTTTAGATTTCGATTGCAAAAATTTACTCTATTCTCAGTGAGTTCACTGGATTTGCCCGTGCTGCCCGTATAGATTGATAGCTGATGGTCAATGAAACAATCACTAGTACAACAATTAAGCTAATGGCATACGTAAGAAAATCAATAGAGGTTCGATAGACAAAATTATCCAACCATTGATTGATGAAATAATAAGACACTGGCACGGCAATCACAAAGCCTATCACAATAAGCAGCGCAAAATCTTTATAAACCAGTTTAAGAATACTAGGCACAGTCGCACCCAATACTTTCCGTACCCCAATCTCTTTCACTTTCCGTTGCACAGTAAATAGCACTAATCCATATACACCCAAGCAAGCAATCAGAATAGCAATGCCTGAAAAGGTTTGTATGATGGCCCCGAAGTTTTTGAAATCGGCATACTGTTGATTGAGCTGCTCATCTAAAAATGTATATTCAAATGCTTTTTCAGGAAAAATTTTATTCCACTCGCTTTCCAACCTGGTGATCGTTTTTTCTACGTTGGCATTTTCAAATTTTATGGATAACGTGTTGAATTGATTTTGATCAATTGATAGTAGCAATGGTGAGATGGCCGTGGTGAGCGACATAAAATTGAAATCTTTAATCACGCCTATTACTTTTCCTTTCTTGCCTTCTCGATTGATTTCTTTGCCCAATGCTTTCTGAGGCGTCTCCCACTTAAATTCTTTTACGGCTGTTTCATTTACGATGAAAGCTTCCTTGGGATCAGTACCGTAGTCTTTACTGAAACTGCGACCTGCCACTAGTTGCATATCGAATGCGTCCAGGAAATTATAATCGGCTGCTAAATTCGCTGAAAAAATATTATCCTCCTTTGTGAACCCTTCTGGAATTGTGCCTCTGAATACAACTCCCGCACTCGGTGAACCTGAAGATAAAGTAGTTTGCCGCACGCCACTTTGTTGTTCAATCAAATCTCTAAAAGTTTGTAACCTTACTTTAAAAGTAGAGTCGCCTTGCTGAAAATATCCATTCAGGTTTTGACTTTGCAAAGGAATATTAATAATGTGTTCTTTCTGATAGCCGAGCGGTCTGTCTTCTAAAAATTTTAATTGTTTAACAATTAGTAACGCGCCAGATAACAACATGCAAGCAATGGCCAATTGAAACACAACTAATACTTTTCTAAAAATTTGTTTTCGCCCACCTTTCTGGTCTCCGCCTTTTAACGCATTCACCGATTCAAATTTGGTAACGAAATAAGCGGGATAACCACCTGCCAAAAAAGTGAGCACCAGTAGCATGGCTATTGATAGTAAGATAAGTTTGATATCCAGTACACTGGTGAACAATAGATTTTTTCCGGTGAGTACATTCAACTGAGGCAAGGCCAAATAAAAAATCAAATAGGACATTAACAAAGCAGCCAAACAAAAGATAAAACTCTCTGCTAAAAATTGAGTAATCAGTTGGCTCTTGGCTGAGCCCAATATTTTTCTTAATCCTATCTCTTTCATTCTGTTGAATGATTGAGCAGTACTTAAATTAATGTAGTTGATGGCTGCAATTAGTAAAGTCAAAATGCCAACACCAATAAAAATATAGATGTTAGTCATTGAGTTGGTGGGGGTGGGCTCTCCTTGATGATCGCTCTTTAAGTGAAGATCAATCAATGGTGTTAGAGCAAAAACTTGCCCCACCAACACATTCGGGTTCGCATTCTTCTTTAAGAAATCACCCATGGTAGCATTGATGTGTTCTGGCGTGCTGCCCTCTTTTAATAATACATATGTATAAGAGTGACTGATCACAAAGTTCATCGCTAAGTTCGCCCGAAGGACCTGTTCTGTTTTCTCATCTTCCAAATCAAACATATCGTCATAAGGAACCAGCATATTAAAGCGGATATGTGAGTTCTCGGGAAAATCCTTCACCACACCAATTACTTTGAATGATTGCCTGCCAGAGAATATCAAGGACTCACCAATGGGATTTTTATCTCCAAAATATTTGGTTGCCATTTTTTCGTTGATCAGTACCGTAAACTTATCATGCAATGCCCGTTTTGGATTCCCTTTCAAGAGATCGAACGAAAACATTTTAGTGATGGCTGAATCGGCAAACATGACATTGGTTTCTTCAAATGCTTCAGTGCTGTTGGGCGTACTGATACTCACATTTCTACTATAAATGCGGGCTACCTCTTCTACTTCGGGGTAATAGTCTTTTAGTGCTGGAGCGATGGGGGGCGGTGTGGCTGCTATCTTCATTCCGTTGGATACGGTGTAGCCAAATCGATAGAGTCGAGCAGCGTTTTTATGAAATTGATCATAGCTTGTTTCATTTCGCACATAAGCGATGATGAGCAAGGCAAGAGCAAGGCCACAAGTCAATCCAACGTAGTTGATAAACGAGTAGGCTTTGTGTTTGACAATATTTCGGATGGCGGTTTTAAAGAAGTTTTCTAGCATAGCAATTGAATTATCTGATTCATATTTATTTTTAGTACGCTTTATATTTTTCCATTTAAAAAATCGAAGAACATTCCAAACAAAAAGTAAATCTGCTTTTCGCTTGTTCGTTTTCGCCTCTCTATAAAAAAGTTCGTGCGTGTCCCCTTGAATTCCTTCGAGCAAAGCGGGATTGCAATACCATTCTAAAAACCGATCTGCCCAATTGGGAGGTCTGTATCTCATATATTTTTTAATAGTCGGCAGTAAGCAGATTGCAGTAAGAAGTCTCGGACAATTACTGCCTAGTGGCTACTGGTTACTGCCTACTTTTTCATATAAGTCTAAACTGTAATGCCACCCTCGGTATCTGACTGTACAACTGATTACGTAATTCATTTGCATCTTCTAATGCACGTTTCCCCGCAGCCGTCAATAAAAAGATTCTTTTCCTTCTACCGCCTCGCTCTTCCGTAGGATCGCCCATTTTAGATTTCAGGTAACCTTTTTCCTCTAAGCGGGTCAGTACCGAATGTACTGCACTGATATTTAAACTACGACCCGCCTGCTTTTCTATTTCGTCCATTACGGCCACACCGTATGCTTCGGGGTAGAGGATGCCTACGTGCAAAAGCACCAATTCTTCGAGTTCACCTAGGTAAGTTCCTTTCATATATCAATTAAAGATTAGTCCTGCAAACGTGAAAGTAATAAATATGTTTCATATTTCTAGAGTAGCTTAATCGAATGACTGGATTTAGTGGACGATGACAATCCGAATGAATTCACTTTGGTCCGTTTGAAGAATGTAGTTTCCTGCGGCCAAGTGCGGTGGAATTTTAATTTCACGTATAGAGTCTGCTGATTGCAGGAGGATCACTCCCAGCAGATCATAAATCCGTATGTTTCTTTTCTCCGTAAAATACAAAACATCGGTAGTTGGGTTTGGATAAACCTGAAATGGTTTTTCATCGAAGTTTAAAAGCACTACTTTTGAAAATTCAGCGGTGCCGTCTTGGTCTATCATCTTTAATCGATAATAGGATATTCCCACTAAAGGATGCTTATCATGATAGCTGTATTGCAATGTGGATTGCGAAAACTTGGCCGCAGGCACTTGGGCGATGGTTTCAAACTCGATGCCAGTGGCACTGCGCTGCATGGCAAAGTAGTCGCTATTAATTTCGGAGGCAGTACGCCAAAGAAGTTCAACGCCACTGGCTTGTGGCAAAGCAGCAAAGTCTAGCAGTTGTATTGGCAGTGGGTTAGAAAGCGTGGTTGACCCCAACGCAAATGGACTGAACGATGAAACAACCGCAGCAGAGGTTACTGTCCCTACCGCACTTGAACCTGTAAAACTTCCCTGCCCGTGGCTAACCCACTGAGTTCCATTCCAACGGGCTACATGCAGTGTCGTTGGATCTGTAATGTAAGGTGCGGGGCAATCTACAGTCTGCCAGCCGAGCGTAACAAAAACGTTGGATGTACCTGCGGTGCGATCAAGCGTCCAGTACTCGCAAGTGCTTACTGCAACTAATGGAGCGGAATAAGTTGCAGTTCCACCAAAAGGATGAGCGGTGTGAAAAAAGCTTGCTGTAAATTCGTCTGTAGCGGACGAAGGTGCGGAAATAGCAATTGGGCGGAAGATGCCACCATCACCAACCGGAAACGTGAAAGCATTGTTGCCCAATTTTCTTACTGGTCCATCTACATGGCTGGTAGTTGATGCACCAGAAGCAGTGGCTCCACCGAGGAAGCGAATGAAGTTAGTATCGGTGGTGCGAATGATGCCTTGAGTAAAAGCTAACGAAGTAGCAACGGAGAGTGGTGTATTAACATTAATCACACCTGCGCTTTTGTCAAGGTCTATGCGATGAATGATGATGTTAGAGGTTCCACTTGCGTTTACATTTTGATCAATGCCCCCTTCTAATCGCATCACTCCTTGCGTTGGTGAGCTGCCAACCACAAAATCACTTCCACTAGTTCCAGTATTGAATGTTACGCTGCCACGAAAAATACTTGTGCTACTGGCGCTGGGTTGCAATATCCCGTTCGTCCTTGTGAATGTGACCGATTGGTTAAAGGTGTTTTCAAAGAGTTGTAAAGAGCCCGAGGAAGATTCATTTCGCACAAAGGCAAGATCAAGAAAAATTCCTGATGAAACGGAGAGATTGCCGACTCCATTTCGGATAATGTCTGCACGCTCATTAAAATTTCCTGAGATGAAACTTGGGTGGTCACCCGTTACATCTACAAGAAAAGCATCGTTAAACTGATTTCCAGTCCCGCAGGTGATGCGGGGTATTATCTGATTGAACGGAGAGTTGAACGTGCAGTTGGCCAGGTGGAGATGGGTTGTGCCCGTGAGTGTTGTAAGGAATGGGTTGTAAGTTCCATTTACCGTAAGGTTGTTCAAAGACACAGTCCCTATACCGAAATCATTGATTTGAAGGCTTGCAAAATTTCCCACCGTGGCCGTTCCACCGCCCAAACCCATGCTGATGGTGCCGTTTTGAGTATTCACCAAAACAACCTGATTGCTAAAGGTAGTGGCGCCCCCTGTGTAGGCCAGATCAACGGATGAGTTAGCTTCATTGTATGCATACAACGTGTTATAGCTTTCAATACCCTGCGCGATGATGGACCCGACATTATTCTGATTTCTTAATGTAACATCCTGAAACGAATTCGAATCGAAGACGAGCACGCCTGGCCCTGTACGACTGAAGTCGATCGTGGATGTAAAAGTGTTGCTGGTTACCGAATTGAGAGAGGTGCCTGTTACGGTTAGGGTTACACTCTGGATGGTATTGCTCAGCAAATTAATATCATCGGAAATTCCAATTAGTTCAATCGCAAGGTTTGAAGTTTGTATTTGAATTCTGCCGCCCAGCACCTGCACAGAACCGTTTTGCATGGGGGTTTGAAAGTTGACGATTTGTTGCGTGCGTAGTATACCATTACCCAGATCAATCGAGCCAGAAAAACCTGTTTCGAATGACAACGATCCAACTTCCACGGCAACGTCAACAAAGCAATCACCAGCCCCGTTGCTGTCGAAAATGGCATCATCACCAAGGCCGGGCACACCGGCACCGCCACTGCCACCTCTGGTGAGCGACCAGTTTTGTGGGTCATTCCAGACTTGCGCACCAGCCGGAGCCACCCAATAAAACGGTATCGCCCAAGCAGGTACATTTGAAAATGAGATTAAAGCCGCCAACCATAGCCCTTTGAAATTATTCGAAATTTTCATGAAGGTCGGTCTAGAGGTAAAAAGCAATCTAAAGCCCTTAACAAAGATGGCGTATTTTAATAACAGTTGCCTCCCCTAAAAAGTGGATTTTGACAGAGTTTGCTTGAATGTCGACCAAGCAATTGTAGGATCCCCTAATTGCCTCTTTGATAGTATATGATCTGGTTAGCCTTTGCCATATCCTTCTCTCTACCAAAAAGCAAGAAGATTCTCTTTTGGTCTTCTAATGTTGGAATTTTAATCTGAAATTCTTCGATTGAAAATACCACAGACTGCTCTACCCAAACAGGTAGCCATTGACTATTCTTGCAAACTTCTAAATTGCCCATTACTTCAATATCTCCAAAATCAAAACGAACAAAATTAGAGGGGGCAACTATCGGTTCTTGACGGATTTTTTTTATAGTATTCTTGCTATTCCTTTTTATAGTTAGGAATCCTTACTATATTTGCCTCATCAATTAATCTTAATCCCTTTATAAAATGGCAGATCAAATAAAAGGTTACGCCTACGGGCAAGTAGGGCAATCACCTGTAAGCATTGCCGATTTAAACCTTCTTAAGAAAACCGTATTATTTACGGAAGAAGATGAAAAGAATCTTCGCCTAGCGGGCGAGGTATTGAAAGACCAAACCAATGAAGTACTTGATCTTTGGTATGGTTTTGTGGGAGGCAATGAACACCTTGTTCATTACTTTGGCAAGGATAACAAGCCGAACGTGGAGTATCTCACAGCGGTCAGGGCTCGGTTTGGCCAATGGATCATGGACTTATGCAATAAGCCGTATGACCAAACTTGGTTGAACTACCAACACGAAATTGCACTGCGCCATCACACTTCTAAGAAGAACAAAACAGATGGTGTAGACGCAGTGCCGATTATTCACTATCGCTACATGGTGGCTTTCATTTTTCCTATTACGGCAACCATCAAGGGCTTTCTTGCCAAAAAGGGGCATGATGCAAATACCGTAGAGGCGATGTATGCGGCTTGGTTCAAAGCGGTAACCTTAACGGTAATTCTTTGGACATACCCGTACATTAGCAAAAATGAATTTTAATTGGTAAAAAATAAGTAAGAATGGCTGGGTTGCTTTGTCAATTCGGCCTTTTTTCTTTTTAAATAATAAAAAAACTATGCAAGTAGCAGTTTGGGACACGTATGTAACGAAGACAGACGGCAAGATCATGCACTTCGATATTATCGCACCACAAAGTGTAGTGAATGAAAAAGTAATTTATACCTTTGGTAAGGAATACTTACAATCAAAACATCAGGACAGCCAAGAGTTGACAACAAAAGAATGTAGCTTCTGTCACATTGAAAAGGCCTCTGCGGAAATAGAGAGAAGTATCCAGCAAAAAGGTTACTATATTATTGAAATGGAAAACTGTTAAAAGTGTCGGTATTTAAATTAGACGATCAAAATTCTAACCTCGACAATAAAATAGTTGCTGGACTGGAACGCTTGTCGCAAGTGTTTCGCATTTTGCTTTGGGAAAAAGCAAAAGAACATGGCTTAAGCCCCATACAGATACAGTTGCTTATCTTTATCAAACATCATTCGCAAGATAAGTCAACGGTGAGTTATTTGGCACAGGAATTCAATCTGACCAAGCCAACCATCAGCGATGCCATCAAAGTATTGGAGCAGAAAAAAATTATCAAAAAATCTATTGATGCTAACGATACTAGGAGCTATACTATTCAACTAACGGCTGCGGGAATTAAAATTGTTACAGAAACGGAGGACTTTGCAAATCCGCTCACTGAAATAGTTTCAAAATCAAAACAAGTAGATAAGTTAGTATTGTGGGAGAGCATTTACTCGCTCATATCTCAATTGAATAAACTGCAGATCATTAGTGTGCAGCGCACTTGTTTTAATTGCAAACATTATTCGATGAAGAACAAGAATGCCTTTTGTAGCTTGCTGGAACAGAAGTTGCAAGTGCAGGATATTCGGATTGATTGTGAAGAATTTGAATTGAGTTAGTAAGTCTTTCGGATAGCTGAGCTACTTACCACTTAGATACACCTCAATTTGGTCGGCCTTTATAATATCCTTCTCTCTTCCAAAAAGCATGAAGATTCTCTTTTGTTCTCCTAGTGTTGGAATTTTAATTTTCAGGCCTTCAATTGAAATCTCCATCACACGTTCAACCGATACACGTTGCCTCAGACTATTTTTATTTATTTCCAAGTCGCCCATTACTTCTACATCCAAGTCACCAAAATTAAATCGCGCAAAGTTAGAGCGGAAGAGATGTTGATTTTCAGGTGTGAAACCTTTTCGTATTCGGTGCGACCATTTGTTTTTCAATGTATCCGCATCAGCGGAGGACATAAGTAAATCCAGATCAGTAACAATGGGTATAGTTAATCCTGACAAAAGCATGGCGCAACTGCCAATTATAAAATAGTCATTTTCTAATTGTTGTAGATCAGGGTAGATCAATGCAAGAAGTTCGATGACTTTCTTTTTCATAAGAGCTCTACAACTATGTTTGCCTTTATCTCAAATAATTAAGCGTAGTGGTTTCTTCTTTCGATAATCCATTCAATTTTCTTCCGCGACTTGCTTTGTTCCACTTAGACCGAAAGCTGCCTTTTGACCAATCGGATAATATGGTAGGATGAATATAACTGGATCGACAGACTGTGGGCGTATTGCCCAAATCAGATGCAACTGTTTTGATCACTTCATTTGAAACTCTTTTTCTCGCTGTTACAGTATCTGGATCTAATTGTTCGGAAAAACGAGAAGCAGTTTTCCAAGTGGCCGCCCACGTGCGAAAATCCTTGGCAGTTACTTTTGTATCTTTTGGAGTAAGGGCATCGAGGTATTCATTGATGTGATTTGATTTGATATCGAAGTCGCTTCCATTTGTATCTTCATATCGAAACAAGTCTTGGCTTTTTTTATTACCCCCCACTTTCCCTGATGCCATGATGAGTGCAGCCAGATCATCTTCCCAAATTCTTCGCTTCCAAAGTTTACCTGATTTCCCTACAAACTCGAAGATGGCATCCAATTTTCCTTCTGCTTCTTTCGATCGGTCGATGATCACGTGCCCTTTTGTTAAAGTGGTTAATCCATAGGACTTATTCTTTTTTGCATATTCATCATTGCCCACGCGAAAATGATAGAGATCGATTAACTTGATGATCAAGGCTACCACTTTATCTTTAGGCATCCCTTTTAGTTTCAAATCGGATTCTATTTTTTTTCTGATCGAAGGAAGTGTTGTTGCAAACACCGTCATGCCATCAAACTTCTCTTCTGCACGGGCGTTCGTCCAGTTTTCATGATACCGATATTGCAGTCGTCCTTTGGCATCTTTGCCGGTGGCTTGTAGGTGAGCCTTTGAATCCAACGATATCCAAACGTCCAGCCATGCGGGTGGCAGTACTAATTTATTGCAGCGCTCAATTATTTTGAGATTAGAAATTAATTTACCATTGGCGTCATAGTAATCCCATTTCAATATCTTATTGGCGGATTTTCTTTTTTTCCGTGATATTCCCTTTTTTTCCATGGTAGTTGATTATGCCAAAGGAAAATTACAGATAAAGTTTGTTTTTATGAAACATCAATCTAGCTGTCGGTAATGAGGCAGTAAGTTTTGATGAAGTCCATTGTTTTATTTTTTCTTGTTGAAAGATTTAGGATCAAGCTTCCAGATTTTATTAATGTCATGTGCTGTTACCCACACTGAGCCATGGCTTGCTCTCACGGCTCCGCTTCCTGCTGGTGGTCCCAGAATTTCTACGATCTTATTTTGTTTTGGGTCGATCACTAACAACAATTCCTTTTTGGCCCGCACCCACACGTAACCTTCGCCCGCAGAAATGTCTCCACCTGTGCCAGGCACATCGCATAAAATGGTTGTAATTAGTTTATTTGTTTTTGGATCGATGTGAGAAACAGAACCATCCGTTTGATTGAGTGTCCAGATTCCGTTTTCGCCTGCTGCTAGGAAGCGCGGCTGTTTGCCTACCGAAATGGTTGCTTCGATCTTATTTGTTTTTGGATTTATTCGCTGCACCGAGCCATTCACATTTGCATCGTCACCTGTATTGGTAATCCAAATTGATCCATATCCCGCGACTGCGGCAAAAGAATTGGGAGCTACTTCTATTACTGCAGTAATTTTATTTGTACTTGGATCAATTCTCAAAAGCTTTCCTTTCTTATCAGACAATACCCACACACCACCTTCTGCTGCCACTATACTTCCTTCTGCATCCGCAATGGCCAAGGGAATAGCCGCTTCGATTTGATTGTTCTTTAAATTAATTCTTACAATTGTATGATCGGCACAACTCGCTACCCACACCGAACCGAACCCAATGGTAAACGCAGCACAAGGCATCTTTACTTTTACATTGGCTAAGATTTTATTTGTTTGCGGGTCGTAGCGCTGCATCAGATTTAATCCTTCATTGGAAATCCAAACAGAATTTTTTCCGATCTCTACCCAATCAGGATAGCCTTCTGAATGGATGGTAGCAATGGCTTTACCCTCTATTTTAGAACGATTAATATTTTCTTGCGACCAAGAAATACGGCTGAATAGAACAAGTAAAATGAAAAATAAGTAGTGAATAGCGTTTACCTTCATAGCCTTATATTTTATACGTCTGCCTCACCATCCAGAAAAATAAACGCTCTGGCATTAATCGCCTCAGAGGCAACAAGACATTGGCAGGATAGGCAATGGGGTAGCGCATTTTTGTGGATGAATCATTGGCCGCCTTGAAAATAACTTTCGCAACAGATTCAGAAGATGCTCCCTTGTCGCCAGCATCCATGCTCACGGCTTCACATTTTTTTGCAAACGCATCGTAGTCGCTGGTGTAATCAGGTTTCATAAACGCGCGGCTTCTTCCGTAAAATTCTGTTTTAATAGCACCAGGTTCAATCAATTTTAGTTTGATGTTGAAGGGAGCAACTTCATATTGAAGAGATTCTGTAAATCCTTCTACCGCCCATTTTGTTCCGTGATAAATACTGTAAAGAGGAAAGGCTACTCTTCCACCTACGCTGGCAATTTGCACAATCGTTCCTTCCTTTTGAGTGCGCATAATCTTAACGGCTTCACGTGTTACGCGCATCAATCCAAATACATTGGTATCAAATTGTTTTTCTATAAATTCATCAGTCATCGATTCAAATACACCATCGGCACCAAAGCCTGCATTGTTTACAACCACATCGATTTTAGAAAAGTCGGTTTGAATTTTTTTTAATGCCTGCTCAATGCTGCTGGTATTAGTAACATCCAAGGCATAGAGTTTTATATTGGGCAATTTATTCAACTCAGTCTCTTTCTCTGGCGAGCGCATGGTGGCGGCCACGTTCCAACCTTGTTGAGAAAAATAAACGGCAGCGGCCTTGCCAATGCCCGATGAACTTCCTGTAATGACGACTGTTTTCATAAGTGTGATTTTAATAGGTGAATTTCGATTCATTTATTGGCTAAAAAATTTTCAGGCTTTAATACTGTTCCATGCCATGCGGAATAATTCTTCTTTCAAGGATGGGGTGATCTTTAACGTCTCATCATAATGCAGTTTTACACTTTCGTTGATGGGCCCCATCAATTGGCTGAGAAGCAGTTGCACGGGTAGCTTCTTTACCAGGCCTTGCTTGATCCCTCCAATCAAAAAATCTTCTAAAGGGTTAAGTAATTGATCGCCCTGTTGTTTAGTTTTTTTGGTGAGATAGCTTGTGTGCGTAAACTGTTCGATAAACTTCATGCGTTCGGGTTCGCCTAAACTAATAGTGAAGTAATTCATCCAGAGTTTTTTGAATGCAACGGAGAAGGAATCTTTCCTATCAAAGACTTCAAGTATTTTCATGGTCTTGTTTTTCTTCAAGTGAAAATACAGCTCGTTGATGAGCACCTCTTTATTTTTGAAGTATATATACAGAGTGCCCGTTGCTAATTTGGCTTCTTTGGCTACATCGGCCATTTTGAGTCCATTGAAACCTGTTTCCAGCACCAACTTGAGAGTGGCTTCGTAAATCGCTTCAATCTTCGAGTCGTCTTTAGGGCGTGGCATGACACAAATATAAGTGAATAATTATTCATTTAAAACCTTCTTTTTTATACAAGGACATCTTTTTAAAGAATTTCAAGATTTAGAAAATAACCAACCAGTAAACTATTTTGTTGTGCAAGCGATGCTTAGTTTTGACAAGTAATTAATTTATGAATTGGTATATTATTATACTAGGTGCAGCATCTCTTCAAGGGTTATTGTTAGCCGTAGCCATCCAAAGGATCAATCAAAATAGATACTCTATTTCTTGGTTATCTGCTCTGCTAATCGCTATCTCAATTTGTCTGGCCGGCAGGATATTTTACGATAGCGATTTATTTGCTAAGCATCCGAAAGTAGCTATCGCATCAGATTTAATGCTTTTTACCTATGGGCCATTGATATTTTGCTACGTACGAAGTATTTTTTTTATTGATGAAGCCAAGACGACTCGAATAGTTGCTCACTTTCTACCAGCTATTCTTCATGTCCTCTTACTGGCACAATATCTTTTTCGGCCGGATGAACAAATGTTCGCTTTGCTTTCTACTGGGCTGAACCAAGCGATTGGCCAACTAACGGAAGTGTTGGGATGGATACATATTTCAATTTACTTAGTGGCATCATATCGTTTGTTTAGGAAATACATAAGTGATGCAAAGGGTATCATTTCAAACCTGCCGACTATCAACTTTTTAAAATACTTTTTTGTGCTGAATGGATTTGCTCTTCTTTTATGGGCAACTGGCTATCTCTTACTAAAGTTTAACGGCAGCATGGGCTCGGTTTTATTTTCGTACAATAGTATATGGATTTTACTTACTGGCAGCGTATATATGACAGGCTACAATGCCATTGCCATTCCAGATTTCTTTCGGATCAAATTGAAAAATACTACTCAGGATTTCAAAGTAAAGTTACAGCTTACCAATCAACGGCTAACTAGTCACCATGAATCACATGCAGTAATTAATCAAGAAAGTGCAGTTAACCCATCAGATGATGGTACAGCAAAAACGCTATCCTCACTAACACATCCGCAAGTAATGGATGTCGTAGATCGTTTAAAATCATTGATGGAAAGCGATCGACCCTTTTTAGACCCTAACCTTACACTTCCATTATTGGCGACAAAGCTTGGTTGTACCGTTCACATTTTGTCTAAGGCGATTAACGATACGTTTGAAAAGAATTTTTTCGATTATGTGAACGAATATCGCGTCAATTATTTCATCCATTTAACTAAGCAATCATCAAACAGAATATATACTTTGCTATCACTTGCGTTTGAAAGCGGCTTCAATTCTAAATCTACTTTCAATAGTTCGTTCAAAAAAGTGACAGGCAAAACACCTTCACAGTTTCTAAAAGGTCTTTCTTTCTCGAAAAGCACCAACTAATTGGTGCGACTTTATAACCTTGGGCGATTTCAGTGCTTCCTTAGGCATTCTTTGCAAGAAATTTTAAAACCAAATCTTACAATTATGAAAAAACTCCTACTTTTTGTTGCCGCATTTATGACATTATCGCTTCTGCAGAATTGCGATAAAAATCCCTTTCAAGCAGAGCCGATGGTTAAGACCTTGGCTATATCTGGTGAGCAGATAACCAGTGATGCGTTATCAACTGATGCCAAGGGCAATGTCTATGCTTCTAATTATATAGGCACTAGCGATGACCCAACGAATGGAAATGGGACAACTGTCTATAAGATTACACCTCAAGGTGAACGGTCTGTTTTTGTAGATGGCCTCGGGGGGCCAGCGGGTCACTGCTTTGATAACGCAGGAAACTTTTTTGTATGCACATTCAATGATGGTAAAATAGTAAAAGTAGGTGCGAACGGAACGAAGCAAGTTTTTGCGGAAGGGCTAGAAGGGCCTATACAAGTAGCGAGTGATAAAAATGGTAATCTGTTTGTGAGTGTGGCAGGTATAGGCAATGCAGTTGGCTCTAAGATTTATAAGTTCACACCAGCGGGAGCGAAGTCTACATTAGTCGATCTTGCCTCATTGGGTGGATTTGCTTTGTCGGGTATGACGATAGATGCTGCTAATAATTTGTATGTTGCCAACTATGTAAATGGAGTCATTTTCAAAGTTACTCCTCAAGGCGTAGCAACCGCTTTTGCTGATCTTGGTAGTCTTGGTGCGTCCTATACACCCATTACAAGTTACCTCACCATTTTTAACAATTCCATTTTTGCAACGGGTTTGTTTGCCAACAGAGTTTATAAAATTACCCTTTCAGGCCAAGTAAGTGTTTTGACGGGAACTGGAGAGGCGGGGTCTACCGATGGAAAATTGAACGAGTCGACCTTTGCTGGACCTAACGGAATTGTGGCAGACCCTATCAAAAGCATTCTGTATATTTCAGAATCGCAGAGTAAAAAAATTCGTCTTGTTACAGAGCTAAGGAAATTGTGATTTAGAAAAATTATGCTAGAGTAACAAACGTGAGCAGTATGGTTCTATTCGTAGAACTGTACTGTCTATTTGTATGTGAATGACGATTGAAATGAACAAATTAATAGTGAGGGTGTTTCATTTACAAAACAAGAAATTGTACCTACCCTTCTAAAATGAAACCTCCATTTTTTAAATCATTAAATTTCAACTCAATTATTACAGAAGAGCAATTAGAAATAATCTCAAAACCTTAGCGACCATACCGAACCTTGCCTTGTCATTATTTGCTTCGGGTTAGTTCCGGCTGGCCATCACAAATGCCGAGGCCTTTGAACTATTAAGAGAATGGGTTTCCAATAATAAAAATATTGGAAACCTATCACTTTTTACCATGGCAACTCTTGCCCCATGTGAATATACTTCCCATTATAAGAAGTGTCTTTTGCCAGAGCAAGATCAACACCTGTTTTAGCGCCTTGTGCCACATCCATCGGTGCGTACTCAGAACCTAAGTCAGTTTTTACCCACCCAGGGTGAGCAGAGACAACGCTCGCACTTGTGCCATTTAAGTACTGCGCTAAGTGGATAGTGAATTGGTTTAGTGCTGTTTTCGATGCATCATAAGCAAATGGTTTTACGTTCCACAAGTCACCACCCTTGATAGCATGGATGGTAAGTGAGCCCATAATACTGGAAAGGTTGACGATTCTACCTGCACTGCTTTTTTGAATGAGGGGGAGAAGCCCTTGTGTGAGTTGCACTAATCCGAAAAAATTGGTGGCAAACGTTGTTTCTACTATTGCTCTTGAGATGCTCGTCACGGTATTGCCGCCAAATCCACCTTCTATTTCTATGCCTGCATTGTTGATCAAAATATCTAGGCTTGAATTATTTGTTGTAAATTCTTTTACAAAACTTTCAACGTCCTTGGCAAAGGAAACATCCAACAATTTCATTTCCACATCGATACCTTCTTTTTTCAATTGACTCACAGCCGCTTCACCTCGACCTTTATCACGAGAAGTGATGGTTACGTGAACTCCTTGTTGTGCGAGCTGTTTCGCCATTTCCAACCCCAGGCCTTTGTTGGCTCCCGTTACTAGTGCTTTTTTTTGTGTCATGAATAGTTTAGTTTGTACTGAGTTCAAACAATAAACCGGAGCAAAAGTTCATAAGAAACTAAATCGGGCTCACCTACCAAAGATCAGTTGAACCAGCTCTTCTTTCCGCTCGCGACTGATGGGAATGGTAGCCTTACCCACTTCCA
Source organism: Cyclobacteriaceae bacterium (assembly GCA_043777495.1). Lineage (GTDB taxonomy): Bacteria > Bacteroidota > Bacteroidia > Cytophagales > Cyclobacteriaceae > ELB16-189. Next base: position 5,250 of record JAYWHU010000031.1, on the reverse strand, counting down.
ACAAATTACCATCCATAGAGCGCACTTTCTCTTTGGCTACCATAAATGATTTGTGGACACGCAAAAATTTTGGAGAGGGTAGAATCATCTCCAGATTTTTGAAAGTCTCTAACGTAATGTAAGTCTTTGGCTCGGTTACAATTTTTACATATTCTTTCAATCCCTCAATATAAAGTATTTCGCTTAACGCGATTTTATAGATTTTTCCATCCGCCTTAATAGAAATAGATTGATCAGGCAATGCCTTTGCAGTAATGGAGACAGTATCTTCACCTTTTTTATAATAAATTGACTCTAAGGCTTTTTGAGTGGCCTGAAAGAAGCGATCGAAAGAAAAGGGTTTTACTAAATAATCCACCGCGCCTAAATCAAAAGCGTCCACAGCATATTCTGAATAAGCTGTGGTGAAAATGGTAGCTGGAGGGTTTTTGAGAGATCGCAAGAATTGATTACCGTTGATGGTGGGCATTTGAATATCTAAGAAAAGCAATTCAATTTTTTCTTTTTGAATGATCTCCATTGCCTGCACGGGTGATTTTACTTTACCCACCATCTCGAGCATAGTCAACTGTGCAACAAATCCTTCCAGCAGGTTCAGTGCCAAATATTCGTCATCTACTAATAGAGTTTTTATTTTGTTCATGGTTAAAAATATCAATTAGTGATCGTCAATTTTAAATTAAACAATGTTGTTCCATCCTTAATACTGAGCGTATGTCTTTTTGGGTACAAAATCCCCAACCGCTGCCGAATGTTTTCTAAACCTACTCCACCCACTCCATCTTTTGATTTTTCCCAATGATCTTTTGTATTGATGGTTTCAAATTCTAGCTTATGCTCTTCTGTTGAAAGCCGAATGGAAACATACGCGTTTTCCAAGCCATCAAAATTGCAATGTTTGAAACAGTTTTCCACTAATGGAATCAAAATCATGGGCTCAATAAAAACATTCGATTGCGAGCAAACCGAATCAAACGATATTGAAAGAGTTTTTTCACTTTTTAATTGAAAAAGCTGAATCAGTTTTTCAATCTGCTTTATTTCACTTTCAATTTTCACTTTGTCTTTTTTGCTTTCATATACGGCATAGCGAAGCAGATCAGAAAGTAGCAACAACATTTCAGATGCCTTTGGGGCTTTCTCAATAGTTAAAGAATAGATATTATTGAGTGTATTAAACAAAAAATGAGGATTCATTTGAGCTTTTAAAAACTGAAGCTGAGCCTCCTGCTGTTTATTTATTATCTCTTTGTATTCTTTTTCTTTTTTCGATCGATTGATGAGCAATCCATAAAAGAAACTCAGTATCAATACCATAAGAGTAGAGAACACCGAGAAAATATAGGCCCAATTTTCCTTTATTGGAATTTTCAGAATAGAAGTATCCTTGAAATAGTGGAGGTTAAATGAAATTCGTGCAAAGGAGATGGCCACCAGCAAAATTACAAACAAGGTTAAATAGACACCGTATTTCTTCTTTTCTATAAATCGATCGACTAAGTAGATATTCAAATAATAGCTGATCGCTAAAAGAGAAATGTGAAACAATGAAAAGATAGGCGAGTGCCACCCGGGCAACAGAGTTGATAGCAGAAGGGCCGTAATGCCAAACACCAATAGCCAAGCCAATGCATTGATTATAAAAACCAGCCGCTTCTTCCTGATCTCCCGAAGTCCACCCGCAAAAAAATCGATTACTTCCAAAAGAATGAGTTAACCTCCAAATTTATAAACGAAAAATACATTAATACTGGGAAGATAACCATAATCGAGGTAATCAGTTTTTAATTCGTTATCTACAACCATGCTCAGCGACTCTAATGATTTCTGAGGAGAATCAATATAGCTAGCGGAGCCAAGCGTTTTTGCAAAACTAAACTCAGTGTGCAATTCAATTTTCGGATTTTTAAAGGTGAATCTACGGCCGTAGAGAATGCCTGCATTGTATAAATCAGAAGACAGTGTAAGGCTAACCGGTGTCTTAGCGCTTTGCCTTGGTCTTTGCGGATAAGATGCAATGCTTACATTGAATGCAGCCTCTATTGCACTTACTGGAGTATCGGCTGCTTGCAAGTGAATCCATGAACCAGTAACGCCCACATAATTCTTTTTGAAGTGATAGTTCACTCCCGCCTGAGTAATGAGTCCAAAATTGAATGCACTGGTTAACACGTTTACAATTTCTTGGCCTACCCCAAGTGATTTCAGTATGCTTAAGATTGCTTGGTCATACGGTTTGGTAAGAACACCCACTTGCACATTGCCAGACCATCGTGGATGAAATTGATAATCGTACTGCACCGCATATTGAATAGGTATCTGAGTTCCTACCTTAATAGAGTGTTGAGCTATAGAAGTAGAATAGATGAGAATCAATAAACAAAATAGGTATAGTTTTTTCATTTGATTTGGGTTAATGAGCGCAATACTAAATAAGAACAAGGCTTGAATGAATTTCTTTAAACCAATAGTTCATTTTCTTCTATGAAATGCGCTAAACGAGTCATGTGTGAAAATTAACAGATCAGTAGTATAAGGTTGCATTTGGTTGAATAAGTAAAGTGGTAATTAAACCAGTAGCGAACTTGGCCATCGAAGCGACAAACAAATAAAACTAAACTATGAAAATTAAAAGTTCAATTAAAATTTTGGCAACAACAATGGTTGCTGGTTTATTCTTTGTGTCATCATGCAGCAAGAGCGATGAGCAAACGGCCGATACCACTAACGGTGAAAAAGCATCTGAATCAGAAAATGTAATTCAGGATGCCATCAGCGTATCCAACGATGGTTTGGATGGTTCTGTTGATGGAATTTCGAATGGCAGAATCCAAGGATGCGCCACTGTCACCAACGATGCCACTGCAAAAATCTTGACGATTGATTTTGGAACGGCAGGCTGTGTAGGTGTAGAAGGCCGTACACGTAAAGGCAAGATTGCTATTGTATATGTGGGCACTGCTCCTCAAACTTCACCTACTCGCTCTATCACATTTACCAACTACAGTGTTAATAATAATGTAGTGAATGGTACTATTTCCGAATCGGGTTTTGTTCGCTCTACGGCTACGGTTTTTAGTTTTTCGGTTAGTATTGCAGGATTGCAGGTGGTGTTGAACGATGGCCGCACGTATTCCATTACAAATTTACAGCGCACCTATAATGTAAACTTAGGTGCTTCTGTGCAAGATGTATCAGATGATATAACTACTATTACTGGCACTTCTACACAAACAGGTTCAAGCGGAACGACAACTACAATCGAAATTACTTCACCTATTACATTCAAAGGTAGCTGCACAAGTACTGGAAATCTTTACCCCTCATCAGGCATCTATAAAATCACTGAGGGAAATTTAGTTTATACAGTTGATTGGGGAACAGGTGCATGCGATAAAAGCATAACTATTACTGTTTTGGGCAAGACAATTGTTAAGACCCTTCCTTAAGATGCTTTTTGGACCTCTTCTTCAAAAATTTGGAGTGCTTATCACTTGGTTGATAAGCACTTCACTTATTTTTCTTCGCTATTTATTTTTTGCTGGGTTGGCTTACATGATTTTTTATGTTTGGAAGAAAAGATCACTGCTTCAATTCAAAATCCAGAAACATTTTCCAGCTAAGTCGCAAGTGCGTACTGAGTTAATGTATTCTCTTCTCTCCGGTACAATCTTCGGCCTTTTTGCTTTAGCGATTTTCTGGATGAACGCAAATGGATGGACGCTAATGTATCGCGATATCGAGAAATATGGATATGCCTATTTAGTTTTATCATTAGTATTGATGATCTTATTTCACGATGCCTATTTTTATTGGACGCATCGATTGATGCACCATCCAAAAATGTTTAAGCACTTTCATAAAGTACATCATCTCTCTTATAACCCCACACCTTGGGCTGCATTTGCTTTTCATCCGCTTGAAGCCGTCATAGAATTTGCGGTGTTGCTTATAGCTATTTGCATTATTCCAATGCACCCGTTGGTTATTCTTTCTTGGAGCATTTGGATGATCGTTTGGAATGTGATCGGCCACTTAGGTTTTGAAATATTTCCAATTGGCTCTATCAAGCACCCATTCTTCAAATGGGTTAATACATCCACCCATCACAACCTGCACCATGAAAAATCACAAGGCAACTACGGGCTATACTTCAACATCTGGGACAGATGGATGGGTACTAATCAAAAGGATTATGAACAGGTTTTTACCACGTTGAAAGAAAATCAAGTTTAGCGGGCGGCTTGGCCACCTTCATTGGAGCGTATTTGAAACGCGTTTCCCCACGATTTTATTTTTCATCGTCATCCTGTTCTTGAATTCTCAACCAATTTAAAAGTTAGGAATCTGATTTAATTTTTGATTATTCACCTCTCAAGTTTTAGAAGCCATTTTAAACAATTCGTTCTCATGCTTTGCAAAATAAATTGTAAACCATTGAGTTAAGTCTATATAAGCGTCAGTGACAAATTTAAAATCTAATTGTTCGATAAGTTTGACTTGCAAAACACCATCAATGTCCCTGTGGTGGGAAATGTTGTGACGAATAGTCTTTAAGGTGTCCTTATATTTATTACTCCGTTCAATAAAGATTTTGATTACCAAGTTTAGTTCACTTGTAAACTTGTCTGCTTCTGGAAGATCTGATAACGATTTCCTGTACTTTTTTCCAAAAAGTTTTGGAACGTCTTCTGTAAATTCATAGAGCTGCCCACATATTAGTCGAGCAAATAAATTTTGCTCTGTTTCAGATGTTGTGTTAGAGTAGTGCTTAAACAGAATGCATAAATCGAGCAGTGCAAGCCTCAGCAGTAATGGAACATTTATAAAATGATAAGAATGTTCATCTATAGGATCCTCAAGGGAAAATTCCGTAATAGATTTTTCAAACATTGGTATCTCGCTGCTAAATTTCTTGATTAGTATTTCGGTCAAGTCGTTAAGTTCCTTTCGGTTTTGTGGGGTAAGTGTTTCAAATGCATTCATAATTTCTAAATCAAGCTTTATCGGCTTGGTCGTTACTGTCCACTGGTATTTGCTCCTTGCACCTAACTCCGCACTGGAGTGCGTTTGCAACGCGTTCCCACACGATTCTATTTTTTCATGGTCATCTTGTTGTTGAATTCTCAGCCAATTTAAAGTTAGGAATTGGGAGCGGCACGCGTTGCAGAGGCTGTGTGAAAACGAAGAAATGTTTTTACATTGTATCGTCATCAAAACAAATGGACAGATGCATTATCTAACAGGGTT
>JAYWHU010000030.1:0-161908 GCA_043777495.1 Cyclobacteriaceae bacterium | reverse complement strand
CAATCGAGTTCTTGATTCTTCGGCCCAAAAAAATCACCACCACCATTACCAAAATAAAAATAATAGCGAATGAGATGTAAGGCAGAAAAGTTTTATCTGCATTGAACTCGCGCTGCAATACTTCCATGCCCCATCGCATCAACTTAAAGCTGACAAAAATGCCCAATACAATAGAGAGCAGAAAAAACAACTCCATTAAAAATCCTCGTCTGTAACCGAGGTAAGCACCAATGGCTAAAATGATAGCCAGTACAATATCTACTTTGCTCAAGAAGCGAGAAGTTTTTTTACCAAATCAGAAATCATTTTCCCATCGGCCTTGCCGGCCAATGCTTTGGTGGCTGTGCCCATTACTTTGCCCATATCTTGCGGGCCTTTGGCACCTACTTGCTCCATTATTTTTTTCAATTCAATAGTGATTTCTGCTTCAGAAAGTTGCTTTGGCAAGTAGCGGCTGATGACATCAAACTCTAACAATTCTTTCTTGGCCAATTCTTCACGCCCTTCTTTTTGAAAAATCTCAGCCGACTCTTTGCGCTGCTTGGCCGCCTTCATCAATAATTTATTTTCTATATCGGTGGCAATTTCCCCACTGCCGCCTTTTTCTGTTTCGGCCAGCAAGATCATAGACTTGATGCTGCGCAATGCCATCAACTCATCTTTATTCTTTGCCAACATGGCTGTTTTGATGTCGCTATCGATTTGTGTTTTTAAACTCATGGCTTTGTTTTTTAATTGAAGCAAAGTTACACGAAGTAAGGATTAAGAAAAATTTGGTATTGAGTAATCGGTATTCGGTCATTGCCCCCACTGATTACCGAATACCATTTTAACCTTTTACCGATTACCTTTGCAAACATGACTCGCCTCTCCGTTAATATTAATAAAATAGCTACGCTACGCAATGCGCGCGGAGCCAATAATCCCGATGTGATCAAAGTAGCCATTGATTGCGAGCGGTTTGGTGCGCAAGGCATTACCGTGCATCCGCGACCGGATGAAAGACATATCCGCTTCCGCGATGTGATCGAATTAAAAAAAGTGGTGAACACAGAATTCAATATTGAAGGCTATCCAGATGAACGATACATGAAATTGATTCGTGAAGTAAAGCCCGAGCAAGCGACATTGGTTCCGGATAAACCAGATGCCATTACGTCCAATGCAGGTTGGGATACTATTGCCAACGAAGTTTTTTTGAAAAAGATAATCAGCGAACTAAAACGATCGGGCGCGCGTGTTTCTCTTTTTATAGATCCGAATCCAAAAATGGTGGAGGGGGCAAAAAAGGTAGGGGCCGACCGTATTGAATTATACACAGAGCCTTACGCATCGCACTATCATCTAAATAAAGAAGAGGCCATTAAGCCATACATAGATGCTGCTCGTGTTGCGCACTCACTAGGTTTGGGTATTAACGCTGGCCACGATTTGGATTTGCATAACGTAAAATACTTAAAGCATTCTTTGCCGGATTTAGATGAAGTCTCCATTGGCCATGCACTAATCTGCGATGCGCTTTATTTGGGATTGGAGAATACGATTCAATTATATTTGAGAGAGTTGGTTTAGCGGTTTGACCAATCCGAAGGAAAACTAATGAGCAAGAAGAATATCAAAGCAACTTTTTATTCCAAAGAGCCACTGGGCAATGATAGCTTGCAATTAGTTGGTTGGAGCGGAAACCATTGGGACGACATCTCTTTTTTTCCAAAGAATTTTCAAATCGGATTGATCCGTCAAGGCAAGGGAGAGTTTATTTTTGGTGATACGATTATTCCAATAGTAGAAGGGCAACTATTCTTGATTCATCCTGGCAAAATCCATTCGGGGAAGCCAGATGAAACTATGGGATGGACAGTGGATACCATTGCCATTAAAAAAGAATTTGTTGAAGAACTGATAAACCCAAACGTGCAAATCACCTTTCCTGAGTTTGTAGTCGATGATTCTGATCTTAAGAAGGACTTCACAGATACGCTTGATCTATTGACAAATTACCAGAGCAGTTTGGAATATGAAGGCAGATTGTACTTGCTCTTACTGGAATTGATAAAACGGAGAGCAACTATTCCGCAAGACAATCATCCCAAAGAAAAACCAACCGATGCGGTTGATCGAGCAACGGCTTTCATCAACAAAAATTTCAAAACGAGTTTTTCCTTAGATGAATTGGCCGATCAATCTTATCTAAGCAAATTTCATCTGCTCCGTTTGTTCAAAAGCAAAGTAGGGTTGACACCGTATTCCTATCAAATCCAACTCAGACTTAACGAGGCGAGGCGTTTGATCTTTGAAGACAAGTCATTATCAGAAGTGGCATATGAGCTTGGTTTTTCTGATCAAGCCCATTTTACAAACACTTTTAAAAAACATGCAAACGGAGCAAACCCAAGCGATCTTTTAAAAACAGCAATATCTTACAATTTTAAGGAGTAGGGGCGGACGACATTTGTTCCATCATTTAAACAATTAAAAATTATGGAAACAACATCGTTCACTACTATGCAAATTATTCTTGGCGGATTGCTAGGAGGATTTTTTATCAATCTATGTGATGTAACTGTCACCGTTACCACAGTGGCAAAAAAATGGAACGCCATTTTAGAAAGCCAAGGCATTAAGCCCTCACCGTTTACTCCACCTTACTACGTCTCTGCCAGTTTTGTTGCGGGCATTATCTTGGCGTGGACCATCACCGTATTTTCAGCCAAGTATGGCATGACCAGAGAAACGGCTGTCATTTCTTCACTACTTTTGTTTAGCATCAGTCGCCTCTATGGAGCAGGGCACGTGGTAATGAAACAAATGCCCATCAAAATATTTTCTATTATGTCGTTCGGTTTATTGTTGGGTTTTATTGCAGCTGGACAGATGATTTTTTGGTACTTTACAAAGTAGCATTGCGCACCGTTAAACGATGCCCAACGAGAATCTCTTGACAGAATGTATTAGCTTTATGAGAAAGAATTCACTCGGCCTGAGTCCCTGATAAAGGGAACTCGCGCAGGAAGAAGATTTGAAAATTCTATGCCTACCAAAAAATCAATTTTCAAATTAACACTTAGCGTTCTGCTTTTCCTTAGCTTCGGTTTGCTTCTTACCCATTGTTCATTTCAACGGTATGCGAGAAAATCTTTTGAAAGAGCGAAGAAAGAAATACCCTTCGATGTGATTATTGTTCCAGGGGTTCCCTATCAAGATACGGCTACTGATGTGATTTATAAGGCGAGAGTACTTTGGGCTAAATATCTTTACGATTCTAGCTTTACTAAAAATATTATTTTCTCTGGCTCTGCAGTATACACTCCCTATTACGAAGCAACCACCATGATGATGTATGCAGATTCACTTGGCTTGCCCACTGAAAATCTTTTTGCCGAAATAGAAGCCCTGCACAGCACAGAAAATATTTATTACGGTTGGAAGATGGCAAAGTCACTAGGCTTTAAAAAAATCGCACTGGCCACAGATCCGTTTCAATCGCGCTTGTTAAAAAGTTTTATGGAGGAGTACACACCAGGCGTCTACAGCATCCCCATCCAGTTTGAAAAGATTGATACCAAATCTGTGACGTTCCCAAAAATCAATGATCGGACTGCCTTTGTTGAAAATTTTATTTCCTTGCCAAAGCGCCAAGGTTTTTGGGAGCGATTTAGGGGAACGAGAGGGAAGCGGGTGAAGGAGGAGGTTGAGAAGGAGAAAAAAAATTTGTGATCTCGCTAGAAATGCTAAAGGCTATAGAAAAAGATAAGACTATCATTTTCAAATCAAAACACCTCTCCCAAATTTACAAACACACCCTGAGAACCGCCTTGCCCAAAGGCATAGTCGATGCAGACATTGGATCGAGAATGTTTATTGAACTTAATGCGCAGCCCTGCGCCTGCACCCAATGCGATAGAATTAAATTGATTGGTAGGATAGTTGGTGACAGACTGCGCATTTACAAAAGCAACACCGCCAAACAACCCGCTGCGCGAAATCTTAAACCGATATTCAGATTCTACGTACAAAAGATTTTTACTGCGAAACCTTCCTTGAATGTATCCTCGGCCCATGTTACTGCTAGAGTCCCACCCGGTGGTGGGCAAATCTAGGTAGGGAGCATCTCCACCAAATGTAAACCAGTTGTAACTCCAAAAGGCCAAAATGTTTTCGCTTTGCTTGGGAAGGGATACATACTTCCGCATATCCAAGGTTAGCATTTGCCAAGCCGCATCGCTATTTAAAAAAACAAAGTTGGGGCGATAGATCAAATTGAAATAAGTACCTCCCCAAGGGTTGATGGAATTGATGCGATCATCATAAAGTAAGTTGAACAATAGCCCCGAAGAAGTGGATTTATCCCTCAGCCCATACTGTTGAATTTCATCTCTCAGCGCTTGACTTCCCCCAGATTGAACAATATCATAGTGATAATCCCATGCATAGCCCATTCCTGCATACCAATTTGGCCTAATAGTCTTCAGCAATGTTTGCTGAAGGCGGATGTAGGAATAAGTTTGGTCAACGGAGTTATTTAAGCCTGACTCACTGCCTAGCCCATACGTTTTTTGTGGATACCAATAATATCGCCAGTCGGTTACTATATTATATCGATTCCCTTTGGTCCAGATGTTGTTTTGTAGCCGAAAAACAAATTGCTGTTTTTGTGTGTAGAGTATATCAAGGTAGCTGATAGAAATTTTTTGATCCTTTTCTTCGCTCGTGAAAAAAGCACCATCTCCAACAAAAATTGCGGCCGCGCCACTTGTTAAAGAGTAACCCAACGAGGGTGCGCCAGAAAAATAAACCCTGCCCGTTTTTTTTATTAGGGTATCGTGTTTTGACAACCATTTGGCGTTTAAAATGCTACCTGCCACATCAATCAAATCCTTGTCTGATTTTTTAGAGCCTACTGCCTGCTGAGACCAAGCGGTGAGTGATGAAACAAAAATAAGGAGAAAAGAAACTCTAAATCGGTTCATTAAAATCTAAAGGAAACAGGTTTGACCGCAAACGGCAAGCCTTGGTTTAATGTTGTAAAATTGCAAATCCATTTCCACAATACAATCTACCCATAGTAAGACTACAACGGTTCAGGTAACCTAGCGTACAATTCAGTCATCTATTTTTTCATTCTCCACTAGTTGCAAATACTTTTGGTAAGTCAAATCTAAAAAAATGAAAAAACGCAGGGGTATTTTATTGATTGTGGGGGTTGTAATTGCCTTGATCACCCTTTTTTCAACAGGCCTGTTTGGAATGGCTCATTAGCTACGTACCTGTAGTGCTGATTTGGGTGGCCAATAATTTCCTAAACGAAGTTTAAAAATCAATGCTTTCAAAAAAGAAGAACGTTGCTATATTGCAGAGTTCAATTGATGGCTATGAACATTTTTTTAATCGAAGACGACTCTATTTACGCGGAATTCATTAGCAAGGCGCTAGGGCAAAACCGTGCCTACAAAATAAACCATTTTTCCTCTGCCGAAAGTGCTTTAAAAGCAATGAACGGTTCGTTGCCCGATGCGTTGATCATCGATTATAACCTGCCGGGCATAAGCGGTATTGATTTCTTTGAAGCCATCAAAACAAAACTGAAGGATCATCATAAAATCATTATGCTTAGCGCCATAGAGGATGGCAACATGGTGCTGAGCTTCATTCAAAAAGGAGTGCGCGATTATGTGATCAAAGATGAGAATGTGATCGAGTCTCTAGTTGCCGTTTTGGAAGGTAAAGATGACGACTATTTTTTTAATTAATTTTAGGTAGTCAGTTTTCGACAAGCTCAAACTGACAACTCAGGTTATTTTGCGTAGCATTATTTGTTCAACGTTACCGTAAAAGTGGTGCCTTTTCCTTCTACACTTTTGCATTCTATAGAGCCTTCCATTTTATCGATGATTGTTTTTACAATCCACAAACCTAAGCCTGTCGAACTTTCTCCTCCCGTTGGTCGTGCAGAGAGACGTTGAAGTTTTTGATAGAGCTTAGATTGATCGGCTTCGCTGATGCCGGGGCCTTCATCTCGGATGGAGACAAGAATTTTTTCCGCATTTTCAGTAATTGAGACGGAAACATTTTCACCCGATCTAGAAAACTTCAATGCATTGGAAATGAGATTTTCAAAGGCACGTGTCAAGTAAACTTTATCGCTGAGCAGAATCACTTGCGGTGGCGATTCAAAATAAAAATGGATCCCTTTCTTCTCGGCCAGCACTTGGTAATTTTTGATCATGGAACCAAGCAATGTTGCCAAGTTGATTTTTTCGTGCGCTAGATCGAAGCCGATGTCTTCCATCATGCGGTTGTCCAACAAGTTACGCACCATGCTTAGGCCATCGGCAGAAATTTGATGAATCTTGTTGAGGTAATCGAGCTGGTCTTCAGTTAAGTTTTCAGTGGAGAGGTTCATCAAATGAATCAAGGCAAAGATGCGGTTGAAAGGCCCTTTTAAATCGTGCGACACTATGCCAATGATCTGTTGCTTCTCTTGCACCAACTCCTTCATTTGCTCACTGCTCTGCTCTAGTTCGCGCAGTTGCTTTTCAATTTCTTTGCCTTGGAGGGAAATGACTAGATTTTTCTGTTTCAATTTCATGCGTGCACGCAGCAGCCAGCCCGTGGCGAACAAGAGAGATGAGATCAATAGGATCAGGGCTGCGGTCATTGTAAAAAAAGCACTTAAAGTCTAATCTCTTTAATATCAGCAGTGAGCAATCGCAATACGCAAATTACTTACTGCCTACTCTCTTATTTCAACTTCACCTCTTCATTGTATTTCACTGGCACTTTCACAGGAATGCCATGTACGGACACCCGCAGATATCCGGTGAATTGAACTTGATAGCTTTTGCCTCCAAAAAAGCCAATGACGGCATCCAACAAGCCAAAGTCTTTGAGTGAAATGTTTGCTTGAATAGGCACAGTAAATTCCGATTTGCCGGGCACCACCAAATTCATCTGTTGATCAACACGGGCCGCTTTCTTCCCGTCCACCAAAATATCTACGTTGATCTCCTTCAATTTTGTCTGGATTTTATTGGGGTTGAAGAAGACGGCTTCCCCTTTCAACAATGGTTCCCCGTCAAGACCACCATCCAAAACCAAATTTTTAACCGATTTAAAAACCACTTGCTCTTTGGGCAAGCATGATGAAACCAATAGACCACTAATCACCAAAATGACGAGATTCTTATTATAATTTATCTTCATATCGCCCAAAGTTAAACCATGCTGTTAAATTTACACGATGGATGCCCAACTAACTTCTCAACTAAATCTATTGGCCGATGGCTTGGCCGAAGAAGGCTACGCCATTATTGATGATTTTCTTAGTGCCAAAGAGGTTGAAAACATTTTACAATTAGATGGTTTTAAAAACGGATTGAACCAGTTTAAGAAAGCGGGCATTGGCAAGAGCCAAGAAAAACAAATCAACGAAAGCATCCGTGGCGATTATATCCAATGGATTGATTATAATCTTGCCAAAGCCCCTTTGCAGGGATATATTGAAAAATTACGCGAACTGATTTCTTTTGTGAATCAAAGTTTGTTCCTGAGTTTGAAAGACTGCGAAGTACACCAAACGATTTACCCAATTGGAAGTTTTTATAAGCGGCATTTGGATCAATTTAAAAAAGATGACCACCGGAAGTTGTCAGTTATCAGTTATCTGAATAAAGCCTGGAGTGAGAACGATGGAGGCCAGTTAAGATTGTATTTAAAAGAAGAAAGCAAAGATGTTTTTCCCTTGGCGGGGAGGTTGGTTTGCTTTCGCAGCGATTTGTTGGAGCATGAGGTGCTGCCTGCTACGAGAGCGAGGTTGAGTTTGACAGGGTGGCTTATTGACAAATAAAAAATTATAGTTATATCACAAAAAAATCTTAAATCACAATTCTTTAAATCTTAAATTCTAATTCATGACCTACCGCATCGAAAAAGACACCATGGGCGAGGTGCAAGTACCAGCCGACAAATACTGGGGCGCACAGACTGAGCGCTCGCGCAACAATTTTAAAATCGGGCCCGAGGCCAGCATGCCCAAAGAGATCATTTATGCTTTTGGTTACCTGAAAAAAGCTGCGGCCATGGCCAACTGTGAGTTGGGTGTACTTGCCGCAGATAAAAAAGATATGATTGCCAAAGTGTGCGATGAAATCGTGGCTGGGAAGTTAGATGACCAATTTCCGTTGGTGATTTGGCAAACAGGCTCAGGCACACAGAGCAACATGAACGCTAACGAAGTGATTGCCTATCGTGCGCATGTATTGAGCGGAGGTAAATTGACTGATGAGAAAAAAGTATTGCACCCAAACGATGATGTGAACAAATCACAATCAAGCAATGATACTTATCCAACTGCTATGCACATTGCCTCTTACAAGCAAGTGATTGAAATTACATTACCGGGAATGCAAAAGCTGCGCGATACGCTTTCAAAAAAGGTAACTGATTTTAAAAATATTGTAAAGACAGGCCGCACTCATTTTATGGATGCCACACCACTTACGCTCGGCCAAGAATTCTCTGGATATGTGCAACAGATAGATAACAGTGTGCGCACTATTAAAAATGCGTTGGAGGCTGTGAAGGAATTGGCATTAGGTGGCACGGCCGTTGGCACGGGATTGAATACACCAAAAGGATATGATGTGTTGGTGGCAAAAAAAATTGCAGAGCTTACAGGTTTGCCTTTCGTTACAGCACCCAATAAATTTGAAGCACTGGCCGCGCACGATGCGATGGTTGAATTATCTGGAGCCTTGAAACGCGCTGCCGTTTCATTAATGAAAATCGCCAACGACATTCGCATGTTAAGCTCAGGCCCGCGCAGTGGCATTGGTGAACTCGTAATTCCTGACAACGAACCGGGTTCTTCCATTATGCCAGGCAAAGTAAACCCAACCCAACCTGAGGCGATGACGATGGTGTGTGCGCAAGTAATGGGCAACGATGTGGCCGTTTCTATTGGTGGCTCGATGGGGCATTTTGAGCTTAACGTATTCAAGCCAGTGATTGCTGCCAACGTGTTGCAAAGCGCACGCTTGATTGGCGATGCCTGTGTTTCTTTCAATGATAAATGCGCGATTGGTATCGAACCAAACTTGCCGATCATCAAGCAACACATGGAAAACTCATTGATGCTGGTCACTTCCTTAAACACACACATCGGTTACGAAAATGCTGCGAAGATTGCCAAGAAGGCACACAAAGAAAATAAAACCTTGCGCGAAGCGGCTGTAGAATTGGGTCTGGTAACTTCTGCTCAGTTTGATGAGTGGGTGAGGCCGGAGAAGATGGTTTGATCATTAAAAAAATCTTATGCAAAAACTATCCTTTGAAGAGTGGAAGAACAGTATGTCGTTCATGATTGATGACGAATTTGATCGCTCTTTCTTAAACTCTATTGAACCCATTGCTATACTCATAAATAAGAATTGTAAAAGATTTTCAGACACCAAGGAACTATCTAAATTTTTAACAGTAAATGAGAACTTTTCTGCACTTGAAAAGTTAAAAGCATTTATTTCAGTGATTGGGCTTTCGGAGGAAAGATTGAAAAGGGTTGTTTCCTTGGTTCGATATAAATATTACAAAGCTGACTTTCGTTCTGAATGGGATGTTGCTAAAATCAGCAAAGCGATGAAAGAGGATGAAGGTTTCTCTGATAGTTTAATCGATTTTTTTATTAATGGGCGTAATTCGAAAATTGGTGTTGATATTCCCTTGTACTACATGAGGAATTTTAAATTGAAAGAATCCTCGTTCATTATGGATTTACAAAGTTATAATTATGTAGAACGCATTTTGAATGATAATGAAATTCAAGGTAAATATTCCAATGAGGTTGGGGCTCATGTTGAGAGAATTATAAAGCAAAGATTGGAGAAATTTAAAGATGAAGTGAATGCGGATTTAAAATATGAAGTTCAAAAGGAATTTCCTTTGCTAAACAAGAACATTGATTTTTTGATACCCAGTGTCGCATCCCCAATTATACTTATTGAGTCATCTTACAACATTACAACTGGTAGCGCTCAATCAAAAAGAGCCGATCAGCTTGTTGAATTTTTTGGCATATTGCATAAGCACAACTCAAACCATAGGAAGCACAAGATATTAATGGTTAACTATTGTGATGGATTTGGATGGGTGGGAAGACAAAATGATTTGAGTAGAATATATGATGCCAGTAATTTTGTTTTTAACCAAAGGACACTACCTGTTCTTGATGATGTTCTGACTGAGTATTATCCAAGTAAATAGAAGTCGGCTCCAAAAATAGTGATTGATTGGTTGCTTGAGCCAAACATGAAGCAACGAACTCTACTACAGGAACAGCAACAGTATTGCCCAATAAATCAAAGGCATTAGATTCATTAGTGGGGATTTCATACCATTCAGGAAAGCCAAATAGCCTAAGCCCTTCGCGAATAGTTAATCTTCTTAATCCTTTTCCATCAGGAATGGCCAATCGTGATACATCGGTAGCAACTAAAGTTGGAGCAATATCATTGGGGTCTAATACTTTATTGATTTCAAAGCTTAGTTTACCTGTAACAATGTTGTAGCCTTTCGGTTTGGTTTCATCGGTTACTCTGTATGTCCTAATTCCACTTTTTGTTTTTTCCTTTACAAGCTTTTTCGGATGCTCTAATTTAATGTATCCCTTTTTGGCTAAATCCGTCAGCATCCTTTTTAATTCAACTTTAGAGCCATTATAAAAAGTTTGAATTTGCTCCAAGGTCAAAGGCATGCCATCCATCCAATCAATTCCAATTTCTTTAGCCCATAGTTTTTTTCTTCGTTGCTTAAAAAGTTGATTAAGGAGCTTATTTTGATTTTCGGTAACCTCACCCTTGAGTCCAATGTCCCAACTATGAATGTTGTTATCACCACCACGCTTATCCTTAATTGATTTACCATGTAAATCTTTGATGCTAAAATGCGCAATCAGTTTATCAATAAACTCAGATTTCATTGGCTTAAGACCCTTTTCCAAAATACTATTCAATGTTCTAAACTTAGGCGAGTGTCCGCTTAGGTCAACTTTATGGGTTTTTGTACCTACAATAAAAATTCTCTTTCGCGATTGCGGAAGCCCAAATTCCAAGGAGTCAAAAACCTTCCAAGAAACTTGATAGCCCAAATCAAATTCTAAAGAATGTAGAATGGTTGTAAGTGTTCTCCCAATTTCATCATTTGTATTTTGTAAATCATGCTTTACTAAACCTTCTACATTTTCTAGAATAAACCCATAGGGGTTTTTGTATTTTAAAATGCGTTCAATTTCAAAAAAAAGTGTCCCTCTTGTATCTAGAAATCCTTGTCTTTTTCCGCTTGCGCTAAATGGCTGGCACGGAAACCCTCCTAAAAGAAAATCAAAGTCTGGAATAAACTCATTCCTAATGTCAAAAATATCACCTGCAAAAAAATCATTTTTAAAATTGTGTTTCAAGGTTTTTACTGCGTATGGCTTAATCTCGGAAGTCATTACACATTCAGTTTGATAACCCAAACCTTTAAACGTGTTTTCAAATCCAAGTCTTATGCCACCAAGACCAGCGAATAAGTCAATAAATTTTATTTTACTTCTTTCCATTTCGTGTCTTTTTATATTCGACATTTGGTTCTGCGGCAACTAATAAGGAATTTTCATATTCTTCAAATTCAAGTTTACTACATCCGATTACAGAAAGGCATTGCATAAAAAAAGAAGCACTAAAGCTTCCTCGGCTTATTTTACTATCTATGCTAGCTTTTGTTTCCTCAATACCTATTTCTTTCAACAAAAGTGCAAGATCAGAATTAGAAATGCCTCTTTTGATTAGCTCGGATTTAAGTAAACGTTTTACTTTGTCATTCCAATTTACCATTTTTTGCAAAAAAATATTTTATCAATATTATCCGTAAATTATCATATATGCAATATTATCTTTAAATTTAATAATCATCTATTATGGACTCGACTCTGTTAACATCCGAATTCGAAGCGATTCGAAAGCCGCTCAAATCATATATTGTGCGAATCACCGCGAGTGTGGCAGACGCAGAAGATATTGTTCAAGACACTTATATAAAGGCACACGAAAAGTTAAATACATTCAAAGGAGAATCTTCCTTAAAAACGTGGCTGTTCGCTATTGCTACCAATTTGGCCAAAGATAATTTGCGTGCAAAAAAACGATGGCCTGAGAACGTGACGGACATTACAAAGCAAGCAGCTCTCTCTAATCCAAAATTCTTTCAAGAGGCCATGCAAATCCGTAGCACCTCTCCACATGGGGCTTTTGAAATCAAAGAACACATTGCTTTTTGTTTTACCTGCATTTCCAAATCGCTTCCATTGGAGCAGCAACTTTGCTTGTTTTTAAAAGAGGTATATGATTTTAAGGTCAGTGAGATAGTTGAAATCATGGAGTCAACAGAAGCAATGGTGAAATATTATCTGCACACAGGTCGCTCCAAAATGGTTTCTGTTTTCGAGGGAAGATGTGCACTGGTTAACAAGCAAGGGGTTTGCCATCAATGCTCAGAACTGAATGGCATTTTTAATCCCAAACAAAAATTTCAAGAAGAGGTAGTGAAAATCGATATGGCACGTGAAGCAGATAAGGCTGATAAGGAACGGCTTTTTGATTTGCGGATGAAGGTTATTCAGGGAATTGACCCGTTTGAGTCAGGCGCAGCCGAACTGCAATTGCATCATTTAGAGCATAATAGGAAGGTGATGGAAGATTTTTTGAAAATATCTGAGTAGCTGCCTATCTTTTTAATGGCCTTGGGCGTCAAACATTCAAACAAAAAAATTATGACACCCAAAGCCACCACCGTAAAGAAGACCTTCAGCCGTGAGACTTCGGTAAGCACCGAAATCAAAGCTGACCCAGCCATCATCTGGACATTACTTACCAATGCGCAAGATTACCCTCGCTGGAATTCAACTATCATCTCCATTGATGGAGAAATCAAAAAGGAAGGAACAATCAAATTGAAATCTACCTTGGATGCCAAGCGTACTTTCAAATTGAAGGTAAAAGAAATAGAACCAGAGAAACGTATGGTGTGGGGCGACATGCAGGGCAATCGTGTTTACACTCTTGTGCCAAAAAGGAATGGAATCATTTTGTTCTCTATGACAGAAAAAATTGGCAGCCCTATGTTTCCGTTATATGCAAAGTATATCCCACCTTTCGATAAAGCTTTCGAACAATTCGCAGCCGATTTAAAAAAAGAATCAGAGTCCATTCAAAACACTAAAAACTAATACCATGGAAAAAGGAACCAAAGAAAGCCCTTGGAAATTAAAGACACCACCCCAAACATCTGACTACGAAATGTATAAAGATGAAAAAGATGGCAAAGAAGTAATCGTCTGTGTGGTTGGCAAAACTACTTTATTGTATGACTATCGCTGCCTTGCAGATCTTCACGCAATGCTCAAGAAACATGGAGACTGGATGGAATTGGGATCAGCGGATGAACAAAAGCCAGCGAAGGAAGGAACTGTAGAGGCATGGGGCAGGTCTACAAAAAACCCAGTGAAAGGTTGGTATGGATTGAAGAAAGGCCTGCGCGGAAGATTTGGTATGTATATTCCTCCTTTGATGGAAAAACTCGGCATGGCGGAATTGACTCACGAGGCAAAAGGAAATAAGATGAGAGCGAAATAGTCTTGCAAATCAGATTTGTGAACAAATTATTGTTGAAATAATTTTACGCATGAAAATCGTTTCCTTTTTTCATTGCTAATCATTCCATTTCTATCTTTCTTCGTGGAATCTAAATTTTTCCGATGAAGCCTATTCTATTTACCAAACTCTCCCTCATGATGCTCCTCGAATATTTCATTTGGGGTTCGTGGTATGTAACGATGGGTATTTACATGACGGAATTTTTGCATTCCAGTGGTGTGCAAATAGGAGCTGCTTATGGTGCATTGGCCATTGCCACTATGATCTCTCCCTTCTTTGTTGGATTAGTTGCTGATCGATTTTTTGCCGCACAAAAAATTATGGGAGTATTGCACTTGGTTGGTGGATTGCTTCTCTACTTGGCCACACAGATTACAGATAGCACTACATTTTATTGGGTCATTATTTTTTATTCGCTGCTTTACATGCCCACCATCGCTTTATCCAATAGTATCGCCTTTGGCCAAATGACAGACCCAGGAAAACAGTTCCCATGGATCCGTGTGTTCGGCACTTTAGGTTGGATTGTAGCTGGTGTTTGTATTAGTTCTTTTGGGTTAGATAAATCAGCAATCACTTTTCAAATGGCAGCTGGTGCCTCCATCTTATTGGGTCTTGTCAGTTTTGCTTTGCCCAATACTCCGCCCAAAGGAAAAACGACAGGAACTTCATCGGCCATTGGCACAGAAGCTTTTGTACTTTTCAAAGACAAGCCTTACCTCGTCTTTTTTATTGCGGCTATTTTAGTTTGTATTCCTCTTTCATTTTATTACGGCTTTGCCAATGTCTTTCTCAATGAATTAGGCATGAGCAATGTGGCTTCAAAGATGACTTTGGGTCAAGTGTCAGAAGCCGTATTCATTTTAGCCATTCCATTTTTGTTCAACCAAATTGGTGTGAAAAAGATGTTGCTGTTGGGCATGACCGCATGGATACTCCGCTATGTTTTATTTGCCTACGGAAATGCAGAGGCCAACACATGGATGCTCTACGCAGGAATCATTTTGCACGGCATCTGTTACGATTTCTTTTTTGTCACGGGCTATATGTACACCGAAAAGAAAGCGGGTGAGAAAATTAAAAATGCAGCACAAGGTTTATTCACCTTTGCCACCTACGGCTTGGGCATGTTCATCGGCACCAGCTTCTCTGGTTTTATTGCCGATGGAAATACGGAAAATGGTTTGCGCAACTGGAAAGAAATATGGTTCGTGCCAGCCTACATTGCCGCAGGGGTGCTCATTTATTTTATTGTGTTCTTTAGAGAGAAGAAGGAAATTAAAGCCGCTTAGTGGAAAGAAGTTAATGGTTATCCTTTAAGTGGGGAAAAGAACGGACAATCATTAACTATTAACAGATAACTATCAACTCTTAACCAACGACTATGAACATCGCCATGCTCGGTTCTGGCTTCATCGGCCGCTTTTATGCGGATTCCATTCAAGGCTATCGCAACAAAGACAAAATCGTTTCCATTTATTCCCGTAAGGAAGAAAGCGCAAAAAAATTCGCCACTGATTACAAGGTTGCTTTTGCTACAACGGTTTTAGAAGAAGCCATTAATAGACCCGAAGTAGATGTGGTTTGTATTTCGTTGCCAAATAATTTGCACGAAGAGGCCGTGATGCTTTGTTGCAAACATAAAAAAGCAGTGATGACCACCAAGCCGCTGGGGCGGAATGCCGAAGAAGCCAAACGCATGTTGGAAGCCGTAGAGAAAGCGGGCATCTTCAATGGCTACTTGGAAGATTTAGTTTACACACCGAAGTTTATCAAGGCACATGAGAGTGTAAAGAACGGTGCGGTTGGCAGAATCCTTTGGGCCAAATCTCGTGAGACACATCCTGGCCCACACAGCGATTGGTTTTGGGATATCGAACAAGCAGGTGGAGGTTGTATTTTGGATTTAGGTTGCCACTGTGTAGAAATTGCGAGGAGTTACATCGGCAAAGACATTAGGCCAGTGGAAGTAATGTGTTGGGCCGATACGCAAGTGAAGCCCATCGATGCAGAAGATCACGCGATTGGTTTAGTCAAATATGAAAACGGAGCCATCGGTCAGTTTGAAGTGAGCTGGACTTTCCGTGGCGGCCTCGACCTGCGCGATGAAGTGATGGGCACCGAAGGCACTATATGGATCAACAGCTTTTTGCGCACCGGTTTTGAAATGTTCACCACTGGTAAAAGTGCCGACTATGTATCCGAGAAAGCCGAGAGCAATTCGGGCTGGCTATTCCCCGTAGGCGATGAGTTGAACGAACTCGGTTACAACCACATGTTCATGGATATGTTCAACGCCATCGAAAGCAAAACACAACCCAAAGAAACATTTTACGATGGTTACGTAGTCAACTCTGTTTTAGATGCCGCTTATCGCTCTGCTAAAACCAAGCAATGGGAGCCAGTGAAGTTAGACATTTGGCGCGGCCGCGTTGGCGTAACAAAAGATATTCACCTACAATCTTTTGATGACGATCATTATCTAGTGAAAGAAGAAGTGACGCACTATGGTGCTAAGAAATTGATCTTGAAGAACAAGAAGAGCGGGAAGATTGTGGAGCGGGTAGTAGGATGAACATGAAAATAAGGTGTCTTAACGAACATTAAAAAGCCCCCCTTCGCTCAATTCCCAAATATTTACTACTTTTATACGTTAAACAAACCTAACTAATATGAAAACTAGAGTATTATTCCTCTGCCTGGCGCTGATTTTTTCCGGCACGCAAGTTTTCTCTCAACTCTCCAAAAAGGAGAAGAAAGAATGGAAAAAGAAAGCCAAAGAATACGCCAAGAACCCCGCCAACCTCAAAAACTTGGTTGAAACCAAACAAGTTATTGAAACCGACAACAGTGCACTGAAAGGTCAAGTAAGCACACTTAACAGCCAGATCAGCGACAAGAGCGCGAAGATCGCTGAGTTGGAAGACCAGATTTCTAAAATGCGCAGCGAGCTAACTTCCACTAAAGTGGAACTCGCTCAATTGAAAGAAGCACCTCCCATTAATCCAATGGATTTTTCCAAAGGAGTGGTTTTCAAAGTGCAGATCGGTGCTTTCAAAAACAAAGACCTTGCTAAATACTTTGATAATAACCCCAATTTTGGAGGAGAAGCCACAGAGAAAGGCGAGCAGAAATATACCATTGGCGTTTTCCGCGATTATTGGGAAGCAGACAAATTCAAAAAATACATGCGCGACATGGGCGTGAAAGATGCGTGGATCGTGCCTTTCAAAGATGGCCAACGTGTTGAGATCAAAGATGTATTGGAAGGCGTAGTGGCTGACAAAGCCCCTGGAACCAAATAAATATTTATAAAAACGTTAAGAGGGCAACCGCAAGGCTGCCCTTTTTTTTTGATTTTAATAAGTGGGTTCTCAAAGCTTAAAATACTCAAAGGTTTATAACCTTACAGAGCCATTATCCTTCTAAAGAAAATTAATTTATAGGTGATTTCGATTGTTAATTTTACGGTATGATTCGAAGTGTGCTGTTTATTATTGTGTTCGTTCTCTCTGTGGGCGTGTCTGCTCAAATCCGATTTGATCGGTTGGAGCTGCAATACAAACAAGAATATAAAATTATTGGGTCAGATATTTTAGTGGTAGATACGCTCATCATGAACGATTCTTCTAAGATCATTCTCAATAGAGAGATTAAAGAAAACATCATCAATGCGAAAGTGTTGATTGCTGGCAAAGGCTGTATGATTTTTGGCAGAGGAGCAAATGGGGAGATCGGCAAAATTGGAACACAAGGGGTTTCGCAAAATGCACCTTGTCGCAATGGTGGAGACGGAAAGGAAGGAATGAACGGAAGCATTGGAGGAGATGCACTCAATCTTTCTTTGTATATCGGTACTTTAAAAATAAATGGCACGCTCATCATTGACTTGAATGGAGGTGATGGCGGCAGTGGAGGACGAGGGGGCAAGGGCGGTAATGGCGGCTCAGGCACTCGCGTGTGCAGAGGTGGTAGCGGAGGAATAGGTGGCAATGGTGGCAACGGCAATAATGGTGGGCAAGGCGGCAATTTGCTGGTTAGTTGTAAACTGTGTTATGATCTTCATCAAATTCAAGGCGAGCGATTGATCACCAATACCTATGGTGGATACGCTGGCAATGGCGGAGAAGGGGGCAATGGCGGCCAAGCTGGCCTCGGCCCTAAGCAAGACGGAAGAAATGGTGCGCGTGGAGCAATGGGCATAAAAGGGAAAGCAGGAAAAACAGGAATAATAAAATTTGATAAATAAGCGGATGCACAAGCGATGGATCTATAAAACAATTCCTCCATCTGATGATGTCACTACATTAAGCAAGAGCATCAACATCAATTACTGCCTTGCCTCCGTTTTAATTCAGCGCGGCATCACGGATTTTGATCTCGCCAAAAAATTCTTTCGGCCAACGCTAGATCAACTGCATGATCCTTTTTTAATGAAGGATATGGAAGTAGCGGTCACTCGCTTGAAGTCAGCCATTGATAACAATGAAAAGATTTTAATTTATGGGGATTACGATGTGGATGGCACCACAGCCGTGGCGTTAGTGTATAGCTACTTAAAAAGTTTTTATTCAGAGATTGATTTTTATATCCCCGATCGTCATGCCGAAGGCTACGGAGTTTCAGAGGCAGGCATCCGATGGGCAGAGGAGAATGGATTCACGTTGATCATCGCGCTAGACCTAGGCGTAAAAGCCATAGATGCGGTAACATTAGCTACACAAAAGAAAATAGATTTTATTATTTGTGATCATCACTTGCCCGGTTCTTCTATTCCTCATGCGGTGGCCGTGCTGGATCCCAAACGTGAAGATTGCCCTTATCCTTTCAAAGAATTGAGTGGATGTGGGTTGGGCTTTAAGTTGATGCAGGCATTCGCCAGAAGATTTAGAAAAGAAGAAGAACTCAACGACTATTTAGATTTAGTTGCCGTGAGTATTGCCTCAGACATTGTCCCCGTCAATGATGAAAATCGCATACTCGCCCACTACGGCATTCAAAAATTAAATCAAAATCCGTTACCGGGATTGAAGGCATTGAAAGACATAGCCGCCATCAAAACCGATTTGGATATTTCTGGAGTGGTGTTTACGCTAGGCCCGCGCATCAATGCGGCAGGGCGAGTAGCACATGCGCGAGGTGCTGTTCAGTTGCTGATATCAAAGACAGAAGAGGAGGCGAATGAATTGGCGGAGAAAGTAAACCTTAAAAACAATTTACGCAGAGAGTTTGATTTGAACATTACCGAAGAGGCCATTGCAATGATTGAAGGCGATGAAGTGATAAAAAACGCAAAATCTACTGTTCTTTTCAAAAATACGTGGCACAAAGGAGTAATTGGCATAGTTGCTGCTCGGTGTGTAGAAAAATACTACCGCCCCACAGTGATCCTCACCGAATCAAACGATAAAATAACTGGCTCTGCCCGCAGCGTGAAAGATTTCGATTTATACGAGGCCATCAATTCGTGCAGCGATCTGTTGGAAAAATTTGGTGGGCATAAATATGCAGCGGGCCTCACGCTTGATAAAAGTAACTTAGTGGCTTTTCAGCAACGATTTGAGGAAGTTGTTTCCAATACAATCACAAAAGAAATGCAAACGCCCGTGGAGGAAATTGATATGCCTATTACATTGGATACCATCACCAACAAATTCAACAGTGTATTAAAACAAATGGGACCCTTCGGGCCCGAAAATCAAAAGCCAGTTTTCGAAGCCTCCAATGTGTATGTAAAAAATGCTTTATCGAGCTTTAAAGACAAGCACATCCGCTTTTTGGCAGCGCAAGAAAACAACGAGAGCGTGTTCAATGCCGTGGGTTTTGATATGATAGAATATTATGATAGGATTGCTGGTGGAGATATGTTCAGCATGGCTTTCACGCTAGAAGAAAATACGTATAATGGCATGACCTCTCTACAATTGCGGATCAAAGATTTAAAGTTTGACTGATACTGCCTACTATTAAGTTACTAAAAAAAAAGAAGGTGTTATGTTCCATAGGGTAGAAAAAAAAATAAAATATTTGTTTTGTGGCATTTGATTGTACTGCTTTGACCTTAGTAGAGAAGAACGGCATTATCAACTACCCTAACGTTATTACCTTATTTTATCTGAGTATATTATAACTAAATAACGTAATAAGGTTAGGGTTCATTTTGCAAATCATTTCTACTAAGGTTTGTGATTTGGTGCCTTAATCCACATTACCCCTGCTATCCGTCATAGAGTCAAAATGAAGCATTGAATTCGAATATAAAAAAGTTTCTATTATAATTTAAGCGAAGTAGTATGATGACATTGAGAGCCGAGACACTTGTAAAAAAATATAAGAAACGCACGGTGGTGAATCAAGTTTCTGTTCACGTTGGACAAGGCGAAATCGTGGGGCTGCTTGGTCCCAACGGTGCGGGCAAGACTACCACTTTCTATATGATCGTGGGATTGATCAAACCAAACGAAGGCAATATTTTTTTGAATGATGAGAACATTACCGACTTGCCCATGTACAAGCGTGCTAAATTGGGCGTTGGTTATTTGGCGCAAGAAGCTTCTGTGTTTCGGTCTCTTACCGTAGAAGAAAATATTCTTGCTCCGCTAGAAATGCGCGAGATGACCAAGCAAGCTCGCTTGGAAAAAGTAGAAACATTGCTGGAAGAATTCAGCCTTACCCATGTGCGCAAAAATTTGGGCATGGTGCTTTCTGGTGGCGAGCGAAGAAGAACAGAAATTGCAAGAGCGCTTGCCGTAGATCCTAGTTTTGTTCTCTTGGACGAACCCTTTGCGGGAGTTGACCCTATTGCCGTGGAAGAAATCCAAGGTATCGTGGCTAAATTAAAAAAGAAAAACATTGGCATTATCATCAGCGACCACAACGTAGACGAAACATTAGCTATTACAGATCGTGCTTATTTGATGGTAGATGGAAAATTATTCAAAGCTGGCACCGCACAGGAGTTGGCTGATGATCCACTCGTTCGAAAAGTATATCTAGGTCAAAATTTTCAATTGAAAAGGGCAAGGGTTGATAATTAGGACTTGGGCATTGGGACTTAGGATTTTTCACGCACAGCCACAAAGTAGAACAAGTCAGAATACCTATTGCACCTTTGCGTGAAAACGTATTGTGTTAACCCATCATCCAACCCTGTATCTTCCAATTACCTAACCTTGTATTATACAACTTTGTATATTAAAAATTACCTATCTTTGTATTATACATCAATAGGTAATTTTAAATCATGACAAAAAACCCTTTCAAATTTGGTGAAATTGTTGGCGAGGGTAGCTTCTGTAACCGCGCGAAAGAAATCCTGCGCTTAAAGCAAGCCTTTACAGATAGTCAGAATGTTGTTCTGATCTCACCAAGGCGATGGGGGAAAAGTTCCTTGGTCAATGAATCTATTGCACGCTACAAAGGAAAAATCTTGGTTTCTCATACCGATTGCTTCGGAATTACCTCACCCGAACAATTTTTGGAAGTTTATTTAAAATCTATTTTAAAAACCGAATCCAAACTCGCCAACCTAGCGAATAATGCTAAACAATTTTTAAAAACGATAGGCCCTTACGTTTCCTTTTCGGTGGGCGAATCTGAAGAAGTCAAAATAGGATTGTCGTTGCCAAAAGGGAAATTGGACGCCACGGAAATTTTAAGCCTTCCGCAGCGCCTAGCAGAGGCAAAGGGTATTCCGTTCTTAGTATGCGTAGATGAGTTTCAGAAAATCCAAGAGTGGCCTGAAGGCGGAAAATTCCTTGAGAAGTTGCGTTCTGTCTGGCAAAAGCATCAAGGCGTTTCATATTGCCTCTATGGCAGCAAGCGTCATCTCATGTCTGGCATCTTCAATGATTCGTCCAAACCATTTTTCCGTTTTGGAGATACCTTGTTCTTGGAAAAGATAGCCGTTGATCATTGGGTAAAATTTATGATAGATCAATTTTCTAGCTCAGGAAAAAAAATAACGACTGAGAGAGCCATTCAGTTAGTGGAGATGGTAAAGGCTCATTCCTACTATGTACAGTACCTCTGCCGTCTCTGCTGGAATAATTCCGAGAAAGAAATTACAGAATCAGTAATCAAAGAGTCTTTTGAACAGCTCTTAGCAGACATGCTTAACTTGTTCCGTGCTCAAACGGAAAATCTAACAAGGTATCAAGTGAATTATCTTAAGGCCTTTATTTCAGGTGAGCGAAAAATGTCTTCGAGTAGGGTAATCAGCCACTACCAATTGGGTAGTCCCGGCAACATTAAGCGAATAGAAAAATCTTTACAAGATTCTGAGATCATGGATTTTTTTACGGGAGAGCCTGAGTTGAATGAACCCTACTTTAAGCCGCTATTCCAAAAACATTTTATGGGGAATGATTGAAAAATTAAGCAATTAAGAAGACTTCATTTGCAGACCACCTGTGTGCAAAATACATATAGTCGAGCCTTCAGTAAAATATTCCTTAGTTATCAAATCAACTATTCCAAAAATCATCTTACCTGTATAAACCCTATCCAATGGAAGTCGATGATTGCTTTTCATCTCTTCTATAAAGATATTTAACTCATGAGTTACTTTTCCGTAGCCCCCAAAATGATAATCAGTATTGAGAATCCAATTATTTTTTTCAGGTGAGGTCAATTTTTTGATTTCATCCACTAAAAATCCCCCTCCCTTCAATGAAGAAAACCCAATTGTCTTTTTAGATGAATGAAGGCCTTCAATCAATCCCGCCATCGTGCCACCCGTACCGACAGGTAAACACAAATAATCAAAATCAATTTCTTCGCTAAGTTGAGACGCAAACTCTTTACACCCCTTCACAGCCAATTCATTCGTTCCTCCTTCGGGTATCAAATAAAAACCTCCAAACTGATTGTGAAGTTGCTCAATAAATTCTGGCTCTGTTTTTTTTCTGTACGCTTCACGCGAAACATAATGTAATATCATCCCACAGCTTTTCGCGAAAGCGAGGGTATGATTTAGCGGCAAAGTTTCTTCTCCGCGAATGATGCCAATGGTTTTTAATCCCAATTCTTTTCCCGCAGCTGCGGTAGCAAAAATGTGATTGGAGTATGCACCACCAAATGTGAGCAGTGTATCATGGCCGAGCCGCGCAGCTTCTTCCAAATTGTATTTTAGCTTCCACCATTTGTTGCCAGAGACAAATGGATGGTTGAGGTCTTCGCGCTTTATTATCAAGCGAATGTGACGCTTCTTTAGAGAGAGAATCTCTAATTCCCTTATAGTCGTTGTTTTATAGTTTAGCATTGGAAATCCAGTTCTCTCAAACAGTTGACTATTGACTATCAATAGTCAACTGTAAACCTACCAATTTAACTCAAAATCAAAGTTTATAAACTAATTGCTAATAATTTTAGTAATATTGTTTCGTGGAAGAAGACTATTTCAAAGGCCGAGGAGCGCAGATCAAAAGTGAAAACAGATTTTTGAAGGCGCAGTATGTTACCGATCACATAGAAGGATTGGACGAACCTCTTTTGGAAAATCCAAAGACACAGATCTTTCATGAAACACCAAAAAAGATTTTGAATAGAGTGGATAGTCTCGACTTGGGCTTTGGTTATTCCATGAATCCGTATCAAGGCTGTGAACATGGTTGCATTTATTGTTACGCACGCAACACGCATGAGTACTATGGCTTTAGCGCAGGCTTAGATTTTGAAAGCAAAATCATTGTAAAGAAAAATGCAGCGAGGTTGTTAGAGCAAGAACTGTTGAAGCCCAACTGGAATGCTGTGCCCATCATGCTAAGTGGAAATACAGATTGCTATCAACCACAAGAGAAAAAATTTGAGATCACGCGAGCGATGTTGAAGGTATTAGCGAATTACCGTCACCCCGTTAGCATCATTTCCAAAAACAGTTTGGTGCTGCGCGACTTAGATATTTTGCAAGATCTTGCCTCAGATAATTTAGTGCATGTTTACATTTCCATTACCTCGCTTGATGAAGAACTACGAAGAACGATGGAGCCACGTACAGCAAGCTCCATTAAAAGATTGAAAACTGTAGAAGCTCTCGCCAAAGCAAACATCCCAGTTGGCATTATGAATGCGCCCATCATTCCAGGTTTAAATCATCACGAAATCCCTGCCATACTAAAAGCTGCTTCGGAACATGGTGCATTGAATGCGGGCATGACCATTGTGCGATTGAATGGATCCATCGGAAAAATCTTCGAAGATTGGCTGCAAAAAAATTTCCCCGACCGCTTTGATAAAGTGTGGAATCAAATCTGTTCACTGCACGGAGGCAATGTGAACGACTCTCAGTACGGTAGGCGCATGAGTGGTGAAGGAAACATTGCCGATGCCATCCATCAACTCTTCCGTTCCTCTAAGAAAAAATACTTTGCAGGAAAGAAAATGCCCGTTTATGATTTGACCAAGTTTAGGAAGGGAGGGATGTTGAGTTTGTTTTGATTGAAGTAATGATATTTTAGAATGTACAGCATAGCGTACATTTTTCTATATTTGTAAAAAAAGCAAAAGTATGAAAACAGCTACGGTCACAGATTTTAGAAAGGAGATGAAGAGTCACCTCCATCAATTAGAAAGGGATCAGGATATTTTAATTTTATCGGGAGCTAAAAAGAAGGACTATGTTGTCTTAACGTTGGAGCAATTCAATGCTATGGAAGAAACCGCTCATTTGCTCTCTACCCCAGCCAACGCCAATAGACTGTTGGAAAGTATAAAACAAGACAAGGCAGGTAAAGCCATGCGCAAAGAACTTATAATCAGAAAACCTAAAGTAACATCCACTAAAGTGAAGAGGTCTTTAGTAAAGGCAGCATAAAATGAACATAGAGTTCACCCCAAATGGATGGTCTGAGTATCATTTTTGGTATGAAAATGATCTTGTCATTTTTGATAAAATAAATGATCTCATTAAGGAAATTACAAGAGATCCGTTTAAGGGACTTGGTAAGCCAGAAGCATTACGCGGAAACCTTGCTGGATACTGGTCTCGAAGAATTACTGGCGAACACCGATTGGTTTATAGAGTCCATGGTACAAAACCGAATCAAACTTTAACAATCGTTCAATCTCGTTTTCATTATTAGCGAATCTACCCATCATGCCTCAATGCCTTCACTGGATTTGATAACGAAGCCTTCAACGATTCATACCCAACTGTGATCAACGTAATCAGCATAATCAAACCCACCACCCCGCCTACTACCCAAACAGTCAAACTGGTGCGGTAAACAAAACTTGCTAGCCACTGACTTGATAAGAAGTAGGCAGTGGGTATGGCAATCACACAAGCAACTAACAACAGCTTGGCAAATACACCGAGCAACAACAATAAAATCTGCAAGCTGCTTGCACCCATACTTTTCCTAATTCCAATTTCTTTGGTGCGCTGCTCCGACATGAAGGAGGCCAAGCCGTACAACCCCACGCAAGTGATAAGGATGGCCAACCACGAAAATTTTTCTGTTAAGTTCGCCACTTTCGTTTCGTTCTCATACATGCGACCAAACTCTTCGTCCACAAACCAGTAGTCAAAACCGTATTGGGGAAAATTCTTTTTCCAGGAAGCCTCTAAGGAAGCAATTTTCTCTTGCATCTTACCCGCAGGCAAGCGCACATGAATGATGCGGTCGAACGTGTGTGGCTTAGGTGAGATCGCCAGCGGTTCAATTTTCTTTTTCATAGATTGATAAGGAAAATCTTCCACC
Organism: Cyclobacteriaceae bacterium; assembly: GCA_043777495.1. Taxonomy (GTDB): domain Bacteria; phylum Bacteroidota; class Bacteroidia; order Cytophagales; family Cyclobacteriaceae; genus ELB16-189. The sequence goes on along the minus strand of JAYWHU010000030.1, from coordinate 136,521 downwards.
ACGCCAATCACAATTCCTGTAATGGGTGCTTTGGTTGAGTCGGGTTGTGAGTAGCCCATCACATAATCGGGGCGCACAATGGTTTTGCCTACAGCCTCTTCCGGAGTCAACTTCAATGCTTTCAATGCAGATTCATTTAGCAACACCGCCATCGAGTCGGCCAAATTTTTAGGATCGAAATCGCGGCCAGCAATTATTTTTAATCCAAACGTTTTAGGGAAATCAAAATCGCCATTCAATTGAAACCATTCATGTTTGTCTTCATTGATTTCAGGAAACTGCATTTGCATAGAAATGGGGCCGAAGAAATCCAAGCGCGGCAAATGATTGGCAAGCGTTATGTGTTCTATTTGCGGATCGCTCAACACTTGATTTTTGAAAGTCAGATATTGTTGATCATTGGCAGACCCATTAAATCCGCCATAGCGAATGGATACAATTTGTTTGCCCGCTTCATTGAGCTTGGAATTTTTCAACAAATCCATTTGGCGAACAATGATTACTGTTCCCGTCAACAACGTAACGGCCACTACAAATTGAAGTGTTGTTAAAAACTGTCTAAATATTCGTGATCCTTTGCCAAAAGCAAATTTGCCTTTCAATACCGATGCTGGTTGAAACCCTGAAACGAACAGCGCAGGATAGCTTCCCGCCAAAATAGTAACCAACAAAATCACACCAATGATAATGAGTATCATTTGCCCATTAAAAATATGCAAAAGAGTAAAAGTTTTTCCCGTAAGGTGATTGAACTGTGGCGTAAAAAATATAACTAACAAAAGCGCAATGAAAGCGGAGATCAACACCAGCACAAAGGACTCCATCATAAATTGAAAAAATATTTCTGTGCGCACACCTCCAAATGTTTTGCGCAAACCAATCTCTCGCGCACGGCTTGCCGATTTAGCTGTGGAAAGATTGATGTAGTTGATGCACGCCACCACCAAAATCAAAAGGGCGATAGTAATAAACACATACATGTAACTGATGTCGGCTGTTTTGTGATCGATCGTCCAATCCATTTCTTTGTCAAAGTGGATGTCGGTGATTTTGCGGATAACTGGCGTGAACTTGATATCCCATTTATTTTTGGCAATGATTTCGTTCGCTTTGTTCAACAAATCTTTTTCGATCAATGGTATTTTCTTTGGATCGCTACAAACAAAATAAGATTGTGTCCAAAAGCCATTGTTGCCATCGCCCATGGCCGTGCCCAAAATATCTTCTAGGTTTTGAATGAATGGCTTTAGTGCCAGAATATTCAAAATGTATTTAGGATTGACATGCGAGTTAGAGGGCAAATCTTTCATCACAGCCGTTACAATCATCTCCACATTCTTGCCGTTGGTGGCCTGATGTGAAACCGTTACTGTTTTATTGATCGGATCTTCATTGCCAAACAATTCTTTCGCAGATGATTCTGTCAATATCATCGAGTTGATTTCTTTCAAAGGATTTTTTGTAGTCCCCTTACTAATGGGACAGTATATAACATCAGTAATCGATGATTCTGCCCAGATGATATCTTCTGTAAGAATAATTCTTTCCTTGGCTGTGTAGTTGATGCTAGTGGGCATTCCCCAAGATGCATAGCTCGTAATGCCTTTGATGCCACCATAATTTGCTAGAATATAATTGTCCCAACCCGCAGGCGCATACGGTGCGGCTTCTACGTTGCCATTGGGAAACTGAACTTTGTAACCCATGCGATACGTATCGGCAGCATCGGGGTGCATCGTATCAAACGTGAGTTCGTCTTTCACGTACAACAAAATGAAGAGAGCCGAGGCAAGCCCCACGGCCAAGCCAAACATATTAACCAGTGCGTAACCGCGCTGCCGCATGATGTTGCGGAAGGAGAGGAGGAAGTAGTTGAGTATCATGGGGCGAATGTTTAGGATTGGATGTTCGATAAAACAAGAAAGTTGGTCTTTCTAAACGATGGTACGCCAAAAGACGCTGATGGTTACTGCCTTCATCTAAGATATTACAACTCGTTACAATTCGTTACAATTTTGATTGTGCATTATGTTCACCGAATCCCGATGCTATTGGTAGAAAGGTGCGGCCTGCCACGCGAGGCGCAGTGGCACCGGGCTATCCGTTACAAGTCCGCGCCCCGCACATTCCTACGCTTGGCGGGCTTTCCACTACTATCCCTGGCCGATGCCCGCACATAGCTTCTGCGTTCAACCATCATTTATACTTTTATGCAAAGCCCATTAACGAGTAGTTCTTTACATTTGGTATAGAAAACCGAGCAAATGGTTGAATCTGTATTTCAATGGTAGGTGTATTGATTAGCTTACTTTATATTAGGAGAAACCAAGCCGATTTTCCGACTTACCAGTACGCTATGCGCACTTCCCCTTCACAGAAGAGAGGGGTGTCCCGACTTTGTCGGGGCGGGGTGAGTTGAAAGGAAAGCATTAATTAAAATCTAAGAATAACTTTCAGGCTCACTAATGAAGCTTTTCCCATTTATTTTTCTATTGATTTCATCCAGCACTTTTGCGCAATTCACTTTGACGGGAAAAGTAGTAGAGATCCGTACTAACGAACCGCTCCCCTTCGCCAGCATCGTTCAAAAAAATTCCAGTAAAGGAACTACCACCAATGCAGACGGTTATTTTACGTTGCCCAATATTCCCGCTGATACCATCACCATCCAAGTAAGTTACATTGGCTACAACACCAAGGACATAAAATTATCAAACGAGATTTTAAAACAAGGAAAATTTCTCATCGAGCTTGAACCCTCTGTCGCAGCTTTAACAGAAGTGGAAGTAAAGGCCGATGCTTTTCAATTCGTGAATGTCACCAGTGGCATTAGCCAAGCTACACTTTCTACCAAACAGATTTCGTTACTGCCTTCGATTGGCGAAGTGGATATTTTCCGGTCGCTGCAACTCTTGCCTGGTGTGGGCGGCACTAACGAAAATTCATCTGGCTTATACGTACGTGGCGGCACACCCGATCAAAATTTAGTTTTGTTGGATGGCATGACCGTGTATAAAGTCGATCACTTTTTCGGTTTCTTCAGTGCCTTCAATGCCAACGCAGTAAAAGATGTTCAACTTTACAAAGGAGGCTTTCCTGCCAAGTACGGTGGCCGCTTATCCAGCGTGGTGGACATGACGGGCAAGACAGGAAGTTTTGAAAAAGTGCGTGGAGGTGCTGGGTTGAATTTGCTTAGCCTCAACGGTTATTTTGAAATGCCGCTCTCCAAAAAAATTTCTTTCTTGGTAGCAGGGAGAAGATCATACACTGATATTTTACAAAGCAATGTGTTTAAAAGTATTTCAGACAATTCTATTCAAAATAAAAACTCTACAGGTCTGAGCAGCAGTGTGCTTTCAAATACAACTGTCAACACCATTCAGCCCATTTTTTATTTTTATGATTGGAATTCCAAATTGTCTATCCGATTATCAGAAAGTGATTTGGTAACGATCAGCCTCTACAATGGCCAAGACTATCTTGATCAATCTAGAAAATATTTGCGGCCGCTCATTCCTGGGCAGTATGATCGTTTGTTCAACGGAGTGGTTGCCGAAAAAACCAACTGGGGCAACCAAGGAGCATCTGCAAAATGGTCGCGACAGTGGAATAAAAACTTCTACACAAATTTTTTAATAGCGGGCTCGCAATATTTTAGCAACTATAATCGTGATGCATCGCTTAAACTGGAGATCCCAGCGCAAGACTCAGTCATTTTTTCTGTTAAGCAAACCACCAAAGAAGACAATAAAGTCAGAGACCTAACGGCACGCTTCGATGCAGAGTGGCTTTTATCGACCAAGCATAAAATTGAAATAGGCGCGTCTTTCACGCAATCAGATGTCAATTATAAAAACCTGCGCAACGATACCTTGCTTATTTTGGAAAGAAACCAAAGTGGGCAATACAGCTCGTTGTATTTCTCTGACAATTGGCAGGCGACTAAGAAACTTTCCATCACAGGTGGGCTGCGCGCGTCTTACTATCAACTCACCGATCAGTATTTGTATGAGCCTCGGTTTTCGTTTGCCTATTTTCTCACTAATAAAATCAAGTTGAAAGGAGCTTACGGCAACTACAATCAATTTGTGAACCGCATTATCAACGAGAACTTATCAGAAGGCTCGCGTGATTTTTGGTTGATGGCCGATGGCGATCAAGTGAAATTGAGTAGCTCTCAACATTATATAGTTGGCGTGAGCCACGAAACCAACGGCTGGTTGTTTGATATTGAAGCTTACCACAAAGACTTGCAAAATATTTCAGAGTTTTCTTTGCGCTTTCGCACAGGCGCACAGATTACCAGTGCCACGCAACTTTTTTATTCAGGCAAAGGCTATGCAGAAGGTGTCGATTTCCTTCTACAAAAAAAATCGGGCAACTATACTGGCTGGGCATCTTACACGATCGGAAGAGTGCGCAATACCTACGCAGATTTCAATGATGGAAAAGAGTTTCCTGCACTCAATGATCAACTGCATGAGTTTAAAATTACACAGAACTACACATTGGGGGCTTGGAATTTTTCTTCCACTTTTATTTTCGGTTCGGGCAAACCATTTTCTGAGCCAGCAGGCCAGTACTCCCTTTCACTACTAGATGGGCGTGATCTAAGTTACATTGGCGTGGGTACTAAAAATGGGTCGCGTCTTTCGCCCTATCACCGATTGGATGTTGCCGTGCATCACAAATTTATGTTTGACAAAGCGAGAAAGATTAAAGGAGACCTTGGCATTTCTATTTTTAATCTTTACAATCGAAAAAATATTTGGTACTATCAATATGATTTTACGCAAAAGCCAGCGGTGATTACGGAAGTGGCTTATCTGAGCATCACACCGAATTTATCGCTGGTCATTGATTTTTAAAACATGAAAATAAATTTTTCAAGCCTGCTATTGATTTTCATTGCCAGTCTCTTCTTGCAACAATGTTTGCAAGAAGAAAAAGTTACTGACAATTATGTGGTGGAGGCATACATTTATTCCAATGAGCCCGTTAAGAATATCAAGATCACCGAAACACTTCCTATTCAAAGTACGGACACTATCGCTCCTGCTATCAAAGATGCTACTGTTGTTTTGAAAAGGGCGAACAAAGAATACCAACTCCAGTTTGATGATAAATCGAGTGCGTATTTTTATCCTGCCAATGATTTGGAAATAAAGCCCAAAGATGTTTTTGATATTACGATTAAAAGTAAAAACAGGATTGCCACCGCCTCCACCGTTGTGCCATTGGCTACAAAAGGATTGAATCTTTCTGACAACAAAATTCACATCCCGCAGATTCAACTAAATCTCTTCACAAGAGAGCAAGTCACCGCCCTATTTGCCTCTGCGCGTTTAAATGTAAATTGGGATAATACAGACAATCAACTTCATTTCATTTCTGTTGAGAGCCTCGACAAATTTGATCCTATCTTTCCTAGTAATTTTCCCCCGAGTGTCATTACGTTGTTTCGCACCTTCCGTTTTGTCTCCGCACCTACTCGATTGAACACGTACCAGATAATTGGGCTAAGCTTAGAAACGTATGGTCGCTATCGCGTAAAAGTTTACCGTGTTAACAAAGAGTATGCGGATCTTTTTCAAAATCAAACGCAGGATTCTAGGGATTTGAATGAACCTCCATCAAACATCACCAATGCTTTTGGCCTTTTCTCCGCTTTTGCGAGCGATAGTGCTTTCTTTGAAGTGGTGAGGGATTGATATTCAGTATAGATTTCGTCTAATGCGCCTCCAACCAATTTTTTCCTACTCCCACCTCTACTTCCATTGGCACATCTAAGATCACAGCCGATTTCATCAACTCTTTCACTTTTGGTTTTACAAGTTCAAGTTCATCTTTATGAAGATCGAACACCAATTCATCGTGCACCTGTAAGATCATTTTGGTTTTCAGTTTTTCCTTTTGTAGCCAACGATGAATATTGATCATCGCAATTTTAATAATGTCTGCGGCACTGCCTTGGATGGGCGCGTTAATTGCGTTGCGCTCGGCAAAGCCGCGGGTGGAAATATTTTTTGAATTGATGTCGCGCAAGTATCTTCTTCGCCCAAGAATTGTTTCCACATATTCTTGCTCTCTGGCGAGGTTGATACTATCGTCCATGTAGCGTTTGATGGCGGCAAATTCTTTGAAGTATGATTCAATGATTTCGGCTGCTTCAGTGCGAGAGATGTTTAAGTTTTGTGCCAGGCCAAAGGCGGTGCTCCCGTACAAAATTCCGAAGTTTACTTCTTTCGCCTTACGCCTCATATCTGGTGTTACCTTTTCTATTTCTACTTTAAAAACTTTGGCAGCCGTGGTGGTGTGAATATCGCGGCCTGTGCGGAATGCTTCGATCATGGTTTCGTCTTTGGCAAACGAAGCGGCAATGCGTAATTCAATCTGCGAGTAATCGGCAGACATGAATAAATAGTTTTTGTCTCTCGGAATAAAGGCACTTCTAATCAATCTTCCTTTCTCAGTGCGGATAGGAATATTTTGAAGATTGGGATTGTTGGAGCTCAACCTTCCTGTGGCAGCCACTGCTTGTCGGTAATCAGTATGAATGCGATGATCTAATTTGCTCACCATTTTGGGCAAGGCATCGACATAGGTGGAGCGGAGTTTTTCAAATTCACGATAGTCAAGAATTTTTTTGGCAATGTCATGTTCGCCCGCCAGCTTCGATAAAATTTCTTCACCCGTTGCGTATTGGCCTGTCTTTGTCTTCTTGGTTTTATCGAGCAGCTTCATTTTATCAAACAAAATTTCGCCCAGTTGTTTCGGTGAGCCAATGTTGAACTCCTGACCTGCTATTTCATAAATTTCTTTTTGCACTTTCTCACTGTCTTTCTTCAATGATTCGGACATTACTTTCAACGCTTCTTCATCTAACGCTACGCCTTCAAACTCCATTGCGGCAAGCACTGCTACCAAGGGCATTTCTACATCACGTAATAAACGTGAGTGGCCACGCTTCTCCAGTTCTTTTTGAAGTTTGGGTTTCAGTTGCAATATCTGATCTACTCTTTCAAACACATGATTAGGTTCGCCCTCTGCGGAAAGTTGATAGCCGAGATATTGATTGCAGATAATACCCAAATCGTGCGAAGCTTCTGGTTCTATTAAATAATGAGCGAGCATGGTATCAAATAAAATACCCTTCACCTCTATGCCCAATTTCTTTAATACCAAAATGGTGATCTTAATATTGTGCCCAATCTTTATAACGTCTTCGTTGCCTAATGTTGCAGTCAAATACTTTGTTACCAACGAAACATCTTCAATTAAAAAACCTTCGCCAGCAGAATAGGAGAGTGCTAGGCCTGTTATTTTCGAGTCAAAATTTTCCGCATCATCCAAAACAGCTTCGATGGAAAATTCTTTTTGTGATTTCAATTTCTCTGCCAGTGATTTTATTTCTTCTTCACTGCTTATTTTTTTATACAAAACATTGGAGGCATCTAACGTTTTTGCCTCTGTCGTTTCTTCTAAGGTTGTCTCTGCGGCTCCGCCAAACATGGATAGCTGGGCTGCTTTTGGTTTAGCTGGCGCAATAGTTGAAGTTGTTGCAGAACTAGAAGCAGTTGCAAATACACGTGGCATCATGGTTTTAAACTCCAGTTCTTCCATGATGGGCTTGAGCAATTCTTCGTTTGGGCCGGAGTAACGCAAGTCTTCTTCGTTCCAAATTACTGGCACATCTATGATGATGGTCGCTAATTTTTTAGAGAGCAATGCTTGTTCACCAAATTGCTCCACTCGCTCTTTTAGTTTACCTTTTAATTCACTAGAGTGCGCAATAATGTTTTCAATGTTTTTGTATTGCTTTAATAAATCGGCAGCGGTCTTTGGACCTACGCCCGGTATGCCCGGGATATTATCAGAGGTATCTCCTTGCAAGCCAAGTATCTCAATGACTTGTGAGACATTTTCGATGTCCCATTTCTCGCACACTTCCTTCGGCCCCATGATGTCGACCGAGTTACCCATGTAAGCGGGCTTGTACAATTTTATTTTTTCAGATACTAACTGCCCAAAATCTTTGTCGGGTGTCATCATAAAAACCTCAAAGCCTTCTTGCTCTGCTTTCTTTGCAATGGTGCCTATCACATCATCTGCTTCAAAGCCATCCATTTCTAAAATAGGAATGTTGAAGCCGCGAATAATATCTTTTACTTTCGGTACACCGGTTTTAATATCCTCTGGCGTTTCTTGTCGGGTAGCCTTGTAAGCTTCAAAAATATCATCTCGAAAAGTACGAGACGGTGTATCAAATGCCACAGCAATATGCGTGGGCTTTTGCTTTTGTAATACTTCTAACAGCGTGTTAGTAAAACCGAATGGTACTGAAGTGTTGATGCCTTTAGAATTAATACGCGGGTTTTTAGTGAATGCAAAGTGAGCACGGTAGATCAGTGCGTATGCATCTAGCAAGAAAAGTTTTTTATCAGACATAATAGTTAAACTGAGGAGAGAAACGAAACTTATAAATTAACTGATTTTATCAAAACAACATCAAAAAATCTGCTGGGGAGAGAATAGGAATATTTTCAAATGGGTGAAGTACTAACAAATCAGGATCTCGCGTAATGATTGCGGACGCTCCACTTGTAATTGCTAATTCTAAAAACATATCATCCATTGGATCAAGACAGACATTTAACTTTATAGATACCTCAAACAATTGGCTTCTGAGTTCTACTAGTGAAATTATCTTCAAACGTTCCTCTAGCGGTTGATACCTTTCAAATTTTTCCTTTGCGAAGGTAAGCGCAAACTCGTGAAAGGTAGCCTTTGAAAATACTACTATCCCTTTGTTCCAAGCTAAATCATAGGCTTCTCTGTGAACCGACCGTGGGGAGAGATGTGCACTGATCAGCGCACTGGTATCCATGACAAAAAGATCAATCACCTTGCTTCAATAGCTTTTCTAATATCTCTTCAGTCAATCCATTCGCGATAGCCTTGTTGCCAAACTCATCCAATAGTTGTTTGTACTCAACGGCCGTAGCATCGTTGGACGCTTTCTTCAATAGCAAGTTAACAGCATCAGAAATTTGTTGTTGCTTGCTTGGACTAAGCTTGTGATATATTTTACCAGAACTTTCATCTACTTGAATCACAATACGCTCCATAAATAAATGATTTTAATAATTCAATTATCAAAGATAGAAAATTAAGGTGATTTTTTTGATAAGTGCAAAATAAGCGCGATAGATCAACGCATACACATCAAGTAAAAAAATATCAACCATTTTTTAGTTTAATTTTTTGCCGTATAGTTCATCCATAGTCAGCATATCGCTCTTGTCAGGGTGAGTGGTACGGTAATGCATGGCATACCCCTGCAGTACAAATGCTATTAAGAATCCCCCATAAAATATAATTGCATTCACATCAAAATTTTCTAGGTAGGCAATAATATTATAGCCGAACATAGCTGCAAGGAAAATAAAACCGACTACAGAAAACCCAACTCCAGCTCGGTCATACACCAAGGCGCGCAAAACCACGAAGAGTGCAAAAACTACTGTTAGCAAAGCAACCGCTAAGTAGAGCCAAACGAATTCAGTAAACGTGGCGGGGCTGGAAATCAAAATCAAAAAGATAAATGCTGTATTAACAATCACCAAAAAATACTTTAGAATAACGGGTGAATCTTGCCGATACAAGCTACCAATGTATAGCGCTCCAAAAATGGCCGTTGAAATGAAGGAAAAATATTCTAACCGAACCGCCCATACCCAAGGAACTTCAACAAAATCATGAAAAAAGTAATTACTGGAAAACAATACGCGCACGAGCCAAGAAAAACATACGGCAGAAAAATAAAGAGCTGTTTTTTTATTTCTGCTATAAAAGAGAAAGAATAGCGACATGATAAACAACGCAAAACAAAGTGCCTTAATCACCCAATCGGAAATAGTAAAACTAGTACGAAGAGAGTCAGCGATGCCTAGGTGTATGGGCATATTGGCTCCACCGCGACTGTGATGAAAATTAGAAATGTGGAGTATTAGATTTAGTGTATCGGTATCACTATTAATTTCATTGAGGGTAGTTTGCCAATAGGGAATGGAAGAATTTTTATTGGTGCCCACCTTTCCATTTTCCGCAAAAACCTTCTCGTTGATGCTCAGTTGATAGCTGTTATAAAACGGTGGTACTTCCACCGCCAGCTTGGGTGCATTTTTTGGCAAATAAATTTGAAGTGTGTAAGTGGCATATCCTTCGGCAGGAAGTTCCCTTTCGTGCTGCTCACTCCATGGAATAGAAAAAGAGATCAAAAATGTCTCTGGCTTCTTTTGCGCCTCTTGTTGTGTTAGCAGTTCGTTCCAATAGAATTTCCATTCGCCATCTAGAGCTATTTTAGGAGAAGCGGTGAAATCCCATTCTCTTAAATCAAGCACACCTCCTTGGGACTTTGTATCTTGCGCCCAACCATTTAAGGCCAGCACAAAAACGAAGTTGAAAAACGTATATTTAAGATAGAACATTTCCGCAAGATAAAAATAAGCTGATTAAATCGTTGGCAAAAAAAACATACCTTTTAAAGTATTTTCACAAATTGTGAGAGCCCTACTCTTCAGACTATTCTTTCCAATATACATGTTGCCAACTTTAGTGGCGGCACAATCCTTCCATTTTGAAAAGATTGCGGAATCTCATGGCCTTTCAGACAATCGCGTGACGTGCTTTCTCAAAGATCGAAGCGGGTTTATGTGGATCGGGACTGAAAATGGATTGAACCGCTACGATGGTTTTACATTTAAAATTTATCGGCCTGGACTACGCACGCACGAACTTTCACACGAACATATCAACGACATTGAAGAAGACGCGCAAGGGCGGTTGTGGATAAGTACTTGGAACGGGTTGAATGTACTAGACCCGCGCAGCGATAGTCTGTACGCTTTGTTACCAGCAAAAGATTCAGATCAACAAAAGAAAACAACTATTGCAAGTAGTCTTGTCTGGGACTCTTACATTGATAAAATGCAAAATGTTTGGATCGCCCTTGATGTGCGTGATTTGTGTTACTATGATCTTACCACTAAAGAGTTCTCTTATTTTCCTTGGCGGGATTTTGTAAAAAAAGTTCTTCCAAAATATGCTTCACTCTATAAATCGATAGTGAAGATCATTCGTAAATCAGATCATGAGTTATGGCTAGGAACTACACTGGGCCTATTCAGCTTCAATATCTCTACTAAAACATTTCAGTATCATGGTGGCGATACCAATTTTGATTTAGTTGGAATGCACTACGACAGTATTCGCCAGCGTGTTTATTTTGGGCAGCAAAATTTATATGTGTATGATATGCGGCAAGACAAACTGTTGGCCATTAAGCAAAATCAGAATTCATTGCATGAAAATGAGCGAGTTACCGCTACGCTATTTTTGCCTTCTCTTAGGGGGTTATGGGCGGTAAATGAAATCTCTGAGCAGGCCAATCTCATTTCATTGGAAGAGAAGGTCTCTTCTACTCTTGAACACAAAAAGATAAGTATGGTTTTTACAGATGACCTCATTACATGGGTTGGCACTCTTTCGGGTATTGCGATGTATGATAGACATATCGATGGGTTTCCATTTATTCCCGTTTTTCCTGACGCTTCCCCATCTGAAAATGGCACTATTTATTATTATGCGATGGATACAGATCAGACTATCTACCTAAGTTCTCATACACGAAACACGGTGACCATTCTAAACAAAAGGACAGGAACACGCCAAGAGATTACAGAGATTCAGGGAAAACCATTACTAAAATGTACTAAGATCGTAGAGGACAGTAATCATCGACTATGGATTTTAAGCGAGCAGTCGATATTTATTTCTGATCAGCATCACAAAAATTTCAGGGCCTTTCCCTTTCCCACGGCTTCTGACAATTATCAATTCGTAGATATGATGGAAGATGCTGAAGGGAATTTTTGGTTCGCTTCCCTTCGATACGGTGTTTACTATTACAATGCAAATAAAAATTCTTGGCGACTACTTAATAAAGAGCTAGATGGTTTGTATGCTTCTCGGCCGAAGGCTTTACTTCTGGATTCTATGCATGAGGCTTTATGGATCGCTGATTTTGGATACGGAGCGGCTAGGCAAGACGTAAAAACCAAAAAATTCATTCATTATGGTACAAGCACAAAGTCCATCCCTGGTCTTCAGTCAGACTTGGCCAATGCCTTGACCATTGATAAGCGTGGAGATGTATGGATAGCTACTTCATCAGGAGGAGTGAGTAAATACTCACAAGACAAAAAAACATTCACGACTTATTCAATGAAAACTGGAATGCCAGAGAATACGATCCACTCCATCCAATCTGATCTTCATGGAAACATTTGGCTAGCCTCTAGTAAAGGGTTAACGAATATTAAATCCACAGGAGAGATCATTCGGCACTACGACAAAAACAGTGGCCTCCCGTTCAGTAATTTCAATGCGCCTTTTTCTACCAATAGCCGAGGAGAAATTTTCATCTGCGTTGCAAATGGTTTTTTAAAATTCCATCCTGATAGTCTGGTTGTGCCATCCGCTGATTTCCCCATGGTCATCACTTCTGCGCAACAAGGCGATCGACTGTTGAATGCATCTGTTGAGCAAAAATTTTCTTACAGCGAGAACGAATTCACATTTCAATTTGCAGCACTTACCTATTCTCTACCCAAGCAAGTAACCTATTTTTATCAACTGAAAGGCTATGATGTAGATTGGATCAATGCGGGTAATAATCATAGTATTCGATATACCAATCTCGATAACGGTGATTATACCTTTTTAGTAAGAGCGGTTGATCACAATGGGAAACCATCAAGCAATGTGGCCAGTATTTCTTTTGCCATTACCCCGCCATTTTGGAAACAAGTATGGTTCATTGCGTTGGCTTTGGTTATTGCTATCTCATCACTATATTTTTGGATTAGAAGTTTGCAACGTAAAATTCGATCACAGAAAATTTTAAACCAGTTAGCAACCTCACTTCTCAATCAGCATACTATTGATGATGTGTGCTGGGCCATTGCAAAGAATTGTAAAGACCAATTTCATTTTGAAGATTGTGTGGTGTACCATTTTCAAGAAGATAGAAATATGTTAATTCAAAAAGCGGCAGCAGGGCCTAAAAGTTCTGAGGCTTATCAACTGCTTAACCCCATTGAAATCAAGCTTGGCCAAGGTATTGTTGGAGCGGTTGCCCAAACAGGGAAGGCGGAGATTGTTGCGGACACCCGCAAAGACAAACGTTACATCGTAGATGATCAAGTCAGACTTTCTGAAATAACAGTGCCCATTTTTGTAGAAGGGAAGATTTTTGGTGTGATCGACTCAGAGCATAGAAAGAAAAATTATTACAATCGCTGGCATCTACGCATGTTAACAGAGATTGCTTCAATCTGTAGCGTGAAGATAGGGCGGTATTTTATAGAAGAACAGATTCGCAGTAAAGTAGCGCGTGACCTTCATGATGATATGGGCTCTACGCTTTCAAGCATCAAGATCATGAGCAACATTGCCTTAGAGAAAAATGATCTCAGCACTACCCAAACATATTTAAAAACGATTCAACAAAACGCCAACAGTATGCAGGAAAGCATGAGCGATATGGTGTGGGCCATCAATCCAGAAAATGATACACTGGAGCAAGTGATCGTGCGAATGAAAGAGTTTGCCGCGGAAATCTTAGAGCCATTGGACATTCAATACGAATTTTTAGAAGAGGACGACTTCTCACGTACTAAAATGGATTTGAACACGCGGAAAGATTTTTTTCTGATTTTTAAAGAAGCCGTAAATAATGCTGCGAAGTATAGTCAGTGTAAAAACTTTACGGTAGAACTGAAACGAGATGCTCAGGGTATCCTTCTGCTCGCTCGTGATGATGGAAAAGGATTTGACCCAACTTTGCCCAATGGGGGCAACGGTTTGAAAAACATAAAGCATCGAGCAAATAATATTAAGGCAACCATTCACATTGAATCAATTCATGGTGAAGGCACTTCCATTCAATTGAAAATGCCCATCACATGATTGCGGTATTCTTTTTGACAAGTATCCACTTACCTTGCACAATGCCCACCCGAATGCTTACCTATGAAGACAACCAGCAGCTTCGCGAAAGCATCACCGCGATGATTTCGCTTTCCAAGGATTTTACCTTGGTGGGAGACTTTGGTGATGCCTTGCAAGTAAAGCAACAGATCAAGACACTAAAGCCTGACGTAATCTTGATGGATATAGATTTGCCAGGCACAAATGGCATTGATGCCGTCAAAGAAGTACGCCTCTTGAATGAAAGGGTGCATATTATCATGCTCACCGTTTTTGATGACAATATTCACGTAATGAATGCCATTCGCGCGGGGGCGTCTGGCTACTTGCTAAAGAAAGACATCTCCACCAAATTGTTTTCGGCCATTGAAGAGATATTGAACGGAGGCGCACCCATGTCGCCCAGTGTGGCACGTATGGTGATAGCCTCACTACAACCCAATCCAAAGAGGGATTTATATCAATTGACGGTGCGTGAAAAAGAAGTTCTTGCCTCGCTCGCCAAGGGCAACAGTTATAAATTAGTAGCAGCACTATTTGAAATCAGCATTGACACAGTGCGCACACACATCAAAAACATCTACGAAAAGCTGCAAGTACACTCACAGACAGAGGCGGTGTCAAAGGCGATAAACGAAAAATTAGTGTAGCCGTGCTCTTTCATCGACAGTATGCCTTTTTGAAATAGTCATGCCTTTATTGGCTTCTATATGTGCATTTCTATGTTTCTATCTGCCTATGTGGTTCAAAATCCTTCTTAGCTTAATAACATTGCTCTGACATCACATATTTATGTGATACTCGCCTCTATCCATACCTCTATGTTTGTATGAACAAATAATAAAATATGAAAAAACAACTTTTATGGAACAACTTAAAGGCTATCATGCTGCTGTTGTTTGGAGGTCTACTTTTTACAAATTGCGACAATGCTGCTGTTAATCCAGAACCAAAGCCAGCATTAGCAAGTTCAAATCCGGCATTTACTGCAGGGATTCAAACCCCTCTGATTTCAACAGGTTTTCAAGGAAATATTTGGGAAGACTTGGCGGGCAATGCTATCGGATCAATAATTCTAAAGCCAGTCAAGATTACGTTTACAGATATTAATAGTAATGTAAGTACAGTGGTATTTAGTAGTCTTGGCACATACAAAATATTTTTAGCAGAAGGAAAATACTTTGTGGATACCCAAATTTTGGGTTATGAAAACTTTAGAGACACTAATGGCTCAGGCTATTTTGTTGTAACAGGAACAAGTGGTATTCAAACAGGAAACCTTGCACTCAAAAGGATAACATATGGATTTCAAGGCGGAATCTGGCAGGATACTGCAAACGGTCCACTCGTTATGCAAAGCGTTCGAATTACTTTTAAAGAACACATTTCTGGTGTTAAAAGCATCGTCTATAGCAAGGATGGCTGGTACAAAATTTACCTACCCATTGGCAAGTACATTGTAGATACCGAGATTAGTGGTTATGAAAATTATAACTCTTCTCCAGGATACTTTGTAGTAACCGGAACAGACGGTTTGCAAACAGGAAATTTTTTCTTAAAGAAAATATTGTAAGAGTTTCTCACTTGCCTGACTAAATTTAAAAAGGGTGGTTCGTTAGAGCCACTCTTAAAGATAAAGGGTGTACGACAGTTTTGCAAAACCCCTCGGGTCTCTAAAGACCCCAGGGGTTTAACACCGAAAGATTATCATTTGCGAAACTGTCGTACACCCAAGATAAAGAGCTTTGTAGTGGTCAATTTTTTTCTGATTATCATTTGCGTAAGGACATTCACTATGCTTACATCTAAAATAACTCCTTCTAAAAAAGTTCTTTTTGGCCTTTGCTTCCTGGCCTTTGTTAGCTTGGCACAAGGCCAGGTGGTCAGCAATTTCAATATAGACAATGAGAGCTGGACAGTATTTGATAACAATGCAGGAACTTCCACTCCCGCTACTTATAATTCAATAGGTGGAAACCCAAGCGGCTTTGATTTCTTCACTACTTCTTCGGCTGCTTTGAATATGTACTGGACTGCGCCCGCAAAATTCAATGGCAACTTTAGTTTCTCCTATAATCAAAACCTGACTTTTGATTTAAATGTTTCTACTGTTGGCACTGATAATTCAATTGGAGATGTAAAGCTTGATGGTGGCCTTATACTGTATTATCAACTTCCCACTAAGCCGTTAGCCAATCAATGGAATTCATACAGCGTGCAGCTCAACGAATTGTTTTGGCATACAGGCAGCCCTACTGGGCCTATTGCCACCCAAAGTCAGATGAAACAAGTGTTATCCACCCTGAGCAAGTTTCAGATTAGAGCCAAGTATTTGAGTGGTAATACTGGGCCTTATACTGTTGGTATTGACAATGTAGTACTAAACATCAGGCCGCTAGTAGCTCCTCCGATCGCACTATCATTCACACCAAAATCTGCATTGCCAGGAACAACGCTAACCATTACAGGATCAAATTTTAATACAAGCGCTTCTCAAAATGTTGTTTACTTCAATGGCGTGAAGGCGACTCCTTCTAGTGCTACGGCTACTCAACTGGTTGTCACAATTCCCGCAAGGGCTGCTTACGGGAGGCTTGTAGTAGAAAATCTAGGAACGCACCTACAGGGGGCAAGCACGCAAAGCTTCAGTCCTCTTTTCGATAATAATAAAGATTTTGGAGGCAGGATCATACCATCATCCATGACGCCCGGATATGATGTGCTTTTGCAAAATGGTGAAACGGCCAGCTCATCCAATTCGTTTGGCGGAATTGACAAAGGTGACTTGGATGGAGATGGCTGGGTGGATCTCATCACTACAGAAACAGGAACACAAAGAATATTTATCTATCGAAACAAAGGTACTGGAGGAACAGCAAGCGTTGGTTCTTTTGAGAATGCCATGACATTGCCTGCGGTGTCCGGTATCGATACCATGGGCGAAATGATTGTGACCGACCTTGACTCAGATGGCAAACTGGATATAGCTGTTGTTGTTTCGAATGGGCTTCAAGGTCGCTATGCAATTTATAGAAACATGAGTACTAGTGGTACTATTTCTTTCGCGGCCCCCGTTACTTACTTCTATCCTTATTATTCTGGAACACTCACCATGACGAGTGGAGATTTGGATGGCGATGGCCGAGTTGACTTAATGGGTGTTACGGAAACTTCACCCAGCAATATTTATTTATGCCAAAACGTAAGCACACCGGGTAACATTGATTTTGCGTTCGGAACAACTTTTAGTTTTCCAGGCATTGGTTCTTACAGCGATATAAAAGTTAAAGATTTAAATGCAGATGGCAAGCCCGAAATTGTGGCGGGACGAGGCACTACGGTGCACATTTATCCAAATGCATCTACACCTGGAACCATTTTGATGAATGCGCCAATCACTTACTCACCCGCTACGGGGATGGCTAATGTTGTGCTGGAGGATATGGATGCCGATGGCCTACCTGAATTGATGTGGGGTGCGCCCTCTGGTCTTTCTGTTTACATTTCCAAAAATATTTTCAATGGAACCATCTTCGATGCTACTTCTTTCTCATCACAAATAACAATCGCTGGCCCCAGCGGCACTTTGACTGGGTTAAGCATAAGTGATATAAATGCCGATGGCAAGTTGGATATTGTGGCTGCTACTTCTAGTGATATCGAGATTTTTGAAAACATCTCTTCTCCGGGGGTATTGAACACAAATTCATTTTTACCCCCCATTCAGTTTCAAGGTTGTCAGGGCAGCCCCGCACAACTACTTAATCTTGAAGGCCCTGTCATTGCTGATTTGGATGGCGATAATAAGCCCGAAGTAGCAGCAGTTTATACCCGCAGTACTTTAACAGCACCCGTAAAAGGTATTTACATTTTTCGAAATGAAAGTTTCTCGACACCTGCCATTTCCAGTGTTTCTCCTACAACTGGTGTGGCCGGAACAGCATTGAGTATCTCAGGAAATTTTATGAATACCAATTTTGATATTCCAAAAGTAAAGTTTGGATTGACTCCTGCTATAGCGGGAACAACGAGCAATATTTCTGTTTCCTCCACGATTCCCACAGGAGTTCAATCCGACAGGGTATCAGTAACACTCCACGGGTTAACTGCTTACAGTGCGCCACTTGCCGTTACATTCCCTACATCGCGTATCATTGATGCTACATCATTCAACACTCCAGTTGAATATGCGATGACTGCAGCCACAGATGGGTTAACTGTTGCTGACTTTGACAATGATGGAAAAACAGATATTGTCGTAGAAGATAATTTGAATGCCCGGATTTTTAGAAATACATTAATATCTGTCGGGTCTTCGATTGGTGCTACCACTTTAATACCATTAACTACCACTTACACACAAGCGATTCACGTTGTCGCCTCTGATGTGGATGGTGACGGAAAGATTGATTTAGTTGCCAACAGCGTTCTTCATCGGAACAATAGTGGCTCGACAGCCGATGCCATTTCGTTTGAAGCAAATGTAAGTTCTATCATTGGAGGTAATCGCATTGCTGCCAATCACGATTTTAATCATGATGGGAAAAGTGATTTTGTGATGACCACCAATGGAAATACGTATGTCGTAAATGAAAATGCTTCCCGCAGAGGTGTCTTTACAAATACGGGTGGAGGAATTTTCAGCACGATTGTAAATTCTGGGATAGGGATTGCAGCAGGAGGGCAAGTGATTGGTATAACCGCAGGAGATTTTGATGGAGACGGATATAGTGATTTTGCTTATGGAGCCAATAACACTTCCGATATTCTTGCGGTAGTTCGAAATACTGGATT
Source organism: Cyclobacteriaceae bacterium (assembly GCA_043777495.1). Taxonomy (GTDB): domain Bacteria; phylum Bacteroidota; class Bacteroidia; order Cytophagales; family Cyclobacteriaceae; genus ELB16-189. The sequence continues at coordinate 117,675 of JAYWHU010000030.1, read as the reverse complement.
GAATCGGCCACTTGCCCCTGCACAATTTGACGCAGCCGTTACTTTCCCCGCACTCGACATTCCATTTAGTATTGCTTCCGCAGATTTTGATGGTGATGGAAAACTTGATATTGTATTAGGGAATAACAACGCTGCATTCATTTCCATTTATCGCAATACGAGTACAGTTGGTACGCTCAGTTTTTTGGCGAAGCAAGATATTATTGCCCTTACAAAAGCCATTGCCATCAAGGCCGTAGATTTAGATGGTGACGGTAAACCAGAGATCATCGTAGCATTTCAACCAACAGCAACAACCGGATCGTTTGCTATATTTCAAAACACAAGCAGTGTGGGAACAATTTCATTCTCTGCCGGCATAAATTATTCATTAACCCGCGCGCCTCTTGCATTATCAGTGGCTGATATAAATCTGGATGCGAAACCTGATCTCATCTTCACAACCAATGGCACTACTGACGCCTTGGTGATTTTTGAAAATAAAATCCTTTTAACTACAATCGCTATATCTACACAGCCGTCTACCGCTACTATTTGCAGTGGCACGACTACTACCTTTACCACGGTAGCAACAGGCACCACCAACATCATTTATCAATGGCAATATTCTTCTGCCCTTGTCGGAACATACAATGACATTGCTAATAGTGGAGGTTATTCAAATGTTGCTACTTCTACACTTTCAGTAAACACCACGGGAAATTTTGGAGCTGGTTTTTATCGGTGCAAGGTGAGTGGGGATTTGGCCGCCATCGTTTTTAGCAACGTGGCACAGCTCACTATAAAAACAACGGGATGCACCATTCCAGTTATCACAGCGAAACTACTTGCCACACAGATAGGTGGAATCATCACACTGAATTTGGTTCCGTTGATAAAAACGGCCAACAATAATTTAGACCTTACTTCATTGGCGGTTATCTCTCCTCCTGCCAGTGTAGGGAAGGCGAGTATCAATTCATCCGGGGTTCTTACTATTGATTATACAGGACTGAATTTCTCTGGCAGTGAAAACATTATCATCAAAGCCTGCGATCTCAACAACAATTGCGTACAACAAAATTTCAGCATTGATGTATCGGATACCCAACCATCAAATGAAATTATCGTTTATAATGCCGTGTCGTCCAATGGGGATACACTAAATGACTATCTTCGACTAGAAAACATTCAGGCACTATCTCCCAAAAACCAAGTGCTCATCTACAACCGCTGGGGCGATGAAGTGTTTTCCATTTCAGATTATGATAACAAAACCCGCGTGTTTGCGGGGCTTACGAATGGTGGCAGCAAACTTCCTGCTGGTACTTACTTTTATAAAATTGTTTTGCCAGATGCAGGAAAAACATTGACGGGTTTTCTTTCTTTGAAGTATTAATAACTGCTTCGCAACAACTGGAAATTTTATTGCCAATCGAAAATTTCTCTTTCTGGTAAATCCAATTTTGCCTATCTTCGATTTAATGTGCATTAAGGCAAAAGTATTTTCCCTGTTTTTGGTTATGTTCGCAGTCAATACGTTTGCCCAAAAGGCAGATAGCCTTGAAACCGTTTTGCGAAAATCAAAAGCAGATTCTTCAAAATCAATACTGCTAAGCCTTTTATCTAACGAACTGACAAAAACAAATCCAGCAAAAGCACTTGAGAGCGCAAGGGCGGGATTGATACTTGCCAAGCATGCTTCTTTTGAAAAGGGCATGTTTGAAAATTATTTCTCATTGGCTTCTGCGTTTCAAGGGCAGGCTTCCTTTGATTCCGCCATCGTTTATTTTCATCATGCCTATGCCAACGCGCAGCGGATGGGAGATATTTCAGGCCAAGCAGAAGTATACTCTGGCATCGGCCATAGCTTCATGCGAAAATCTCAAATGGATTCTTCCCGCTATTATTTGGAAAAAGGATTGGCTTTGGCTAAGCAAGCAAACAATTTTAGGATAGAGGCGGGAATTTATAACAACTATGGGAATGTTCTTTTAGAGGAAAGCAGTTATCAAAAGGCGCTAGACTATTTTGTAATGGCGGCAAAGTTATATGAAACGATTTCAGATGATTACGGTCAATGTTTAGCGCTGTCGAACATTGGAAATATTGAATACAGACTTGGCAATTACAAGCAAGCAGTTGACTACGCACAACAAAGTATGACCATTGCCAGAAATAGAAAATTCACTTCCCCCGTTGGCTATGCACACAAACTTCTTGGTCGTATCTATAAGAAGCAAAAAAAGTATGATAGCGCCATAGCAGAATATGATCAGGGCCAAAAAATTTACCTCTCACTGGGAGATACCCGAAGCGCAGGAGAAATTTTGCAAAATATTGGCAATGTTTATTTTGATAAAAAGCAATATCAAGATGCGCTAAATAACTATCAACAATCGTTAATATTAGGAAAAAACATTGGCGTAAAGCCACTTGTAGCATATGCTTATTCTGCTATTGGGCAGACTTATGCGATACTTAAAAAAAACAATGAAGCTTTGCTCTATTTGGATTCCTCTCGAGTGGCAGCAAAGGCCATTGGCAATAAATATTTAGTTATGGATAGTTACCATGCCATGAGCTCTGTTTACGAAGCCAAATGTGACTACAAAAAAGCGCTAGCTATTCACCAGCGATTCGTTGAGATAAAGGACAGTATTACCCAGTCGGAAAACCGACAGCTTGCCGAAGATACTCAGGCAAAGTATGAACTGGAAAAGAAGGAAGCCAAGATTGTTTTGCTTGAAAAAGATCAAGAGTTAAAAACATTGGCATTGGCAAGACAACGAGCTATACAGATTGGCGGAGCTGTTGCTCTTTTGTTGATCATCGTCATCGCATTTTTATTGATAAATCGTTATCGGGTAATCAACAAAGTCAAGCGCCAAACTGAAATGGAACAGATGCGTAATACCATTGCCCGAGATTTGCATGACGACATTGGCTCTACATTATCAACCATTAATATCATCAGCAATTTGGCGATGCGTGAAAATACAAATGGCAACAATCTTCACTTGAGTCGCATAGCTGAACAATCTACCAGGATTATGGAAAGTATGACCGACATGGTTTGGTCAATCAACCCCATCAACGACTCCATGGAAAAAGTAGTGGTGAAGATGAAAGTATTTGCCAGCGAAATATTAGAATCCAAAAACATTGGCTTTCGATTTTCAGGAGAAGAATCATTGAACGGGTTGCTTTTAGACGCGGAAAAAAGAAAGAATCTGTTCCTGATCTTTAAGGAGGCCATCAATAACACCGCAAAATACAGCGGAGCTACAGAAGTAGGGGTTACGTTTAAAAAATTTGAGAGAAGATTGGTGATGACGATAGCAGATAATGGTCATGGCTTTGATAACCAAAATGTAAAGGAGGGAAATGGCTTGAAAAATATGGATGCCAGAGCCAAAGCAATGCAAGCCAATTTCAAATTATCATCAGTTGAAAGACTGGGCACCCGCATTGAGCTAGAATTGCCCATTACATGATTAGGGTATATCAATTATAAAAACATTCTGTTTCATTTGATGTAGAAATGGCTTTGTCGGTTTTACTTTATGAAGATAATGACCTGCTACGTGAGAGCATCGGTAGCATAGTGCAATTGGATAAGCGCTATGCGGTGGTTGGCTCGTTCAACAATGTATTGATGGCAGAAGCGCAGGTAACGGAAATCAAACCAGATATTATTTTGATGGACATTGATATGCCCGGCCGTACAGGCATTGAAGCCGTTAAGAGAATTCGTGCTACAGGAATTGATATACCAATCCTTATGCTGACTGTGTTTGATGATACCTCTCATGTGTTCGATGCCATTTGCGCAGGGGCATCGGGCTATTTGTTGAAGAAACATCTTTCGACAAAGCTCTTTGATGCGGTAGATGAAGTGCTGAACGGAGGCGCACCCATGTCGCCTTCTATTGCACACATGGTCATAGCCTCTATGCAAAAACCAGCGAGTACAAATCCTTATAAACTTACTCCGCGAGAAAAAGAAATTCTGTCATCTCTTGCCAAAGGAAACAGCTACAAAATGATAGCCATCGAATTTGAAGTAACGATGGATACGGTGAGGGCACACATCAAAAAAATTTACGTTAAGCTACAGGTGCATTCACAGACGGAAGCCGTTGCTAAGGCATTGAATGAGAAGTTGGTTTAGTTCATTTTCCAAAGCGAGCTTCGCTCGTTGAAAGTTATCACTCCCCTCGGGTATTACATCATCATGTAATACCGCGCTCTTAAAAAACTACTGATTTTTGATGCATCATAAAATTGAAAATATGGCGTATCTAAAAAAAATCGAAATAGCAATGGTTTTTTCTTTGCTTGCGTTTCCAGTAGTAGGTCAGGTTACATTTACATCTGTGCCAAAAGTAAGCATGCCGCAAACACCTCAAGAATTGGCGAAAGGTGATTTTAATAATGATGGAAAAATAGACTTGGTTTCTTGTAACTTCAATGGGCTGGCCAATCAGCAATTGACCATTCTGTTAAACACAGGTACGGGCACTTTTGCGGGCGCTAACAAGAAAAATTTCTCATCGGCCACTAATCCTACTGATGTGGCTGTTGGAGACTTTAATGAAGATGGCAAACTAGACGTGGTATCCTGTAGTCAGTCAAATGATAATTTTTCCCTTTTATTGGGAGATGGAGCTGGTAATCTGGCTGCCCCTGTCAACATTGTAGCTGGCGATCTCCCGCAAGGAATCTCCGTTGGTGATATGAACAAAGATGCTCACCTCGATGTATTAGTTACCAACAGAGGAACCCCCGATCAGGTTTTCATCTATTTGGGAAACGGGGCAGGTGGATTTTCAGCACCAACGATAATTAATATTGTCAATGTTTGGGATATTGCCGTTGCCGATTTTAATGGAGACACAAATTTAGATTTTGCGGTTTCAATAAATGGAACCGTGCAACCATGGTTTGGCAATGGATCAGGGACGACCTTTACCGCGGGCAGTATCATTAGTGGGTTTAATCCCGTTGAAGATATATTGGCTGCCAATCTAGACAACGATAGCGATATTGATATTATCACAGGTGGAGCTTATACATTGAACGATGGGACGGGAAGTTTTGGCACACGGATCGTATTGGCTCAAACTGGAAATGAATATTCCGTTGGCGATATCAACAAAGATGGTAAGCCAGATATTATTGCCAATGACAATAATCAAAACACTGCCAATGCCCGCATCTTACTTGGCGATGGCATTGGGAACTTTAACCTACTGGCCAAGGTTGAAACGAATGCCTATTTCAACGGGGTTGAAATTGTTGATACGAATAATGATTCCAATCCAGATGTTGTAGGAGTGGGTTCATGGGGCGGCATTCCTTATACAGATGTTTTGTTGGGTGACGGCACGGGTTATTTCTCAAACGCACCAACCAAGTATCCTTCTCTAAGTGATCCACGAGATATTGTGAAAGGAGATTTTAATGAAGATGGGCAGATCGATATTGCATTGTGTCATTCAATAGGGAGTACTGTAACTATTTATTTAGGGCAAGGCAACGGAAAGTTTGCAAAGACTGCTACCAACCATGCAACGGGTTCTTTTCCAACACAAATCATTACACTTGATTACAACAAAGACAATCACATAGATCTGGTCACATACAATCAAAGTAGCTCGAGTGTTACAGTATTAACAGGAGTTGGAAATGGATCATTTAGTTTGTTTGCAAACCTGCCTGTGACAAGTACGATCGCTGGCAGAATGGCAACTGCCGATTTCAACAATGATACTAACCCTGATTTAGTTGTGAGTGGATATACTTCTAAAGTAATCAATTATCTGTCTGGTACTGGTAGTGGATTTAATGCAGCGGTCACCATATCTACTTCGGCAGATGTTATAGAGATAAAGGCGGCAGATTTTAATAGCGATGGAAAGGTTGATATCGTTGCAGACTTTTCAAACATCAGCAAGTTTGTATTGTTCTTGGGAAATGGTGCTGGTGGCTTTACCGAAAGCACTACACAATATGCACACAAGGGAAGCTTCTTTCTGGTGGAAGACATCAACAATGATTCAAAGCCAGATGTGATTGCTTTTGAAATAGGCTCATCCAATGATTTTTTTATCAATGATGGCGCAGGAAATTTCACAGGCTCAGGAATAGCGGTAAGCCTTGGCGGTTTTCCGTGGGGCTATACCGATATGAATGGCGATGGGTTTAAAGATCTGGTGGTAGGATCGCAAAACAGTATTAGTTCACAGCCTGGCCAAGTGTTAATATTCAAAGGCACCGCTACCGGAATAACCTCTACCATTCTAATTGATAAAGATTACTCTGGCGGAAATAGGTTGGTACTACACGATGTGAATGGCGATGGAAAAATGGATATTATAACTACTTCTTTCAATATATACGAAGATTATCTTGGTGTATTAATCAATTCAACAGGGCCGCCACCCTGTACCTCTCCTACCATTTCTTTTATCACACCCTCATCCACTGTCTGCGCAGGACAAAATCTTACCCTTTCCGTTACTGCGGCAGGTACATCCCCATTTACTTATCAATGGAAAAAAGGAGTCACCAATATTACAGGTGCAATTTCCAGTTCACTTACACTGAATGCTGTAACAGCTATCGATGCCGCCAATTACTTTTGTACTATTACCAACAGTTGCGGAAACAGTACCAGCTCGGCCATTGTGGTAAATATTAATTCGGTAGCAGCTTGCAATAACCAACCACCCGTAATTAATACAATCTCAACCTCTACCGTTTTGGAGGGTATTGCCACTATAAATTTACTGTCACTCATCAGCGATGCGGACAATAATTTGGATATCAACTCACTGAAAATAATAATACCCCCAACTAGCGATGCATTAGCATCCATCAGCCAAGGAACACTTACTATAAACTATGCTGGGATTAATTTTTTGGGAACTGATAACATCACCATTGAAGTTTGTGATCTATTGGGCAGTTGTGTTCAACAACAATTGACCATTGAAGTAACAGGAGATATTGTTGTTTACAATGCCATATCGCCCGATGGCAAAAACCCAATCTTACACATTGGTTCCATTGAAGGCCTGCCATCAAAAGTCTCTATCTACAATCGCTGGGGTGATGAGGTCTTTTCCATTTCCGATTATGACAACAAGACGCGTGTGTTTGCTGGCCTTACAAATGGAGGCAACAAACTTCCATCGGGGACTTACTTTTATAAAATTGTTTTGCCCTCAACGGGGAAGACGTTGACGGGCTTTCTTTCATTAAAATATTAAAGATATGAGTAGGATCGCCCTTGCTCGTTAGAATCAACCTCACTAAGGCATCACATCATTATGCGATTTCAGAAATGGCTAAATTATTTGACATTTGGAAAATGAAGCCAATACTAACCACTCTAATCATCTTCATGTGCTTTTCTGTAAAAGCACAACAAGACCCACTTTACTCACAGTACCTCAACAACCCTTTTGTGTTGAACCCAGCTTATGCCGGGCTCACCAATAACCTGAACCTCTCGTTGAGCTACCGCACCCAATGGGCGGGCTTTGAGGGCAGCCCCAAGACGGCCAATCTAAATGGTCACATCTCTTTGGCCGATAATAAAATGGGTGTAGGCGCAATGTTTATATCTGACCAAATTGGCGGCAGCACCATCAATGAGTTTTTTGGAAGCTACAGCTATCGCATTAGTTTGACTGAGGACAAAGTTTTGTCTTTCGGCTTGCAAGCGGGCTTTGCCAACTATCAGATCGATAATTCAAAAGTAAACCCATTTGATACATCAGACGAGCTTTTTATAGGAAATAGCAGCGAGATGAAACCTAGCTTCGGTTTTGGGGCTATCTTAAAAAGTGAAAAATTCTTTCTCAGCCTTTCGGTGCCACGCATGTTACGAACTACTGTCGAAACTCAGGGCAAGCAATCATCGCTCTATACTCAACATTACTATTTCATGGGCTCATATTTATTTTTTATTTCCGAGCGCATTCGCTTTAAGCCAGCCACACTTATAAAATATGTGAGTGGTGCGCCTGCCTCTATGGATTTGAATGCCTCCTTTATCATTCATGAAAATTACCAAGCGGGTGTGCTCACACGCAACTTCAATACTTACGGGATTTTCTTGCAAGCACTATTGAAAGATTCCTTCCGCTTGGGTTATACCTTTGAAGTACCGACAGGCTCTTCAGTAGGCAGTAATTTTATAAGCCATGAAATCACTTTGGGTCTGCGACTCAATGCATTAAGCTTCCACAAAAACAGTGGCGTGATTAGTTTTTAACTTATGTTACGCAAAACGACAACGAATGTCAGATTGAGTTTATCGAAGTCCATTTAAAGTCCTTGTTGCCAGTTTTCGACAAGCTCAAACTGACAACTCTACGTGCTTCCAATCAATTTATTCTCTAGTGCAAAGCGCACCATGGCAGCGGTGTTTTTCACATTTAATTTTGAGATGAGGTTTTTGCGGTGAGAGTCCACCGTGCTAGAGCTTACAAAAAGTTTATCGGCAATTTCATTATTGGTGAGGCCATCGGCAATCAGATTGAGCACTTCCTTCTCTCTGCGGGTAAGTAGCAACACACTCTTTGCTTCCATTTGATCGGTGAAATTTTCTAAATAGTTCCACCAAGCTCCACCCTCGCTTACGGTTTGTATCGCTTCTATTAATTCTGCCAAGGGAGTGTTTTTTAACAAATAGCCAACTGCGCCACTGTCCTTCATTCGCTCTACATAACTGAGTTGATCAAAGTTGCTGAGTGCAATGATTTTTGTCTTGGGCGATTTTGCTTTTACTATCGCACACAACTCAATACCACTTTTATCGGGCAGGTTGATGTCCATTAAAACCACATCTGCTGATTGATTTACAAAAAACCCAAGACAAGAAGCTGCATTGGTCGCAAACCCGGCCAGTTCAATTTCTGGTTGACTTTTCAACATGGCACTTAGGCCTTCTATCACCATGGGGTGATCATCCACAATAAAAACACGAATTGGCATACAAAACTATTGACCCATTAAAGTTGAACAAACTTTTGGGCTTAACCAATGGCGGATATGAAAATCCCCTTTTTAAGGGAGGGGATTGCCTCTTGCTTATTGCCTCTTGCCTACTTCTTGTATTAGAACGGAACATTGATTTGAACAGACGTACCGTTGCTCGTTGAAGAATGCAAGTCAAGTGTGCCTTTCAAAAAATCCACGCGCTGACGAATGTTGCCCCAGCCCATGCCGCGGTTTTCTTTTTTTATATCGAATCCCTTTCCATCGTCTTCTACGGTAATGGAAAGATGATCGGACACATAAGATAGCTGAACCAAACACTCGCTGGCTTGCGCATGTTTGAGAACATTGTTGATCAGCTCCTGTATGATTCGATAGATAATTAGTTCTGGCTCGCTCTCAAATCTTCGCTCTTCACCAATGGTTTGAAAGGTTATTTTGATTGTCTTCATGCTATTGACGGCCTCCACATAATCGCGCAAAGCAGTTTTTAAACCGAAGACTTCTAATGAAGGTGGTTTCATGGCATGGGCAACACGCCTTAGCTCTTGCATGGATCCATCTAGCATATCTATGGATCGTTCAAAGATCAACCCATCATCTTGCTTTAACTGTAATCGACTTTGTATGTTGGCCAACGAAATTCTCACACCAGATAATAAACCTCCAACGCCATCGTGCAAATCTTTGGCAATGCGTGATCGCTCTACCTCACGTGCTTCGGCCATGGCACGGTAACGCTCAAATTCTTGTTGCGCACTTTGAATTTTTAAGGTTTGCTCCACTTGTGCTTTTTCTACCTCCACCAATCGGCTTTTATACCCAAGGCCAAGACTGAAACAGATTAGTTCAGCGGCAATCCCTAACTGAAAATAAGTTAGAGGTTGATCAATAGGATATGGAAGAGAATCAATTAAATCTGGAGAAAAAGAAAATAACATAGCCAACAAACCAAACACACTCAAAAGCAGGCCACCCCAAATAATATAGCTGCCCAACTGGCTTTTTAACTTGAGGATTTGCCCAATGCTATAAGCTGTAATGCAAAGCAAAATTAATCTAACAATATCCCAGATATTCAATTTAATGTTCATTGAGTCAGGATACCAAAACAATATGAAGTCTGCCAGCATGTAAACAACAAGCATGATTGTAGCAAGGGTAAGAACCCGATGGAGCTTAGGTAAGCTTTGTTGTGTGTTCAAAAAATGCTTTACAAAAAAATAGTACATAATATAAGCACATACTTGAAGTTGATTGTTGGCGATCCCCGAAAAAAAATCGCCATAAAGGATAGATTCATTTCCACTTGCACCCACTGTGCGCATTAAGAAGAAAAGTAAAAAGAGAAAAATATACGCAGCATAGTAAAAGTACTCTCTTGATTGAATTTGAATAAACTTAAGTACGATGTAAATAAACATCATCAGTAACATGCCACAAAAAAACCACATAAAAGTTTGTGGGTTGTTAGACCTGCCTTTTAAATAAACAAAGAGCAAAGCTCGATCTTCGTCTGAATCCATATAGAGATAGACAAAGGAGCCGGCATAAATTGGCAACGCAAGTTTAATGATGAACTCTCGTTCTTCTTCTGGTAGTAATGTGTAGGTATAAATTCTAGTATCGTTAATAAATCTTTGTTTATGCCAAGTGGAAGGAATTTTTTTTAAGCCGTTTGCTTGAGACAATGATACAATTTCTGACCCTTTCTGGGGGCTTACTATAAAAAAATTGTGAGCCGTATCTTTGGTATCATTCACGATACGAATTCGAAAATAGTGAGGGGATTTACTTTTAGGGTATCGCATTTCCTCTTCCAAATAGTTGGGAGGAGGCAAAAAGAATCGTTGGCTTGCAATCGTTTCAATACTTTGTACGCCAGTTGAATCAACATACATCATGACGTACGGATCAAGTACACCCAATCGTTGCCATTGAGAAAGTTTTATGATAGGCTGCTCTTGGGCAAAGAGAGAAGGGGTAATCAGACATACAAAAAATAGCAATCGCAAGCTCATCTCAACTTTGAATTGAAATGAAAGATAAGGAAAATACACTTTCTACTGCGTCTTTACCAAATGATACGAAACGCCACTGGCCTCTTTGTTGGTCAAGTGTAGTACGCGGCCTCCGCGCACAGCTTCAAACTGCGCCCAAAATATTTCTGTTTTGTCTTTGAATCGTTTGGTGAGCGTAACATCCCAATTCGCATAAGTTGATTGACCGTTGTACTTCTGACTATAGAATTGCATGCTGCCCACCATTCCACTAGCCCCGCTGTGCACACTTTCGTATTGCCCCTTGATTTTAAAAATAAATTTATTGGCAGACGAAGCCGTGTTCATACCGGCATAGACGCCAGTGTTTACGTTGTACATATTCACGGCTGAGCCTGAACTTTCTTCCCACGTGCCTATTAAATCTTTTTCGCAAACAGCAAACTTATTGTAGCCCAACATTTTTTCCAGATCGCGGGGGTGAGCAAACTTTTGTTTGAGAATATCTTTTGAAGCAGCAACGGCTAAGATTACAGTGGCACCACCATTACTAAAATAAACATCCATGGCTATGAAAGAAGACTTGCCCGTTTCTTTGCTCACTGCATTGCCTTCTTTATAGTGAATGGGCGGATAAGTCATTTCGTTCCACCGCTCTTCACTTTCAATGTTAAAACGTTGGGGAATTAACGTGCTCCAATAATGATCTTCTGGTTCAATTTTGCCGCTGTAATTTGTAGAAAAATCTTCCACATAGTAGATGTAAACTTCTATGTTTGGGTTGGCCACTCTTACCCAATTGGCAAAAGGCTGCGCTACCCAGCCATCGTCAAAGTTGGTAGTGGAAATGGAAATGCCACTATTGCTCAAACTGTTGGTGATTGGTGGAATTGGTTGAGTTGACCGTGTGGGCACTTGCGTTTTGTTAAATACAACAGGTTTGATCAAATCCAGAGAAGTCAAAAATGTTTCTACTGTGGGCATGAATTCAGTATTGTTCATAAGTACCACTATGCTCACTTCTTTTTCATAACCGCTCACAGTCGTAAGCAGCGCATACGATTCTTGATTGTTGAACTGAAACTTGGCGACACCAGCTTGTGATGTCCAGCCATCTTCTATAGTGGCTTCGGGTGTGGGCAACGTGGCGTCTGGATAATTTTTTGTGATCAAAGAATTCCATTCGCTATTAAAATCAGTAAGAGGGTTACCGCTACTATTAATGCTTTTATAAATTGTTACTCTGCACCAACCTTGTGTTTGGCTATTGGTTTTTACAAATGAAACAGCAAAGTCTTTTGTTTCTTTTTCCCAGCCTGTGGGCGGAATAAACGTGGTGATATCAAATATTTGGCGCTGCTGCGCGAAACCGATCTCATAAATAACCAACGATAGAAATAAAAAGATAATTTTTTTCATGGCAAACAATTTAAGGTCTTAGTGCCCGCTGGGCAATTCAATTGCTAGGTTAGTTGGCGAGAGTGGGCCATAATACCAGGCATTGCTAAAAGAGGTATTACTACTAAAAGGTCCGTCTCTGAATGTTGCCTTATCTGTTTGCAGTACGAGGTTCCATTTTTGGTTCCCTTCAAAATAATGCTTGGTGAACCGGTAAGTGGTTTTTTCCAATGGAATATTTTGTGTGTTTAAAAGTTTGCCCCAGTTATTGGTGTTGTCTTTTTTGCTCCACGCTTCGAGCACACTTTTTTGTGGGGCTATTGTAATAGTATTCCCATTGATTTGAAAAGTACCGCTTTCTTTCCCTAATAGAATTTTGTCCATTAGTGGGTCAAATGTTTTAGTGAAAAAATAATAAGTGCCGTTGGCATTCAAAATATATTGCCGCCAAATAGTGCTCATCACACCGTTGTTCACACGCCAGCTTGATTGGTCGCTTGCACTGGTAACCCACGCACCCAGAATTGACTCACTGTTATTGGTGGATACCACGGGTTGAGAATTCCCTGTACCATTAGTGGCAATCATTTTTGGTTTTTTTAAATCCACCGACTCTAAAAAGTTTTTTATTTCAGTCTGATAGTCTTCGCTGTTGGTTAAGATCAAAATACTCATGCGTGTGGCGTAGCCGCTCATAGTAACGAGCATGGCAATGGACTTGCCACCACTGAAATCAAACGGGGCCACTCCGCTCTTGGCTTCCCATCCATCTTCAGCAGCGGCAGGCCCCGCCTCGGGCTCGGCTGTAACTTTGTAGGGGTTCACTACCAAATCATTCCACTCGGTATCAAAATCAAGTTGGGCGTTGCCCATAGTGCCCATGCTTTTATAAATCGCTATTTGGCAATAGGTGCCGCTTATATTGTTGGTGATGGCATAACCGGTAACACCTTCAGCATTACTATTGATTTTTTCCCAATCCCTGGGAACTGTGTAGGTGGCGAGGTCGAAGGTTTCCTTTTGCTGGGCAAAAGATGATGTGGCGATGAACAGTAGAATGATGACCAATACTTTTTTCATAGTGATAATTTTTTGGTTGTCTGTTGCTCTCCCGTCATTGATTTCCTTATAAAGATTCTACTTCTAAAAAGATAAAGCAAGCAGTAGAATAAAAATCCCCTTTTTGGGGGATAGAAATGATTGACTATTAGTGGAATTTTGAAGAACGAATTTAATTCCGTTGTTATGAAAAAATTAATGCTAATGGCTGTTTTTTTTGCTTGTGTCTTTGGCTGCAAAAATAGCGAATCACCTTCGCCTACTAATAGCTGCTCTTCTCCCAAGGTAATAATAGTAGATGCCAGTTTTGATTTTACCAAGCCCGTTACTTTTCGTGCTTGTTCTGTGTATTACTTCAACGCGCAAAATCAATATTCCATCCAAGCTACACTTACCATTGAAGCGGGAGCTATTTTAAAATTTCCTAATACGGGCACCCCATTTATTATACTTACATCAGGCAATGGAAAAATACTTTCTAATGGCACAAAAGAAAACCCTGTGATTTTTACCTCTGATAAAGATGATACGATCGGAGGCGATACCAATAATGACGGATCTACTACGAAACCCGCGGTTGGCGATTGGTCTTACATTGCACTAAATGCAAAAGGTAGCACATTCAAGTACACACAATTTCTGTATAACGGTAGTGGCTCTGGCACAGCGCTCTTCGAAATCACGGTGGATGATATTGCTTTTGACAATTGTACTTTCGCACATTGCAAAGGTTCTTCGGCTATAGATGGGAGGGGTGTTTTATCGTACTCAGGAGCAGTGGCATCTGCGCCCGTTACCAACTGCATTTTCTATGATAATATAAAACCTTGGACTATTTATTATAACATGAGTGTAGAGGGCAGTAATGTTTTTCATAACCCTGTTGACCCAACTCAAAAAAATATTTACAATGGAATATTTGTGGAGGCTACCTCAAATGGTGCGGGGCCAGCAGTAAGTTGGCTCGAAAATGAAGTACCTTTTGTCTATCATGCGTTCTATCATACTCAGCCTATTGCTGCGGTATATGGTAATGCAGAGCCCGTCATGTTCACAATAGCAGCTGGTACGATTATAAAGTTTGTAGCTACGGGGCCAGACTTTGGCCCGGGTATCACCATACGTAGTGATAATAGCCAAATTGTAGGTAAGGATTTAGCGGGTGTATTTTTTACCAGTTATAAAGACGATGCGCACGGGGGAGATACTAACGCAGATGGCAACGCCACTAGCCCTGCCTCAGGAGATTGGGATGGAGTCTATGACGCGGCCGCGAAGATCAATCCCCCTAATCATTACTATAGTTGGGGAAATATTCTCTATGCTAAGAATTGAGTTCAACAGCATACTCTCCTTTTAGTTTCACGATTTTCATGTAGAGTTAATTTCTCCAAAACATCCTTTTCAAAAAATCAATTTATCGCTGAATAAAAATCCCCTTTTTACGGGATTGTGAGAAGAGTAGGGAATAGTGATTTTTATAAAAAATTCATTCACTAAAAAACTAAAATTATGAAAATCAAAATGAGCAGTATTGCATTTTTTTTCGCGGTTATCTTAATGTTCTCTTGTTCTAAATCCGATCCAGCACCTGCTGTAGACTGTGCTGCACTTTCAAAAAAAATCACGGATGCTTTATTGGCTTATGCTGCCTCGCCCACCACTACTACTTGTACTGCCTATGCAGCCGCTTTGAAAGAATTTATAGATAAAGCAAACTCTTGCGGTGCTGTTATCTCTCCCGCAGACCTTGCTGACCTTAAAACCGATTTGGCTGCTTTACAGTGTTAGAACATTTTAATCTCTAAGGTATTTCATTACCGTCAAATCAGGAAAAAGATATTTTATTGAAAACCTATTTCTCTAGTAAAAAAAACTACTCAAATTTTTGAATAGTGGTTAGGTTTCTTTGAATACTAAATTTTTTTCGGTTGTGAACTGTTCTCAATTATGAATTGAAAAATGAAAAAGCCTTTCATGGTCACCTTTCATTTCTTTCATCATCGCCTCCATTTCTTTTTGAATGGGGGCGGTTTCTTTTTGTTTTGGCTTTGGTTTCGTCTTGGCGAACAGAAAATGGGAAGAGAGGAAAACCAAACAGACTAAGGCAGGTACTTTTTCATGGCCAGTTTTTATTTTATGTAAATGTCATCAACCGCCCTTTGCATTTCAATCTCCTAAAAGCAGGACATTTCAGAAAAGGGAAAAAATCATTGAAAAAGGGGAGAAAAACCGAATGACCTATTCGCGTAATTTGTAAATCGGTTGTAAAGAGTTAGTTTACTAAATGATAAAATATCTATTCTGCATAGGCTTGTTAGTTTTCTGCTTTGGGAAGGTCTCAATTGCCCAGCAACACGTTTTAGATAGTTTAAGAAATGAAATCCGAAGGCATGAATCGCAGGATAGTGCAAGGATAAAATTAATTGTAGCGTATGCAGTGGAAGCACTGAATAATAACACATCGGATTTTCTGCCTCACATGAATGAGATTATTTCAATCAGTAAAAAAACGGATTATACCCACGGCCTTCAGAAGGGCTATATGATTGGGCAAATATATTTTAGCGACCGTGGCGATTATGAAAAGGGATTCTTGTATGCAGACTCAGCTTTCTCTGTTTTGAAAAATGACCCTTCACGCAGTGCGAGAGAAAATACAGGACATCTGTACAATAATATTGCAGGCGATTATTTTAAACTGGGCGATTACGAAAAGGCAATTGAAAACTTTACAGCATCCGCTCAGATTTTTGAACCGATTGATCATCCATTTTTAGCTGCGCTCTATTCCAGCTTTGCAATTGTGTATGAAAAAATTCACGATTCGGCAAAGGCAATCGAGTTTGATAGGAAAGCCATTGTTATTGCAGAAAAAAGTCAGAATCCCCGTTCGTTGGCAACGCGCCTCTTAAACTATTCTATGCGGCTTATTAACCTAAAAGAATTTATAGAGGCGGCCGCAATATTGAAGAGGGCGGAGCCTATTATTATGTCATTGGAAAACACCAGTTGCCTACATCAGTTTTATTATAACAGAGCATACATCAATGAAAACAGTAAGGATTATACTCAAGCGGTTGCAGATTACAAAAAAGCTTTGGACTATGCAGTATTAAACGAAGATGTGTACCAAAGAACAAATGTATTGGAAGCATTGTCTGATTGTCTTATCGATATCAATAGAATGAAGGATGCGAAGGGTTATATTGATACGCTTTATCTGTTGGCCAATAACCATAAACTAAAGGCATCGATGCGCGATGCTTGTCTGAAATACAGGAAGTGGTTTGAAAAAAATGGAGACTATAAAGAAGCCAATCTCTACCTGCGGAAAGCAATGAGTTTAAACGACAGTCTGTTTTCAGAGGAAAGCAAAGAAAAAATTGCAGCATTGGAAGTTCGCTATAATGTTGAAAAGAAAGAACGGGAGATCAGTGCATTAAAAGCGAATGCGGAAATTCAGACCTTAAGATTTAATCAGAAAAACACACTGAATTATATTTTAATTGGTGGTGCCATTACCATAATCATCATTGCTTTAATGTCCTACCGCACCTATCAACAAAAACAAAACCTTCAGCAGCAGCGCATCAGTGAATTAGAAACTCAACAGCAATTAACCGCCACCGAAGCCGTGCTACAAGGCGAAGAGCAAGAACGCACCCGCTTGGCCAAAGACCTGCACGATGGCCTGGGTGGCATGCTATCTGGAATCAAATACTCCTTTAACTCTATGAAAGAAAACCTGATCATGACACCCGACAACCAACTGACCTTTGCGCGCAGCATGGATATGCTCGACAGCTCCATCCAAGAGATGCGCAGGGTAGCCCACAACATGATGCCCGAAGCCCTCGTGAAATTTGGGCTGGACACCGCGCTAAAAGATTTTTGCAACGACATACAAAAAAGTGGCGCACTGCAAGTGCAATATCAATCCATCGGCCTGACGGGCGAGCCGCTGGAGCAAACCACGGCCATCACCGTTTACCGCATTGTGCAAGAATTGGTCAGCAACGTACTGAAACATGCCGCTGCCCAATCGGCCATCGTGCAGATAACAAAATCCGATGCGCAGGTTTCCATCACCGTGGAAGATGACGGAAAAGGGTTTGATACCAACCAATTAAAAATGGCAAAGGGAATTGGCTGGACTAACATACAACACCGGGTCGATTTTCTAAAAGGCAAACTGGATATAAACTCCAAGCCGGGCGAAGGCACATCCATCCATATCGAATTCACTGTATAATTGCCTTAGTCAGGCGCAAAGCCTGCAAGTAAATATCGTCAATAGTTGAATAGTCGCGAAATAGATAGCAACCCCAAAGTGAAAATCCCGTTTTTTGGGGATAGAAAAAATGCGATTTAACTTCACATTTGTATTACCCAAACCCATTCGCCCATGAAAACCAACGCACTGAAATTTATTGTTGTCATGATGTTTACCTCTTGTTCATTCTCGGCAGGAGTGAAAAAAGATTTGGCAACAGGCCTCAGCACTTCTTACAATGGCTTTGCCGTAGAAAATATTTCGGTGGTAGATACCGACAATAAATCGTTATCGAGCAATGAAGTGACACTGGATTCTAAATTTTCTATTGTGTTTGAAGGGATAGAAAATTATGAATTGAAGAACGAGAAAGCTTTTCCTGGTCTTTCTTTACAAGTAACCGATGTGGAAGGAAAGGATGTAATCAACGAAAGTGATCTGCTCGCTTCTTATACAGATGGCGTTTCAACTGCAGATGCTTCCGTGCTGAGTGGCTCGGTCACCGTTGGTAACCCGATGGTGAGTGGCAAAACCTATCATTGCAAAGTCCGCATATTCGATAAGAATAAAGCAGATTCAGAGATTGTTGCTGATATGGATTTTAAGGTGAAATAGTGTTGTGCTTGTTTCGTTTTGAAGTAATCGCTTTTGGATGGCGGCAGAGCCGAAAAATATTTGTAGGTAAAATTCTATCAACCACCGCACAAGGTGGAGCGCACCGTAATATTCTCTTTTAGCTGGCATAATGTTTCGGTGCGCTGCAACTTTGCCTATGTAATCACTCTTATCCTACAAATGTAGTGCGGCTTTGCCGCTGCCGAGTTTCATATTACTGTTTAATTTTCTAAGCGTAAAATTGTTTTATACTTCTATTAACCCTACACCAATTTACTATCCCTCGCTATTTTCAAAAGCAATTGCACACTGTGGGCATTGAATTTTCGGAAAAGATTCTTTCTGTGTGTTTCTACAGTAAGCGGACTTAAAAATAATTTCTCGGCAATCTGTGGTCCGGTCAGTCCATCGGCCAGCAATTGCAGGATTTCTTTTTCCCTTCGCGTGAGCAAATGTGTTTCCTCTGCTGCTTTGGTTGATTGAAATTGTTCTAAGACTTTATCGTTGGCCGATTTGCTGAGATAGACTTTCCCTTTTTGTACGGTGCGAATGGCTTCCAATAATTCTTCACGCTCCATGTTCTTGAGCAAATAACCATTTCCTCCGCGTTGCAACAGTCCTGTGATGATGCCCGCTTCATTGGTAGAAGTAAGGCCGATGATTTTTGTTTGCTTGTTGGTTGTCCTGATTTTTTCACACAACTCTAACCCATTCATATCGGGTAAGCTGATGTCTAGTAAAATAATTTCGGGTTCATTGCTCGATAGAAATGCAAGTGCCTCGGCTGCTGTTTTATAGGCACCAACTATTTCAACGGATAGTTCATCTTTCAGCATGGTTTTTATTCCATCGAGGACTAGTGGGTGATCGTCTATCAGGAGAATGTGAATCACAGGTCAACTTGCTTTAAGTATTGTACAAACATCGCCACCTTTCGGGCATCACCGGCATTGAATAAAAACGGGGAGACGTCCCTTGCCATTTCATCCATGTCCAACTTTTCACAGGTTTCCAGCACACGTTCTTTCAATGCCGTGTTGGTTTCTATATTCAATTTGATTTTTAAATAACCGTAGTCGGGTTTCGCACCTTTGCCCAGCAAAAAGATAACATCAAAAAAATCCCTTCCCTTCGACCGCTTTCGGTTGACAATAGTATAAAATTTTTGAGCCAACAAAATATTGATGGGGGTAACGGCTATTTCGGTGAACACATCAAATTTATTGAGGATGATTTTCTCAGGTGTGAATGAATAGTGTTGCGGTTCGGTATCGAGCTGAATCAGTATTTTTTGCTCTTGATGCCCCGTAAGACCTTGCTGATACAGCAGCGATGGAAATCGAATGTAGCAATGAAAGGCGCCTTTGTAAACGGTTTTGATTTCTATCTCATACCCCTCGCGTTCCAATTGTTGCTTAATCGTGCCAGCTATTTTTTCAAAATCTTTTTCATCTAAACCAAAATTGTCAAAGTCAATGTCTTCCGAAAAACGAGTGTTGCCATGAATGATTCGTAAACACGTGCCGCCTAAAAAGCAAAGCCGATTGACGTACGTGCTATCGTCAAAAACTATTTGAAGTATTTTGTATTGTAAATATTCACGAAGGATAAACTCTTTAAACCCTCGTTGATTTTCCGGATAGTAATTCAGCAGTTCTTCTACACGTATCATAACTCAAAGGTTTTACAAAAGGTATTGACCCTTTTCTCCAATAACTTGTTTTTGAAAACCGTAAGATATTCTTCCATGCGCTGCCGAACTAGCTGTTCTTTCAACAGCGACTGATTGATGCGAAGGGACTCAAAATCTTCGTTTGTCTTTAATGATGGATTCAAATACAAATGGTCAAGCACCAATTTTTCGGGCTCTGCTATTTTACACATTTGCCTATCCACTTCTATCAACCGAAAACCAAATAGAAGCGATGGCTTAAGATGCCGATAAGCAAGCGAGCCGATACCAGAATGAAAAGTATGTGGCTTCAAACTAGTAGCTGAAGTAGTAGTGTAAACCTCTTCAGGTATCAGTTTATAATATGCCCATGCCGACTCGAAAGAAATATAAGAGGGTGAATAAATACGATTGGCCACCAGCAAATGAAAATAGGGTGAAGGTTTTTTATCCGCAAACATATACCAGCGATTGATAATCTTTTTGATGTACCCTTTATCCTGCCATTCAATCAGTCTGCGTGTGTCAAAGGCATCGTCCCACTTCACTATATCCTGAACAGAAAACACTGGAAAGGGCTTAAAATGCTGTTTAAAGTCAAGAAATTTCACCGTATGTTTCTATTTATTGTTAAAAATAACAAATTTTAGAAACATTGTTGAGAGGAGGGTTGCCAACCTTCCGAAGGTTGGCAACCCTAATCCCTCTCGTTGATCAAAAAATCCATCATCACCGTAGTGCCCACATTTTTCTGTGAGTCGATGCTCATCTTGCCATTGAGATAACTGACGCGGCTTTGTATCGTGGCAATGCCCGAGTGGTTTTGTTCATCCGCTTCTTGCGTGTTAAAACCACGACCATTGTCTTCCACTACCACACTTAGGCGTTCGTTTTCGCGAATGAATTGTATGATAGCCTCGGTGGCATTAGCATGTCTGATAATGTTGTTCATCAACTCTTGCACAATACGGAACAACATTATCTCGGTAGTGGCATTCAATCGCTTGTTCATGCCATGTGTTTCCAACGATACCTTTAATAATTTGCCTGCGCTGATATTGTCGCACAAATCTTTTAATGCATTCGCGAGCCCCAGCTTCATCAGCACTTCGGGCATCATGTTGTGGGCTATCTGCCTTATCTCTTCAGATGCGGTATCAACAAGCTTATAACTTTTTTGAAATAGTTCGTTGTTTTTTAGCGTAGGCGTGTCATGTTGCAGCGTGCTGAAATACATTTTCACGGTAGAGAACAATCCGCCCAAGCCATCGTGCAAATCTTTGGCAATACGCGTGCGCTCAGTTTCCTGTCCATTCACCATGCTTTGCAGCGAAACTACTTGTTGCTGTCGTTCTAAAAATTTGATTTGCTCTTGCTGATGCTTTTTTTCCTGCTCCGCGATCAGGTTTTTTTGTCGAGAGTTTCTGTAAAACAACCCAAGAATAATCAGCGCGGCCGATGCAGCTATTCCTCCCGCTACTAATAACTGATTGCGCTTCGCTACTTCTAATTCCTTTTTTGTGTTGGCAATGGTGAGTGCCGCTATCTCTCGTTCCTTTTTTTGGTTTTGGTATTTTGATTCCAGCGAGAGTGTAACTTTTTGTGTTTCTTGATTGGTGGCGCTATCCGCATAGGTTTTATATAATTCGGCATACGCCAATGCATTTTTAAAATCTCCTGTGCGAGACGCATTTTTTTTCAACACATCATAGGTGCTGGCAACCACCTTGTAATGCTTCAATTGCTTGCCAATACTATTCGCTTCTTTCGCGTACTTCTCAATTTGACTAAAGTTGCCTGTGTTAAAATAAAGTTGAGCGATGTTATCCCCTGCTTCGGCTTTCATATAATTGTTTCCAATACTTTCACAAAGCTTGTAGGCTTGCAAGTAAGACTTCAATGCTTTGTCATTGTCTTTTATTGTTTCATAATAGAAACCTTCGTTGTTGGCAACTATACTTGATAACACAATATTGTTCAATGGTCTATTCTGTTCGATGGCCGAGTCCAGATAGCTTTTGGCTACTGCCAATTGATTCAACGTTACATAAGCATCAAAAACATCTAAGTAAAGTAACACACGGTAACGTGCTTCATTAGGATAATCTTTTAATAAAAGTGCTTTCTTTTCATATTCAATACCTTTTTCAATATGTTTTTCGGCTATTAAGTTGTGACCAATGTTGCCGAGTATCTGCGGCAATAGTTGTTTTATCTTTTTTGAATTAGATTGATCTATAATGGTAGCCGCTTTGGTCATGTATTCAATAGCGGTTGTAAAATCTGATTGGTAATTGCAAAGCAAGGCAAATGCATTGTAGCAATTGATTTCCATCAGGGTATCGCGCACAGTTGGCATAATTGCCAGGGCTTTCGTAAGGTTAGCTGCAGCACTATCATATTGGGTGAGGTTGGTGTAGCTCATACCAAGGTTGTAATGTGTGCGTGCGATACTTTTATTGATGTTAAGTTTTTTAGCTATCGGCAAAGTACGTAAGGCATACTTCAAGGTAGAGTCATAAAGCCCGCGCTCAAAACAGTAGCGTTGCAGATGTGTAAGTGCATTGATGGAATTGCTATCGGGTCTTACTTTATTAGCAATCGTCAAAAGGCTATCAATATATTTTTGTGGTTTTGCCTGTGCAGATACTTGACTAATGCCCACACAGAATAATAGCCACAATACTAGCCAACCAATTGCTTTTTTCATCGAACGAAAATACAGCATTTGCCTTTCCCTCCTTCTACCTGAATTCAGGTATTTTTTGATTTGATAAATGACGGTATTCAGGTATTGGGTTGACGGAAGGGTACTTCTACTTTTATTCCATCATTCGTCCATCATTAAACTCATCTTGAATATGAAAAAAATCCTCTTCTTTTTTGTAGTACTCATAGCAAACTTGAATGTGTTTGCTACCGTGCGCACCGTTAGCAGCAACCCCGCCACACTTGGCCAGTTCAGCACTATACAAGCGGCCATTGATGCTAGTGCCGATAGTGATACGGTGTATGTGTATGGTAGCCCAAACACTTATGCGGGGTTTACCATTTTAGACAAAAAGATAACGGTGATTGGCCCAGGCTGGTCTCCCGACAAAAACTTACCGCTGACAGCAACGGTTAGCGGGGCATTTATCCGCAACTCCCCCGCAGGTGGCAGCCCAGACGGTTCGGAATTACAAGGGCTTCTTTTCACCAGCAATGTAGCTGTATCTAATATTGCAGTGGGTGGCGATATTGGTCCAAATAATATCAGGTTGATCCGATGTCAGTTCAATAACACTGTTTCATGGGATATTGGCTGCAAAGGTCACTTGATTGAAGGATGCGTGTTTTATAATAACTCTAATTTCAATGGCTCGCTTACTTATGAGAATTTTCTATTTCAGAATAACATGTTCTTTTTTAGTGCGTGCTGTCTGGGGTCTCAATTCAACGCGCTCACCAATTGCGTCAACATCCGCTTTGATCATAATCTTTTTTACAGTTCTAACAATGGTGGAGGTGCAACTGTATTTGTATTTAACTCCAATTGTCGATTTCTAACTTTTTCTAATAATGTTTTCAACCAAGCTAACGTAGGGAATAACGTCAGCCTTAGCACTTTTACTAATAATATTACCAACAACATTACTCTAAATTCTGCGAATGCTACTTCTAACGCTACACCATGGACAGTGAATAGCAATGTAGATGGTGGAGGGAATGTGGCCAATCAAAATCCTGCTATGACTGACCAAACAAGCATCAATGCAGGCAACGGTACTCCAACTTTAAATTTTATCATTGCAAGCGGCCCCGCCAATAATTCGGGTAGCGATGGCAAAGACATGGGTCTGCTCTACGATGCCACAGGAAGTTTGAATTGGGACAACAGCAGAAACAGTCGTGTGCCACGCATCTTCAGTATGAACATTACTACGCCTACGGTAACTCCTGGAGGGAACTTGAGTGTGACAGTGGAAGCGAGGAAGAGTAATTAAGGGAATAAGGAAAAGGCAATAAGCAAAGGGCAATTGACAAAGTGTGAGTATTTGAAAATGATTGTAATTGGTAATCAGTATGCAGTATACAATTAAAGAAAATAAGAAGACTAAGCCAATTGCTTTTTGCCAATGGCCAATTGCCCCTTGCCCTTTGCATTTTATTTTCATTTTACTTTTCACCATCACAGCCACTGCCCAAAACATCACCAACGCAGAATATTTTTTTGATACTGATCCCGGTAACGGAAGTGGAATACCGATTACAATTACGCCAAGCGGAACGGTAACTTTTACCACCAGCATATCGACTTCTTCATTAAGTCAAGGGTTTCATCAACTCGGTATCCGTGTAAAAGAGACTGGTGGTGTGTGGAGTATTTTTGAAAGCCGAGGGTTTTACATCACCGCCTCTACGGCCGATGTCACCAACATTGCGGCAGCCGAATATTTTTTGGATAGCGATCCCGGTAACGGAAACGGAACGGCTATTCCAATTTCATCAGGCGCGAATGTAAACTTTGTGGTGAGCGTGCCAACTACAAGTTTAGCTTCTGGTTTTCACTTTTTGGCCATTCGCACTAAAGACTTGAGCGGAAGGTGGGGCGTGTTTGAAGCGCGCGGATTTTATATTACCACCTCTACCACCAATGTGCCTAACATTACTTCGGCAGAATATTTTTTTGATGCAGATCCCGGTAACGGAAATGCAATGCCCATTGCTGTAACAGCAGGAGCAACTACGAATTTTACCGTGAGCCTTCCCACGACAGGCCTTCAACCTGGTTTTCATTTTCTTGCCATACGCACAAAAGCATCAGATGGCAAGTGGGGCGTGTTTGAAGCGCGTGGATTTTATGTGAGTGGCTCAACTACCAATGTACCTAACATCACCAAGGCAGAATATTTTTTTGATACGGATCCCGGTAACGGAAATGGAATTTCTATTCCGATTACATCAGGAGCGACACCGAATTTCACGGCAACGATACCCGCTATTGGACTAACTCCTGGCTTTCACTTCCTCGCTATGCGCACGAAAGGCAGTGATGGCAAGTGGGGGATTTTTGAAAGCCGCGGATTTTATGTTTCTCCCAGCTCTGCCAATGCAGCAGATATAGTAGCGGCAGAATATTTTATTGATACCGATCCAGGTGAAGACAATGGCATTGCCGCCATCGTCAGCCCCACCGGGCCAACCATCAATCAAATTTTTTCATTGGCTATCAATAGTACGCCAAGTGGCGCGCACAAAGTAGGGTTCCGTGTTAAAGATGCGAATGGTATTTGGAGCGCAGTAGAAATACAAGACTTTAATGTGCTAGCGTGTACCCCGCCACCAGCACCTACTGCACCTGGCGTAAGTCGTTGCAACAATGGAACCGTTACTTTATTAGCTACTGCAGGAGCAACAGGGGCACAAGTCTATCGTTGGTATGCCGATGCTACCTCCACAACGGTTTTGTTTACGGGCGCATCATTCACTACACCAACAATATTGACCACCACCAATTTTTTTGTAAGCATCTTTGATCCCAATACATTATGCGAAAGCAATCGCACATCAGTAGCCGCTACTATCAACAACACTTCAAAGCCCACGCTCAATGCTTCGGGCACTATCTCGCTTTGTCAAGGTGCTAGCTTTTTACTTTCTGCGTCTGCAGGGTTTAGTTCTTATAATTGGAGCAACGGGGCTCTTACACAACAAATACTAGTGACGGCCAGTGGCACTTTTTCAGTAACAGTTGGCATTGGCATTTGCATTAGCGTGCCATCCGATGGCGTAACCTTTAATTTTGCTGGGGCTTGTAATGGAGGTGGCCCAGTCATTGACCCCAACAATAAACCACCCGTTATCGCGGCAGCAAAAGCAACCACTGTTATTGGCGGAAAAATAATATTGTCCTTAGCGGGATTGATTAGCGATGCCGATAGTAATTTGAATTTAGCAAGTTTGCGAATTGTGCAACCACCCGCCAGTGGTGCTATCGCAATCATCAACAGTTCACAAGAACTTGTTATTGATTACAAGGGTATCGAATTTTCGGGTCAAGAGGTGCTAACCATACAGGTATGCGATGTAGGTGGCAGTTGTACACAACAGCAAATTGTACTAGACATAACAGGAGAAGTGGTGGTCTATAATGCCATCTCGCCCAATGGTGATGAATTGAACGAAGCCTTATTCATCGAATACATTTCCCTTTTAGAGGAAGCTAAAAACAACACAGTAAAAATTTTCAATCGCTGGGGCGATGAGGTTTACAACGCAATAAACTATAACAACAATACGATTGCGTTCAAAGGCATAGGAACAAATGGCGATGTACTTGCTACGGGCACGTATTTCTATCGGATTGATTTTGCGAGCGGTATCCCTGTGAAGACGGGTTATTTTTCACTGCGTAGATGATGAGGACTTTGATGCTTGTAATGACTACAAGCCGCAAGCTGATTGTGCAGTATAATGTACTAGGAGCCTGATTCGTGATTGGATTTTAAAAGCCATGTAGAAAAAAGAAAGACCATGAAAAACATTTTAACAATCACCTTGCTTGTTCTCACTTCGCGCGCTCTCTACGCCCAGCAAGATCCACTCTACTCGCAATACCTCAACAACCCTGTGTTGCTGAACCCTGCCTACGCAGGCATTAACGATAAACTAAATGTGGTAGCGGGCTACCGCACACAATGGGCGGGGTTTGATGGCAGCCCCACTACACTCAACTTTAGTGCACACACTTCACTCTACGATAACAAAGTAGGAGCGGGCATTATGGTAGTGCAAGACAAAATTGGAGAGACAAAGATCACTCAGTACAACGCTCTCTATTCCTACAAGATCAAATTGAAAGGTGACAAAATACTTTCGTTCGGTTTGCAAACAGGCATGACCAACTACCGCAATGACAATGCGCAACTTAACCCGCAGCAATCTGGCGATCCTGCTTTTGCATTCATCAACGATTCAAAATTCAATGTGGGCGCAGGCATCATGCTGAAGAGCGAACGCTATTTGATCGGCCTCTCTGCTCCACGTCTCACCAAGGGCAGTGTGGATATGGGCGGGCAGCCCATTGAAATCTACAACCAACATTTTTATTTGATGGGTGCGTACATGATTTACCTTACCGATCGCATCCGCTTAAAACCTTCGGTTCTTTTACGCGCCACACAAGGTGCGTTCTCTACCGATCTTAATTTCAATTTGAATTTAGAAGAAAACTATACGGTAGGGTTGCTCACGCGCAATTTTAATACGTTTGGGTTACTTGTGCAGATGAACATCAAAGATTATCGCATCGGCTATGTGTTCGAGATGCCCACCAATGCTTCGGTGGGGGCGCGGTTTACTTCGCATGAGATCAGCCTTGCGTTGTCATTGGCGGCATTTGGATTTCAAGATAGGGCGAAGAGTAATTTTTAAGCCACAGTCTGAGCACAGCACTTTCTGTAACCTCAAAACCGTCCGCGGAGCACGAAACCCTGCCTATTGCAAATGTGTTGGTATGCCCAGTGCTTCTTTTTATTGCTCTGTTCTTCCATAGTTACTTGAACCTAATTTGTAAGTTTAGCTTGAAATAAAATTCTCCGTTGTCCTCGTATAATTTACCGAATTCGTGTCTGCTACTACTTGCGGTTTCAAGTTTTGTGTTGGTAAATAAATAGTCTTCAAATTGGTTTCTGTTGTAAATGTGATAACACAAAACGTCCCCGTTTTCTTTTACAATTAAATATCCACCTGTTGCATCGTAAATACCTGTCCACACTTTGGATGGTGTCATTCCTAAAGCTACATCGGTCAAGAAGCGTTTGATTTTATAGTCGTAAAATGTATGTGCAAATTGCGTATCGTAGTTAAGTGGATTTGATTTGTTTATGCTTTCAGTTAGGTCTTTAATTGAACTTAAAGTTGTAGTAAAAAATGTCTTGATGATTTCCGCTACAATGTTTGGTAGTAAACTGTCAATAAGCACTAAATTATTTTTGAAAATATCTTGTTCAAGTGTGTTGAATTTTAGTTTTCCACCTTGCATTTTAATGGCTTCAATTCTGTCTTTGATTTTACTCTTGGTATCAATTTCGTTAATCGCTTTTATTTCTTTTGCAGTCGGTTTGAAACCCAATACTTGATAAATGAAATTAGTCGTTTTACCAGCATTTAAAAGGGTGGCATCGCCACCCAATTGAGACTTTATACTAAATCCTAATTCTGCGATTTGGTTAATTCTTTGGTCGTGAATTACAATTCTTATGTCTGTTTTGGAAGTTGATTTTGCTTTTAGAGATCGACAATTTATTGAAGTCATAAACGCCTCAACTTCGGGAATACTAAATGCTCCAGTTGCCCCTTTAATTTTTGCTAATAACTTTGTAGCTTGTTCGGTGAAAGTTTTAACTGGAATTCTTAATTGTACTTTCCCACCTGAAATAATTACCAAATCGCCATTTAATTCATATTCAAAATGTCCACCGCTTTCATCACGAATGATTTTGATAATTGGGTAAAAAAGCTCTTCGACTTTGTTTAGGTCTGCATCTCCAGCAAATAACTGTTTGTCGCCAAGCAATTTGAACAAAGCATATATTTCACTCCATTCACCTTTATTACCTGTTAGCATACAACAATTTCCTTTGCCTTAAACCAATCTTCATTATCCCAAACTCTGCCGTTATATGAAACAGTTGCTATAAAATCAAAATTTTCACTTACAATATTCCCTCCTGCCCAATTTGAACTTCCCAAATTAAATCTATCAATAAACTGTTTGCATAACGCTATAGCTTCATCAATAGACTTAATTTCAAAAAAGATGGATCCAGTAGACTTATTTAATTCCTCTAGCTTTTCATTTCGTGACATTTGTTCATACCTAGCTATATCAAGGGTAGTAGCTAATTGAACGAACATTCTTTGTTTCGTAATTTCATTCATATTTCTATCTATTTAAAATTAGTTCTAAAATTTTAGTTGCTGTTGCCTGTATTGCAGGCACGGCAACAGAGTTGCCGAATTGCTTGTAAGCTGATGCGTCTGCAACAGGAATTACATATTTGTCAGGAAAGCCTTGTAACCTTGCCCATTCTCTTGGTGTCATTTTGCGTATTCCTTCACGATTTACAACGCCTTTAATGTGTGTTGTCGGTGTGTAGTCAGTAATACGATTGTCAATTACTAAATTTCGTTCACGTCCCATTCCTCCAACAACAATTGCGTTAGCAATTCCATCGTCTGGAATAATTGCGTAGCCAAAACCATTTCCTTTTCCTTCGTGTCTTGCTTTGTGATTAACTAAAGTTTGAACATATTGAGTTGATAAAAAGTATTTTGTTGGTGGCACTTTTTTCTCTTTCACTTTTGCAAAAGATACTTTTTGTTTCGTTGGTTTAGGATATTCAAACGTTGTTATTCCTGTGTCCTTGCGGAAACCAACAATATAAATTCTTTCACGATGTTGCGGAACACCAAAGTTTTTGGCATTGATAATGTGAGGTTCGGGAACAAAATAATTTAGATCGTTGCGTAAAACATTTAAGATTGTTTCAAGTGTTTTTCCCTTGTCGTGACTTCTTAAACCTTTTACGTTTTCTAAAAAAATTGCTTTTGGTTTATGTTTCTTGATGATTTCTGCTACGTCAAAAAATAGCGTTCCTCTTGTGTCGTCAAAGCCGCCACGCTTACCTGCAATTGAAAATGCTTGGCAGGGAAAACCTGCACACAATAAGTCGAAATTGTCGGGGATATAATTTTTAACTTGAGGTTTTGTAATGTCTCCAAATGGAATTTCCCCAAAATTGGCTCGATAAGTTTTTTGTGCTTCCTTGTCCCACTCGCTTGTAAATACGCACTTTCCACCAAGGTTTTGCATTGCAAGTCGGAAACCCCCAATACCCGCAAAAAGGTCAATAAACTTAAATTTATAATTTTCGGGAGTTGGGAACGGGACATTTTCAACTTCAAAAAGTAATTGTTGTAATGCTTCTTCGGCAACCATCGAAATATTTTCGTCTTGCTCTTTATATTCAACATATTCCTTTAAAATTTTCAAAGCGTCCTTTTTGTAGTGCTTTGAAACCCCGTTGTAAATGTTGTGCAGATAGTGAGTTAATACAGCTTTCTTATTGTCTTTTGGCTCAACAAGTCGAATTTGAAAGCGTTTGCCATCAAATTCGTCTATGCTTGTTTTATATTTTACTTGCATTAATTTTTATTCAAAATTGAAGTTGCAAGTTCGCAAATAAATAACTAATAAGATTCTTTTTGTGTCCCAATTTTCAATAGTCTAAATAGTTGGGTGGTTGGTGGGCTTTGATGCATTTTGTCGTCCTATGTTGTCACAAATGTTAATAATTTGCACGATCGCAATAGCATTGGGCATAACGCTCATATTTGCGAACCTCCACCTCAAAAAAATCAATCGCAGATTCCCTGTTCGGTAAATCCCGAAATATTTTTTGCTAATTGCGGCTTTTTTATTGTCGATGGCCGTTCGGCCTTCAATAATGGTCAGTTTCCCTCACATATTGTCCAACGGGCTTTTGATTTTTTTTTTATGCTTCCGTTGCTCACCTGAGTGTATAGCATGGATTTGAGCAACTGAAAATCTTCAATTTATTTGGTAAAGATAGCCTCCTACTATCCTGTTCAATGGGCCTAATATTTTACTAATTACGTTTTTGAGTAAACCGAAAAACGAATTCCTCACTCCCTTGAGATGGAATGTCACCCGAATAGCTTCCAAACTACGAACAACATTCCAGATGAAAAAAGAATTGAAATATTTACTTTAACTTAGAGGCTTCATTCTTTAAAATTTTAATTATGAAAAACCTAGTTTTTGTTTCCCTATTCCTTGTATATATCAGTGGGTTTGCCCAGAAAGAGGTAACCGTATGCCATACTTCGGCCACTGATAAGTTTGCCGTACTTGCCTCTAACAAAAAATTCAATCGAGATCACCCGAGCCCGCTTCCGTACGTACACGAGAGTGCTGCTGGTGGAAAGATGATTAAAATTAAATGTGCCGATGGCGTAGAGGCCAATGCCTATTTCATTGAAGCAAAAACCAAAACCAACAATTGGGTATTTGTCTTTCAAGAATGGTGGGGATTGAATGACCACATCAAACGCGAAGCAGAAAATCTGTACAAAGATTTGGGCAACATAAATGTGATGGCCTTGGATATGTATGATGGCAAGTTAGCTACCGATCAACAAGCAGCAGGAAAATTCATGGGTGAGTTTAAACAAGACCGTGGGACGGAAATTGTAAAAGGTGCTTTAGCTTATGCAGGGCCAAGTGCAAAAGTGGGAACAATTGGTTGGTGCTTTGGAGGCGGTCAATCAATGCAAGCAGCATTAACAGCAGGAAAGCAAGCAGCAGCCTGCGTTATTTATTATGGCCAGCCAGAAGATAAAATAGATCGCTTGAAAACTTTAAACTGCGATGTGTTGGATATTTGGCCTACACAAGATCAGTGGATTAACAAAGAAATGACCGAGAACTTTGAAAAGAACATGGCCGCAGCAGGAAAGAAATTAACTGTAAAATCTTACGATGCCAATCATGCCTTTGCCAATCCGAGCAATCCAAAACACAATAAAGAGTTTACGGCAGATGCGTATAAAAACACACTTGAATTCTTTAGAGCGAGGCTCAAATAATTTAAGGGCATCTCTAAAAGTTCTAGTAGTACTGTCATACTGAGCTTGTCGAAGTCGGTTTACATACAAACAAATAGAGAGGTTTCGACACGCTCAACCTGACAGAGTTTTTAGCGATGCCCGTAAGATAAATCAAATTGAAAATTTGAAAATGATCATGCTTATAATCATCTTCATTTTTTTCACCCAGGCCCTAAACTCTTCAGGCGTTTTCAACCTTTGCCATCTATACCGATTATTTCTCCTTCTGTCGGGATATTCAAAAAAGGAATTTCAAGAGTTAGAGGAATCACTTCTCACAAAACGCACCCTTCGCAACATATAATTTTTTCGGCATCAATTCCAACAGTCCCTCGCGCACGGCTGGATCTTGCTCAATCACTTCAGGTTGTAAGTCTCCCTTCATAATCAAAATGCCCCCCTCGTTCTCCCCGAATGTTCCCTCTGCAATCACATTGCCCGTCTTTTTTATTTCTTTCAGATAATCGTCATGCTTGCCAAAAATTTCGGGTGCTTCTTGCACGTTGAACTTAGCAATATTGGGAACGTAGCGCACGAAAGAATACATCGTCATTTCATAAGGCTCTTTCACAGCACAAACTGATCCAGATCGAGGAGTATAAAGCAGCATCTCCACTTTCCATCGGTTTGCTTGAATGCCCGGATCAGCCCTCATCCATTCTGTTACATCGTTTATAGAGGTGGAATTGAAAATGAAAATTCCACCACCGCCTTCAAAGGGGCCAGCAACAATTAGCTTATTTTCCTTGGCCATTTTGTTGATATTGGTCATGTGGCCTTCCATGATCTTATCAACCTGCTCTTTTGATAACTCGGGTTTGTCTATGCGCGTATGAAGGAAAACAAAGACGTGAGATTTTGGCTGGGCTAATAGTGTGAGTGTGCCGAAAAATACAAGGTAAAGTAAAATGTAAAGTGATTTCATTTCTTTGGTTTTTAGTTAACACTTAAAACTAAATGTAGCTGACAAAAATTAGAATCAGTAACACCTTCACTTTGTCAATTGCCTTTTAGCTATCGGGTTCAGTTGTTTTCTGCCTCCCAATAATCAACACACCGGCTAATATCAGCACCGTTCCTACTACCTGCCACACTGTAATTTCTTCACTTAAAAAGAAATAAGCAAGTAAAATGGTAGAGACCGGCCCAACGCTTCCAACAATGGCTGCATTATCTGGCCCAATACGATTGATGGAGGCCGTTACTAAATAAGAAGGGATCACTGTTGAGAAGATGGCCATTAATAAACTGTACACATAAGCAGGTATGGGCAAATGCAGCAATGAAACATTTCCAAGTAAAGCAAAATGCAACAACACGCCAACAGAAGCAAAGCTCATGGCGTAGCTATTGAATTTAGATGCGCCTACTTTGGGTATGAGCCTTCCGCTGCCAACAATGTAGGCTGCGTAGGTGAACGCACAAATAAAAATGAGAACAGAGCCGAGAAAAAAATTCTGTTTTTGTGGCGAACTGAAATCTACCTCGCCAAAGAAAGCAATCGCTAAACCAAAATATGTAATGATGAGGGCCAACCATTGCATTGGTTTAATTTTTTGTTTGAAGATGAACGATGACATCAGCAAAACCAACGTGGGATAAATGAACAAGATTAATCGCTCAATGCCTGCCGAAACATACTGCAATCCAAGAAAATCCAGCAAGCTACTGATGTAATAACCGAGGCAACCAATCAACGCAATGTAGAGCCACTGCTTAGTGGTAAATTTTACATTATCTGTTTTAGACGAAGAAACAAATGCCGCACCCACAAAAAAGGGTACGGAGAAAATCATTCGCCAAGCAAGTAGCGTCAGCGCGTCAATATTCGTATCGCGATAAGCAAGTTTGACGAAAATGGCTTTGGTAGAAAAACAGATAGCTCCACACAAAGCCAGCAGTATTCCTTGGGTGAAATAGTATTTTGGTTTGGAGTTGAGTGATCTCATTTAGAAAAGTTGACAATTGACAATAAGCAGTTGACAACACGAACGGTTAACGACACTTATACTTTGTCAATTGCCTTTTTGTCAACTGTCAAATGCTTAACTCATCAACATCTCAATATCCTCCCGTGTCAATGCCTTCACTACGTTCTCTTCGTTTTGAATCAGATTTTCTGAGAGCTTGAGTTTACGCTTTTGTAGAGTGAGGATTTTTTCTTCTACCGTATTGCGTGTAATGAATTTATACGTGAACACTGTCTTCTTCTGCCCAATGCGGTGCGCACGGTCTGCAGCTTGAGCTTCCACGGCAGGATTCCACCACGGGTCGAGGATGAAGACGTAATCTGCTTCTGTCAAGTTCAAGCCCAATCCTCCTGCTTTGATGGAAATCAAAAATACTTTTAGGTCGGGGCTTTTATTAAATTTTTCAACTTGCTCTTTACGGTCAGTGCTGGAGCCGTCCAAATAGGCATAAGGAATTTTTCTATCCTTCAGCATTTCTTGAATAATCGCCAAATGTTTTACAAACTGACTAAACACCAAAAGCTTGTGCCCTTCCAATAAGGCGTTCTCAATCATATGCGACACATCTTCCAGCTTGCCTGAACTACCTGCGTAATGTTGGTCTATCATTTTAGGGTGATTGGAAACTTGGCGCAACTTTGTCAAGCCTTCCAAAATAGTCATCCGTGAACTATTGATTCCTTCCTTATCAATTAAGTCAAGAATCTTATGGCGATAGAATGATTTGATCTCTTCGTATTTCTGCTCTTGCTCTGTGGTCATGTTGGTGTAGTAGATGTTCTCTACTTTCTCGGGCAAGTCTGTTGCCACTTGCGATTTTAACCTGCGCAACATGAAAGGCCGAATGATGCCGTTGAGTTTTTTGGTCTTGGCTTCATCCGCTTTTTTCTCAATCGGCTGTTGATATTCCTTTTTGAAAAAAGTTTGCCCGCCCAACAAACCTGGGTTGATGAAAGTCATCTGTGACCACAAATCCAGCGTAGTGTTTTCAAGTGGTGTACCCGTTAATGTCAATTTGAATCTCGATTTCAATTGCATCACTGCCTTGGCAATATTGGCTGTCGGGTTTTTGATTACTTGAGATTCATCAAGAATGATATAATTGAAATGAAATTTTTCCAACGCCTCAATATCCAATCGCGTGATGCCGTAGCTCGTAAGCACTAAATCGTATTTACTAAAACGACTTACATCCTTCACTCGCAACGTGCCTGTGTAAGTGAGTATTTTTAAATCGGGCGCAAACTTAGCGGCCTCCATCTCCCAATTGTAGATGAGCGAGGTAGGCATCACTAAAAGGGAAGTGCCTGCGTTACCTTTTTCTTTTTCTGATTGAAGGAGCGCGAGTGTCTGCACGGTCTTACCCAAACCCATGTCATCGGCAAGGCATCCGCCCAAATGAAATTCATTTAAGAAGCGAAGCCAATTGTACCCAGCCTTTTGATACGGCCGCAACGTGCCCGTAAAATTTTGTGGCAACGGATAATCTTTAATGCCTGTGAACGATTGAAGATTGCGCAATCGCTCACTGATATGCACCTTGGCCAAGTTGCCTTCTTCCAATTCGGTGACTAGATTGATGTGATGTTTTTTCAGTACCGGCTTCTCATGGTCGCCATGGGTTTCGCTCAGCGCGAATAAATCTCCGTATTTGATCAACCACGCTTCGGGAATAATGGCGATCTCTCCGTTCGGCAATTTGAATTCCACTTTCTTTTTCAATATCAGCTTGCGCAATTCCTTGAACGAAATATCGTATTCACCAAAACGGATTTTAGCGTGAATATCAAACCAGTCTATACTCTCCTTTACTTCTAGCTCAATGACCGCCTTGCCCACAAAATATTTCTTGTCACGGTTTTCGGGCTGACTAACTTCAAAGCCGAGATTTAAAAGATTCACTCGGTTCTCGTTCAGCCAAGAAAAGGCTGTTGCTTTTTCTATTGCGCACCGAAAGCCCCGTAAGGGCAAACCCAATTTGATTAATGTTTGTGCTGATTTTTTTTCAGAGTCTATATTTCGCTTGATGCGATGGAAAATATAATCGTTGTCTTTCTTCTCTACGGTCACATTTACTTCGCCAAAGGCATCTCCTCTAAATTTGTGCTTGCCATAGCGAAACGACAAATCAAAAACAATTTTCCCCGCTTCATCGTCATGCGATTCCTCTTGACTTCCTTCAAAGAGAGTGGGCTCAGTTTTTCCATTACCTGTTGGCAATTCTGAAATGGTAAGCACGGCATGTGGATCGTACTCGTGCTTGGCAATCTCAAATCCATGCGCTTCAATATCATCAAACGAAGCAATGAGCGGAGCTACAAAGCGATTATAATAAGTCTCTTCTAAATTTTTTGGGATCACTACATGCTTCTTGTTCAAGAAGGGCTGTAATTTTTTACCATCTACAAATTTTTCAAAGCCGTACAACTTTCCATTGAAGACCATCCATGCAGGTTGTTTGCAAATCAAGTACGCAGCAGGGTTTGGTATCTCTACTTTTTTGCCATCGTGGCTAATAGTAGGATAGTAGTTGGTCGTTTCTTCGCCTCGCTGAAAATGAAATTGAATAGTCGCGCGTTTTTCCAGCACTTCCAATTTTCGCCAAGTGGGTTCGCCATCATTGCCCATTTCATAGAGCATTTTACCTTTCATTTTTTCTAGCACTGCTGCTCTGCGCTTTTCCATGTACGCTTCAATTTGCTCTTGCAGCATTTCATCGCCTTTCTCTTTGTGAAACACCTTGCTGAAAAACTCATCGGGCTTCATTATTTTTTTTGAGAAATGACGCAGCACAGCATCTTGGTTCATGCTGTCCATCATATCGATCAATTCAAAATCGCGCGTGTCTAAGCCTTTGGAAAACTCGCGAGCATTTTTGCCTGAAATATTTTGGTGCTGGTAAGTGAGCTTGCCTTTTTCATCTAAATGCACGATGAAAGACTCGAAAATATAGCCGAGGTACTCGTGCTGGTAAAGCGAGTAAATGATCTGAAAAGGCTGTACTGCCGATACCTTCATCTCTATCCGCTTCTATTGAAGTCTGGGAAAAAAGACCAAAAGCAAGCCACTTTGGCTATTTTTTGACTTTTACAGAACAAGCGGACTTGCAAAGTAGGCAATTCAGACCAATAAATTTGTAGCATTTCGGCCAATACCCTACACCGTCATTACATTAGAGCCCCAGACTTTCGCCAGTAGAAAAGGGATAATTTTTTTAGCGGCCTGGTCATGCGAGATGCAGTGGTGGTGAGGCTATCCTTGACTGCCGAATCAGCAAAGGCAGATTTTAAAATTACATTTCACTCTGATTTCATCTTTACTGCCCCACCATAAACACCGCGTTAGAAAAAATCATTTTACCATTCTCCCAAAAGCAACGGAACAATGGATTGTCTACTAAGTAAACCACCTGCCCTTTGCCTTTGTCTTCCACACCAAAAACCAATGTGTTTTCTAGCTGCTTATTGATTTTTGTTCCTGCAAAACCAATTAATGGTTTTTGTTTTCCCTTCAGCATCCCTACGTTCCAACCTTTTTCTAAATACGCGTAATGAAGCTCACTCGTGCGCAATGAATAATAAAAATCACCCAAGCCAAACGCAAGCGGATGTGTTTTATCCAAACTCACTTTATAAATCGCCCCAAAAATAGAGTTGCTCAATTCCTTTCGCTCGGCATCGCCATACTTCACAGGGCCTTCTTTTTCTTTTTGTTCTTTGGCTTCCTTCTCTGCTTTGGTTTTTGCGTCTTCGCTGGCAAATTCTTTCAAGCCAAATCCTTTCTTATCGGCAAACGAAGAATTGCCTCCTGCCATTACAATCAATCGGCCACCATCGCTCACCCAGCGTTCAATCATCGACAATGTACCCTCATCAAGCAATTTGTAACTACCATCAGGCACAATGAACACATCGTATTTCCAGAGGTCAACATTTTTGAAATAATCCGTGCCAACTATAGAAATAGGATAATGGATTTGCTGCTCAAAGAAATGCCATACTTGACCGTGATCTAAGGAAGCGGTTTGATCACCACCAAGCAATGCAACTTTCGGTGCTTTGATGTAACTCATTTCAGAAGACCCAAAGTCTGCGCCTTTGTCTGAGTAGCCAGTGGAAGTAGCGTAAATTTTTCTGCTTAAACTTTTGGCTGTGCTTTGAATCACATTGTCAAAGTCAACGACACCTTCATTATTTCTTCGAGTGATAATCAACGTTCCTGCTTCAAAGCTTTTGCCACTCGAAGTAAATGACTTCATGGCCTTGCGCACCTTCACTCCTTTCTTCATTAGCGCTGCAAGTAACTCCACATCATTCAAGCTTTGGTAAGTGAAGAGGTATGCATAGGGTTTTGGTAAGATTGACTCTTGTGAGAGAACTTTTGGTTGATATGGCCTTGTTACATTCACCTTTTCATTGAGTGCATACGCTTTTAAGTCATAGCTGTAAATCAAATTCCATGCGGTGATGTCATACGTGAGTGAGTCAGTCAACTTAGTTGTGGGTTCAAAAATAGTGGTGACAAACCTGCCTTTTGGTTGATGGATGTTAACAACAATGTCGTCTGTTGATAAATTGAAATTTGAAAAGGCCTGTGTCTGATAGTCAAATCCACGAGATGGTTTTGCCGCGGCAGCGTGGCCAAATTGAATTGCGTGGCTGCTCAACCAATTGGTAAGCTTGTTCAATTTATCTGGATTGTTCTCTGCTTTGATCACATACGTTTTATACAGAGCGGTTGGCGCATTGCCATTGTCTTTGAAGAATTTTTCAAACTCATCAACAAGTTTGTTGGCATTGGCAGAAGCTATTTCAATGGTGGACATGCCCGTAGTAAAATGATGGGTCAATCTGTCTTTTAATGTAAGCGGATCGCCTTCGCGTGTGTTTACGGTAAGCCCCGCACCAATGCCTCCTTTTTCATAGGTCATGCCAATGGCACCGCTGTAGGTTGGGTACGTATCGCCATAGCTAGGATAATACAAATCAAAACGCTCTTTGGTGAAATACAGCCAGCCTTGCTCATCAAAATATTTTGCGTTGCTTTTACCAATTGCATTTTGAAACTCTCGCTGCCAATTGGTGATCACTTCATGATAAGGCTCTGCGGCAGGAGCAAAATAATAAGGAGAGTTATAACCCTGCTCATGGTAATCAACATGCACGTGTGGCATCCATTGGTTGTAAAGTTTGATTCTCGCTTGCGATTCAATTTGAGTTTCCCACGCCCAGTCTCTGTTCAAGTCAAACAAATAGTGATTTGCCCTGCCGCGCGGCCAAGGTTCGGCATGTTCACGGGCTTGTGGATCTGCATTAGCAGGACTGTTGCCATGCTGATTATAAAAATTGGCATAACGATCACGCCCATCGGGGTTGATGCACGGATCCATAATTACGACTGTGTTTTTCAACCACTCTTTTGTTTTTGCATTATTAGGGTTTACCAATTCATAAATTGTTTTCATGGATGCCTCCATAGAGTTGGCCTCATTGCCATGCACATTGTAGCTTAGCCAAACGATAGCCACTTTGGTGGAAGGTGTTCCCTCGGCCATGCCAGCCCTGCGCAAATTATCCAACCGAATTTGTTCTATGTTTTTGAAATTATCGGGGGAAGCAATAATCGCTGAGATCAAAGGGCGATGTTCGTATGTCTCTCCATATTGCTGCACCTGCACATTGGTAGCAACTTCATCTACGTGCTTGAAATACTCTACCATGCGGTGATGTCGGGTAAAGCGATCACCTAATTCATAGCCCAAAAATTCGGCAGGGCTTTGGAGTTTCGGTTGTGCAAAGGCAATGGAAGAGAACAGGCAAAGTGCGAATAGCATTTTTTTCATAGAGCGAGGATAAGAAAAGCCAAAGTATAACAATATTCCTTTTTAGGAAAGAATAATTACACCGGGTGTGACACTAAACTAATGCAACTGGTAGCCTGAGCGCTATTAGCTTGCAGCCGAGATATTAGAGCAGTCGCTTAATCTGTGGCTGATGATGAATAATATGTTCACGGAAAAAGATAAGCGCGTGTTGAATATTGAGTTTGCCAGCCCTTACGTGCTTATAAATCATTCGCTTTACTTGATCGTCTTTTATTTTTTCGAGGAGTGTTTTCATTTCATCGCGCACTGAGTCCCACTCCCGCTCTAGTTGTTTTAAGTCGGTGGAGGAAGAGGTGTTTTCAACCACTACCTTCGGGGCTTTAAATTTAATTGGCAATCGCTGACTGATGATCAATCCTATCATTTTTAGTTCTTGAAGAAGACCGCTATTCTCTACTTCGTTAACACCTTGAATTTTCTTAGTCAAGTACATCATCGACATTTTTTCTGCCGTGATAATATGAGCTATGATTTGATTGATTGACCACTTGCCTTCTGGCTGTTGGTTGAGTTTTTGTGACGAGAGATTCTTTAATGAATCCATCAGTTGAAGGCGCTGAGCTTCGAGGGATTCGTAGAGTTGGCTGAGTCTTGTGTTCAAAGTGACATTAATTTATTGTAAAAGTACACAATTGGCATTTGCTTGGCACATTCAATTGTTTACTTTTATCTAACC
The DNA here is from genome assembly GCA_043777495.1 of Cyclobacteriaceae bacterium. Lineage (GTDB taxonomy): Bacteria > Bacteroidota > Bacteroidia > Cytophagales > Cyclobacteriaceae > ELB16-189. The sequence goes on along the minus strand of JAYWHU010000030.1, from coordinate 77,458 downwards.
TAAACAAATAAACCTATGGAAAAAACCTATGCTGGATTTTGGCTGCGACTTGTAGCACTAATTATTGACGGAATTGTGCTTGCGATTTTACAATTTGTAGTAATCGCTCCAATTCTAGGAGTTATTGGTCTCGGCATGTCAGGTGGTTCATCTGGAATGGATTCTGAAGACCCAACGATGATGATAGCTAAATTTATGGCTATATTTAGTACTGTAGGACTTGTTCTTCAGATTGTACAGATACTTTATTTTACCTTGATGGAGTCTTCCAAATATCAAGCAACTCTTGGTAAACTCGCACTAGGTTTGATTGTTACTGATGTGAATGGGGGCAAGTTAGATTTTGTGAAGGCTTTGATTAGAAATATCAGTAAAATAGTATCTTGGATAATACTTGCGGTTGGATTTATTATGGCTGCCTTCACAGAAAAAAAGCAAGCCCTGCACGATATTATTGCTGGCACATTGGTAGTAAAAAAATAGAGTAAGTACATCTGGGCAAACCCCTCGCATCTAGTAAAGATGCGAGGGGTTTGTGTTTTATTGAAAAAACAAAACGAAGGGTAGGTCGAGCTTGTCGAAACCAACTGCGGTTTTTTAGAGATGCCCTGAATTCAAATCCTCTTCAGTAATCTGCAATCCTTTTCATCACCAATTTCCAACAAAGTAAATAGTTCTGCTTTCATAGAAATTTAGAGTGTTGCTATAGCACGAATTTCTCAAAGAATAATTACGGTTGAATTTTTGATTTTAGAAGAGAGCAAAATTGATTATTTCGATACCCTCTCCAATCCTTCCTTCGCTTCTTTCAAGTTGCCGTCCATCTTCAGCGCAGTCTCAAATAATTTTTTCGCTTCGGCCTTATTGCCGCGCTTCTCTTTAATTTGCGCCAAGCGCATGTTTGCACCAGCGTGCGATGGCTCGTTCTGTTGAGGTGTGTGAGTTAAGTATTTTTTCAGATACTCTTCACCGCGATCTAATTTTTGACCTGATAGTGCGCTGGTCTTTCCAAGTTGATAAATGGATGTGTAATCTTCTGGATTTTTAACAAGAGCCTCTTCAAATAGTCCGAAAGCTTTTTCATATTGTTTTTGCCCTACATAAAAATTTGCCAGGCCAGAAACATACGTTGGGTCTGCTTTTACCATTTCCAAGAATTCCTTTTCGGCCTCTGCTGGTTTCTTTTCTGATATATAAACATTTCCCATTTGCCTGTGGCCCTCGGCTGGTTTCAACTTAATGATTTGATTCGCTACTTCTTTCGCCTTCTCTATACTCCCGCCCATAAAGCCAGGCGCTTGTGTATAATATTGAATCAGAGAGGTACGGGCACCAATATTTTTTGAGTCGAGCGCAATGGCATTTTCCCAAGCCTTTTTCATTTTGGGCGCTAGCATACCTTGCTTAAGCATGTTTGAATTTTGTGCAATCGTCCCGTAAGTGTTGCCAAGCCAATTATGATAGTCGGCCACTTTATCGTTAGCGTCCACCGCTTCTTCAAAAAAATCTTGTGCATCATCATACTTCTTCTCTTCAAAAGCAACTCTACCCAAATAATACTGGGCAGCAGCGTAGTCGCCATCTTTTTCGATAACAGGCGTGAGCATCTTTTTTACTTGATCGAATTTGTTTTGTTCAAAAAGAACTTTGGCTTGTTCTATTTTGGTTTGGCCGAGTGCACAAATCGAAATCAGTAAAAAAGCAAAGACAAGACGGGGGGAACGATTCATAGTTTCGTATTTTGTTGTATAGACTGGAAAAATAGCACAAAGGTTGTCTTTCCATTAAAATAGTTTACCGAAATGACTTAATAATTGATGTTACGCAAAATAATTAAACGAATGTTAGACTGAGTTTATCGAAGTCCATTTAAGTTCAGATAGCCAGTTTTCGACAAGCTCAAACTGACAACGCGAGTTATTTTGCGTAACATCAGTTAATAAGAAGATAACCTGAGGAGTTTACGAGATTGACCGTTTGTGTTTAAATTGCATAAAATATCAAGCTATGAACAGAATCTACTCCATTTTACTTTTAGCCGCCATAACTACTGCATGTTCTCCTAAAAAAGAAATATCTCACCTCAAACTTAAGGAGGGCGTTGCAATTCATTTTGATGAATCTTTAAAGCCATTTTATCATGGAGTAGCTTCAGGTGATCCGCTGCCCGATCGCGTCATCATCTGGACGCGCGTGACACCAGAAGATTCCATTGCTTCTATAAATGTGAAGTGGGAGATAGCCGAAGACGAAAAATTTTCTTCCGTCTATAAGTCAGATTCAATAAATACTTCTGCTTTGCGCGATTACACAGTGAAGGTGGACGTAGATGCACTGAAGCCCGATCATATTTATTATTACCGCTTCATTGCGTTTGGAAAAACTTCCATTGTTGGCAGAACGAAAACCGCTCCTGTCAATGCAAAAGATAGTTTGAAGTTTGCCGTGGTCAGTTGTGCTAATTATGAGTGGGGCTATTTCAATCCTTATGAAAAAATCGGCAACCGCGAAGTATTGGACGCAGTGCTGCACTTAGGTGATTATATTTATGAATACGGTGTGGGAAAGTACGGAGATACTACCATAGGGCGCGTGAATATTCCTGCTTATGAAATCATATCGTTGAAAGATTATCGCACTCGTTATTCATTGTATCGGTTAGATAAAGGTTTACGCAGAGTCCATCAACAACAACCATTCATTTGTATTTGGGATGATCACGAGATCGCTAATAATTCGTACGTAACAGGTGCACAAAACCACCAGCCCGAAGATGGTGATTATGAAAAACGAAAAGCTGCCGCACGCCAAACGTACTATGAGTGGATGCCCATCCGCGAAAGCGCAGACCTGTACCGCTCTTATTCTTTTGGCCCGTTGGCCGATGTGATCATGCTGGACGAACGCCTCGCTGGCCGCAGCCCCGAGATCACCGACATCAACGACCCGACATACAAAAGCGAAGAGCGTTCCATGCTTGGCGTAAAACAGTTGGAGTGGTTTGAGCAAAATTTAAAATCATCAAAAGCCACATGGAAGTTGATTGGTAACCAAGTGATTTTCTCAGATGTATATCACAAAGGTGTGAACCCAAAAATGCAACGCAACTTAGATTCGTGGGATGGCTTCCCCGTAGAGAAGAAAAAAATTGTTGACTTCATCGCGCAAAATAAAATCAAAGACATTATCATCACCTCGGGCGATACGCACGGCTCGTGGGCCATCGAGGCGGCCGTGGACGTGAATAAAAATTACAAACCATTTGCGGTAGAGTTTGGCACCACCAGTGTATCTTCTGCCAATGGCGATGAGTACAAAAATATCGACACGGTGAAAATGGCCGAGCAAGCCTTGATGAAAAACAATCCACACATAAAATATTTGAACGACCGCGATCATGGTTATTTGTTGCTCACCCTTTACCCAACCAAAACGAAGGCAGAATGGTATTATGTAGAGACCGTAAAAAAACCTGAGACCAACGAGTACCTCGCAAAGAAATTTGAAGTACAAAAGGGAGATGTACGACTCAAATAAATTTTTACCACAGAGGACACAGAGAGCCACAGAGGTTTTTGGTCTCTATGATGAATAGAGTGGTTAGAAATTCAAAACCTTATTTGATAGTCACTGTTTGTGAAAGGCTTTAACCTTAGTAGAAATTATTTGCACCCGTAAGATCTAACCTTATTACCTTATTTTACTCGACAATTTGGTGGATAATATAATAAGGTTGGGTGCGATTTCATAGAACAATTCTTCTACTAAGGTTAAAAGCCTACGAATAAGATCGGCTATTAAACATAGAAACGTTATAGAGTCTAAAGTTTCTTCACTATAGAATAAGCCGAAGTTGAATTTATCTTGGTCGGTTGCGTTGATTCTGGGCTACAATGATCTTATCAAAGAATAAAATTGCTGTGAGAAGAAATAATGATGACTCTATGAGTTTGGAAAACTTATTCGGTTTCACCGCAATTGGATTTTTTCAAAATCATTTTCTGACGACTCCTCCAAGCATAAGCCCATGACCTCTTTTAAATTTTTATAGAGTTCATCCAGTGTTTCAGCTTGAGTATGAGCAGCATGAAGAGAAGGTACATATCCAATGTAAAGACCTGTTTCAGAGTCTTTTTCTATATGGGCTGTGAATGTGTATTTGCCTTTTATAATAGCTAAGGTAATGCTTTTTGCTTAATCATGATACTTCTTCTCTCCCGCATTAATCGCGATAGTTAAAATATTTTCTTTGGGCGGAAAGGGGCAAGAAAAATTATCAGAATAAGCGCAATACGGATTGTAGGCTTTGTTGAAATCAAGAATCATAGTACTTGCACCAGGCGCTTTTTTCAAATCGATATAGCGACCAGCCCCGTAGGTTTCGTTGGCACTGGTGGCATCGGCAAAGGCGAGGAAGAGCGTGCCTCGGTAGGGGCCAGCGTCCATGATTTCTAAGATCACCAATTTGTTTTCTTTCCCCTCCAACTTAAATTCTGCGAAAGCGTATTCCAAATATTTTTTCTCTTTGCCATCGCTGGTGGGCAATACTACTACTTTTTTATTTTCGATCGAGACAAGATTAGCAGTGACTTTGAATTTTAGATCGGGAGCAAAATAGTTGAGTCCTTTGAAATCAATAGTTGTTTGGGCGGAATCTTTATTTGATAGAAATGGTGATCCGCTATCACTTTTCATAAAGACGTCTTTTTCTTCGCGCTCTTTTAAAATTGTTTGAGTGTAATCTTCTGGTGATTCACTTCCAGTGAGGCTATAAAAGACGATAGTCGCTAAGAAAGCAAGGATGCCAAGGATAATGATGTTTTTACTTTTCATACTTTTTGCTACGAAGACACAAAGACACTAAGAAAATCTATAGATGTCAATTATAATTCACTTACCTCTTTACCTAATGATCAGGGTATGCGACAATTTTGCAACTAAACACAAAGCGTATGAATACTAATCATGGGCATCTGTTGCGTGCCAATAGAGGTTCATCTCGATTGGGTTTGCCTTTTATCCACGGGTTAAAACACTTGGCTACTAACAGTGAACCCCTCTGGGGTTAGTCCAAAAAACGCAGAACTGTCGGACGCCTCATGCTTACTTCACCCCTAACTTTGTCAACTCCTTTTTGTCAATTGTCAATTACTACACAAACCCTTCATCTGCAAAACTAAAGTATTTATTGCCTGCCACTATGATGTGATCAAACAATTGCACATCTAAAAACTTGCCCGCTTCTTTCATCTTTTTTGTCAGGTCGCGGTCGCTTTGACTGGGTGTTAAATTGCTGGAAGGGTGGTTGTGCGCCATGACAATGCCGCAGGCCAATTCTTCCAATGCCATTTTGAAAATAATCTTTGGATCGGCCACCGTGCCTGAGACCCCACCTTCGCTCACTCTTTTCTTTTTTATCACGCGGTTGGCGCGATTGAGCAGCAGCACCCAAAACTCTTCGTGCGGTAAATCCATCAAATCGCCTTTGATCAAATCAAACGCATCTTTGGATGTATTTATCTTCGGTTTTTCTTCGGCATCTACTTCTTTGCGCCTGCGGCCAAGTTCTAGTGCGGCTACAATGGTGATGGCTTTCGCTTCGCCAATGCCTTTTACTTTCATCAATTCTTTCACCGAAAGTTTGGCGAGCTCGTTCAGGTTGTTCTTTCCGTGTAGCAATATTTTCTTGGAAACATCCACCGCGCTGAGATTGGCCGTGCCAGAGCCGATCAAGATGGCGATCAACTCGGCATCCGACAACGCAGAAGTGCCTTTCAATAAAAGTTTTTCCCGCGGCCTGTCTTCCGGGTTCCAATCTTTGATGTTGAGGGGTTTGCCGTCTTCGATTTTCATGAATGGAAAGGTAGGAAAAATCTATTTCTCGCAAAGGCGAAAAGGAATGCATTGACACAGAGGCACGGAAAAATCAAAATATGAATGGGTTGTGAATTCAACTCGATTTTAATTTTTTAACTCAAAGGGCGCAAAGTTCCGCAGAGTCGAAAAAGAGTACAATGCCACCGAGGTACGGAAAAATTCAATTTTTTCTTTTCAAGAATGTCTCTGTGTACCTCTGTGCCCTCTGTGGTTAAAATTTTTTATTGCAAAGATCACAAAGAGAGATCACTCAGAGGTTCGCAGATAATACATAGAACGCGGGTAGCAGGCCACACTTCGCCAAGGCTACGAGTGGCAGGGATGGAAGTGGAAAGCCCGAAGCGTGATGGAATGTGTGTCGGACGGACTTGCAGCGGACAGCCCGACCCGTGCGTGGGGATTTTGAGCGTGGGCAAAGGGTGCCACCCTCCAAAAGGAGTCTCCAAAGGAGTTCTTTGAACCTTTCGGACAAAAAAAATTAGACATAAAAAAACCCTCCCCAACCGTGAAGCTAGAGAGGGAAAAATGTGTTGTTATAAAATTAAGCCATCGCGTTGATGCGCTTGGCTAACTTGCTCTTTTGGTTGGCGGCCTTTTTCCAATGGATGACGTTCTTCTTCGCCAATTTATCGATCATGCCGCTCACTTCTTTGAAAAGTGTGGCTGCTGCGTCTTTCTTGGTGACGGCTGCTAAAGTCTTGATTTTGGTGCGTGTGGTCTTGGCTTGGTAGCGGTTTCTTACGCGCTTGGTCTCATTTGCCCTGATTCTTTTCTCTGCTGATTTGTGGTTTGCCATATTGCTTTTCTAAAAGGACTGCAAAAATAAGGGCAAAAACTTGATTTGCAAAGGGCTATGCTCAATTCTTTGATAAATACGTTCTTTTAAAAATCAGCCCAACCAAGTAAAGGTTGCTCAATAGTAGCTCAATTTTGACGTTTTTGGGTTTTTGAGATGTATCTTTCACTGCTTATGAACCGATTAGGGAAAATAGTTTTGCTTTTTTCGACCTGTCTCTTCTTCAGTTGGGGATTTTTCGCCCACCAGAAAATCAACCGATTGGCTGTGTTCACGCTGCCTGTTGAAATGATTGGCTTTTACAAAAAGAACATTCAATACATTTCAGAAGCGGCAGTCAATCCAGATCGCAGAAGATATGCGGTGCCAGAAGAAGCACCTCGTCATTACATTGACTTAGATGAGTATGGTGATAGTGCTGCCTACAAACTCCCGCACTACTGGAAAGATGCCGTAGCGAAATTTGGAGAAGATAGTTTGATGAAGCATGGCATTGTGCCGTGGCGCATCAACCAAGTTTATTATCAATTGAAAGAGGCTTTTCTGCTGAAAGACCCTGAAAGGATTTTGAGCCTCTCGGCAGATATTGGTCATTACATTGGCGATGCACACGTGCCATTGCACACGACCAAAAATTACGATGGCCAATTAACAGATCAAGTAGGCATCCACGGTTTTTGGGAATCGCGGTTGCCCGAGTTGTTTTTTAATGAATACGATTTTTATGTGGGTAAGGCGGAACATATAGACAATGTGCAATTGGCAGCTTGGAAAGCAGTGACTCATGCTAATATGGCTTTGGATTCTGTTCTGCACATTGAGAAGCAATTGTTTGCGAAATTGGGCGAGAGAAAATTTAATTTTGAAGCAAAGGGGAAGCAAACAGTAAAAGTTTTTTCGGTTGAATACTCAACGGCTTATCATCAACTTTTATCAGGCATGGTAGAGCGGCAGTTTCGCGCTAGCATAAAAATGACTGGTGATGTTTGGTACACAGCTTGGGTTGACTCAGGGCAACCGAATATGAAAGAATTGATCGATTATAAACCAACAGAAGAAGAATTGAAAAAAAGAGAGGAGCAATTAAAAAAATGGCGGGAGGAGAAATTGGTGAAACCGAGAGGGCATGAAGGGGAGAACTGAATCGAGGTGGTTGGTAATCGGTAAGGTAATAGGCGAAGGGTCAATTAGAGAAGATTGGTTTTTTGTTGAGCAATTTATCGATCGCGTTTAGCGTAATTTTTTTTACTGAATTCCCACCGCTTCCGCCCATTCCGCTTTCTGAACACCAATCGTAAGACGCGGCATTGACTACAATTCCAGAAGAAGCTGTTTTCTTGAAGACGATAAAAGTGCCAATGGTTTCTTTGCCATCACGCGTACCGCGATCAAACCCAATCAATTCAACTTTCTCAAAGTGGAGTGTGCCTTTATCCAATTCAGGATTACCATCTGAATTGAAATTTAAAATAGGAACCCCATCGTATTCGCCAGAAGGCAATGAAAGAACTTCTCCTTTTTGAAAATTCAGCCCTTCTAGCAGCAAGCAGCTATCGAGCCGAACTGAAAATTTTGTTTGAGAAAGAAAGCAGCCATTGATGACTCAAAATTGGTATTCTATTTTGAAAAAGCAATTGGGTGCATCACGAAATTTCATAGTTCCACGTAACCACCTCACCCTAGCCCTATCCTGTGGAGAAGGCCGGGGTGAGTAATTGCTGCGAAAATTTGGGATGAACCCAAGCAATTTTTTATTCATTATGCGTTTATGAATATTTGTAAACATCTTTGCCATTGGTTTTCATAACGGCAATTCAACGGATGATTTTATCAGGCACGCAAGTAACTAAGATCAGAAAGCAAGTCTTTTGGCTGATTGTCATGGCCACTTCTATTCGTCTTTTTCTGGCTTCTCAATTAGAGTTGGCCAACGATGAGGTTTACTATTGGACGTATGCCCTTTATCCTGATCTCAGTCATTTTGATCATCCGCCCATGGTCGGTTTTTTGGCTCAAATTTTTTCCTTGAATTTGTTATTAAAGGATGATTTTTTCCTTCGGCTAGGCTCCATTGTTTTGTCGGCAAGTAGCACGTGGATTATTTTTTTAATCGGAAGTAAAGTTAAAAATGAATTGGCGGGGTTGTATGCTGCCTTTCTGTACACATCTTCTATTTATTGCTCTATCATCAGTGGCTTCTCGCTGATACCCGATGCGCCCCAAGTTTTTTTCTGGTTGATAAGCTTGAAGTTAGCTCTTGAAATCCTGCCAGCGGTAGAAATCACAAGTTCGCAGCGAAAGAAAATGTTATTGATAGGTGTGGTGACGGGACTTGCCATGTTATCAAAATATCATTCGGTTTTTATTTGGGTGGGAATTTTGCTTTTCGTTCTTTTCAAAAATAGAAAGTGGCTGTTGGACTATTCGCTTTACCTATCTGGATTCATTTCCGTTTTAGTTTTCTCTCCCGTATTGATTTGGAACATTCAAAATAATTTTATCAGTTTCACTTTTCATGGAGATCGAGTTGCCCCAGCATTGCAACTTCGCCCAGATTATTTTTTCACCGAAATTGGCGGACAGATTGGCTACAACAATCCGCTAAATGTTATTCTGATTGTCATCGCTTTAATAGCTTTGTTTAAAGGGAAAAGTTTTATCGATGCCAAATACAAATGGGTTTTGCTATTGAATGCTGTTCCGCTCTGGCTTTTGTTCACAGGTTTTTCCGTTTTCCGCAGCACGTTGCCCCATTGGTCAGGGCCGGCATTTTTATCGTTGATTGTGATCACTGCGGTTTATTGGTCAGAAAGGATTGGGCAACAGAATTTATCTGATAGAAAGATAATACGGCCACTTCGAATTGTTTTGCCTTCCTATTTTTTGGTATTTATTTTAATTGCTACGCTTTATGTGATCAACTATTCTCCTTTTCCGCTCGGCAAACAATCGGAATTAAAGAATTTTGGGGAGTATGATTTTACTCAAGATATGTATGGCTATGATCAAATAGGGAAAGCATTCAAAAAGATTTCAGAGAGAGAAGAGTCTAAAGCTTTAATGGCAAAAGGGTCAGCCTTGGTTTCCAATAAATGGTTTCCCGGGGCACACGTGGATTTTTATGTAGCGAAGCCAAACAATAGAAATTTATTTTTGATCGGCAACTTAAATGAAATCCACAAGTATGCTTGGATCAATAACAAGCGTGGAGGTTTGCACATAGGGAAAGATTATTACCATATTGCGGTAAGCAATTATTACAATGCCCCCACCGAACTATTTGGAAACTACTTTGAAAAGATTGAATCGATGGATACGATAAAAGTGATGAGGGGAGGAGCCGTAATGAGGTATGCTTTTTTTTATAGATTGAGGAACTATAAGGGGAATTTCAGTGAAGAGATTAACTGAGTGTTTGGCTTCAGACCGCAAGGTGCAAGCTACAGCCTGGTTGGGTTTAATTTACACTAGCGGGCTTGCGTCTTGTAGCGTGAAGCTTGCAGCCTAATTTTTTATGGATATCCAAACACTACTCCCCTTCTTATTCAAGTTCCTCCGCTTTGCGGTGGTAGGTGTATTTGGCGTAGTGATTGATTTTGGACTCACCTATTTTGTGAGGGAGAAATTAAAACTCAATGAGTACTTGGCCAATGGAATTGGATTTTTTGCTGCGGCTACCAGTAATTTTTTCATCAATCGCGCTTGGACATTTTCTAGTCAAGACCCGGAAATGCTTGCGCAGTATGGTCAGTTTATATTCTTTGCATTGATTGGCTTGGCCATCAACTCAGCAATTGTTTGGTTTTTGCATGGGCAAAAGGGCAAGAATTTTTACCTATCAAAAGCAATAGCAACTGTGATTGTCACTTTGTGGAATTTTCTTTCCAATTTCTTTTTTACTTTTAGGTAAGTAAATCCGCTATCAGGATTGAGCTGCAAAGGCACTAGGAGGTGACGCTTTTTGAGTTGTCATTATTTTTCTTCACGTCTTCGTGCCTTCATGCAAAGTTGCAATTCTATTTCGTGGCAGTTGAATCTGTAGGTGTGGGCTCTTTGGTAGGCTCTACGATTGGGGCGCTTTCTACGAGCTGCTTTAGGTCTTTTAGGCCATCATTAACCGGACTTACGCAACAAATAGAATTGTCAGTTTGAGTTTGTCGAAAACTGACCATTCCAGCTCCGAATTGACTTCGATAAACTCAGTCTCACATTAGTTTCGTTGTTTTGCGTAAGTCCAGTTAATAATAAATCAAAAAGATAGGAGGATTGTATAAAATTTTGAAACTTAGGCAAAGTTTTAAACCCTACTACCATGAATATCTTTAATAACCCCAATCAAATACCCGCCAGTTATGGTATTAAAATAGCAGGTGGTCTCATTGCTTATTTTCTATTGATGAAAGTGACTGGCCTTAGCCACCATGTGGAGTTGCGGTTGCTCAACCTACTTATTATTGTTACGGGAATTTATTTTGCGCTAAAGAAATTTAAAGAAACGCATGGCAAGCACTTGAATTATTTTTTGGCTTTGGCAACGGGTGTAGGTACGGGTGCAATCGCCTCTTTGGTATTTGCGCTCTTCCTTTTTCTTTGGATGAAGCTGGATGCAAACATGATGAAGGCGATCATAGAAAACGAACCGATGGGTCGCTACCTCAACGCCTACATGGCCGCGTTTATCGTAGCGTTGGAAGGAGTTTTCTCTGGCTTGCTCGTTACGTTTGTGTTGATCAATTATATTAATACAGATGAAGTGGGGGGAGCTTGAGTGAGTTACCTGTTTCCCTTTCTCTCACTGAAATCATCCAATTGTTTGCCCTTTAGACAAAGAAGGTAGTTCGCAGACTTGCTATTTCCATATCGCAAATATCCCCCATCTTTTGTAGTTTAGCCATCGTGAAAAAGACAATCTTGATCTATGGCTTGGCAATGGCTATTCTTATTTTTGCCCTCAAATATTTGGAGTACCGTCTAGTTGTTCACGACTTGTCCACTGAGTTTTATGTCGGAATTATAGCAGTCTTTTTTACTGGGCTGGGTATTTGGGTTGGGCTAAGGCTTACACGCAAGAAAGTAATCTTGATTGGGCCTGAGTTTGTTTTCAATGATGAGGAAATACAGCGTCTAGGTATTAGCAAGCGAGAGCATGAAGTCCTAGAGCTAATGGCCAAAGGTTTTTCCAACCAAGAAATTGCCGATAAGCTTTTCGTTTCTCTCAATACAATCAAAACGCATTCCTCCAATCTCTTTCTTAAATTGGAGGTAAGTAGAAGAACGCAGGCGGTTCAAAAGGCAAAAGAGCTGAGGTTGATACCTTGATTTGCTGAAGGGTTTGATCCTTCTTTTAGGTGATTTCCTTTAATTTTATTCAAATCACCCTTTCGGGTGAAGGCTTTTGAGGCTTTCTGCGTTTGTTTTGTGCAAAAAATAAAAAACTATGAAAAAAACCGTATTGATCTATGGCCTGATATCAGGTGCAATTGTGGGCTCCATGTTCTTTATTACGATGCCGCTTTACGAACGCGGAATCTTAACAATGGAAAATGGCGAATGGGTCGGCTACAGCACGATGGTAGTCGCATTATCCCTTGTGTTTTTTGGCGTAAAGTCTTATCGAGACAATTACTTAGATGGGTCGATTACTTTCGGAAAAGCATTAGCGGTAGGCCTGTTGATAACGTTAGTGTCCTCCCTAGTCTATGCAATCACGTGGGAGGTTATTTACAATACTATGACTGACTTTGTTACTGATATGAGTAATAAGTACTTTGAAAAGTTGAGAGCCGAAGGTACTACCCAAGCAAAGATAGATGAATATGCAGGGATGTACGAAAACCCGTTTATTCGATTTGCCATGACCCTGATGGAGATAGCTCCTGTGGGCATACTGATTTCGTTACTCAGCGCGGCCTTGCTTAAGAAAAAAGAATTCTTGCCAACTAACGAACTAAGCCCCAAGTCCTAAGTCCTAATTCCTGATATTATGCAATCCAAACTCAAAACCGTTCCAGAGTACATCGATTCTCTTTCGCCAGAGAGAAAACAGATTATTGGTGCCATTCGCAAAGTCATTCTTAAAAATTTGCCCAAGGGTTTTGAAGAAGAAATGAACTATGGCATGATTGGCTACGTAGTACCCCACAAGCTTTATCCGGATGGATACCATTGTGACCCCAAACAGCAGTTGCCATTCCTCAACGTGGCATCACAGAAAAATTTTATAGCTATCTATCACATGGGTATCTATGCTCAACCTAAATTATTAGAATGGTTTCAAGATGAGTGGAAAGTCTATTCAACCAAAAAATTGGATATGGGAAAATCATGTATCCGATTTAAAAAACCTGAAGACGTACCGCTGGATTTGATTGGTGAATTGGCTACCAAGCTTACACCTCAACAGTGGATTGAGATTTATGAGAAAAATTATAAACAGGACTTACGCATTAAATAGGATTTTTTAGGCGTCTGACACCTCCCAGGTGTCTTGACGCCTAGCAAATGCGTAACTCCACTTATAAAAAAGCTAAGAAATGAAAACACTGATCGGGTTATGGTTTGTGGTGCAAGCGCAAATGAGTGGAAGCGATATCACATCGGCTTTCGCAAATGAAAAAATGGAAACCACCGATGCGGGTTATAAAATTTGGTCAGCAGATATGGTAAGCGACTCAGGTTCTCTCACTTTTTTTGATGGAACAAATGAATTGGATATCCTTTGAACAAATGGCCCCAACAAAGGCAAATTGTTTAAATGTATCTATAAAATGGAAGGTGAGGACTGGATCATTTGCTATAGCCTTGAAGATCGTCCACAAAATTTTGAAGCAACCAAAGAAAATAAATTCGTATTAATAACCTGGAAAAAAAGATGAAAAAAACAACACTACTAGCACTAGGCCTTATTGCATCATTTGTATTTGGGCTCTACATCAATCCAATCAAAGCAAAAGAACAAACTCGCAAACAAAAAGAAGAGAATATGAAATTAGGAGCATTTTCTATGAGCCTTAGTGTCAAGGACATTAAAGCTTCAAAACAATTTTATGAAAACCTAGGCTTTACCGTTTTTGGAGGCGCACTCGAAAAAAACTATTTAATTATGAAGAATGGGAATTCGTTAGTTGGGTTGTTTCAAGGAATGTTTAAGGGTAATATTTTAACTTTTAATCCAGGCTGGGATGAGAATGCCAAAAACATAGAACAGTTTGATGATGTAAGGGAAATTCAACGTCAATTAAAAAACAAAGGCTTCAAAATTACCAATGAAGCAGATGAGAAAACCTCTGGCCCAGCAAGTTTTATGATAACCGACCCAGACGGAAATGTAGTTTTAATAGATCAACATCGTTAAGTTCTCATTAAATCAAACAAAGAAATAAAATGAAACGAGTAACTGGATTGGGCGGTGTGTTTTTTAAAACAACCGACCCCAAGAAAACGAAAGAATGGTATGGCAAACATTTGGGCTTGCCAATAGACGAGTACGGAGTATCCTTTAAATGGTTTGAGGTTGATAATAAAGATGCCAAAGAGCCCGCTGTCACGGCTTGGAGTCCGTTTGCTGCTGATACAAAGTATTTTCAGCCAAGCGAGAAGCCATTCATGTTCAATTACCGTGTAGAAAACTTGGTGGAGTTGCTCAAAGTGTTGAAAGAAGAAGGAGTTCAGATAGTAGGAGAGGTGGAAGAATATCCTTACGGGAAATTTGGATGGATCATGGATCCCGATGGAAACAAAATTGAGTTATGGGAACCGAAGGATTAGGCAAGGGAGGTGCATCCCAAATTTTCGCAAGGAAAAGACAGATCGCTCCTCTGGAGCAAGGCAAAAGATTGACATTATTTCTACTAACAGGCCGTCCCATACGGGACTGAATACCCCAGCGGGGTAATCTGTCAGTAGAAAAGTGAAAGGTATAAATGTCATAGCTCCATAGGAGCAGCCTGTTTTGGCGCGAAAATTTGGGATGCACCCGTCAAGGGTTTTAATATCCTAATTTTTTGTAATTTTATAGAATGGGAGATACAAGCAAGCACCTTACATACTTTAAAGTAGAGAACTTTAAGCGCTTTGAGTCTTTTGAGATGAAGGACTTAGGGCAGTTTAATTTGATTGTGGGGGACAATAACGTGGGAAAGACTAGTGTGCTGGAGGCGTTATTGGTCGATATTGATCCTACAGTTTATTTTGATTACTTAATTAGAGCTTTGAACTTTAGAAAAATCAAGCCTACATATAGTTATCAAGACTTCGAATTATATGCAAATAGGAAGATGGCAGGAAGTAAAAGTAAATATAGCATCAAAACGGAGTGGTCAAGTGGCACCTCATCTCATTCTACTGAAATCTTGTTTGACAAAAACACTCAATCTCTTAAAGTTAGTAGAAAGATTGAGTCACAGGTTGCTGCTCAATTGCTAGGACATGAGTACCATTTTTACGATCAGTTTATATTATTGAACCTTTCGAATCGTTTTCCATTTGTTCCATTTTTTGGAGGCCACGATGATGATTTGACTCGATTTTATTCTCAACTTCAAAGTAGCAGATCATTAAAAAAATACTTTTTGAAAGCGTTGGCTATTTTACTCCCTGACATTGAAGACATTGAACTTTCGAGTCCATACCCTGGAACTGGTCCCCATCTTATCGTTTTTCAAAAGAACATTGACGCATCAGTTCCTTTGGCCTTGTTTGGCGATGGAGTTCTTAAATTGTTTCGTTTGCTAGTTGAAATTGTAGTTAACCGTGGGCATAGATTAATGATTGACGAAATCGATACAGGGATTCATTTTAGTCGCTTCAAAGAATTTTGGAAAGTAATTCTACAAACGGCTAAAGATAATGATGTGCAACTTTTTATGACTACTCATAACGAGGAGTGCATCAGGTATTTTAAAGAAGTTTTGGAAGATGATCTACCAGAGCTAAAAAAAGATGTGAGAAACATTACTTTAGTAGAAAACGCAAAAACAAAAGTCGTGACGGCTCATACGTATGATTTTGAACAGTTTGAGCATGCAATCAATTTAGGAAATGAAGTTAGGGCTTAGATGAAAAGGGAGTTTTCTTTGATAGTAGAAGGTTCAGAAGATGTTCGATTCATTCAAGATTTCATTCAATATCATTTCAATCAAAAAATTGATGATTCAAACTTTATAAAAATTGGTGGTAAAAGTGAGACGATACACAAGGAGCAACCTAAAATTCAAGCAAGCACGGCTTCTGGGAAATTAAACATTATTATTTTTGATGCTGATGATGCCGATCATCCATCCACCTTATCAAAGGTAAAGGTCAAAGAACAAGAATTATCATTGAAGTTTGACAAAATCTTCTTGTTCCCAGATAATAATTCAAAAGGAAATCTGGAGAGCCTTTTAAAAAGTTCAGTAACAAGCGGGAACGAGAAACTTTTTGATTGCATCGAAGCTTATGCAAACTGCAAAGCCGCCCTTCATCTTAAAAATCCCAGGCCAATAGACGAAAAGGAAAAACTCTGGATTTATCATGGGTCTTTTGAAGCTTCTGGTAATGCCCATGGAACTAAACGAAGTTACTTAGATCAGGATATCTGGGATTTGAACAGTCCAATGTTGATTCCCTTAAAGGAGTTTCTGGGGGAATTTTTTAATTGATACTTACTTCTTCACAGCCCTGCTTGCAATTTTGCCATTAGGCTTTCCTCAAATGTTTGTTTGCAATTTCTTGAAGCTCCTTTTGTTCCTTTTCACCAGAAGGATTTTTCACTTTCAGCATTAACTCAACCATCACACTTTGGTTATAGCCTAGGCGCTCTGCTATCTTAGAACAAAACTTTATTTCTTCTTGGTAGAGCCGTTCATCAATCTTCATTAATTGAACGAGGCTAAATATGTAATTGAATTTCTGATCACCCGTCAAGCTATCGGGAATAATAACTTCGTGCGATTGATAGAACAGTGTAGCCACCGATGATTCAGGAAAACCATTTGCCTTGCCAATGTTGGTTATATAAAGCTTTTCACGCTCCGCCATGTCGCCATCTATGCGGGCGAGGTTTACCAATAGTTTAAGTTGCTCTAAGTGTGCCATAGGTCTAGGTTTAGGTCAAAAGTCAACAAATTATTTCCGAATAAAAATAGAATGAAATGAATTACCTTACATGACCGATGAATTTTTTAGCTCACCTCTACTTATCAGGTAATGACCCGCTGGTCAGATTAGGCAATTTTATTGGCGATTTTGTGAAGGGAAGGGATTTGGCAGATCGGTATGAGCCAGCCATTGTAAAGGGCATTGAGCTTCATCGGGCGATTGATGAATTCACCGATCAACATGCGATTGTTAAGCAAAGCAAAATGCGGTTGCGCCCAAAGTATCGGCACTATGCGCCTGTGATAGTAGATATTTTTTACGATCACTTTCTCGCTGCGGGTTGGGATAATCATAGTGAGCAATTGCTTCCAGACTTTGCCGAGGACTGCTATCATTTTATTCAGCAACAGTCGGCTATTTTGCCAGAACAAGTGAATTGGATGCTGCCGCACATGGCGCGTGGAAATTGGTTGGTGAACTATGCAAAGATAGAGGGCATCCACCGTGCGCTTAGCGGAATGGCGAGGCGATCTAAGTTTGATTCTAAAATGGACGAATCAGTAGTGGAATTGGAAACCCATTACGCTGAATTCAAAACTGAGTTCGAAGAGTTTTTTCCATTGCTGAAAAAGTATTCTGATAATTTTCTTTCAAAGCCTTAATTTTGCCACATGGCAGTATCTCAATTCAACGACCCCGAACTAAGCGGCAAGTACCTCGGTACGATTAGTGCCGATTTTGTAAAAGCTTCTGACACATTAAAAGAGGCTTCTTATCAAATTAGGAGGGCGGGCTTTGACTATCCCATTTTTGCTATCTCCAAGGATACTATTCCCATCGGCCAATTATTGATCGATAAATATTCACAAGAGTTGGAGTGGAATTATTTTGCCTCCTTTATGGATGAATTTATTCAGCGCGAATTGATAGCAAAAGACAAAGAAGAAAGTTTCACTTCTACCTACAAAGACCCCGATGAATTTTGTTGTTTGTTTGTGGTAGACAAAGAATTTACGCGGTTTGTTTTTATCCCGTACCCAGAGGATTGAACTCACCCCACGTCAACTTCGTTGACGCACCCCTCTCTTCTGCGAAGAGAGGGGAAAGTTCGCGCTAGCGAACAGGGGTGAGTAGGAAAAGATCAACGACCTCCAAAATGATTCCACCCCTGCGCCTTTATTGGCACAATGGTTTCCTGCTTCGTCACCATCACATTCTGCTCAGGGTTGTTATGGATGTGTCCGATGAAATGAATATCAGGATGGTTTTTTAATTTCTCGTAATCAGCAGGATTGATCGTGAAAAGCAGTTCATAATCCTCGCCACCATTCAGCGCGCACGTAATCGGGTCAATCATAAACTCGATGGCCGTTTCATAAGCTAAAGAATCAATCGGCACTTTGTCTTCAAAT
The DNA here is from genome assembly GCA_043777495.1 of Cyclobacteriaceae bacterium. Lineage (GTDB taxonomy): Bacteria > Bacteroidota > Bacteroidia > Cytophagales > Cyclobacteriaceae > ELB16-189. The sequence continues at coordinate 59,293 of JAYWHU010000030.1, read as the reverse complement.
ATTTTTATGCCTACGCCAGAGCTTTTGCTCAAATGTAAAAGTTCAGATGCCAATCCATCCGATACATCGATCATAGAAGTAGGCACTACTTTTTTATCGGCCAACTCGTAAATAATATCCATCCTCGCCTCAGGCTTCAATTGCCTACCCACCATGTATTCATATTTTTCAATGTCAGGTTGCATCTCGGGGTTAGTCAAGAAAACTTGTTTCTCTCGTTCTAAAACTTGCAGCCCCAGGTAAGCTGCACCCAAATCTCCTGTCACACAAATGATGTCATTATTTTTTGCAGTGCTCCGCAACACCACTTTGTCTTTTGCTACTCGCCCAATAGCCGTGATGGAAATCACCAACCCCGATGCAGACGAAGTAGTATCGCCACCCACCAAATCCACTTTGTAATTTTCACACGCAGCGCGAATGCCATCATACAAACTATCAATCGCCTCCAACGAAAATCGGTTGCTTAATCCTAGCCCAATTGTGATTTGCTCAGGCGTTCCATTCATCGCAGCAATATCAGAGACATTAACTGCCACCGCCTTATAACCCAAGTGTTGAAGTGGCACGTATGAAAGATCAAAATGCACGCCTTCCAACAGCATATCAGTTGTCACTAGCAAATACTCTTCGCCAATAGAAATCAACGCGGCATCATCGCCTATGCCCCTTACGGATGTACTGTTTTGCAGAGAAAATTGCTTTTGTATTCGGTCAATCAAACCGAATTCCCCTAAATCTTTCAATTCCGTTCTTGTTTCAGCCATGAGGTAAAGTCGTTTGGTCGGTTGTTAAGTACGTTCGTCCTACAAAAGTACAACTTGGAGCGGATAGTATGGTGGTTCGTTCCTCGCTAGTGTATTTAGTATCAAACAAAAAGAAAGTTATGAAAAAGTGGGTTGTACCTTTTGTCTTGGCCGCGTTGGTTTTCAGTTCATGCAGGGTAGAAAAGCCCTATTACGAAACCGCCATCGGTAAAAAGAAACAGAAATATTTTAACTCCATTCAATACGGAGCAAAGAATCATCCGAAGATGAAATTTTAGGCTTGCCCTCCGTAACTTTAGTGAAGGAGGGGGGCTTGGCCAAGCGAGACGCAAAGGCCATCGGGCTATCCGCTGCAATCTTTCTGCCCATGCTGCTTTCGCCTAGAGGGCAAAAAGGATTTCCGCTTCTATCCCTGCCCCAACGGTATTTACTAATTTTGTGGGATCTGGAAAATATTTTCTGATCCTATTTTTTTTTAGGCTCCATGACGTTTAGAATGGGTAGAGAGAAAGCCCTATTTCTGTAGGCACTATTTGTGAAAGGCTTTAACCTTAGTAGAAATTATTTGTAACTGTAGACTCTAACCTTATTACCTTATTCTAATCGCGTGAAAATAAGGTAATAAGGTTGAGAATGGTTTCATAAAAACAATTTTTCTACTAAGGTTAAAGCCTACACATAAAATCGGCAATCAAAATTTTACTCACTCCAAACGTCATAGAGCCTTCTTCTCCTCACACAACTCCACCAGCACATCATTGGTTGATTTTGGGTGCATGAACACAATTCGTTTGTTATCTGCACCGTCCTTAGGTTTGTCAGCTAAAAAACGGAAACCATTCTCCATTCCCTTATTCATATTGTCTTCAATGCCATCTACAGCAAAAGCCAGATGGTGCAAGCCTTCGCCACGCTTTTCAATAAACTTCGCAATGGGTGAATCGGCTCGTGTGGCTTCCACCAACTCAATCTTTATTCCGCCCACATCAAAAAAAGAAGTTCGCACACCTTCAGATGGAACATCTTCAATTTTATAGTGCGGCTTCCCCAACAGTTTCGCAAAAAGGAAGTTCGATTCGTTCAGGTTCTTTACGGCTATGCCGATGTGTTCAATTTTTTCCATGTGTGATTTTTAGTAGTGCATTAATTCTCTTTTAAACTTTACGTCATTGCGCCTTTGTCTGAAACTGCATTATTCGTCAGCTTTTGTTAATTTTGTAGGAAAGTAGGGAAACTTTTCGCGGTTTCTAAAAGTTTTTACTTGTACTACGAAGCTTTTGGCTAAAGTAGTTAAGTTAACGCATAAACTAAATAAAGCGAAGTAGTAACAGCAAAATGCCAAAGATAACACTCGAAACAACCAGTGACGTGCACGTAGAAGCAGCGCGCGCGCAGCAGCAAATCAAGGATTACCTTGGCCTACGCACCAGCGACCTCATGTTTGAATACGGCATGGCAGATGGAAAGACCAAACTCGATTTGATCACCATCAATCCGCGCCACAGCCAGTCGTTCCTCTTCCACTCAGAAACAGGAGCCGATAAAGTGGATGCGCTGAAAAAAATGTTGGACTACGTGCAGAACTATAAGGAGAAGGAAAACTCATACACCATCCAGTGGGTGACCAAGAGCGATAGCGAGTTGCATACCTCTTACTTCAGGGCGAGTAATATATTAGAAGCATTGGAAAAATTATATTATGGCCGAGACAGGAACACAATTACAGTTTTTAGTGTTGTATTGAATCCTGTCTCTTAAGATTTTAGATTTAAAGATATGAGTATGATAAGCGTAACCGATAAAGCCAAAGAAAGAATCATCAACCTTCGCAGTGAAGAGGGCAGAACTTTAGATCAGAATATTCGCGTTTCCGTAAGGGGCGGTGGCTGCTCTGGTCTGATGTACGATCTTGGTTTTGATGCCGAGATCAAACCAGCCGATCAGATTTTTGAAGACAAAGGCATTAAGATTTTAGTGGACAAGAAAAGTTTGCTTTACTTGCTAGGCACTACCCTTGATTTCTCTGATGGATTGAATGGAAAAGGTTTTCAATTCATCAATCCGAATGCTTCTCGCACGTGTGGGTGTGGAGAGAGTTTTTCGGTTTAGAATTTAACACTTAGGCGTCTGACACCTCACAGGTGTCTTGACGCCTACCTACTAGGTAACTTCATAATTTAAGTGAATGATATTTAAAGCATCTGCCTTCGGTAGATGCTTTTTTGTTTTCTTTGTTAAAATTATTTCGGATTGAAAAATACGGTCTTTTTATTTTTCCATTTTGTTAGTGTGCTTACCTATGGACAAGGTACTACCACCCACCAGTCACTTTATTGGATTCGTTATTACAACCAAACTCAGTTAAGCTCCAAATATACTTTGCATGTCGAATTGGATGAGCGCAGGCTTATAGAACCCGCTATCCAATTTCAGTTTTTTGCCCATGCCCATTTGCACAGACGATTTTCGAAGTGGGCGGATGTGGCGGCTGGGTTTACTTACGCATCCACCAACTCTAGTAAAAACCCGTCACTCGCTGTGCCAGAGATAAGGTCGTTTCAAGAAGTAAATTTAAGCAAGCAGGTAGCTAAAGAATTTCAACTACAATTGCGTTATCGACTAGATGAGCGTTTTGTTCATAACAACAATAAACTTGAATTGCAGGACGGTTATAATTTTTTCCTTCGCCACCGCTTTCGCCTGCAAGCCAGCATGACGATCAAAAAATTTGAGAGTGGCAAAACCGTCATCGGCAAACTTTCAGATGAAATTATGTTCAACCAAGGCTCAGCCGCCCCAAACTCTTTTGATCAAAATAGAGCGTATGCGGGTGTGGAGTTTCAATTCAATAAAAAATGGGCTGTGGAGTTTGGATATTTAAATCAGTATCAGTCTAGCGGCAACGATTATTTTGCGAGGGATATTATGAGATGGACGGTGTTTCATCGGTTGTCACTTTTGCCGAAGGAATAAAAATATTTTTGCAGTTTTAAACCTTGATTAGATTAAGATCGAGAACAAATCCCGTAACTAGCCCTTCGCCTTTTAACTGTTTGTCAAAGCCTTCGATTTTTTCCACTTCTCCAGTCGATTTATAAATGAATGATTTTTTTTGCGAAGGGTCGATTAACCAAGCAAGTTGCGCGCCATTGGCAATCCATGTTTTCATTTTTGTTTGCAAATCTTCCAAGCCGTCTGATTTTGATCTGATCTCAATCACAAACTCTGGGCAAATAGGCGCGAATTTATTTTGATCTTCATCTGATAACGCCTGCCATTTACCCTTTGAGACCCAAGAAGCATCTGGAGATAATACAGAACGATCGGGTAATGTAAAACCTGTGGAAGAATCAAAAACAAAACCGCCTTTTTGTTCAATTGCCCAAGTTGCAAGCTGACGTGACACTTCCATATTCCAAAAGCCAGAAAGTGATGTGACGGGTGACATAAGTAAAATTTCAAGGTTGCTATTTCGTTCAATACGCAAATCTTTATTCTCTTGACAAAACCAAAGAAACTCTTCGTCTGTCATTTTATTTGTAACCCGATCTTTTAGAACAATTGTTTCCATAATGATGATTCATTTGTAAAGCTACAAAAAAGTAACTAATTGATTATCGCCACACACTTCAACTCAATCGCAATAGGCGTGGGCAACGCATTCACTTCCACCGTGGTGCGACAAGGCTGCGTCTCTTTGTTAGGGAAATACTCAGCATAAATTTTATTGAACACTGAAAAATCTTTTTTCATGTTGGTAAGATAGACCGTCACATCTACCAAGTTCTCCCACTTCGACCCCGATGCTTCTAAAATCAATCTTACATTCTTAAATACAGAGTGGCATTGTATTTCGATGTCGTAAGCAACAACATTTCCATTTTCACCCAATGCTACTCCAGGGATTTCTTTTGAACCACGTTGCCTCGGCCCAACACCTGAAAGAAAAAGTAAGTTGCCCACCTTGCGTGCATGAGGGTAAGCACCTACTGGTTCGGGGGCTTGATCGGAAGAAATAACTTTTTCATTCATTTGTTTGTAATTGATGTTACACACGATTTAAAAAAATGGCCACTAATTCACGAATGTACACGGATTTTTTGTTGCATTATTCGTGCTTATTCGTGAATTCGTGGCAAAGAAGTGAGGTGGTGCGTAAGTTCAGTTTATAAATTCGGAGCAATAAAATTGTCAATTGCCCTTTTGTCAACTGTCAACTTTCTATTCTATTCCAAAAACCAAACTCACCCACATCGTCTGCCAATCGGCTCCTTCTTTTTCAGAAGGTATCATTCTTACTGAACTTACCATCCACGGCCCTGAAGAGTTGATGGGGAACTTGACTGTGCCGTCATTTTCTGTGTATAGATTTTGCAAGAAAGTTGTGTTGCCGATTTTGTTCCACACTTTTACTAATTCGTGTGGACTTGGCTTGCCATCATAGAGAACTGTGCACTGCAAGTAGTCGCCAGATTTCAAGGTATATGGATTTTGATCAGGTACGATTTCATTTTTTAATCCGATTCTTTTTTTAAAGGTGTTATCGGTTTTGTTGCCTACTTGTACTAATAGTTTTGCGAAACGAACATAAAATTCTTTGGCAGGCTTATCGAGTGTATTGGAGTTTTTTCGTTGGTAGTAGGCATTGTCGAGGCCATCTTCTTTTAGGTATTCATTGAATTTATCTCCTGCAAGCTCTATGAAGGCATAATTGCTTTGCATTACGAGCAAATGTGTTCCTTCTTCTGTCAGTTTAACTTTTAGTTTTTCTTTAGCTTCAGGCTTGACTAGCGTGCGGAGGTCTTTTGATTTTGTTAGTTGGTGAAGTTCCAGTCTTTCTATTTTGTGCTTTTGCAGATTCCATGGTTCACCTTCAAAGTTTTCACCCACCATAAAGCTAATCGGCATTTCTTCACCAATAGAGAATCTGAATTTTTTTGGTAACAACCAAAATTCATGTGCGAGGGTAAACGTTCCCCATGCAATCAAAAATAGAATAGAAATTATTTTTTTATACATGACTTAAAATTTTTAAATATCGCAATTTTCGGCTTTATGACGGATAGAGAGAGTGAAAACCCTATTCGGTAGGCACTATTTGCCAAAGGCTTTAACCTTAGTAGGAATTATTTGTAACTGTTAACTCTAACCTTATTATTATTCTAATCACGCAAAAATAAGGTAATAAGGTTGAGGGTGGTTTCATAAAGTGATTTTTCTACTAAGGTTAAAGCCTACGCATAAAATTGGCGATTAAAATCTTACTCACCCTAAACGTCATAGAGCCTAATTTTCAATTTACGAATTCATCAACTCTTCAATCTCTTCCGTTTCAATTGGTATATTCTTCATCAGATCAAAATTCTTTTTCTCGCCAATCACCACATTATTTTCAATACGGATACCGAGTCCTTCTTCTTTAATATAAATGCCCGGCTCAATTGTCCAAACTTGCCCAGGTTTTACTTTTGCGTGCATGTTGCCCACATCGTGTACATCTAGCCCAAGCATGTGGGAAGTGCCGTGCATAAAGTATTTTTGGAAAGCGGGCTTGTCTTCAGTTTGATCTTTGATGTCTTTTTTGGTGATAAGCTTTAAGCCCAATAATTCTTTCTCCATTATTTTTTGAATCTCTTTGTGGTAATCAAAATAAACCACGCCAGGCCTCAACATTTTCATAGCAGCACCTTGTACGCGAAGCACCGCATTGTAAATTTCTTTTTGTCGCTTGGAATATTTTCCGTTTACGGGAATGCTTCGAGTGAGATCAGCGTTATAGTTGGCGTACTCTGCGGCCACATCTAGTAATAGTATGTCTCCGTCTTTGCAGACTTTATCATTCTCGATGTAATGCAGCACACACGAGCTTGCACCAGAGGCGATGATAGGTGTATAAGCAAAACCACGCGAGCCACTTCGTAAAAACTCATGTGCATACTCGGCTTCAATTTCGTATTCCTTTACGCCCGGTTTCACAAACTTCAATACTCTTCGGAAGGCGTTCTCGGTGATGTCGCAGGCCTCTTGCAGTAATTCGATTTCAGTTTTTGATTTGATACTGCGCAGTTTGCTCATGATGGGAGCAACGCGTTCATACTTGTGCAGCGGGTAATTTTTCTGACACCGATCAATGAACCGTGCATCGCGGGTTTCTACTTTGATGGTGGCGCGGTAATGTTCGTTTGTGTTAAGGTAAACATGCTCAACTCCACCCATTGCCATCCAATGACGAAAGCGAGAATTGAACTCAGACATCCAAAGTACGGTTTTGACACCTGTCAATTCAGTGGCTTCTTCTTTCGTGAGTTTGTGACCTTCCCAAGTGGCAATCTTTTCATTCGTCTCTTGAACAAATAGTACTTCTCTATATTTTTTATCTGGAAAATCAGGACATAGTACAAGGATGCTGTTCTCTTGATCTACGCCTGTCAAGTAAAACAAATCATTGTTTTGCCGGAAGGCCATTGTGCCATCGGCATTGGTCGGCATTATATCGTTGGAATTAAAGAGAGCCAGCGAGTTGCTTTTTAACTCTTTTACAAGTTGCTTTCGATTGGCAATGAACAGTTGTTTGTTGATTTTTTTGTGGCGCATAGGGTAAGACTATTTTGAAAGGTACAAAAACTTCTATATTTGAGTTATATGCATCGTAATGTTTTGAACCACATAGTCATTGAGAGCTAGAAACCTCCAACTTAAAAAAAATTTTTTTGCGTTTGTGCGTACTGAGTTTAAGGTGATTGGCTGTGAAATTAAAAATCATCAACGGTAAATTAAAAAATCTTTCTTATCTTTTTGCAAACATTACCTGAATGAGCGATCTGGCCAAACCCGTTAGAGCTTCACAAACTACTATTACTGAATTGATGATACCCTCTTATGCCAACTTCGGGGGCAAAATACATGGCGGTACGTTGCTCTCGCTCATGGACAAGGTAGCCTATGCCTGTGCGAGCAAGCATGCTACCACGTATTGCGTCACGGTGTCTGTTGATAGGGTTGAGTTTCTGCAACCTGTGGAAGTAGGCGAATTAGTTTCAATGCTGGCTTCGGTAAACTATGTGGGCAATACTTCGTTGGTGGTGGGCATCCGCGTAGAAGCGCAAAATATAAAAACAGGAATGGTGAAGCACACGAACTCTTCGTTCTTTACCATGGTAGCCAAAGGCGATGATGATAAGCTGATGCAAGTACCCAAATTGATTTTAGAAAATGATGAAGACATCAAGCGGTTTTTAGAAGCCATGCAGATGAAGGAGATCAAAAATGCCGTGAAAGAGAAAATGGATGATGCGAGATCGAAGGTAGAACTGAATCGCGCCAAGGAGTTATTGAAGAATGAACGGTGTGAGATTAAGGTTAGGCTTTGAGTAGTGGTAAATAGTAAGTGGTGGTTGTTAAGAGGCAATAGGTAAAAGGCAAAGGGCAATAAGCAAAAGGCAATAGGTAAAAGGCAATAGGTAAAAGGCAAAGGGCAATAAGCAAAAGGCAATGGGTAAAAGGCAATAGGCAAAAGGCAATAGGTAATAGGTAATAGGCAAAAGGCAAAAGGCAAAGGGCAATAAGCAATAGGTAAAAGGCAATAAGCAATTGACAAAATGTGGAGCTGAGGGATGGGTGTAGACAGTAAACAGTAGGCAAATTTTGACTTCTATATTTCAGCTTTTTACTTCTTTTAAAAAAATAAATAGCAGCGTATGAAACACATCGTCTTAGTCGTTTTAATCTTATCAGTAAAAATTTCAATTGCCCAATATCCTGCTATTCTTTCGCAGCGCGATCAAGCTCAAGTGATTGATGAGCTATTGGAAGACCGCTTGCGCACGGTGTTGCCAACGCTGATGCGCAGAGAAGGAATTGATATGTGGGTGATTATTTCGCGTGAGTACAATGAAGATCCTGTTATTCGCACAATGCTGCCTGCTACTTGGTTTGCAGCACGAAGGACAACGATGTTGGTCGTACATGATAAAGGTACTGACAATAAGGGGAGCGATTTGGGTTTTGAGTACCTCGCTGTGGCGCGCTACGATGTGGGTAAAGTTTTCAGGCGAGCGTGGGATCCAGATCATCAACCCGACCAATGGGGACAGCTTGGAAAAATCATGGAAGAGAGAAATCCTAAAAAGATCGGCATTAACAAGGCATCATCTTGGGGGCATGCTGATGGGCTCACAGCCAATGACCATGAGCAGTTGTTGAATGCCATTCCAAAAAGATTATACAGCCATGTGCTGTCAGCCGAGAAATTAGCCGTGGCATGGTTGGAGACAAGAACAGAGAAAGAAATGGTGATCTATCAACAGATTTGTCGCATTGCGCACGATATTATTTCAAAAGGTTTTTCTGATCAAGTCATTCAACCTGGAGTGACCACAACGGATGATGTGGTGTGGTGGTACCGCGAAGAAATCAAAAAATTGAAATTGGATACTTGGTTTCAACCTTCGGTTTCTATTCAACGAAACGAACCCGAAACGATCACCCTCAAGCGACCACAGCCACTGGTGATCTTGCCAGGCGATTTACTTCATGTGGATTTTGGCATTACTTACCTTCGACTGAACACGGACACCCAACAGCATGCTTATATTTTAAAACCAGGAGAAACCAATGCCCCAGAATATTTGCGGAATGCTTTCAAGCGTGGAAATAAATTGCAAGACATTTTAACTAGCAATTTCAAAGAAGGGAAAACAGGCAATCAGATTTTAGCAGACACGCGCAAACAAGCGATTGATGGAGGTATCAATCCTTCCATCTACACACATCCGATTGGCTTTCATGGTCACGCTGCAGGAACAACCATTGGCATGTGGGATATGCAAAATGGAGTGCCCTTTACGGGCGATTATGCCATGCACTTTAACACGGCTTATTCCATTGAGCTCAATGCTTCTGTGTATGTGATCGAATGGAAAAAAGAGATTAAGATTCAGCTAGAAGAAGATGGCTATTTTGACGAAACGGGTTTTAGGTATATTGATGGAAGACAGACGGAGATAATTTTAGTACCGAAACCAGGGGTGATTAATAAATAATATCACTTTACTCCAATATTTGAAAAAAAATTAAGTTTGAGGTATGGATTCTGTAAAACAAAAAGCATCAAAGAGAGTCTTGAGCTATGGAAAGTAAAATAGCATTTCTTGATACTCTCTGATTAATGAAAACCCTCCGACTCATCCACACCGCCTACGGCTTCTCCGTCTTCTCCATACTCTTTTTAATTTTTCTTCCATTGTTGTTGGTCCCCATTGCGTTCCCCAAACAATTTCAATTGGTAGGCATATTTAACCGCTGGTGGGCGAAGCTTATGTTCATCTTTTGCTTCCTTCCGTATAGAGTGGAGTGCCGGGCAAAACTGGATTCTAATCGAAAATATATTTTTTGCCCCAATCATTTTTCTTATTTAGATATTCCTACGATGGGGCTCAATCCTATCAACACCATTTTTGTGGGCAAGAACGATATGGAGAAAATTCCGCTCTTCGGTTTCATGTACCGTAAACTGCATATCACCGTCAACCGAAAAAATTTAAAGAGCCGATCCAACTCGTTGCTGGCGAGCATGAAAGCGATTGATGAAGGCAAGAGCCTTGTGATTTACCCCGAAGGTGGAATGGTAACTAAAAATCCACCGAACATGGTGGCTTATAAAGATGGTGCTTTCCGAACTGCCATCGAAAAACAAATACCCATTGTACCTGTAACGATTCCTTTTAATTGGATAATTTTGACCGATCCTCAATTAATACTCCACGCTGGAAAAGTAGTAAGGGTGGTTTTTCATGAACCAATTGAAACCATTGGATTTACATTGGCGGACATACCTACGTTGAAAGAAAGGGTTAATTCCGTTATTGATGGGGAGCTAAAGAAGTGGAATGGTGAAAGATAGTTAGTGAGAGGTAATTGGTAAAAGGTGATCGGTTAATACTTGCTGGTTTCTGGTTACCCGTATTCAACAAAAAAAAATGTTAAAGTGTCACAGAGCATCATGAAAATAGATAAAGAAACATTGAATAAAATGGCTCACCTCTCTCGATTGGAGATTGATGAAAAGGATGTAGACAAGATGATGCAGGACATGAACAACATGGTGGCGTTTGTTGAAAAACTAAATGAAGTGAATACCGAGGGCGTAGAACCACTTACCACCATGAGTCACGAGATAAATGCTTTGCGCGAAGACATTGCCAAGCCTGACTTAACGCACCCACACGTTTTACAGAATGCACCCAAAAAAGACGCTGATTACTTTCGTGTGCCAAAAGTTTTAGAATAGATAATGAACTCACTTTTTTTCTGGAGAGATTGGCCGCAAGCCGATAAAAGAATATTTTGGCTGCTAACGGCTGTTGCTATTTTTGTGTTAGGTTTCTTCTGGTATGTATACGCACAAGATACTTCGCTGGCGTTTACTTGGGATCAATTCCAACGACTGGAAACTTCGCAAGTCTCACTTCGCACTTTCACACGCGGGCTAACAAACGTTGAAGTACCAGCCGATCAATTTTTATTGTATGAAACATTTTCAGGTAGTTCGTTTCATTCATTGCCTTGGGTATTTTACTTATTTCTAGTATGCCTTGTTGCAGGGCTTGTCATCTTTATCACATTATTCTCAACGCTCAAACGCTTTTCGTTTTTAATGGGCATGGGGCTTTTCATATTAGTAATGGTAAGCCTGCAATTGGAAAGTCTCGAACTCTTCGGGCAAGTAAATAAGATTGCCACTATAATTTCGTTGCTTATTTATGGCGGTACAGCATTTTATTTTCAGTCGTTTCGCACACACACAACTTTTAACCAACGATTAATTGTTTTTGCTCTACTTACAAGTGCACTGGGCATTCTCTTTTTGACCGCGAGCAGAGTGACGCAACCTTTTCTTCATTTGGCTGCCAATGGGTTGATAGCAGGAATGGTTTTTACAATCATTTTTATTTTCATGGTGGCACATGAAATTGTGGCTTCATTCATTTTTATAGTCACTAAAAATCCTAAACCATCAAAAAGTGCGTGGCACTATTTTATTATTTCAGCCATTTACTTCATCCATCTGCTCCTCAGCTATCTAATAAAAGAAGGCCAACTGAGTTGGAATATTTTTACTATCAATCTGTTTTTCCTACTCACCATTTCAAGTGTAGTGGCATTATGGGGCGTGCGCAGCAGAGAGCCGTTGTATACGGATACAGTTGCGTCATCTTCTTTTGCTATTTATTTCTTTCTCGCGCTATTCATTGTTGCCTTCGCCACACTTGGTTTTTGCTTTGCCACAGGCAGCACCACCATGACGGAGGGATTCAACGATCTTATTATCTATAGTCATTTGGGATACGGGCTAATTTTCATTGTGTATGTGATCGCTAATTTTGCACCGATGCTCATGGGCAATTTGCCTGTTCATAAAATTTTGTATAAGCCTTCTACCATGCCATTTTTTACTTTTCGAGCAATGGGATTGATTGCCACGTATGCTTTTCTATCGTTTGCCTCCAATTGGGGCTCGTATGTTAACCAAGCGTACGCAGCTTACTACAATGCCTATGGCGATCTCTACTACATGCAAGCCGATGCTACCACAGCAGAAGCTTTTTTCAAAAAATCAATTTTCCATCGCGACCAAAATTTACATGCGCACTACGTATTGGCAACTATTTATGCGGCCCAATTAGACCCCAATAAAGAGCGGATACAATATGCAGATGCGTGTGAGAGTAGTCCTTCTGAAATGGCCTTTATTAATTTGAGTGAGGCATATGGAAGAAACGGAAACAGCTTAGGAACAGCGACTGTACTGGGTGAAGGACTGAAGAAATTTAAAGAGAGCGGTGTGCTGCAAAATGCGCAAGGACTTGCATACGCTAAACTGGGCTCAAGAGATTCTGCCCTGTTTCTTTTTCAGCAAGCGAGAAAATCATCGGTGACAAAAGGTGCTGCAGAAGTTAACTTATTGGCAATTAGTGCTCAGTTCAAAATGAAAGTCCCGGCTGACTCTTTATTAGCTTGGCTTGGCTCTGATCAAGAAGGTGCAAAGAGCAATGCTTTGGCTTTGGCGAATGGGCAGCACTTGCCGATCGACATAAAATATAATTTGCCAGCCGATACGTTCTTTACTGTGAAGCAAGCCGCATTGCTGAATAACTACTTAATCAATCAGCGAAAAAAAGCCGATACCGCATTTTTATCTGCCATAGAAAAATTGGCCAGAAAACCTGCCAATGAAAATTTCAAGGAAGAACTCCTCATTTCAACGGCTCACGTTTATTACGAACAAGGGCAAGTGAAGAAGGCAAGCGAACTGGTGCGTGAGATAGCGTATTCATCTGGTAGTGGAAAATATTTTAATCTGCTTGGTATATGGTTATTGGAGCAAGGTAATTCCGCCACTGCGGCTAGGTATTTTAAAGTGGCCAACGAAAAATCAATTCCGCTGGCTGCTTTGCATGAAGCACTGGCATGGACAGAGGCGGATAGTTTGAATAGGGCCATTCCACTTTGGCAAGAGCTGGCCCAATTGAAAGACACGGTGGTGGCACAGCAGGCTGCGCTTTATTTACGAATCATCACCAACACGACAAAAGAAATACTCACGCAAAGCGATCAAGAGAAATATGCTTTTTGCAAATACCGGATTTCACTCAACGATAGCAGCACGTTCAATCAAGTGCTACCAAGTATATCAACAGAAAACATCAGAGCAAGAGCGATTTTAGATAGAAGTAAAAAATGGTTCGCACTAGATGAAATGATCATTGCCATCGACTACCTATCTCTGCTCAAAGGCATGAAGCTGACAGATAAAAATTTAGCTGATGATATTTTGTATTTCAATTTGGTATTGGCAGCCGAAAAGGAAAATTGGGAGGGCATCCAAAAGCAGTTAACGAGTGGTTTGCCTGAAGGACATCTAAACGAAAAAATCTACCTCGAAGCTTTATTAGCCGAACAGCAAAATAAAACAGAAGAAGCCAAAGCGAAATTCGATTACCTAGCCACGGCCAACATTCAATTTGAAGAAGCATTGCTTGCCTCCACACGTTTCTTCTTAAAAGACAGTACAGACAGACTCAAGCCTTATTCTATTTTAGTAAACGGCTTATTAGCTAAACCCAACTCCATCAAACTTTTAAAAGCATACGTAAAAGAGGCGGCCATACTTGGGTTCGATGAAGAATCAGAACAATCGCTGGAGAAATTGAAGAAGTTGATGAGTGCGCGAGCTTTTAGGAGATACGTAGAAGAGAATCCTGATTTCTTTTCGGTGGAGTGAGGTAAATTTTCTGCGCTAAGATGAACTTTCGCAAAAGCCACCCAAAATGACTGGCTTTATGAAACAATTTGGAATGCAAAAACAATTGTCAGACTCAAAATTATGTGCTGGCATCGGCCAAGCGATAGGAGCGGCACCCCGAATCAGCGCGGGCTGTGGGTGGGGGCGAGGAGTATAGCGAATAGCGCGGTGCCACCTCGCCTCGAGTGGCAGGCCGCCCAAGTTTTTTGTATGTTACTGGTTTTATCAGTAGTTGCCTGTATCAATAACTGATAGCCAATAACAAATTCACTTCTGATTTTGTCTATGGACTAAGCACTATTATCCTTACCTTTGCGCTTTAAAAATCTTGACTAAATGACGGGAATGGAGAATATCCGCAATTTTTGCATCATCGCGCACATCGACCACGGCAAAAGCACGCTTGCGGACAGACTGTTGGAGTTTACAGGCACCTTGAACAACCGCCAAATGCAGGCGCAGGTGTTGGACAATATGGACTTGGAACGCGAGAAGGGGATTACGATTAAGTCGCACGCCATTCAAATGAACTATAAACTGGATGGCAAGGAGTATATACTGAACTTGATCGATACCCCTGGGCACGTTGATTTTTCTTATGAGGTGTCTCGCTCTATCGCAGCTTGTGAAGGTGCGCTGTTGATTGTAGATGCGGCACAAGGCATTCAAGCGCAGACTATTTCTAATTTGTACTTAGCACTGGAGCATAACTTGGAGATTATACCGATTCTTAATAAAATAGATTTGCCGGCAGCAATGCCCGAGGAAGTGACGGATCAGATTGTGGACTTGATTGGGTGTGAGAGAGAATCTGTTTTGAAAGCAAGTGCGAAAGAAGGAAAAGGCATTGAAGAAATTTTAGCGGCTGTGATCAAGCGAGTGCCTTCACCAAAGGGTGACCCGAAAGCTCCACTGCAAGCGATGATTTTTGATTTGGTTTTTAATTCTTTCCGCGGCATTGAAGTTTATTTTAGAATTTTTAATGGCACGATGCGCAAAAACGACCAGCTTCGGTTTGTAAATGCAGAAAAAGAATATGGTGCCGATGAAATTGGTATATTGAAATTGGATAAGCACCCACAAAAGGAGATGAGCGCGGGCAACGTGGGCTATTTGATTTCAGGAATTAAAGTGGCGAAGGAAGTGAAGGTAGGGGATACGATTACGTTAGTTTCAAATCCAGGTGAAGCATTGCAAGGTTTTGAAGAGGTGAAGCCGATGGTGTTTGCAGGGATTTATCCGGTTGATACGATAGAGTTTGAAGAATTACGCGCTTCGATGGAGAAGTTGCAACTCAACGATGCCTCTCTAGTGTGGGAGCCAGAAACTTCGGCTGCATTGGGCTTTGGTTTCCGTTGCGGATTTTTAGGAATGCTGCACATGGAGATCATCCAAGAAAGATTGGAGCGTGAATTCAACATGACGGTGATCACAACGGTGCCAACGGTGCAGTTCAAGGCGAAGTTGACGAACGGGAAAATGATCGAGATCAACGCGCCTGCCGAAATGCCCGACCCGACCACGATAGACATTATTGAGGAGCCGTTCATAGCAGCGCAGATCATTAGCAAATCTGAATTTGTTGGCGCGATCATCGGGTTGTGCATGGACAAGCGTGGCATTATAAAAAACCAAGTGTATCTGACCGCAGATAGAGTAGAACTTTCTTTTGAAATGCCGCTATCAGAAATTGTATTCGACTTTTTTGATAAATTGAAATCCATTTCCAAAGGATATGCCTCGTTGGATTATCAACTCATCGGCTTCCGCGAAAGCGATATGGTAAAGTTGGATGTGATGTTGAATGGTGATAAGGTAGATGCGCTCTCGGCTATTGTGCACCGTGCTAAATCATACGACTGGGGAAGGAAGTTGTGCGAGAAGTTAAAAGAGTTGATTCCGCGCCAGATGTTTGAGATTGCCATTCAAGCGAGTATCGGACAAAAAATTATTGCGCGCGAAACGGTGAGTGCCATCCGCAAAAACGTATTGGCAAAATGCTATGGCGGTGATATTTCGCGTAAGCGCAAGTTATTGGAGAAGCAAAAGAAAGGAAAGAAGCGTATGAGGCAGGTAGGCAACGTGGAGATTCCGCAAGAGGCATTTATGGCGGTGTTGAAGATAGATTAATTTGTTCCAAAGGAATGCCTTCGGCAAAAATTTGCTAATTCGGTGATTTGAAAATTTGAAAATGCGATCGTATGGAAAGGAATTATGATGAGATAATTGCTGAGATTATTATTCAAGTGTCAGAGATTGCTGATGAAATAAAGACTTTGAAAGGGCGAACAGATTTTAATGTCAAGAGGATTAACAAACTCGAAAATCAAGCGGAGTCTCTCACAAAAAAGCTAGATTCTTTTAGGACCTCATATGATGAGCAGATTGCGTTTCAATCACGTTTAAACAGTTCTTTCTTGGATTATATGAATCGAAATCCCAAATAATATGGAAAGGAAAATACAATTTAAAAGCACTCGTGAAATGCTCGACTTTTTAAGAGCAAGAAGAAAACGTTTCGAGGCTTCTTCAAAGAGAGCAGATGCTCAATTTGAAAAGGAGAAGAAGGCTTGGGAGGAACGAGACAAGGCTTATGATTTAGATTTGGATAAAAAGAGACATGCGGATTTTCTTAAAAGAATTAGGAAAGTAATTCGTGAGCAGAAGGCTCTTGCTGAAAAGGCAGAAAGAATAATGATGAGGCAGGCTGAAAGGAGTAATCAATCAAAAGTAAAAAAATATAAATCGACATCGGATAGACCTACATTGCTTGCCGAAGCTGCGGTGAAATACAAAAGCAAAAAGAAATGAATGCTGTGGTAGATACAACTTATACATTGATTGACGGCAAAAAAATTTCGTCTGATATCAAAGCTGAAATTTCCGTGAAGGTGGCCGAGCGCAAATTGGCGGGAAAGAAAATCCCCCACCTCGCTATTATTTTAGTGGGCGATGATGGCGCGAGCCAAACGTATGTAGATCATAAAGTGAAAGCCTGCAAAGAAGTAGGGTTTCATTACACCACGATGCGCTTTGCCGATACCATTAGCGAAGGCAAATTGATGAAGCACATCGATCATGTAAATAATGATGAAGATGTGGATGGATTTATTGTTCAGCTTCCGTTGCCCGCTTCTATTTCTGTGGAGCGCATCACCGAAAAGATCAGATCAGATAAAGACGTGGATGGATTTACCAATCACAATTTTGGTAGCATAATTTCTAAAAATCCATTGCTGATGCCAGCAACACCTTTTGGTGTGATGGAGTTGTTGCGCAGATACAATATTGAAACAGAAGGAAAAAATTGTGTGATCGTGGGCGCAAGTAGATTGGTAGGCGCACCATTAAGTATGATGTTGGTAGAGCAAGGCAGAGCGACCGTAACGATTTGCCATAAGTACACAAAGGACTTGGCATCGTGGACTAAGCAAGCCGATATTTTGGTGGTGGCTGTGGGCAAGCCCGGGTTGATCACTGCCGAGATGGTGAAAGAGGGTGCAGTAGTAATTGATGTAGGCACTACCCGTGTAGAAGGCCCACAATATAAAACTGGTTATGGCCTCAAGGGCGATGTTGAATTTAAAGAAGTGGCACCGAAGACTTCTTTTATCACTCCAGTACCTGGTGGTGTAGGGCCGATGACGATTGCATCCTTGTTGATGAACACGTTGAGGGCTTGTGAGAATTTGAATCCCTAAGCTGATTTTAGATTTAGGATTTGTGATTTAAGATTTAGACTGTGAATAAAGTGAAACTCGATGCATTAAATCTAAAATCTAAAATCTCAAATCTTGAATTACCCGTAATGGAAAACTTCTACACCATTCAAGGTGAAGGATTTTACCAAGGCAATGCGGCTTATTTTATTCGATTGGGAGGTTGTGATATAGGGTGTGTTTGGTGCGATGTGAAAGATAGTTGGGATGTAAACGCTCACCCGAAAGTAGAGGTAGCAACCATAGCAGCAAAGGCGAAGGAAAGCGGAAGTAGTATAGTTGTAATAACAGGTGGTGAGCCAGCGATGCACGACTTGCAAGCATTAACAACAGCATTACAACAATCAGGTCTTAAAACACATATTGAAACTTCGGGAGTTTATGAATTGACAGGCACGTGGGATTGGATTTGTTTTTCCCCCAAGAAATTCAAAGCTCCTCACCCTTCAGTTCCTGCGATGGCCAATGAGTTGAAAGTAATTGTTTTCAATAAAAGTGATTTTGATTGGGCTGAGGAATTTGCCAAAAGAGTATCGCCTGATTGTAAATTGTATTTGCAGCCAGAATGGTCGAAGGAAAAAGAAATGTTGCCTTTGATCATTAACTATGTGAAGGCAAACCCGAAATGGAAAATTTCGTTGCAGGTGCATAAGTATATGAATATACCTTAATGTGTTGAGGTGTTGATGTTTTAATGTGTTGAGGTAGTTAGGTTGCCTACGGTTTATCCTTTACCATCTTTTGTCAATTGTCAACTTTCTAAATGAGTCTTAGCGATTTCAAACTATCACTAAACCAATGGGGACAAGAACGAGTCCCTTTTTTGTTCATGATAGATTTTGAAATGCAGAAGCCAATGGCTTGGAAGCTGTCTGAGGTGCCAGCGGAAAAACTGCTTTTTGATATCAATGGATTTACGAATGCCCACTCTTTTGTTTTGGATAAACGCAATCGAAATTTCTTTTTGGATATAGATAAATCCTCGATGTCATTGGAAGAATATCAAAAAAAATTTGAGCGAGTATCTCATCATTTAAATCGAGGAGACTCTTTTCTTGCCAACCTTACCATCAAAACAAAGATTGAGACCAATCGATCGTTAAAGGAATTATTTTATTTAAGCCAAGCCCGGTTTAAGTTATGGTTCAATGATCAGTTTCTGGTATTCTCTCCAGAGATTTTTATTCAGATAAAAGACCAAAAGATATTTTCTTTCCCCATGAAAGGAACAATTGATGCATCGTTACCGAATGCGAAGGAGAAAATCTTAGCCGACCAAAAAGAATTGGCAGAGCACGTAACTATTGTAGATTTGATCAGAAATGATTTAAGCACGGTAGCATCTTCCGTGAAGGTAACGCGTTTCCGCTATGTGGAAGAAGTGAGGACACACCAAAAAGATTTGCTTCAAGTAAGTTCAGAGATTCACGGAGATTTACCTATGGATTATCTATCGTACATAGGAGATATTTTAGTAACATTGCTGCCAGCAGGCTCGGTAAGTGGTGCGCCAAAAAAGAAAACTCTAGAGATCATTCGAAAAGCAGAAGGAGAGAAGCGTGAGTATTATACGGGTGTTTTTGGGTATTTTGATGGTCAGAATTTAGATGCAGGCGTAATGATTCGATATATTGAAAAAACAGAGCAAGGGTTTTTTTATAGAAGCGGAGGAGGAATTACTACGCAAAGCAAAATGGAGACAGAGTACCAAGAAGCCATCGATAAAATATATGCCCCGGTTTATTGAGACCATAAAACTGCTGGATGGGCAGTTGTATAATATGAATTATCATCAACAACGAATGGATAGAACAGTCTATCATTTTTTTCATAGTAAGGTGGAAGTTGACCTGCGGCATCATCTGTCCCATTTTAATTTACCACAAAAAGGATTTTTTAAGTGCAGGATTATTTATGAACGCAAGATTTTATCGCTACGAATTTTACCGTACACCATAAAACCAATCATGTCGTTGAAAGTAGTAGAGGCAAACGAAATTCAGTACAAACATAAATTGGAAGACAGAGAAGAATTAACTTCCCTATTTGACAAGAGAGAAAACTGCGATGAGGTCATCATCGTAAAAAATAACAGGGTAACAGATGCTTCTTACGCCAACCTAGCATTTAAGCGAGATGACAAATGGTTTACACCAATTACTTGTTTACTGAACGGTACCATGCGCCAAAACTTGATAGATCAAAGAAAAATCAAACCAAAGACTATTTCAATAGATGATATAGGTAGGTTTGAAAAAGTAAAATTGATTAATTCTATGTTGGGTTTTGAAGGAGAGGAATTGGATGTTTCGAAGATCGTATTTTAATTTCCTCAAAAAAATTAAACACAGAGTCCCACAGAGACTTTCAAAGACAACTAAATTTTGGGAAACTTAACGTCCTCCTAGTTAAAAAAACTAAACACAAAGAGCGCAGAGTTCCGCAAAGGTTTAAGACTTCTAAATCTCTCTGTGTAACTCCGTGCCCTCTGTGTTGAAAAAAGAATGACGTTTAAAACGAATCAAGCACTCACTATGAACCGGATGCCTCCAAAAATAAAAAAGATTGCATTGTGCCTTTGTGCCTTTATAGCAATATCTTCACACTCATTTTCACAAGAACCCCTTACCACCAAATCAAAAAAGGCCATTGAACTATATATCTCTGCCGATAATTTCAGAGTGCGCGGCCAATTTGATCAAGCCATTGATTTACTGAATCAAGCCATCGCCAAAGATTCAAAGTTTGAAGAAGCTTATTACCGATTAGGTCTTACCTATCGAAGTGCCAGCAATCTTGCAATGGCTGCTGAAAATTTTGAAAAAGGATTATTATTCACTCAAGATCCACGCAAGCAAAAGACATACGCTTTCATCTTGGGCGAATCCTACTTGCGCCAAGGCAAGTATGATCAATCACTTTTGAATTTGAATAAATTTCTTTTGTTAGAAAAAGCCGACAAACCTAAAATAGAACAAGCCAAAGTGTGGAAATCGCAATGCGAATTTTCCGTTCAACACCAAAATGAAAAATTGCCCTATCAGATAAAGCCATTGAGCGATACTGTCAATGCCTACCCCATGCAATACTTCCCCACCATCACGGCTGATGAGAAGGAGTTAATTTTCACCATCCGCTTTGGCAACGCCCATGACGACAATGAAGATATTGTTGTTTCAAAAAAAGAACCTAGTGGACGATGGGGCAAACCTATTTCGCTATCTGATCAAATCAATTCTAACTTTCGCGAGGGAGCGTCAACCATTTCAGCCGATGGACGCAAACTCATTTTTACCATCTGCGGCCCGCGCGGTTGCGATTTATTTGAAAGTTTGAAGGTAGGAAGCAACTGGAGCAAGCCAGTAAATCTAGGTGCAGGTGTAAATAGCGCAGGCTGGGAGGCGCAGCCATCATTATCAGCCGATGGCAACGAGCTGTATTTTGTTTCCGATAGAAAAGGAGGAGCGGGCGGCTACGATATTTGGTATTCAAAAAAAATGGAAGATGGCGCATGGGGCAAGGCCATTAATCTAGGAAAAACTATCAATACACCGTTCGATGAGATAGCACCCTTCATTCATGTAAATAATCAGAACCTTTATTTTGCTTCCAATGGATTACCTGGTTTTGGTAGCTATGACATCTTTGTTTCAGAAAGGATAGATGTATTCCCTTCTCCCTCGGTAGCGTCTCCCTCTCCGGGCCTGCCCCGCTCTTTCGCGGGGGATAGGGTAGGGGTGAGGTCTTGGGGCCAGCCTTCCAACATGGGCGCACCCCTGAATGATTTTGAAGACCAATATTCATTCACCGTCACCAGCGATGGCCAAGCAGCTTACTATTCCAAAGAAGAGGGAAGAAACAAAAGCAAGATTTATTTTACTCCCATCCCTAAGCAATTTCAGGTTACAAGAAAAGGAAACGTAGTAAAGGGTTTGGTGACAGATGCCAAGACCAAAATGCCTTTGAAGGCAGAGATCGAACTGAAGGAATTAAAGACTGAACAGATTATTTCAAAAACAGTATCCGATTCCATCACTGGCGAATACCTCATTGTAGTTCCTGGTAAATCAGAATACGCGCTGTATGCTAATAAGAGAGGATATTTGTTTTCTAGTTTGAATTTTAACTACGAGGAGAATGACTTAGACAAACCGTTGGTATTGAATATTGAATTACAGCCCATTGGCAAAGATGCCTCAGTGGTTTTGAATAATATCTTTTTTGAGTTTGATAAGTTTGAATTGCAAGAAAAATCGAAGGCCGAGCTAAATGAAGTAGTACTTTTTCTAAAAAATAACCCAACCATAAGAATTGAGATTGGCGGGCATACCGATAACTCGGGAATGGAGCCGTATAATCAGCAGCTATCGCTCAAGCGGGCTATTTCTGTAGGCAGTTATCTAAAAGCTAACGGAGTCTTAGCCGAAAGGGTTAAAGAAAGGGGGTATGGTAGTCAACGACCAATAAACCACAATGACTCAGAAGAGAATAAGCGGTTTAATAGGAGGATTGAGTTTAAGATTCTGCTTTAGCTAGTGTCTGTCCATACAAGTCGTGACACTGAATAATTTGGTAGAAGCTTGGCTATTACGCCATGGATTTTCATGTTCAGATCATTTTTTTGAGGGGGTGTGCGACAAATTACAGAACATTGCCACGGAGGCACGGAAAATACAATTCATGAACTCTTCCTTGAATTATTTCTGCACTAAAAGCGGATACTTTCCACAAAGGCTCTGAGAAAAACCTTCCGTGCCTCCGTGGCAAATTTTCGGAACCCTCATTTTGTTGTACTCTGACAACTTCACTGATGTGGACTTTTAACAGTTATTCGTAAATTTGCAAAATGAAATTTGTTGACATAAAAAACGACATAGCGTTCCGCAAAATATTCGGTAACGAAAACAGGAAGGAAGTATTGATCTCTTTCCTTAATGCTGTTTTGTTGCTAAAAGACAATAGCCAAATTATAGATGTGGATATCCTGACACCCTATCAACTTCCAGAAATCAAAGGCGGGAAAGTGACCATTGTAGATGTAAGAGCTAAGGACCGAAACAACAAGACCTACATTGTTGAAATGCAAGTGGCAGAAGTGGATGGTTTCGACAAACGGGTTCTGTACTACGCTTCAAAAAGCTATTCTTCGCAAATACAAGGTGGGGACGAATATGAAAAATTGAACCCCAGTTATTTCATTGGGATTTTAGACTTTATTGTAACCAAAAACCCCACTTACTTGAACAGGCATAAGATCACAGACTCAGCCACAGGGGAGAATTATATAAAAGACATAGAATTCAATTTTATAGAATTGCCAAAATTCATCAAGAAAGAAACAGAGCTTGAAACGATTATAGACCAGTGGGTTTATTTTATAAAAAACGCTAAAAACCTTGAAGTGATCCCAGGGAACTTAAATGACGAAGGGCTGAAATTTGCCTACCAAGATGCGGACAAACATAATTGGACACAAGCAGAGCTAGAAGCGTATGATTACGTGCTAATGAGAGAGCAAGACGACAGGGGGAGGTTGACCTTTGCCACGAGAAGGGAAAAAGAAAAAGTGCAGAACGATATTGCGAGAAAATTAATCAAACGAGGTTTTTCTAATGAAGATATTGCCGAAGACGCAGGTTTGGCTATTGGGCAAATAGAAAAACTGCGAAAGGGAGAATAGCACCCAAACAGTGGGTTTGGTTTTATGGATTCTAATGTTCAGACCTTTGCCCTTCTCGTGAGATTTCGGCTTTAAAGATTGACCTTTGCCGCGAGAAAGGAAAAAGTGCAGAACGATATTGCGAGAAAATTAATCAAACGAGGTTTTCTATAGAGATATTCCCGAAGACACAGGTTTGGCTATTGGGCAAATAAGAAGAGTAGCACGTTTTAAATATTAATCAACCCATCCGAGATTTTAGCCTATAATCAACAATTATCCCTTAAGAGGGCAATTTCTGTAAGCAGCAGTTATCTTAAAAGCTAACGGAGTCTTAGCCGAAAGAGTCAAAGAGAAGGGGCATGGTTCTCAAAAACCTCTAAAAACCAACGATTCTGAGGAAAATAAGCGATTTAACAGAAGAATTGAGTTCAAAATACTCTATTGACCATACTACCGTTCGTAAAATAAATATGAGAGTTTTACTTTCATATTATTGAAATATTAATTTTCCTATTAAATTTACCACCCTTAAAGGTATATTCCTTAATCATTAAACTAAACCAAAAAGTATGAGGAAATTTTTACTATTGAAAATGTTGCCTTTGTTTTTAATGCTGATTACCAGCATGGCATGGGCTCAAGAGAGAACGGTTACGGGTAGGATTATATCTTCAGAAGATGGTTCCGCTTTACCAGGTGTGAATGTTGTTTTAAAGGGTACTACAACAGGTACTGTATCGGATGCTGACGGAAACTATACTTTGTCAGTTCCATCTTCAGGTGGCATTCTTACTTTTTCATTTATTGGCCTTTCCGCGCAAGAGGTGGTAATCGGAGAAAGAGCTACCATCAACTTGACCATGTCACAAGATATCACTCAATTGAGTGAGGTAGTTGTAACTGGCTATGGCACGTTCCTGAAAAAGGAATTTTCTGGAACAGTTGCATCTGTAGGCTCAAAAGATATAGCTAAGCTGCCTCTACTTTCCGCTAGTCAAGCTTTGCAGGGACAAGCTGCTGGTGTTTTTGTTACCTCAAATTCTGGAAGCCCAGGAGGCGGAATTTCTGTTAGGGTAAGAGGACAAACATCAGTTTCGGCTGGTAATGATCCATTTTACGTTGTGGATGGAGTTCCAATTCAATCAGCCAATCTAACTCAAAATGGTCTTGGTGGTCAAGTGCAGAATACTTTAGCTGGTTTGAACCCTCAAGACATTGAGGAAATTCAAGTATTAAAAGACGCTGCAAACACTGCCATCTACGGAGCAAGAGCTGCTAACGGAGTTGTATTGATAACTACTAAAAGAGGCAAAACCGGAGGCACTCAAATTAATTTAAGTGCTTGGACTGGAGTGAGCGATGTTACTAAAACAGTAAATAAAATATCTGCTCAAGAGTGGGTAGATTTAAATAATGAAGCCAGAGTAAATGATGGGCTTGCTCCTCTGCCTAATAGCAGCCCTCCGTTGCCGGCTCCTCAGGTGCCTAGTTGGGGTTGGGATGGCAAGACGAATACTGACTGGATAAAAGAGGTATTTAGATCTGCTAGAACAAATGAATATCAACTAAATATAAGTGGAGGTGACGAGAAGACAAGATACTATTTTAGCGGTAGTTTCCGTGATGAAGAGTCAACGCTAATTGGATCTAGTTATAAAAGAGGAACAGGAAGATTAAATTTAGATCATAAGGCTAGTAAATTGTTTCAGTTCGGAACGAGCCTATCAGTTAGTTCTGAGCTTAACAATAGGATCAATAATGACAATAATATCTTTGGAGTTTATTCGGTGGCTATCTTAAATCTCCCTACTACTGCTGTTAGAGACGAAAACGGTAAATTTGTAGATGGAATCTTTTTAAGTAATCCAGTTCGTGATGCTGTCATTACACGGAACGAGAACAAAACCCTTAAAATTATTGGTAATTTTTATACTAATATTCATTTAACGGACGGCTTAGATTTCAAAACAGATTTCTCCTATGACTATAATGCGTTAACGGAGGATAATTACTCACCAGTTTCATCTGCCGAAGGAAGAGGATCAAATGGAAGTGGGCAATTTTCTTATCGCCAGGTTGGAACTTTTGTTATTGAGCCAACCCTTCGTTATGCAAAAGTTTTTGGAGCTGATCACAGCTTTAATGCCGTTTTAGGTGGAACAATACAAGGGACCAGAGACTTTAGGAATGATGCACAAGGGAATGGCTTTGCTCGTGAGTCTCTTACATACTTATTATCAGCAGCAACAATTACAGCTGGAAGCTCCTTTAGGACAGAGAATACTTTCCAGTCTGTTTTTGCTAGGGCAGGCTATACGTTTAAAGAGAAGTATATCGCCTCAGCTACGATTCGTAATGATGCCTCCTCAAGGTTTGGTTCCAATAATAGAAATTCACTTTTTTATGCTGGTTCTCTTGGTTGGAATTTCTCAGATGAATCATTTATGAAGGGACTTAACTGGCTTAGTTTAGGTAAATTGAAAGCTAGCTATGGTACAACTGGTAACTCAAATATTGGTGATTTCCCTTATCAAGGTGTTTTCTCTGGAAATTCTAATTATTTGGATAGACCAGCTTTTTCACCTTTGCAAATTGGCAATCCTGATCTTAAATGGGAAACTACCGCAGTTCTTGATTTAGGGATAGAATTAGGATTGTTTCAAAACAGAGTGAATCTAACAGCAAATTATTTCAATAGACAAACTACTGACCTGCTATTTGCTTCACCTGTTCCTTTTACAACAGGTTTTGGATCAGTTCAAAAGAATATTGGTGCATCTGAGAATAAGGGGTTTGAATTTGAATTAGGCGGAACGGTTCTTAATATTGGCGACTTTAAATGGACTGCCAGTTCAAACATTACATTTTTAGAGAGCAAGTTGTTAAAATTGGTTGATGATAAACCCATCCCTCAGGGCTTTGCAAGCGTCATTTTAGCTGGTTCTCCACTTAGTTCTTTTTATGGCCTAAAGTTTTTGGGTGTTGATCCTGGCACTGGACAGTCTATTTTTGATGATCTAAATGGAGATGGACAAATTACTCAATTGGACAATCAAATAATTGGAAATGCAAACCCTAAATCATTTGGTGGATTTACTAATAGATTTTCTTACAAAGGATTGTCATTGGATGTATTCTTCCAGTTTTCTGCAGGCAACGATGTGTATAATAGTACGCAAACATTTTCACTCGTGCCAGGTAATGGTTTCGGTACAACTACTGAGATTAGGAGAAGGTGGAAAAAACCAGGAGATATTACGGATATACCTAGAGCCACAAGGGTAGCTGGTAACGATGGGGTTGATAATAGTAGATTTGTCTCTGACGGCTCTTATTTAAGGTTAAAAAATATTACCCTAAGTTATGATATACCTAAAGCAATTGTGCAACGCGCTAAGTTTAGAAGTGTAAGGTTATTTGTGACTGGTGAAAATTTATTGACTTTCACAGGCTATTCTGGTGCTGATCCAGAAGTAAGCACTTTTGCTAATACAAGCACATCGGCAGGCACAGATTTTTTAACTCAGCCTCAGTCTAAACGTTTTAACATTGGTATTAATTTAGGCTTTTAAACGAAATTTTATGAAGAGAATATATTCATGTTTAATTATCACTCTCCTATTGCTTACGACCTCTTGTGGCGATTTTTTGGAGCCAAAGCCAGTGTCGCTAGTAACAGATGATTTAGCGATAACAAGTGCGGCAGATGCCGAACAAGTTTTATTAGGTGCTTATAGCGTCCTACAGAATAATAATTATTATGGCAATTTGACCATTGGTATTCCTGGAATGCTGAGTGATGAACTTATCCATAGCGGATCTTTTCCAACGATCAAACAAATGGATCAGAATGCTGTAACTAGTGACAACGTGACACTTCAGAATTATTGGGGTAATGCTGCGACTCCTGTTACTGGCACTAGTTCATATAATGGTATTTTTAGTGCTAACATTGTACTAGAGAGGATTGAAAAAATCACAATTGATCCTGCCGTTAAGAATGTGATTATTGGGCAATCTAAATATTTGAGAGCCCTGTTTCATTTTAATTTGCTAACCTTATTTGGTGATGTGCCAATTGCAAAAACCACCAGTTTGGCTGCCTTAAGTACACTGCCAAGATCTCCAAAAACTGAGGTTTACGCATTTATTATTGATGATTTAACAAGTGCTGCTACCTTGCTAAAGGGCGCTGATTATGGTGCTGCAGGGCGTGATAGCGAAGACAGAGTTAAGGCAGGTGAATGGGCGGCAAAAGCTCTTCTTGCCAGAGTTCAGCTTTACAAAGGGGATAAGGCAGCTGCTGGTGCTTTAGCGAATGATGTCATAACCAATGGTGGCTACACATTACCATCTAATTATACAACTGTATTTCAGTCTAATTCCAGTGAAACCATTTTTGAAATATTCTCTAGCGTAAATGATCCTAACGGGTTGGCTTTTCAATTTCGGTTGAGTGGGCGGTATGAATATGCGCCAAGCCCCCAAATGGTTAGTGCCTTTCAAACAGGTGACAAAAGAGTTTCTGTTATTGCAAATATAGCTTCAGCCAAACCAGAGGCGGCTAAATACAATGATGTTGCCACAGGCACCGATAGGCCAATCGTTTCAAGACTTGCTGAAATGTTTCTTATCAGGGCAGAAGCTAATTTAGCAACTGCGCCAGCTCAAGCTCTTCTAGACGTAAATTTAATTCGTTTAAGGGCGGGAGCACTTCCTCAAACCGATCCTGGTTTCGCAGCATTCACAGGTTTTAAAGAATTAACCGCTATCACCTTGGCGGATATCTTGAAAGAGAGATTTGTTGAGCTTTGTTTTGAAGGGCATCGCTGGAATGATTTGGTTCGGACTGCCACTGTGGATCAGGTAATGAGTGTAATCAACCCAGTAAGTTGGAAACCAACTAGCGCATTGATGCCTATACCTAACCGAGAAATTCAACAGAATCCAGCATTGGCTCCT
This sequence comes from Cyclobacteriaceae bacterium, assembly GCA_043777495.1. GTDB lineage: Bacteria > Bacteroidota > Bacteroidia > Cytophagales > Cyclobacteriaceae > ELB16-189. The sequence continues at coordinate 30,880 of JAYWHU010000030.1, read as the reverse complement.
CAGAATCCTGGTTATTAATTTAAATTCAATTTTATGAAAAATATTTTAAAAAAGGGTCTGGTAACTCTAGGAGTTTCTCTGATGCTCTTCGGTTGTGAAGAAAAATTTACTACTCTACAGTCTAGCAATTATCATGTAAAGTTTGGAGCCACATCAACCAATGTGACGGAGGGGGTTTTACAGATAAAAATTCCTGTTACATTGGCTGCTCCAAAACAATCTGGCGTAACCGATATTACTTATCAAATTAGTGGCACTGCTGTAGAGGGAAAGGATTTTACAATTGTTACTTCAAGCGGTAAGTCTTCAATTGCCTCAGGCTCATTCGCTGACACTGTAAAAATAAATGTCTTAAATGATTTCGATGCGGATGGTGCCAAACAACTTGTGCTTACATTAGCTTCTGCTACAAATGGTTTACGGGCTGGTCTTAATGCTTCTGGTAAGACTTTTACCCTTAACATTGCGGATGATGATTGCGCATTTGACATCAATGATTTCGTTGGTAGTTATGATATAGAGATTACTAGCACGGCAGCCTTTGGACTTCCGTCAGGTCTTTATACATCGGAAACATCTCTGAAGCTTGGTACAGCGGCTAATACTCTCATTGATGAGAATTTCTGGGATTTTGGACCCAATAGTGTTACAATTACTTTAGACCCTAGTAATCCCGCTAACTTAGTGGCTAAGCTCGTTGGGGCTCCTCAACAGGTATATGTCAATGCTGCTGCTCTTCCAAGATTTGCCATACAAGGTTCTAGGCCTTTTGGATCGTTTAATACTTGCGAGACAGGTATTGTGGTTAACATGGAGCTTACAAGACAGGATGGTATTACGGTAGCTAATAGTTCTGTTATTCGATATATTAAGAAGTAAGACTATTTTTTTAATTTAATAAGCCCTTGAATTTATTCAAGGGCTTATTATTTTTAAGTTAATTTTCCCAATTATAAAAAATGAAAACAATATTTTCCATATTATTTGTGTGTTCTTCTTTCTTACTATTTGGTCAAGCAACATTCACTGACTCCAATGGCACCATAATAATCAATAAAAACCTTTCTAAAGAGGATCAGATAAAGCAACTCAAGAGAGGGTCTTATGTAGAAACTCATATCTTGGGTGATTCAATAACCTATGGCTTGAATCAATTTGAGAAAAGTATGGTTTACTTCACTCAATCTGGAGGAGCTTATGCCATAGAGCAAAAAAGAGTAACAAAGCCTGTTATCTACAAAAAAATTTATGCTTTGGACGAATATTATATCAAATCAATAGCTGCTGGCAAACTTGGTGTGCTAGACGTTAGGCCTAAGTACGTGAAAATTCTTGCTAAAGCTTCTAAATTAGTTGATTTCGATACTAAGAAAGTTGAACAGGATTTAAAGAAATTAAAAGATCCTGAACAGATAGAGGCGTACTTTTTAAAGATCAAATTCAATGAGAACTAATTTAATTTTAATAGCTTTTTTTTTAGTGGTTAGTATTTTGCCAAATGGCTCTTTATTTAGTCAGGTGGAGATAAGAAAAGGTGAGAGTATTATTTGCCAATTTGATCATAAGGATCGTCAATATGCCTCACCGAGTAGCTCCTTTGATCCTATTTCAAAGCCCTCCTCCAGTATTAGTAAAAGATCTCAATCCTTCACCTCTCAATTTGAGGTTAAATTCATTGGCTTTCCACCCTCTGCAGAAGCGGCCGTTCAAAAGGCAATTGATATTTGGGCATCAACTCTCAAGTCAGATGTCAAAATAAGATTATTCGTAAACTGGACTGTAAATACAAATAGCCCAAATAACTTGGCGTTTGTTGTACCAACCGAGGCAAGGAATTTTAAGGGTGCATTATTAAAAGATATCTGGTATCCTATCACTCTTGCCGAAAAACTTGCCAAAATAGACTTAAACTCAACAGCAGAAGCAGATATTGTTGCCACTTTCAATGCTGGCAGATCTGATTGGTATTTTGGTACCGATGGTAGATGCCCAGTTGATAAATTTGATTTGGTAACAATTGCTCTTCATGAGTTAGGTCATGGCCTTGGATTTTCCGGTACCTTTTTTATTAGCAATGGGTCGGGTTCTTTTGGCGCAAACGGAACATCGGATGCAAAAGTGTACGATATTTACTTACAAAATGGCTCTGGTAAAAGGCTAGTAGATCCTATTAATTTTACAAATCCATCTTTAGAACTAGGAGCTCAACTTGTCGGGAATAGTTTGATCTTTAAAAGTGATATAGCTTCTCAGCTTAATGTTGGCGGAAGCTTTCCTAGAATTTATGCACCAAGTCCCTACAACCCAGGTTCAAGTATTTCTCACCTTGATGAGGGAACATATAACAATACTCAAAATAGTCTAATGACCCCATTCAGTAATTTTGGAGAAGTTATGCAAAGCACTGGTCCATTGGCTAAAGGCATATTTTACGAAATGGGTTGGCTAAATACCTACCTATCACATACTGAGCTTTCTGACAAAGAGTCGCTATTGGGGGTTTCATTTAATCTGGATGTTAAAAGTGATACTCTCATTAATACTACATCGGGAAAGTTGTATTATTCCTTTGATGACTTTGCCTCATCTAATAATATTGCACTTCAGAACTCTTCTGGTACTTCATGGTTTGCTGAGATACCGGCTCCCCAAATAGAGAAAACGATTAGTTACTACTTCACCTTTAGTGATGTTTTTGATCGGGTTTATAGATACCCAATTGACCCAGCAAAATCGATAAACTTTTACTACGGTGTTGATGTAAAGAAGCCAAGTATTATTCACCAGCCGATTACAGAGATTTTGGAATTTCAAAAGCAGATAGTCATTGAGGCGGAAGTTACGGATAATACTGGCGTACAAAGTGTTGAAATAGAATTCCAAGTTAATTCAGGTATTTTAAAGAAGATACCACTTATTAAAAAATCAGACAACTCGTTCGGAGCAGTAATTGATTTAGCAGCAGAGGCTGTAAAAGGAGGCGATAAGATAAAGTACAAAATCATTGCTAAAGACATTTCTTCTCAAGCAAATATCAATTCAGCTCCTCTCATTGATTATTACACTATTAATGTAAAGTTATTTGAAACGAAAGATGTTTTTATTTCTGATCTGAATAGCGATAAATCTGAATTTTTTGGAGATTTTGCTATAACAAAACCAGTAGGTTTTGTCAATTCAGCCATTCATACTACACATCCATACGCTAATTCTTTATCCCCTAGCTCCAATGTTGACATTTCGCACACGTTGCTTTATCCGATTAGATTAAGAAATAAGGATAGTTTTCTTGAATTTGATGAGGTAGTTCTGGTTGAACCTCTTAATGATTATGTAATTGTTGAGGGGACTAGTGATAGAGGATTAACATGGAAGCCACTAAAGCCTTCCTATGATTCTAGGGCCAATGCAGACTGGTTAACATATTTCAATAGCAATATTCAAAATGGAGATAGTAAAGCAGTTGGTACGTTGAACTATTTCCGCCCATCAAAAATTGACTTATTGAGTACATTTAAAAGCCTAGATGAAATTCTTATACGTTTTAGATTGAGAAGTAATAATTTAAATAATGGATGGGGCTGGGCTATAGATAATGTAAGGATTCAAGATGCAGTTGTTGGATTAGAGGATTTTCAAGCCATTAAAAATGAGGAGATTGAAATGTACCCTAATCCTACAAGTAATTTGCTAAATATCTTATCCTCAAAAAAAATTATATATCATACGCTCTATTCATTAAATGGACAATTGCAATTTACTGGTGAGGAGAATCAAATTAATTTAGAGGGGTTATTTGATGGAATCTATTTAGTGAAATTAGAATTTATTGATAAGACAATAAAATATTTGAAGGTTGTCAAAAAATAATTTTCGATTTCAGCAACATCAAAGATATTTGTCGATGTAATCCTTAACTCCTAGCTCAATAGAACAAAACCTCTTCTCATACCCAACCCCTTCAACTTCCCCATCCTCGCCTCCGTAAAATATTGATACTTATCTCTAATATCAGCGGGAGTGTTCATATACTCAATGTTAACAGGTTTATTCAATGCACTGAATACCGCCTTTGCCAGATCAAATGTTCGTGCCTTGCCTGAACCTAGATTGTAGATGCCAGAATCCTTTCGGTGGTGCATTATGAACACACAAACCTCTACCACATCCTTCACATAAATAAAATCACACATTTGTTCCCCGTCTTTATAGTTGGGGTTGTGCGAGCGGAATACTTTCAGAAGAATAAGCTGAAAAATTAAACCCGCACCAGCTCTTTGGTGGTGTTCATAACACTCGCATTCTTTAGGTGCTGGTTGAATGCTGACTTCAATTTATACGGTCTATTAAATGCCTCTTGTCGCAGCTTGAATCTTTCAGAAAGGATTCAGATGGTTTCTTTGGAAAGACCTTTTTTGTAACTCAGTACATCCGAAACAAGGCCCGTACTTACTTTCAGCAAATGAGCGAGTTCTACAGATTTCATTTTGTGCTCTTTCATCAGCGATTTCAGTAATTCAATCGGGCCTGCATCAGAAAAAGTATTGTGCTCTTGGTCATACTTCTCAATGAGGAACGTAAGAAGCTCTGTTTCATCTTTGGCAGTGCGGGTTTTCTTGCTACGGTCCAGCATTTCTTCCAGTTCATTGCAGTAGCTGATGTACTGGCTTTCTGTTTTAATGATCTTGTATTTCAAGGCTTCCATTATGATTATTTGTCAGTAAGTATGGATCGCTTGTAAGACTATATCGACATTTCTAAGTTCCCACTACTTTTTTTGAAGGTGGGGAAATAGTTGTTTTGGTGCTACCGTCATTTTATCCAAGCGTGACTTAATATTTTCCCACTGATAGTTTTTATCAAGTACCTGGACCTTGGTAGTCAATTCGATGTCTTCGTAATAATTGACCGCTTTTATAACCATCACTGCGTTACGTGAAGCATATTTTTGTTCGTAAGCACTGACCATTTCGGCAAAGGTCAATGAAGAAGACAGGTAAGCTATGTCTATAAAGTCTTTTATCCTTGTCCCATTCCCTGATATAGCATTTAGCTTCATGGCAGCAATATCGTTCAATGATGCCATTCTAATTCCATCTATTACAACCAACGGTTTAATCAAAGGGTAGGTATGTGATAGTAGATCGACCTTGATATCATTAACTTCTCCTTTAAGTGTGTTTTTGTCTTGATATAATTGACTGAAACCATACTTTGCCTCCAGTTTGTTAAGCATACTATTCTCATCAAATTCTTTTGTAGTGAACAGGTCAATGTCAATACTTATGCGATGGCCTATCTGAAGAGAAAGAGCAGTACCGCCTACTAAAAAAAAATCTTTTAGTGACTGATCCTGCATAAGCATTCTCAAGAGCTCCAGTGTTGGTTTGCTAATTGTTTCTTTTCGTAACACTTCATTTCTTTTAACGGGATGGAAAACTGGTGGCTAACAAAGCGCAAATCCTTATTGTTCAGGTAGGCTATACCTTTTATAATTTCTTTTACCTTGACTAAGCCATAAAGGTTTAATATAAAATACCAATCCTCCATTCTCCCTCGTTCAACAACACGCTGAACAATGACATTTTTCATGACTTCATAATCAATGTCTGTCGTGTCATATTCCCACAACAATGCTTTGTTCAGCTTTGCTTTACTATGCTTATCAATGTCAGTAAAATACATATCTGATTAATTGGCGTATTGTCTTAGCAATTGATTCCGTTTTTCACGCATTCCTAACGTAAAGATAAAAAAAGACATTCACTTTTTTCGAACATTTCCTATTGAGTTTTTGCCAACCCCATCACATAACCCCTCACCCCCTCTTCCAGCTCACTAAACTCTTCCCCGTACCCAACCCCCTTCAACTTCGCCATCTTCGCCTCCGTAAAATATTGATACTTATCTCTAATATCAGCGGGAGTGTCCACATACTCAATATTCACTGGCTTATTAAGAGCATGAAAGACAGCCTTCGCCAAATCATTAAACGTTCTCGCTTTTCCTGAGCCAAGATTGTAGATGCCTGAATCCTTTCGGTGGTGCATTAAAAAAACACAGACCTCCACCACATCTTTCACATAAACAAAATCGCGCATCTGCTATTTGTCTTTGTAGTTTACAACGTTGAATTTATTGCCAGTCTTTTTACCGTAAATTCATTTTACTGTAAGCCTTGCTTAGTTTCTCAATGATGGGAAATATATTGTTCAACCAGAAGGGCAAGGGGTCTTTTCTCCATTCGATGATTCCTTTTTTCAGTTCAAGGACTTCGGTTGGATCAATACCCTGCACCGAGTTGTCTAAGAAGACGGCCTTATCAAAATATTTCAGATTCAATGGAAGCTTGGTAAGGGCTTCTTGGTAGCGTTCTTTTACATCCTGTGGTGAAACAAAGTGAAGACCCTCTGCAACCCTTTGTTGGATCCTGGCATTTAGAACGGAAAGATCTTCGGCCCCCAGATAAAATAAGCTGGTATGATAACCTTTGGAGGTCACCTCTGGAACGATTTCAAAACTATAATTGCTTACCAGATTCGACTCTAGAGCAAAACTCTCTTTGTTGAATATATGGTTATTGATTTTGCTTTGAACAGCCGTTCTAAGACCAAATGAATCAATTCTTTGACCGCTTAACTCTGCTTGGCGTTTGATTTCATCACCGTTGATGTAAGGAAAAGAGGACAGATAAGTGCGGGCAAAGGTTGATTTCCCCACTCCATTGGGGCCTCCAACTATGATAAATGATGGTTGTTCAGATAGAATGTTGATAGCTATTTTGTTTGACTTTATTTGCCTCCAACCGAATAGCTTTCGAGTTCACTTCAGCCCGAAAGCGTACAGCTCCCTCCTCAATCTGTCTTTCCGAAAGAATTCCTAAAAAGGGTACGGGCGGCTTTTTGAGTTTTTTAGTCTTAAGTTCCATAAATGTGATTAGATACTTTTGTAAAGATAGCGAAAACGATTGACACTTAGTTTGCACCCTACAGTTTTGCAAAACCCCTCGGCTCTCTTATAGTATAGTATTGTCTTAACAATTGGTTCTGCTATTCATGCATTCCTCACCTAAATATAAATAGAACGCATTCACTTTTTGTGAATATTCCCTATTGAATTTTTGCCAAATCCACCACATAATCCCTCACCCCCTCCTCCAACCCACGAAACTCCTTCCCATACCCTATCCCCTTTAACTTCTCCATCTTCGCCTCCGTAAAATACTGATACTTGTCTCTTATATCAGCTGGCGTATCCACATACTCAATGTCAACAGGTTTATTCAAAGCGTGAAAGACAGCCTTCGCCAAATCATTAAACGTTCTCGCTTTTCCAGAACCTAAATTGTAGATGCCAGAATCCTTTCGGTGGTGCATTAAAAACGTACAAACCTCCACCACATCTTTTACATAAACAAAATCGCGCATCTGCTCCCCGTCTTTATAGTTGGGATTATGTGAGCGGAACAATTTCATTTTTCCTGTTTTCTGTATTTGGTTGTAGGCATGCCAAATCACAGAAGCCATTCTGCCTTTGTGATATTCGTTGGGGCCATACACGTTAAAGAATTTTAACCCCGCCCAGAAAAAAGGCTTCTCTTTTTGTTGTAAAGCCCATACATCGAAGGCTTGCTTGGAATCACCATAAGGGTTTAATGGTTTCAATTGGGGAATGGTTAACTCGTTATCATCATAGCCAATTTCGCCTAATCCATAAGTGGCTGCAGAGGAAGCATACACCAAAGGGATTTGATATTGACAACAAGCTTTCCAAATAGTCTTCGTGTACTCCGTATTTAATTTACTTAATAGTTGAGTATCAAATTCAGTAGTGTCGGTGCGGGCGCCAATATGAAAAATGAATTCAACTGTCTCGTAATTTTTAACCAGCCAGTCCGTAAACTGATCTCGATCCACTTTTTCCTGAATCTTTAAGCCAACTAGATTTTTATTCTTTTCAGGGTTGTCAAATTTGTCTACAGCAATGATGGCATTGAAGTTATCTTCGTTCAATCTTTTTATCAGGCAACTGCCAATGAAGCCCGCGGCTCCTGTAACAATGATCATAAGCTATTCAATTGGGTCAATAAATCAAAAAGAGTCTTTTGTTGAGTATGAAGTTGCCAAGAGCAAAATTTTGGTTATGGTAATCATCTTGCATCTCTTTCCTCACGGATGTATTTTGAGGAGTCTACTCCGCTTTTAAGTGTTACTCGCTTAATCTCTCTTTTCCATCCTTGTATGGGCTCGTTAAAAGGGACAACTTTTGCGATGGCCTTGCCATCCCGCAAGATGACATAACTCTTCCCCTTTTCCACTTCCTCCAAGTATTCTTTGGTAGAGCTGCTTAACTTAGAGAATTGAAGGTAATCCATAAAAATGTTGTTTTGAATAATAAAGGTAATCGGTTTTTAATCCTCCAATCCAGTAACAATGATCATAAACTATTATTCAGTTGGGTCAATGATTTTAAACCCTTCTTCTTTAGCACACTTCTTTAATTTGTTGTCGCAGACAACAAATGACTCTACTTCTTCTGCAACATAAATGAGAGAAGCAAGCTGAATAGAGTCAAGCGCCTTCAACGTGTATTTTTCTAATACTTTTAGTGCGATGTATTTGATATCTTCATCAAAATGAATGATTTGAAAAAACGGAAAATCTATGGCTAATTCTGTATTTAACCGTTGATACTCTTTTTTGTCAATGAATTTAGTCTGTAGCAATCGTTGGAATGAGCTGGCACATTCAATATGGCTAATGGTGGACACAAAAATTTTATCGGAGTCATCAAATAATTTTCTTGCCGCCACATCACCCTTTTCATTGAGGTATCGTTTTAGCAGAGCCGAAGAATCAAAATATAAATTCATTCCTCATCCCGGATTTGCCGTAGAATTTTAGTTGAGTCGCCACCCTTGCGCGGGGTCACTGTCTGCACTTCCCTTTTCCAACCTTGAATAGGCTTTTTCAGTTGAAGGGGTTCTTTGAACGGAATGACCTTAGCGATCGGTTTACCTTTTCGGATGATCAGATAACTCTTTCCCTTTTCCACCTCTTCCAAGTATTCTTTGATAGAGCTACTCAACTTAGAGAATTGAAGATAATCCATATAAAAATTTGTTTTGTATCATAAAGGTAATCGGTTTTTAATCTTGCAAGATTTTGATTCTCACGATTATTATTCATCTCGAATTTGCCTTAAAATCACTGAGGAGTCTATCCCGTCTTTTAATGTAACCGTTTCTATTTTTCTTTTCCAACCTTGAATGGGTTCATCAAAAGGAATAACTTTCGCTATGGCCTTGCCCTCCCGCAAGACCACATAACTCTTTCCCTTTTCCACCTCTTCCAAGTATTCCTTGGTAGAGCTACTCAACTTAGAGAATTGAAGGTAATCCATAAAAATGTTGTTTTGTTATAATAAAGGTAATCGGTTTTTAACCTCCCAACAAGTTATCTTTGCGCTTTAGTTCAAACAATATGATCTACGTTAGCCGAAAAGAACACTTTAACGCAGCCCACAAGCTGTATAATCCAGCTTGGAGCAAAGAAAAGAACCAAGAAGTCTTTGGCCCTTGTGCCAATGAAAACTGGCATGGGCATAATTATGAATTGATCACAACAGTAAAAGGCGATACAGATCCCGATACGGGTTTTGTCATTGACCTTAAAAAATTAAGCGACTTGATTAAGTCAGAAGTTCTTGAAAAGGTAGATCATAAGAATTTGAATTTGGATGTCGATTTCATGAAAGACAAGATGGCCAGCACCGAAAATTTGGCCATCGAGCTATGGAAGATTTTAGAGCCGAAAATCTCTTCGGTCAGCAAATTTGGAAAGCTACATTCTATTCGACTATACGAAACCCCTCGCAACTATGTTGATTACTTTGGTGAGTAATATAAGGTACGAAGTAAGATTTACGAAGTACAAGAAATGAAGTTCTACCTCATAGCTGGCGAGCGCTCGGGCGATTTGCATGGGAGCAATTTGGTGAAGGCTATGTTGCGACTTAAACCTAATATTTCATTCAGAGGTTTTGGTGGAGATGAAATGCAAAAGGCAGGCGTTCTCTTGGTGATGCACTACAACCAACTTGCGTTTATGGGCTTTCAGGCAGTTGTTAACTTTCTAAAGATTGCCAAGTACATGAAAGACTGCAAGGCAGATATTTTAGAATTCAAACCCGATGCGCTGATCTTAATCGACTATGGAGGATTCAATCGACAGATGGCAACTTTTGGGAAAACGAATGGTATCAAAGTGCTCTATTACATTCCGCCAAAAGTGTGGGCGTGGAGGCAAGGTCGCGCATGGCAATTGAAAAAAAATGTTGACAGGATGTTCGTCATCCTTCCTTTTGAAAAAGAGTTTTATAAAAAGTATGATTTTGATGTCGACTACGTGGGGAATCCGGTTTTGGATGCGATCCAGTCGTTCGTTCCTAATCCTGGTTTTTTATTTGAAAATAATCTTTCAAAAGAAAAAAAGATTGTTGCTTTCTTACCAGGTAGCAGGAAAATGGAATTGCAAATGATTGTGCCATTAATGGCTGAGGTGGCGAAAAGAAACCCTGAACACCAATACGTAGTGGCAGCAGTTGATAATCTGCCTCAAGAACTTTACTCACCTCTAAAAGAAACGGGCAATGTTAAATTCGTTTACAATGCAACGTATGATCTGCTCACACACGCAGATGCGGCAATCGTAACTTCAGGAACAGCTACACTGGAAACAGCCCTTTTCAAAGTGCCGCAAGTAGTAGTTTATAAAGCTGGCGGCTTGGAATACATGATCGCAAGCAGTGTCATCAAAGTAAAATTTATCTCTTTGGTAAACTTGATTGCAGGAAAAGAAGTGGTAAAAGAAATGATTCAAAGCAAAGCCACCGTAGAATCAGTAGGGGGAGAACTTCAAGTCTTATTGCAAGACCAACCATATCGCGAAAAAATGCTGAAAGAATATGATCAGCTATACAAAACCCTCGACATCGGCTCTGCTTCAGAGAATACGGCTAAGTTGATTTTATCTGCCTGACGGCAAGACAGGGATTTAAGATTTAAGATTTTCGATTGGTCAAAGACTTATTGTCACTCAAGCATTGCCTATTTACCCTCCGTAGCTTTAGCGAAGGGGGGCTGCCTACTTCTCCCAAGTCCTAAGCCCCAATGCCTAGTGCCCAATGCCTAGTATTACGCAACCTTCAACTTACTATAATGCGATTTATTAAACTTCTCTTCCGCGTAAGCGCGATTGATCACTAACCGATCGGTAGTTTTATCAGAAGGCATTTCAAACATAGCATCATTGATGATGGCTTCACAGATAGAACGCAAGCCACGCGCACCTAGTTTGAAATCCACAGCTCGCTCAACGATAAAATCCAAAGCCCCTTCTTTAAATTCAAGTTCAATGGATTCCATATCAAACAATTTTTTGTATTGTTTAACGAGCGCATTTTTAGGTTCGGTTAAAATTTTGCGCAGTGTGTCGTGGTCGAGTGGATTTAAGAATGAAAGTACTGGCAAGCGACCAATCAATTCGGGTATCAAGCCAAATGTTTTTAAATCTTGTGCCGAAACGAACTGAAGCAAATTGTCTTTATCCAAATCTCCTCCAGGGTTGACGCTGTCTGATGAGGTGGCAAAGCCAAGTGGCCTTGTATTTAATCTACGGCCAATCAATCTGGAGATTCCTTCAAATGCTCCTCCGCAGATGAACAAAATATTTTCTGTATTGACGTTGATCATTTTTTGATCGGGGTGCTTGCGCCCACCTTGAGGTGGCACGTTCACAGAAGTGCCTTCCAATAATTTTAATAACGCTTGCTGCACACCTTCACCGCTCACATCGCGCGTGATAGATGGGTTGTCTGACTTCCTAGCGATCTTATCGATTTCATCAATGTAAACGATGCCTCGTTCGGCAGCTTCTGTATTGTAATCGGCCGCTTGCAATAAACGGGTAAGAATACTTTCCACATCTTCGCCTACATATCCAGCCTCAGTTAGTACTGTTGCATCAGCTATGCAAAAGGGAACTTGCAAAATCTTGGCGAGTGTTCTGGCCAAATAGGTTTTACCAGTTCCCGTTTCGCCTACCATGATAATGTTTGATTTCTCAATCATTACATCATTGTCAATCTTGCGTTGGCTTAATCTTTTGTAGTGATTGTAAACGGCCACAGACATTACCCGCTTGGCTTCATCTTGCCCAATCACATATTCATCTAAAAACTTCTTTATCTCCCGTGGTTTGATCAACTTGAAGTTAGGTAGTGTACCCGCTTCCACTTTGTTCTTTTTCTCTTCTTGCAAGATTTGGGTGGCCTGCGTCACACACTTATCACAAATATGCGCGTGGATGCCCGAAATCATCAGATCTACGTCTTTCTTATTTCGTCCACAAAAAGAACAAGTAACTTCAGCAGCCATAGAGGGATCAATTAGGGTGAGGCATGAAAGATCAAAGGTATTAATAATTTGAATAAGGACATATAGGTGAAAAAGTTAACAAATAGGCAATTGACAGTTGACAAAATCAGGAATTAGCAAATGGCGTATGTGCTCTAATCACCTTTTACCAGTGGCTTGTTACACTTAGCCCCTCACTTTGTCAATTGCCCATTTGTCAACTGTCAACTTATTCAGTTATTTCCTCTTCTTCTCCAGCACCTCATCAATCAGCCCGTACGCTTTCGCCTCAGAAGAACGCATCCAGAAGTCGCGATCAGAATCTTTTTCGATCTTCTCATACGTTTGGCCACTATGGTTGGCAAGAATGGTGTACAAATCCTTTTTCAATTCCAAGGTCTGCCGCATAGAAATCTCCATGTCAGAAGAAGTTCCCTGCATCCCTGCAGAGGGCTGGTGAATCATCACCCTTGAGTGCGGAAGCGCAGATCTTTTTTTAGCAGATCCTGCAGCCAACAATACCGCGCCCATGGAGGCTGCCATACCTGTGCATATTGTAGCAACATCTGGATTGATGATTTGCATGGTATCATAGATGCCAAGCCCTGCATACACCGAGCCGCCTGGACTATTGATATACATAATAACATCTTTCTTAGGGTCTGAAGATTCTAGGAAAAGAAGCTGGGCCGTAATCACATTGGCCACATAATCATCTACTGCTGTGCCAAAGAAAATAATACGATCGGCCATCAAGCGCGAGAACACGTCAATCACCGTAGCGCGCATTTGCCGCTCTTCCACTACGTTGGGCGTCATGCTCGTAACGGTGTAGGCGTTTGTGTTGATCAACTTCATGTAACTGTCCAAGGCATTGCCGCTCATGCCCAAGTGGTGCACGGCATAGTTTCTAAATTCGTTATGTGACATATTTTTTATTTTTTTATTTACACTTTTCAGATAGACGGCAAACGACTCTTTTTTATTGTGTATTAGGTGCATTTCAAATTGTCCTGTTGAGGCTCTGTGAATTTCTCTGTGGACTCTGCGTTCTCTGTGGTTATTGTTTTTTTTAACCACGGAGGTCACAGAGGGACACAGAGAATGCTGCGACAATTTCAAATCCCCCGTTTACAGTTCAATGTTAGGTAATCTTATCTCAATTTGCGAGTTGTAGACAAAAAATCTAGCAAACAAAAAGCCCCACCCTAAAGTGAGGCTCACTCTTAAACTCAATTTTTGCTCTAAAAGTTTCAATCTATCCTCCGCAGCCAAAAGTAGTAGCGAAGTAGGACTACCAAATCCCTTTTACTTGTCTCTATGACGTTTTGAGCGGGTATGATTTTAATTTCTAATTTTATTTCAAAGGCTTAAACCTTAGTAGAATTCATTTGTATCTGTGAACTCTAACCTTATTACCTTATTCTAATCATGTGAAATAATAAGGTTGAGAAAGATTTCATGAAAATGATTTTTGTACTAAGGTTAAAACCTTACGTAAATTGTGCCTGTCGTGTAAGGCTTTCACTATCTACTCACCCACCCTAAACGTACCTTATTTCCTTGCTTTTAAATTTTCTACTTGATTTTATCTCCGCATAAATATCTTTGGCAGATTCACCAGAACCAAAGGCCCCAAAAGATTTATAAAATTTGTCGTCCGACTTACTAGTTTCTTTCTTTAATGATTTAGTCAGACTTTCTATTAGTTCTATCTTACTAACTGAACTAAGCCCCTCAAATAAGCTCGAGTATGTTGCAATAATATGTTTGTCTGTGTATGTCATTTTGCTTTTTGAAACAAATTTAAGGTTTTTAACCTCTCACTTACCTCTTACCTCTCACCCAAATTTTGTCAATTGTCAATTGCTATTTGTCAACTTTTTAGTGGTTATGCGCTGCCGCCAATTTCTTAAACTCCTCCAGCGTCACTTTCTTTTCCGCAATGGTAATGTTCTCTTTCACCACTTTCATAATCCGCTCTTGTCTTAACTGATTATAGATGCGCATGAAGTTTTCACCCTTACCATCTTGCCCAGAAAGATAATTGTTCGCAATCTCCTCCATCTTGTCGCCTAACTGCGCGGCAATGGCAGGCCCGCCAAATTGATCCATTATCAATTGCTTTGCCTTCTCCCTCACTTCCTCACCGTCCACTTTTATTTCTCTTTCTTCGGTGATGCGGTTTTTGATCAAGTCCCACTTCAATGAATCTTTGTAAAGATTAAATTCTTTTCCCAGCACATCATCCGTCACCTGCCCGCCACTAGTAGCCTTCAACCATTGTTTTAAAAAGTTATCTGGCATAGCAATCTTCGTATGGTCAACATAGTAATGCTGAATCTCGTGCTCCAACAAATGCTGTGTCTCGCGGTTATAGTTCTCGCCAATGGTTTCCTTTATTTTGACCATAAACTCTTCCTCGCTTTTCACCACATCCTTGCCAAATACTTTATCAAAAAGCTCTTGGTTAACAGTTGCCTTCTCCACACGACTCAACGAAGTCACAACAAACACATAAGTACCCTTTGCGCCTTTGGCTTCTTCTTCCGTAATGTTCAACGCACGGGCAATCTCAGCCTCGCCCGAAAATATTTTTTCAATATCAAACTCAACGGAATCATCTTTTTTAAGTCCGATGAATTTTTGTTGTTCCTTCTTCTCTACTTTTTCAATTGATATATATGAACCTTTCTTCGCCTCTTCGCTTGCTTCACCCTTCAAAGAAACATCCCCAAATAAATTGTCGCCCACCTCACTTGCCTCTGGGTACATTACGTTTCCATAGCGAGTGACCACATCGGTCACTGTTTCGTCAATCGTCTTTTGGTCAACTTCTATGGGGTAAGAAGTCACCTTCACTTTCGATGATAAGTCAACCGCAAAGTCTTCCACCATGCCGATCTGAAATTCAAAATCAAATTCTTTTTGAATGTCCCAGTCGATGGCGCGCGCTTTTTCTGCGTTGGGCAATGGATCGCCCAATACTTTCAGCTTGTTTTCTTTAATATAGTCAGAGATCGAGTGCGAGATCAAATGATTGACCTCCTCTACCAAAATAGATTTGCCATACATTTTTTTGATCACTCCCGCGGGCACTTTGCCTACGCGAAAGCCTTTGAGGTTCGCCTTGCGCGAAACATCTTTCAGCTTCTCATCTACTTTGGGCAAGTAATCCGTTTCGGTCAACGAAATTTTGATCAGCCCTTCCGTGGTGCTTTGTTTGTCGAGTGTAATGTTCAATGGAGTGGGGTTAAAAAGTTAAAAGTTATCAGTTATCAGTTTCCAGCGTGGAGAAAGCCCCTTTTAACTGAAAACCGATAACTAATAACCGATGTAATGTGCGGATGAAGGGACTCGAACCCCCACGCCTTACGGCACCAGATCCTAAGTCTGGCGCGGCTGCCAATTACGCCACATCCGCAGTTATTCCACCTTTTTAGGGTAAAGGGAGCGCAAATTTAGAGATAATTCGCTATTATTAAAGTCCTGAATGAAAATGAATGTAAGAGAGTTGTTTAAAGTAGTAATTGGCGGCCTGGCCCTGCGAGGCGCGTGGGCCACCGGGCTATCCGCTACAAGTCCGGCCAACGCACATAACCCTCGCGCTTCGGGCTTTCCACTACTATCCCTGGCCGAAGTGCTCCGAATTAGTTTAGCAGTACTTGATTGGTTCATCGCACGCACCAAATCCCATGTTGGTGTTCTTCACCAACATGCACACCGAATGTTCTATTGCTGCTATACTGTTTTTATTCGCCCGTCTATTTTATCTTTTTCCATTTACCGTAGCCGCCCAAAAAATCCTAAATAAACCACCAAAGACATTATGGACGGCAATAAAATACTCGACTCCTTTGTAAAAAATTTTATACCCAAGGACAAAAGAGAACGAAGCGAATTTGAATTAAGGAACCCTAAAAAAAGAGCAAGATTTACAGACAGATTAAATCACAAGTGGGATACGGTTTTCGATATGAGGGTTATCTCCAGAATCCCTTCAGGAGTGGTGGGTTATGACTTTGCAAAAAAAGAATTGAATATTAAAGGCAATGAATTATGTTACATCATTTCAAGCCATGATCACATTGATGGGCAAATCATAGAATTCGATAAAGCGTTTGAAGAAGTGTATGGACGAGGCTTCGGTTCAGTAATTATCAGCAGTTCAGGCGACAAATTATATCTTGAGACAGAACTCGTTCAAGGCAAGCAAATTCGATTCATTGGAAAAATGAAATGAGGAGAAGGCCACATGCCTCCAACATTGGCCAGCTTCAAGCAAGTGTACATGACCGAGGTATGTTCTTTGTAGAGATTTTATCAATTGCGGAGAGTTTGGCTCGCCTAACAGCAAGCTGAAAAAATTTTAAGCATATGTTTTTTTCAAGCGTGTTTTGTATTTTTAGACGAACCCCAAGGGGGTTCAATGTGAGTAGCCACCCCGACTTGTCGGGGTGGATTTGTGACTGAAGGATTAAAAGCGTGCCACAGATAAACTCAATCGAAGTGAAATTTCATTGGCACGCAACAGATGAAATGAATTCGAGCAATGAAGGGATTTATGAATGATAACCAATTAATGTAGTGATGAACTTCGTGCGGGAGTGCGGCAGGGATAGAAGTGGAAAGCCCGGAGTGGAGCGCCTCGCGGAACGAGGACTTGTAACGGATAGCCCGCTTGCCGCCCAAAAAATAAAAATTTGATTGAATGTAAAAAATGGTCATTGACGAAGTAGAAGAAAAAAGAGAAATCATTGCGCGCTACCGCAGGCTGTTGCGCGTGGCAAAGCCTATATTAAAAGATGGCGATGCCAAGCTGATCAAGCGCGCGTTCACCATTGCCATGGAGGCGCACAAAAATATGCGGAGGAAATCGGGCGAGCCGTATATTTTTCACCCACTATCGGTGGCGGAAATTTGTGTGGAGGAAATCGGCCTCGGCACCACGTCTATCATTGCGGCCTTGCTGCACGATGTGGTGGAGGACACTGACATTCAGTTGGCCGAGCTGCAAGGAATTTTCGGAGTGAAGATTGCCAAGATAATCGATGGTCTCACAAAAATCCGAGGAGTGTTTGAATACGGCACTTCGGCACAGGCAGAGAATTTCCGCAAGATGCTCTTCACCTTGTCTGAAGATGTGCGCGTGATCTTGATCAAGCTGGCCGATCGGTTGCACAACATGCGCACGTTGGAAAGTATGCCACGCAATAAACAGTTGCGTGTGTCTTCTGAGACGATTTATCTCTACGCTCCGCTCGCGCATCGGCTTGGGTTAAACGCAATCAAAACAGAATTGGAGGATTTGTATCTGCGGTTTACCGATCAGTCCGTTTATGATGAAATCACCAATAAAATTGCCGAGACGCGCGCCTCACGAAATAAATTCATTAAGCAATTTGTGCAGCCCGTGAAAGAAGAGTTGGATAAGCTGGGCGTGGAGTATGAAATCAAAAGCCGACCCAAATCTATTTTCTCTATCTATAATAAAATGCGCAAGCAAAACATACCTTTTGAAGAAGTGTATGATCTATTTGCTGTGCGAATTATTTTAGATACGCCCGTGGAACAAGAAAAATCTTTTTGCTGGCAAGTATATTCTGTGGTCACCGATTATTACACACCCAATCCAGATCGTCTTCGTGATTGGATCAGCACACCCAAAGGCAATGGCTATGAATCGCTACACACCACGGTGATGGCAAAAAATGGGCAATGGGTGGAAGTACAAATCCGTACGCTGCGCATGGATGAAATTGCCGAGAAGGGTTATGCGGCTCATTGGAAATATAAAGACAATGCTGCCAAGTATGAATCGAATTTAGAAAAGTGGCTCGTGCGCGTGCGCGAAACATTGGAGAAGCAAGACTTGACTGCATTGGAGTTTGTCGATGACTTCCGTGGCAATCTTTTTACTGATGAGGTTTTTGTCTTCACGCCCAAAGGTGAATTGAAAACTTTGCCAACGGGCGCAACCGCATTGGATTTTGCTTTTGATATTCACACAGACATTGGTGCAAAGTGCATTGGTGCAAAAGTGAATCAGAAATTAGTGCCGATCAACCACGTTTTAAAAAATGGAGACCAAATAGAGATACTAACCTCGGCCAAACAAAAGCCGAATGAAGACTGGCTTCGGTTTGTTATCAGCCCCAAAGCAAAATCAAAAATAAAAGAACTGCTCAAAGAAGATAAGCGAGTGGTTTCTGACGAAGGTAAGGAGACCTTGTTGCGCAAAATGAAGCAACTTAAAATCGATCCCAACAGCCAGATGTTTGAGCAAATGCGCGATTTCTTTAAGGTCAATTCTCAGTTCGAATTGCATCATAGAGTTGGCATTGGCGCGATCACCGTCAATGATCTAAAACGCTTTAAAGATTACAAGCCATCTTCTCCTTTAAGAAATCGTGAACACACTGATGTGCGCGATGTGAAAACCATCGAGCAGGAAATCAACAAAGCCAAAGGCCGCTACGAAGATATTTTGTTGATAGGCGAAGACATGGATGTGGTGGAATACAAATTAGCTAAGTGCTGCACGCCCATTCCGGGCGATGATGTGTTTGGTTTTGTGACTGTAAACGAAGGAATTAAAATTCACCGCACTACTTGCCCAAATGCAACTGAGCTATTGGCCAACCACGGCAATCGCGTAATCAAAGCCAAGTGGACATCCCAATATGAGGTAGCTTTCCTTACGGGATTGAATGTTGTCGGTACCGATAGGGTAGGGTTGATCAACGATGTTTCTAAAGTTATTTCTGAAGAATTGAAAGTGAATATGAGTTCCCTTTCATTCAAAACAGACCAAGGCATCTTCAGTGGCGAAATCATGCTGTACGTAAATGACACGCGCCATTTGGAAGTACTGATCAGCAAACTGGAAAAAGTGGAAGGCGTGGTGAAAGTGAGTAGGTTTGATTCACGGGCGAATTAAACATAAACGGTTTCCAACTTTCTGAAGGTTGGAAACCGTTGTCAAAATTAATGTGTAACAACCACTCGTTGCCGTATCACTTCTTTCTTGTATGCTATTGAAAGATAATAGATTTCTGATGGCAAATTCTCTGCGTGAATCGTGACAATACTCTTATCTGTACTTGTTTGATAAACTACTTGTTGAAGCAAATTATAAAGTACAAGATTAGCTGGTGCATCTAAAGTGCCTTCAATAGACTTGCCCTCCTCCTGTACTAAGCTTACTGTAAAATTCTTATTGGAAGGATTAGGGTACACCACTGGGTTTGATAGTGCAAAAGTAGTTTCGGGAAACACGACACCCTCTGGTGTTGCAACGCGCAATGGCCCCGGCCCCGGCTTACAGGGTGGTCTAACTCCAGGAGGGCAGCCTGTACCTCCACCACCTGTACTGCCATTATTTATTGTAAGACTTTTTGTGTAATTAGATCCGCACGCATTATTTACCAGGCAATAAAGAGTATAGACACCACTTGTTGCCGATGTGGTAATATAAATGGATGGATTGGTAGTTGTGTTGCTTCCCCCCAAGGTTGAGAATCCACTTGGCAATAGCCACGTATAAGAGGAAGCCCCAGGTACAACATCACACTGAAAAGCATAAGTAGCACCAGGGCTGGTGCTAACGGGATTAACACCGCGCGTGCCTGCCCATATAAGAGTATTAATATCGGCACCCGGGGTACCAAGCCAGACACTTTTACTTTGAGTATTTGATCCACAAGCATTGGAAACAGTTGCTGACACAGATACACCACCAGTATAATTGTTTATCCTTGTAGCCATGCCAGTAGGGCCTACGTTAAGAGCTGTGGGATTACCAGAAGACCAAACCACATTCGTTCCTGCTGGCTGATTTGTAATTGTCATTGTCCCAGTTGAACAAATTACTGATGGACTGAAATTATACGGCACTAAAAGATCATCAATATTGCCAGGTGATAACTGCACCCATGCAGAGCGAGGAATGGCAGGAACTTGAATAATACCATCATTTATTGCCACAAGTGGGCTAGTATCCGTGGTGAACCCGCAAGAATTTTTTGTGCCCACCGCAACAGTTGCAGACAATGAACTTCCTGCGGTCCAATTGGCATAGTTGATCGTGAGTTGGGGTGCTGTGGTACTAATAAGACCTGTTGGCGTAACTCCAGTCCCACTGACCCGCCATACATATCCAGTAATATTAGCTGTGGATGTAACTGTGGCTTGTAAAGTAATACTGCTCGTGCCGCAGAGCAGAACGGTAGCCGGGCCAGACATTGTTGGTTGGGCAATAGCATTAATGGATACTATCAACACACCGCAAGAGTTACCAATTTTTCCTGTAAGGCTGTTCTGCCATTTCACATCCGCCCAAACTGAGTTATCAGAATTCACTCCATTATTCGAGATAACACCATTTTCTACTCCCCAACCTGCAGCTATATCACACCTACCTCCATCGGATCGAGCAGCAGATGTATATCTATAAGTTTGTCCGGGGCAAAGATTTGTGCTTGATCCTACAGGCGGAATGTTTGCAAATTGACCAAAGGACCCTAGTTGAGACATAGTAGCAACTAAGCATAAAAAAATCTTTTTGTATTGTGCATTCATAAAGCGGGGGATTTGTTTAGAAGTTGGTTTTAAATTTATTATTGAAAAATCTTAATCCGATCAAGATGGAATAAGAACTATTATACCATTTTGGATAATTGAACTTAGCGTAAAAATCAGAGATTTGGCACAGCCCGTAATTCCCGATAAACTGAATTGTACCTTCCAAATTTCTTTTTAATGGGTAAGAATATCCGATATTTAAAGAAAGCCCATAATCATATTTATTATAAGTTGGGTCGCTTACGTAAGAATAAGTTGGAAATTTAGATTGAAAAATTTGCGTATAAGATGAAACCAGTGAGCCAATATAACCACCTGCCCCAACATTGAAGTGAGCTCTTTTTCCAAATGTCAATTGAGGTATAATAGATACAATAAGATAATCATTCTTTACATCTTTTGATAAAACTGGAGTTACTGACTCAAATGAACTACCACTTGTATTCAAAGTTAAAGAATCTAAATTTTCAGCATAACCTTTGCGCTCCCAGAAAAGCCTTGCATTAATCTCAAAGTGCTTACTGAATTTATGAATTAGACCTATTCCAAAGGAGTAACCATTTTTGTTTTTCAAAGAATTGACTAGATAAGTCCCTCCACCTGTGGATTGTACTGCTCGGTTATCTCCTCTAACGGCTATTAAACTTGGCCCTACCAAGAATTCAATTGCCGTTATTCTTGGCTTTGGGTAATATTTTTCAAGATTTAAGGAATCTTGAGCCATTATATTTGTAATTGAATACTGAATAAAAGTAAGAATAATAAATGCTCGTTTCATGTTCTAAAGATAGTCAAAAGCATTTCCCAAATGATTCTTGCCATAAAATCTTGCTCACAATGGTAAATATAGTAATATATATTATAATTCACACATATATGTGTTAAAGCTGTGAGTCGCGATTATCGACTTTGGCCTTGTGACCAAAGTCAGAAACAAAAAGCTATTAGAGAATTTCGGAATGCACTTAAAAAATCTCCGCCTTGAAAAGAGTTTATCGCAAGAGGATTTAGCAAATGACGCAGATATTCCAATTAATCAAATTGGAAGAATTGAGAGAGGTGAAATTAATCCAAGCTTAAGTACTCTCTATGCAATAGCAACGGCTTTGAGTCTAAAGCTTCATGAACTTGTAAAATTTTAAAGTCATTCCTTTAACTAGCTATAGCTAAGTCTTCATAGAGGTATTAAGTTAAGCTTTCCCGCCTTCTCAGCCCAAATTACTTTTCTTTTTTGTCATTGTGAACTCCTGCCCACTGCAATCTGCCTACTGCCTACTTTTATTTATATTTACACCGAATTTAAAAATGCCACTTAACCAAAAACTCTACGAAGAAGTCAAGCAACTATTCATTGCTTACTTAGAAAACAAAGAGCTCCGTAAAACTCCCGAGCGCTATGCCATCTTAGAAGAAATCTATTCACTCGATGGCCATTTTGATGTGGAATTCCTCTATATTAAAATGAAAAACAAGAATTATAGAGTGAGCCGCGCCACTGTTTACAATACCCTTGATTTATTGGTCGAGTGTGATCTGGTGAGCAAGCACCAATTCGGCAAAAATTTAGCCCAGTACGAAAAATCCTACGGTTATAAACAACACGATCACTTAATTTGCACCGAATGTCATAAAGTAAAAGAGTTTTGCGACCCACGCATCCAAAACATTCAAAACACCGTGGGCGAATTGCTCCATTTTAATGTAATGCATCATTCATTAATTTTGTACGCATCTTGCACCAAAATCAATTGCGAAAATAAGAAGCCATGAACTTTGCACAAGAAATTAAAGGCAGCACACTCATCCTCCGCATTTCAGGAGATTTGATTGGAGAAGACAACGGCACTCAACTTGTTGGTGCTGTGAATGACGCCATGACCCACAAAGTCCTCACTTGCATCGTTGATATCTCCGAACTACGATATATCAATAGCAGCGGTATTGGTGTACTCATCACCATCCTTACCAAATTCCGCAATAAGGGAGGCGAAGTTTATTTAATGAATCCTTCTGAAAGCGTGAAGAAGCTGTTAGTCATCACCAAACTCAACGCCATCTTCCAAGTAATCAAGTCAGAGGCCGAAGCAGTTTCAAAAAAGTAATTTTTACCACATGCTTTGTCAACTGCCTTTTGTCAATTGTCAACTTTACCCTTGCCCACTGCTTATTGCCTACTTCCTACTTTATTTAAAATGAATATGAAAGTCGATGTACTCCTAGGCCTCCAATGGGGCGATGAAGGAAAAGGAAAAATTGTAGATGTACTGGCACCAAAGTACGATGTAGTTGCGCGTTTCCAAGGTGGCCCCAACGCAGGGCATACATTGGAGTTCGATGGCATCAAGCACGTGCTGCATCAAATCCCCTCGGGTATATTCAGAGAGAAAACCAAAAATATTATTGGCAATGGTGTGGTATTGGATCCCATCGTGTTCAAGACTGAAATCGAGAAACTCGAAAAGTATAACCTCAATGTCAAGGCCAACCTTTACATTTCCAAGAAAGCAACACTTATATTGCCCACCCATCGCTTGTTAGATCAAGCTTACGAAAAAGCAAAAGGGGATAATAAAATCGGCTCTACCTTAAAAGGCATCGGGCCTTCTTATCAAGATAAAATTGGTCGCCAAGGTTTGCGCGTAGGCGATGTGCTTGCTGGCACGTTCAAAGAAAAATTGAAAAAACTTACCGACATCCATTTTGAAATATTAAAGAACCACGACATCCCGTTTGATTGGAATGCATTGGAAAGCCAATTTTTGGATGCAGTTAGTTTCCTTAAGCAATTCAAACTCATCGATAGCGAATATTTCATTAACAACGAACTCAAGGCTGGCTCATCTATACTTGCCGAGGGTGCTCAAGGTTCTCTACTCGATATAGATTTTGGCAGCTATCCGTTTGTCACAAGTTCTAGCACAGTCACGGCAGGTGCGTGTACAGGTTTGGGCGTAGCACCCATGCACATTGGAGAAGTGTATGGAATTTTTAAAGCATATAGCACACGCGTAGGCAGTGGCCCTTTCCCAACTGAACTGCTAGATGAAGAAGGCGAAAAAATGCGTAAAGAAGGGAAGGAGTTTGGCTCCACTACAGGCCGCCCACGCAGGTGCGGGTGGATCGACCTGCCCTCGCTAAAATATTCTATCATGATCAATGGAGTAACTCAACTGCTCATGATGAAAGCCGATGTGCTAAACATTTTTCCCACTATAAAAATCTGCACCAAGTACAAACTCGCAGACGGGAGCATTACCGAAACCGTTCCCTACGAATTGGTCAACGAAAAAATCGAGCCCATCTACACCGAAGTGAAAGGCTGGTACACTTCCCTAGAGGGCATCACCGAAAACAAGATGCCGATTGAATTAGCGCAATACATTGAGCTTTTGGAAAAGGCTCTCCAGGTCCCCATCACTCTCCTCTCCACAGGCCCTGATAGAAAACAAACCATCCACCGTACAAAATAATAATTTCTTTACCCTATCCGAGGCATAAAAAAAGCCAAAGCTTTTAATGCTTTGGCTTTGAAAAAAATGTGATTGACTAGAGTGGAGGTGTTCCTGTTGGATCAAATTTGAGAGTATCATCCAAGCGTATTGATTGTAAGCTACTGTTTCTTCCAGTAGACATGTACCCCACATTACCAATAGCGAAGCCAACAGCCCCATCTCGAGCTATTCCACCATATAACTGGCTAGTATTAAACGAATAATATTGAACCCAAGTGTCAGTAGTAGGATTGTACTGCCAAGTATCGCCTAAAGAACCTCCATTAAGACCACCAGCAATGTACCCGAACTCACCAATTGTAAAAGCAACAGCAGATTCTCTAGAGGAAGGCTGAACGATTGTCGCTCCGCTTGCATCTTTTTGATTCAGTGCTAATTTTTGAGTCCAAGAGTCATTGGCAGGATCATATTGCTCAACGGCTCTTACCACTTGCCCCTTCCCAGCATCAAAACCACCAATCACATAAGCCAGATTACCAATTGTAAAAGAGAAAGCATTCACCCTTTTAAAGGCCATACTTGTGCGCTGTTCCCATGTATTATTAGCGGGTTTGTATTCCCAAAAATCGTTGGTAACTCTATCAGCACCATTATCAGTAGTAGTTCCTCCTGCCACAAAACCTCGGTTGCTAACTGTAAAGCCAACGCAGCCATATCTTCCTGTTTCGGTGGCTGGATCTCCAAAATCCTTTACCTGAACCCAAGAACCTGAACCAGCGTTTCCCAATGGATCAAATTCCCAAAAATCTTTTAAGTATGATCCTTGCGCAACACTACCCGCACCTACATAGCCTTTGCCCCCTATAGTAAATGCGACAGCACCACTTCTGGCAGTACCAGGAAAAGTCGTCTTTTTTGACCAGCCCTTAGCTGGATCAAACTGCCACCAATCTTGGCGTCTTTTGCCTGAAGCATCAAAACCTCCACCTACGTATGCCTTACCATCAATCACAAAGGAAGCTGCACCACTTATGCCAACTCCACTGAAACTGGCTGCTTGAGTCCAAGATCCTGGTTTTGTTACTGTTGGTGTGGGCGAAGAACTGCTACAGGAAGAAAGCAGCACACCCAGTGACCCAATAGAGACGATAGACACTAAAATAAATATTTGTTTCACGGTTTTATTGATTTGGTGCATAGGAATAATATAATTTAAGCTTAATTCTATTTTGAAGGTTAGTCTGTTGATTGTAAAGAATCACTCTGTTTACTTCGGTGAGCGCAAGTGGGGGCGGTGCAGCTATCACCAATGGAGTGATAGTATTAAGAGATGATTTTAATTCAGAAGACAAGAAGTTGATAAGTGGAAATGAATACTTGGTTTTGATACCAAACTCATAATCGTAAACAATATTGGCTGAAAGAAAACTAGATCTGTCAAAAGCTGTGGCTTTATTCAATACCACGTTTGATTCATTGGTCAAATAAATGGCCAATGTGCTTGGCGCCTTTGTGTAGGTAAGGTATGTATTTTGAACAGGAGTAATTTCAAGGGCTGCATCAACAAGGATATAATTCTTATTGGTAAAAAAACTTTTCAGTGAAGGGAATTCGATTTTTGTAGCCAATCCAGTGCCTGACTGAATGAAAGTATAATTTCCGGTAGCCGAGGAGGGTATGGATTGTCTTCGGCCAAGAGTTGATAATAACGTACCGCTTCTTTCACCTGTGATATTATTGAACTGAAAGGCGGCACTACCCAAAGGAAAATCAAAATAAGTTTGCTTGAGTAGATCACCAAAAATTTTTTTGTAGTAGATTCTTAATTTTGCTTTGGTTGTTCTAAAACCTGCAATGCTTGCGCTGGAAGTTCCATCTGAAGTGATGTGCAGACCATTAATGAAATCGGCAAGAAACGTAGAGGGATTAGAGAAATATCCAATTTTAGGTATGGCAGCATCAGATTGAGCAATGTTAAACCAATTTTGTCCAAAGGCTTTTGGGAATGGGATATAGAGCGAATCGCGGTGAGGGAAAAATTTTATATTGGCCGAAGCAATAGGAGTTGGATTAAAACGGACTGAACTCGCATTGTACAAAGATGCCTGACTTGCCGCCACAAAATACGAAACGTTTTCTTCCGTTCGGAAGGGAGGGGGCACCCGTAATGCGGGCAAACTAGTCATTTGGTGCACATTGATAGTTTGGTTTTTGGTAGTATCTCCGTATGAATACTTGGAATAAGGAAGGATAAGCCCGATGGAATCAAAGGTACTATTTTGATCAGGCAAGAAGGAGGTTTGGTATCCGATTTGAAAATATGTAGAGGCGGAAACCTTTCCTAAAAAAGAATCTTGGTAGTTGCCTATCAATAGCACACCGTTGCCTGAGGTTGGCAAAGAATCGATTAAAATAGTAGAACTCGTTACGGAAAACGTATCAACGTAGACAGTTCGCAACCCACTATTGATGAAATTTTGGTCTCCTTTTGAAATACCGTCATCCTCGCAGGAGATAAGTAACACTACCCAAGCAGCCAGAAAAAATAAGAAAACCTTCTTTTTCATTTGAAAAGTCTTACACACTCGATTAAATTTCACGTCCACTTAAGACTAATTGAATAACAAGAAAGTTTTAATATCACCTTTGAATAATTGCAATAACTGCCTCAGGCAATAAATATTGTTTGATTCTTAGAAAGTGAGCCTGGAGGGATTCAAACCCCCAACCTTCTGATCCGTAGTCAAATGCTCTATTCAGTTAAGCTACAGGCCCATTTATCGAACATAGAACTAAAAGACTGCCGTTTGCATCTTTAGCTCATAATTCGGTCGGCAAATTTAAGAGAATAAATCCGATAGACAAATATTGAGTTTTGGCCACTGAATACTAAAAACGTACTTTTGCCGTTTAAATTTTTCAAATAACTATGTACCGTTCGATTTTAGCTTCCCTACTCTTAGTTGTTTCTGCCTTTTATGCGCAATCTCAAGACAATGAGCGCAAGGTAAGGCGCCCCGATCTGCCAGGAGCGTTTATCATTGAGTTTGGCTTTAACCGAGCACAAGGTAGCACCCCAACTAAATTTGAACAAGGCCTTTGGGGGTCGCGCACATTGAATCTATATTACCAATACCCTATCCGATTGTTTAAAAGTAAATTCAGCTACAACCCAGCTTTTGGATTTAGCTTCGAGCGATATAAGCTCACTAATAATTATACATTGGCTCGCTTGCCAGATGCAAGTGGTAGCTACTTACTAATCCCTGCAAGCGACCCAACCTTAAACATGCCCAATGCAGACAAGAGCATGCTTATAATGAATTATTTAGATTTTATGCCAGCTGAGTTACGCTTTGATACAAAGCCAGACGATTTGGCCAGAAGTATTCATATTGCGGCAGGGGCACGAATAGGTTTTCTATTTGAGAGCCACACCAAAGTAAATTATTCAGAAGGTGGAGAAGACAAAACAATCAAGGACAAGCAAAACCACGGGCTGAGTTCATTCCGTTACGGGCTTTATAGCAAAATCGGTATTGGATCATTTAGTCTGTTTGGCTATTACAACATCACACCAGTGTGGCAAACAAACAAAGGGCCTGAACAAACTCAAATGAACACACTCACAATGGGTATTTCACTGAGTGGGTTTTGATTAATTAGGGAAGTTTGTAGCCATTTGATCTGGGCCAATTATCTTTTGGTCCAGCATTCCTAGCACTCATAGGAGCTTTCTTTTTTTTATGGTTACTTACATGCTGTACTTTCCATAAATTCTAACTAATTTTTAACCCAATTAATATGGAAGCTTACAACGATTGGTGGAATGGCCTCAGCCTTGCCTTAAAGATTTACTGGGGCATTGCCATTCCGTTCACCGTCTTTTTTGTTCTGCAATTGATCCTTTCTTTTTTTGGAGGCGATTCGCCCGATGATCTTCCTGATGCAGAGGTAAATGCTGATCATGGCATTGGCTTGCAATTTTTCACACTTAAAAACTTGATTGGCTTTTTCACTATTTTCGGTTGGGCGGGCATTGCTTGTATCAACGCAGGGTGGTCAGTTAGTGTTAGTATTTTAATTTCTACTATCTCTGGTTTGGCGATGATGGGTATTATGGCAGGGCTATTTTATCTTTTGATGAAGGCCAGTGCCGATGGTACAATGAAATTTGAAAAAGCCATTGGTCAAGTGGGTGAGGTGTACTTAACGATTCAATCAAAGCGGAGTGGCTTGGGCAAAGTGCAAGTGAATGTGATGGGTTCATTGCGTACATTGGATGCCATGACAGATGATGAAACCGATTTGATCACAGGAAAAATTGTAAAAGTCTCTGATGTAGTTGGAGATAATATTTTAATAGTAACTTCCACTTCTAAATAAATTTTATGTCTGGCATGCTCCCGATTTTAGTAATTGTTGGTCTCTTTGTATTTATCATGATCACCACGGTGCTGCGCAGGTACAAGCGGTGTCCGTCTGATCGTGTCTTAGTTGTTTATGGAAAAGTGGGTGGCGGTTCTGCGCGGTGTATTCACGGAGGGGCGGCTTTTATCTGGCCGATCTTTCAAGATTATTCTTTCCTTGATCTTACTCCAAATTCCATTGAGGTAAATCTTACCAGTGCATTGAGCAGACAGAATATTAGGGTGGATGTGCCTTCACGATTTACTGTGGGTATCTCTACCGAATCAGGTGTGATGGAGAATGCAGCCGAGCGCCTGTTGGGTCTTAGTAAAGAAAGCATTCATGATTTAGCAAAAGATATCATCTTCGGTCAGTTGCGTTTGGTGGTGGCCATGATGGACATTGAAGAGATCAACAGCAATCGCGACAAATTTTTAGCGAACGTGGCTTCTAATGTGGAAGCAGAGTTGAAAAAGATCGGCTTGAAGTTGATCAACGTAAACGTAACAGATATTAAAGATGAGTCTGGTTACATAGAGGCATTGGGTAAAGAGGCCGCTGCCAAGGCGATCAACGATGCCAAGAAAGTGGTGGCCGAGAGAAACAGAGATGGATCGATTGGTGAAGCGGATGCAGTGCAAGATCAACGTGTGCGAGTAGCCGATGCACAGGCAAAAGCAGTGGAAGGTGAGAACTTAGCGAAAATCAAAGTAGCAAACTCGGATGCATCTAGAAGACAACGCGAAGCGGAAGCTTTAAAATTAGCAACAGCATCTGAAAAAGTGCAGTTAGCAAAATCCTTGGAAGAAGCGTATGCGGCAGAGCAAGAAGCGGAGAGTGCCCGTGCCGAGAGAGATAGAGCGACACAAAATGCGAACATTGTGATCCCTGCACAGATCAATAAAGAGAAAGTAGAAATTACAGCAGAGGCTGAAGCAGAAGTTATCAGGCGCAAAGCAAAAGGCGAGGCCGATGCGATTTTGTTCAAGCGTCAAGCTGAAGCACAAGGTTTATTAGAAGTGTTGACTAAACAAGCGCAAGGTTTACAACAAATTGTAAAAGCCGCTGGCGATAATTCACGCGATGCTGTATTGCTATTGATTGTTGACAAACTCCCTGAATTGGTGCGCTTGCAAACCGAAGCAATTAAAAACATTAAGATTGATAAGATCACCGTGTGGGATGGTGGTTCAGGAAACTCGGCCGATGGCAAAAACTCTACCGCTAATTTTATTTCTGGATTATATAAGTCTGTCCCTCCTTTGCAAGAAATATTCAATATGGCAGGTATGGAGTTGCCAGATTATCTCAGAGGCAAAACAGAAGCAGAACTAAAATTGTTAGCCGAAGAAGCGAAGGGAAAGCAAGTGACAGTTCCTGCACCCGAACAGAAGAAGGACGAGCCTTCTAAGGATAAGAAATAATTATTCCATTATTTTACAATCATCATGAACAGCAAATCAGTTTCTATCGGCCTATTGGCCATCGCAGTGTTGTCCGTTTCGTTTGCGATTTTTCAGTACATCGCATCGAATGACTTAGTAAAAGAAAATAATGAATGGAAAACAAAATACGAGGAAGCGCTCATTGATATGGTGGATGCCAATAAACGTATTGAAATTATGAAGATGGATTTGGAAAAAACCCTAAAGGAATCGGAGACACATCGCATAAAGGCAGAGACTGCACTGCTGGAGTTGGAACAACACAAGGGTAAAAAAAGATAACCCTTCTTCATCCATATTGTATTCACTATTGCTAACCAAGTAATGATTATGAAAAGTAAAATAGCTCTCCTTCTTTTATTATCGTCAACTACATTGTTGGCACAAACTCAAACCCGCGAATCGCTCGATCCGAAAGTAACAGAGGTGTGGGAACCAAAGGCAAAAAAAATCACTCCAGGCTCAGTGAATGGCGAAGCTCCTTCTGATGCTGTGGTTCTCTTCGGTGGAAAAGATTTAAGCGAGTGGACTTCTTTGGATGGATTGCCAGCTAAATGGGAAGTGAAAGACAACTC
>JAYWHU010000029.1:0-18864 GCA_043777495.1 Cyclobacteriaceae bacterium | reverse complement strand
AGTAATGAAAGATGTTTTCATTGACTATACTGATATGGAAGAACACCAACTTTTGTGTTATCCGTTGGAGGAAGTATTAGTAGAGAAAATGCGGTCAGCGATGCAAAGAATGCAAGCTCGTGATTTTTACGACATCTGGTATCTATTGGAACAACACGGAATAAACGTTGATTTTTATTTGAGCGAATTCGAAACAAAGTGCCGAAACAAAGAATTAAACCTCACAGATTTTTCGAAGAAATTAGCAGAACGGTTACCGCAATACAGGGCTCGTTGGCAAAGTTCAATGAGTGAACAAATAAAAGACTTGCCCGACTTTGACCAAGTAGAACGGGAAGTGCAAAGACATTTAAAGAAACTGAACCTGAAATGAACAAATTGAAATTTATAGACTTATTCGCAAGACTTGGTTACATGGCAAAACCAAAAGAACCATTTTTCGTCACAACACATCAGAATAAGAACAATCTATATATTAGTTGACATTCGCATGAACACTTTCACTTCAATAAGGAACTACTTTCAACTCTTGTAAGAGAGCATAAGCTACTTACAGAGATGTTTGAAAAGTGTAAAACGCTTTCATACAAGTATGACACGGTAGTCAAATAAAAATGAAAGAGCGTAAATTGATGAGGTGGATGTACTATTGGCTTACAACAAAACATCAGGGGGCATCCGCCTGGGCGAACCGGGCTGTACGCTACAAGTCCGCCCACCGCACATTCCATTTCACTTCGGGCTTGGAGTTTATCCCGCGCTTCGCGGAGCTGCCATCCCTTGCCCGCTTACGCAAGATGCTGAGCCTACAAAAATAGCACGTTTAATCAGATGCTTAATCTTTGGCCATTAAAATACGGGGAAAACCCCGTGCAAATACGGGGTTTTCCCCGTTGACAATGGCTGTTTAATTGTTCACATTGCTAACAGATAAGCGTGGAAAAAAAACAACCCCGCTTTTGGGCGGGGCTATTTTAAATGTTTTCACAACGGAATAATCCTTATTGTGATTTGCTTCAAATTGTGTAATTCAAAAGTAGTATAAAATATGGAAAATAAAAAAACAATTCTTGGCCTTGACTTGGGGACCAACTCCATTGGGTGGGCTTTGGTGGAGCAAAATTTTAACACAAAGCAGGGAAAAATACATGGTATGGGCTCAAGAGTGATACCGATGAGCCAAGATATTTTGGGTGAATTCGATAAGGGTAATTCCGTATCTCAAACAGCAGATCGAACTAAGTTTAGAAGCACAAGAAGATTAAGGGAACGGTATCTGTTGAGGCGAGAAAGGCTTCATCGCGTTTTGAACATATTAGGATTTCTTCCTAAACATTTTTCTGAACAAATAGATTTTGAAAAGCGGTTAGGCCAGTTTAAAAGTGAATCAGAGCCCAAACTTCCCTATAACAATGGGAAGTTCATTTTTCAAGATTCATTTCATGAGATGTTGGAAGATTTTAAAGTACAACAACCTTCATTAGTTACCGATAGCAAAAAAGTATCATACGACTGGACAATCTATTACCTCCGAAAAAAAGCGCTAACAAAAAAAATAGAAAAAGAAGAACTTGCTTGGATACTTCTTAACTTCAATCAAAAGCGTGGATATTATCAAATGCGCGGAGAAGAAGAGGAAGATAACCCAAACAAATGTGTCGAATTCTATTCGTTAAAAATTGTAGACGTAAAAGCTGATGAACATCAAAAAGACAAAAATGATATTTGGTATTCTCTAGCACTTGAAAATGGATGGATTTATCGCAGATCGAGTAAAACACCTCTATTTGACTGGAAAGATAAAGTCAGAGACTTCATTGTCACGACCGACTTAAACAATGATGGAAGTATAAAAAAAGACAAAGAGGGAACAGAGAAACGCAGTTTTCGTGCGCCCAGTGCAGATGACTGGACGTTACTTAAAAAGAAAACCGAACAGGATATTGACGAAAGCCATAAAACAATCGGCAGCTACATATTTGATTCCCTACTTCAAAATCCAAATCAAAAGATAAAAGGCAAACTATTACGCACAATTGAGCGTAAGTACTATAAAGACGAGCTAAGAGCTATCCTAGAAAAACAACTAGAAGAACATCCTGAATTAAAAGATGAAAAATTGTTTGCGGATTGCGTACGTGAATTATATCGAAATAATGAGAACCATCAAAACACGTTGAAAGCACAGGGTTTTCTCCAATTGTTTGTTGACGATATTGTTTTTTATCAACGCCCGTTACGCAGCCAAAAATCATCTATTGGAAATTGCAGTTTGGAAAAAAGAAGGTATAAAGATGCTAATGGAGTTGAGCATACTGTACCCTTAAAGGCAATTCCAAAGTCAAACCCTATCTACCAAGAATTCAGGATTTGGAAATGGATGTCTGATTTGAGTATCTATCGAAGAGATGATGACATAAACGTTACTATTCAATTCTTACAATCTCCCGAGGACTATGAAAAGCTATTCGAAGAATTAAATAGTCGAAAAGAAATCAAGCAAGAAGCGTTATTGAAATACCTTGCTGAACAAACAGGCTTAAAAGGCAAAGCGGCCAATGCAGAAGCAAGCAAGTACAGATGGAATTTTGTCGAAGACAAAATCTATCCGCTAAATGAAACAGGTGCAACTCTGACTAGTCGGCTGGCAAAAGTGGAAGGTTTTCCAGAAAATTTTCTAACGAAAGAAAAAGAGTATCACCTTTGGCACGTCATCTATTCTGTTACAGATAAGATTGAATACGAGAAAGCATTGAAAAGCTTTGCGCTGAAGAACAAGCTCGATGAAAAATCATTTGTCGAGAGCGTCAAAAAAATTCCACCCTTCAAGCCAGAATACGCATCATACTCTGAAAAGGCAATCAAAAAGTTGTTGCCGTTAATGAGAGTTGGAAAGTATTGGAGTTGGGAAAGTATTGATGTCAACAGCCGCGATCGAATTGACAAGATAATCAATGGAGAATATGATGGAAAAATTACTGATCGTGTGCGCGAAAAAGCAAGGTCATTAACCGAGCAGCAGCATTTTCAATCGTTACCCGACTGGCTGGCCAAGTATATCGTTTATGGTCGCCATTCCGAGGCGGCCGATTTAGGTAAGTGGAACAACGCTGAGGGCCTAAGTAAATACCTAGAAGATTTTCGGCAACACAGTCTTCGCAATCCTATTGTAGAGCAGGTTGTAACAGAAACGCTGCGTGTTGTAAAGGACATCTGGCAAGGCTATGGGAAAGGAGCAAAGGATTTCTTTGACGAAATACACATTGAACTAGGCCGCGAAATGAAAAACACGGCCGATGACCGGGCAAAAATTACAAATCAGATTACCGAAAACGAGAATACCAGTCTTAGGTTGAAAGGGTTACTTGTTGAAATGATGCACTCAGGCGATGTTGAAAATGTGCGTCCTTATTCGCCAACACAATTGGAGATACTAAAAATATACGAAGATGGCGTTTTGAATTCCGACATCGAGATGCCAGACGATATTTTAAAAATAAGCAAGACCACGCAGCCCAGCAGCAAAGAACTTCTAAAATACAGATTGTGGCTGGAACAAAAGTACCGTTCGCCCTATACGGGTGAAATGATACCGCTAAACAAGCTGTTCACACCAGCCTTTGAAATAGAACACATTATCCCACAAAGCAGGTACTTCGATGATAGCTTTGGAAACAAAGTAATTTGTGAAGCTGCGGTAAACAAATTAAAAGACAACCAACTTGGATTGGAGTTCATTAAGGATCATCATGGTGAAAAAGTGGAAACAGGGTTTGGAAACACTGTAACAATATTAGAAGAAGAGGCCTATCAGAATTTTGTAAAAATACAGTATGCCAAAAGCCGGGGAAAAAGAGCAAAACTATTGATGGAAGAAATTCCTAACAAAATGATTGAACGGCAACTGAACGACACTCGATACATTAGCAAGTTTATTAGCTCTGTGTTATCAAATATCGTCCGTGCGGAGAAAGATGATGACGGTGTCAATTCAAAAAATGTCATTCCTTGCAATGGCAAAATAACTTCCCAGTTAAAACAAGATTGGGGGTTGAACGATGTTTGGAATGATTTAATCCTCCCAAGGTTTGAGCGGATGAACGAATTGACAAAGAGTGATTCGTTCACAGCCTATAGCAAAGCACACCAGAAATACCTGCCTACCGTACCTCTTGAATTTTCAAAAGGGTTTCAAAAAAAACGTATCGATCATCGCCATCATGCGTTGGATGCATTGATCATAGCATGTGCTTCACGTGATCATGTTAATCTGCTGAACAATCAACACGCCAATTCAGAAATAAAGCGGTACGATCTTCAACGCAAATTGAAAAATTTTGAAAAAACAAAATACTTCAGCAAGAAGGAAAACCGCCAGATAGAAAGAGATGTGCCAAAAGAATTTCTGAAACCTTGGGCAAACTTTACTGCCGATGCAAAGGTGCAACTAGAAACCATTTTGGTGAGTTTCAAACAAAACCTTAGGGTTATCAACAAGGCGACCAATAAGTATGAAAGCTATAAAGATGAAAATGGCAATCTTAGGATAGGGAAAGACGGGAAACCAAAGAAGGACTTTATCACGCAAACCAAAGGTGACAACTGGGCGGTGCGAAAATCCATGCACAAGGCTACCGTTTCAGGGAAAGTTGACCTACCAAGGATAAAAGCCGCTAAAGGGAAAATCTTAACTGCTACCAGAAAGAGCATTGACACTTCTTTTGACGGTGGTACAATTGAATCCATTACTGATACCGGCATCCAAAAAATACTTAAAAACTATTTGGATAGTAAAGGCGGAAATCCCGAATTGGCTTTCTCGCCAGAAGGGCTTGAAGACATGAATAAGAACTTAGAGAAATACAATAATGGGAGACCGCATAAACCTATCTACAAGGCAAGGATTTTTGAATCTGGCAGTAAATTTCCATTGGGGGAGTATGGAAATAAAAATTCAAAATTTGTAGAGTCAGATGATGGGACGAATATGTTTTTTGCCGTATATCAAAATGAAAACGGTGGTAGAGATTTTGAAACCATTCCTTTGAATGAAGTCATAGAACATAAAAAATGGTACGCTTCACTATCTGAAGAGGAACAAAAACGAACGGATAAAATACCTACAAAATCTGAAAAAGGTAGATTTTTATTTAGCCTATCTCCAAACGACTTGGTATATCTACCCACCAGAGAAGAAAGAGAAAACCCCTTTCAAATTGATTTAAAAAATTTATCTGCAAATTGGTTAGAAAGAATTTGGGCTGTAAATGATTTCTCGACTGCAATATATTTTAGGCCCAGTTCCTTTAGTAAAGCAATAGCACCAAAAGAAGTTGATTTATTTTTCAATAAAAAGAAAAATAAATTACAAGGTTCTTATGATTATAAAACAGCCAGTTTTGAGGGCGAACAGATAAAAGAGTCCTGCATAAAAATAGAAGTTGACAGGCTTGGCAAGATAATTTCCCCTCACTCAAAGATGAATACACCCTACGAATTGAACCCCGACAAGTCGACTGTTGAAGAACCTTCAACGACTTACCCCAGTTCAAAAAAAATCAGTGTCTCCAATTCGTTTGAAGAATCTGAGCATTCTGAGCTAACCTTTTGGGCAGAGCGAACACCTGCCCAGCGTTTTGAAGGCTTCTACGAACTCATGAGCCGCTTCTACACTTTTGTTAAGCCCAATTGGAAATCAAAAAAAATAATTGTTGACTTATGAATTTTACTCACCCCGATCATCAAGAAATGCTATTTTCTCTTATAAACGACCACGTTGATTTTCTGTTGGTGGGTGGCTATGCCGTCATCTTTCACGGGCACGTGCGCACCACAGGCGATATGGATGTGTGGCTGAAACCAACCAACGAAAATAAAATCAAACTGTTGAGCGTATTTGCCAAACTTGAATTTGATCCACAAGGAATGAAAACCATCAGCGACATGGATTTTACCGAAGTGGTCATCTTTCACATTGGCGATATACCCCAGCGCGTTGATTTTTTGACCAAAGTGCAAGGGCTCAATTTCGATGATGCTTTCAGCCGCAGACAAATCCTGAAAGTAAAAGAGCACGAGCTTCCCTTTCTTCATTTAGATGATTTGATAGCGAACAAACTCTTAGCCAATCGCACCAAAGATTTAGCCGATATTGAAAACCTCATCAAAATACAAAGGAGAAAATCCTGATGATCAAACGCACACTCTACTTCGGCAACCCCGCCTACCTCAGCACCAAGCTCGATCAGTTGATTGTGCGTTTGCCCCAAGTAGAAAAAAACGAAACGCTGCCCGATGTTTTTAAAAAAGAAGCAGCTGCTACTATACCCATCGAAGACATAGGCATTGTTATCCTCGATCAGCAGCAAATAATTATTTCGCAGGCGGTGATTGCCAAATTACTAGCTAACAATGTTGCCTTCATCACCTGCAATGATAAGCATCACCCTACAGGGTTGCTGCTCAATTTAGATGGCCACTCGCTGCACAGCCAACGCTTTCAAGCGCAACTGGAGGCCACTGAACCATTGAAGAAACAGCTATGGCAACAGACCATCAAATCTAAAATACAAAATCAGGCAGCCCTGTTGCGCTTGCGCGGATACGATGTACAGAACATGGAGCATTGGGCAGACAATGTAAAATCGGGAGACCCCGAAAACATGGAAGGCCGTGCTGCGGCATGGTACTGGGCGCATATATTTAAGGAAGTAAGAACCTCCTTACCCTTGGTTGATGTAAACTCAACAAATAGTTTATCAGATTTTATCCGCGACCCTGCTGGCCAGTCCCCCAATAATTTATTGAACTATGCGTATTCGTTGCTGCGCGCTACAATGGCTCGCTCGCTGGTAGGCTCTGGCCTACTGCCCGTGATGGGAATATTCCACCGCAACCAATACAATGCCTATTGCCTAGCGGATGATGTGATGGAACCCTATCGCCCATTTGCCGATAGATTGGTAGTGCAACTGATAGAAGACGGCTTGACAGAAGAGTTGACACCCACCATAAAAAGGAAATTGCTCACGCTGCCTGCCATTGATATTACTATGCAAGGCGAAACAAGCCCACTCATGATCGCCATGCAGCGCACCACGGCCTCGCTGGCCAAGTGTTTTTTGGGCGAAACCAGAAAAATAATATACCCCGATTTATAGTCAATCAATCTCTCCAAGAGCTTTAAGCTTTTGGAGAGATCTATCATGGTAAACGAATGAAAACCGAGCGACTGAACGCTTATCGAATTATGTGGATCATGGTGCTTTTTGATTTGCCCACTGAAACCAAGCATGACAAAAAAAACTATACCGATTTTCGGAAAAAAATGCAGAAAGATGGGTTCACCATGTTTCAGTTTAGCGCCTACCTGCGCCACTGCGCCAGTCGAGAGAATGCCGAGGTGCATGTAAAGCGGGTGCAAAAAAATTTGCCGCCACGTGGCCATGTGGGTATATTAACAGTTACCGATAAGCAGTTTGGCATGATGCAGGTTTTCTTTGGTCGAGAAGAAAAAGAAAAAGCCCCAGTGCCACAACAGTTAGAACTGTTTTAGCCAGGGGCTTTTACTGATAGATCGCAACAGTTTTTTGAATCCTAAATTTCGCTGTAATTGTCTGTGATAGAAAGCGTTGAATGGGGGTACTCTGTATGCAATCTATCAAAGAACACAATTTGAAAGCAAATCACAACAGCGCTTACATTGTGGTTTTCAACTTCCAATCTGTATGCAATCTATCAAAGAACACAATTTGAAAGCAAATCACAACAAGTCGATAAAGACAGGGTAAATGGTATCGTCTGTATGCAATCTATCAAAGAACACAATTTGAAAGCAAATCACAACATCTCGTTCCTTACCCTTACAAGCTCAAAGTCTGTATGCAATCTATCAAAGAACACAATTTGAAAGCAAATCACAACTATTGACAGTAACAATAGACCCTATACCAATCTGTATGCAATCTATCAAAGAACACAATTTGAAAGCAAATCACAACTTTATCATGGACACGGTTTCGATCAAGCATCTGTATGCAATCTATCAAAGAACACAATTTGAAAGCAAATCACAACCCTTGTTTCCTGAACTCGTAGATCGGCAGGTCTGTATGCAATCTATCAAAGAACACAATTTGAAAGCAAATCACAACCTATTTTGCTTTCCATCTTCAAATCTACCATCTGTATGCAATCTATCAAAGAACACAATTTGAAAGCAAATCACAACCAGATGAAGTAGGGCTCGAACCCACGCACCTCTGTATGCAATCTATCAAAGAACACAATTTGAAAGCAAATCACAACCTTGGTGATCCCTTATGGTTTGTTCGGACTTCTGTATGCAATCTATCAAAGAACACAATTTGAAAGCAAATCACAACCTCTTTGATCCAATTGATGCAAGCCTATCTTCTGTATGCAATCTATCAAAGAACACAATTTGAAAGCAAATCACAACCCGTTGGTACCGATGAGAAAAGACCATCTGTCTGTATGCAATCTATCAAAGAACACAATTTGAAAGCAAATCACAACTGAAGGAGTGAGCAGGTATGAAAACATACTCTGTATGCAATCTATCAAAGAACACAATTTGAAAGCAAATCACAACGAATAATGCCAATCAGTTCAGGGAAATGGGTCTGTATGCAATCTATCAAAGAACACAATTTGAAAGCAAATCACAACAAGCCTTGAGGATTCCAAAGCGGACGTAACTCTGTATGCAATCTATCAAAGAACACAATTTGAAAGCAAATCACAACCCCAACTCATGGCCCATGCGCAAAGCATTATCTGTATGCAATCTATCAAAGAACACAATTTGAAAGCAAATCACAACATCATTGCTTGGGATGTATTGTGGGTAATATCTGTATGCAATCTATCAAAGAACACAATTTGAAAGCAAATCACAACGTGTACTGCATCGTATGTTTAAACTCCTTGTCTGTATGCAATCTATCAAAGAACACAATTTGAAAGCAAATCACAACCTTGATATATCTGTGCTGACTGACACTAAATCTGTATACAATCTATCAAAGAACACAATTTGAAAGCAAATCACAACGACTAAAAATTACAGGAAAGAAATTACAAAATTGACTCGTGACGACACGAGCCAAGGCAGAGGGAGAAGATAGATTTATTTTAGCACCTACCTCCCCACAAATACCCCCGAATAATTAACCACAGCCTTCTGTTGGCTGTAAACCAACTTACCATTTACCCAAACCATTTCAATACCAGTAGAAAGAGCGGAGTGGTCAGTGATGGTTGCGTTGTCCATCACAGTGGCAGGGTTGAACAAAACTAAATCCGCAAAATAACCTGGCGCAATAATGCCTCGCTGCTTGATTCCTAGTTGCTCGGCTGTTTGGCCAGTCATCTTGCGCACGGCAGTTTCTAGTGGCATCAACTTTTGATCTCGCACATAGCGACCAAGAAAACGAGGGAAAGCACCAAACCCACGCGGGTGTCCTTCAATGGCACCGTCTGAGCAAACAACTGAGTAATCCCATTTCAAAAAATTCTTGATGTCTTCTTCACTCATAGAAGTCGCTACGATAGGGCCACCCATGCTTGGTGTAGAAG
This sequence comes from Cyclobacteriaceae bacterium, assembly GCA_043777495.1. Taxonomy (GTDB): domain Bacteria; phylum Bacteroidota; class Bacteroidia; order Cytophagales; family Cyclobacteriaceae; genus ELB16-189. The sequence continues at coordinate 9,264 of JAYWHU010000029.1, read as the reverse complement.
TTTCGCGGATCACGCGCAGCAAACCATTTGCCGCACTCTCATTATTAAGAGCAGCAATCTGTGAAATGGTTTTGCCCTCATAATTTTTGTTAGCTGGGTAATGCGTCATCACCGAAGCTGCGGGGTCAAACAATTCTTGCGTGGCAAACTCCGCACTTTTTAAATTGTCAAAATCTTTTTTCGGAAACAACACGCGCGGAGTGGATGCCCACATGCTGTACGGATACACATCGGCTGTAATGTTTATTCCTTCTGATCGCGCAGCTTGCAATGCTGCAATGTACTTGCGGCTGTTGCCCCACTTACTGCGCATGGCAATCTTGAAATGAGAAATCTGCACAGGTATTTTTGCTTCGCGCCCAATAGCGATTATTTCATCCAAAGCTTCATCTATGTTAAGGTCTTCACTGCGAATGTGGCTAATGTATCGTCCGCCTCTTTCGGCTGCGGTCTTCGCCAGCTCTATCACCTCTTCACGATTGGAATAAAATGCAGCTTCGTACTCAAGCCCCGTTGCTAAACCCAATGATCCTTTATCTAACTCTTTCACTAACAAACTTTTCATCGAATCAACTTCTTCTTTTCTAGCCGTGCGGAAAAGTCGTTGCTTCATCACTTCCATGCGCAATGAAGCATGCCCTGTGTAAGTAGCAACGTTGATACTCACTGGTGTTTCTTTCATCAATGCTTTAATGGAATCGATAGGCTCTGAGCCACCATCTTGACCAACCACAATGGTGGTGATGCCTTGATTGGTTGCTGCAATGGCGTGTGGATTTTCTTTCAAACCCCAATCGTGGTGACTGTGGCTATCAATAAAACCGGGAGCTAACACCAATCCTTTGCCATCAATCACTTCTTCGTTTGGAAATTTATTCAGCTTACCAAAACTGTGAATGCGATCGTTCATCACACGCACACTGGCCGAGTAGGCCGGCAAGCCCGTTCCATCAATCAGCGATACATTAGAAATCAAAAAAGTTTTGGGAATAGTAAACAGCTTTCCTTCCCAGCAATTTTTTACCAACCGATGCGCTTGAAAATTACCAGAGTTATCCAGTAAAATCAGCGTTTGATTTTTATCTATGTAGCGTACGATGATGGTTCTAAAAGCAGCCCACCCGCCTGTATGTGCCACCGTTTTGCCAACTTCTTCTATGCCCCATCCAAAACCATATTTGGTTGCTTCGCCATTGAGTAACTTGGCTGGCGTGATCGCTTCTTTGAATGTAGATTGCTTCACCAACTTATCTGTGTACAGAGCCTGATCCCATTTGTACAAATCCTCCACCGTAGAGTAAACGTTTCCATCCCCCACAATTCCATCTACTCGAATTAAATCATCCAACACATTTTTATCTGCATCTGTATGGAAACCAAACACGCGCGATGCGGGGTACGACTTCATCTTGAGATGATAGATATAACTGTCTTTCATTTTCAGTGGCACGGCTATGTATTTTTGAAAGAATACATCGGAGGTAATGCCGGCTACTTTTTCAATGACCGAAGCCAGCGTGGTGTAATTGGTATTGCAATATTCCCATCGTTCGCCTGGTTGAAAACTGAGCAGCACTTTTTTATAAGCAAGCAACTCCAGCATCGATTGGTTGGTAAGCGTATCCAACAAGTTCATTGAACTGGCCGCAATATCAAAATACTCGGGCAACCCAGAAGTTTGATTCATCAAATGCCTGATGGTGACGGTAGGGTAGGGGAAAATGGGCAAGTGCTTTTGCACGAGATCATCATAGTTCAGTTTGCCTTGCTCTTTCAGCATCATCACCATCATGGCGTAAAATTGCTTTGATACAGAAGCTAAGTTGAACGAAGAGGTCGTTGTCAATTTTTGATTTTGCATGTTGGCAATGCCAAACGCTTTTTTATAAAGTACATTTCCTTTTTCGCCAATCAACACCGTGCCATTGAAAAGCTGCCGTTGGTGCAAATAGGTAAGCACTGAATCGATGCGGGTTATTTTCTCTTGATTGGGTTGCGCCTCAGCGCCAACTGATAATAGTGCGAGGGAGATGAGGAATAATTTTTTCATAATAGGTCTATGCTAATCTAAGTGGTATCATCTTAACAACTGAAATTTTTGGATCGATTACGCTCTCCCCAATTACATTTTCGCCTTAGGCAAAATTGTCCATCAATGCCTTCGCCACAATCAAATCTTCTTGTGTTGTGATTTTAATGTTTTCATAGCTTCCTTCGAATAGCGAAATGATATGCCCTGCTCTTTCTGCTACGCTGGCGTCATCGGTGAGGCTGGCATCTTCTTTTGTTTCGTAAGCTTTCTTTATCAGTTGCAGATCAAACGTCTGTGGGGTTTGTATCAACCTGAATTTTGATCGATCAACAGCCTTTGTATTGTCTTGATCTGTCATGCGGATGGATTCCTTCAGCCGGACAGCCGCCACGGCCGATTGATGCACAGCCGCCAACCGAAACGATGCGCCAATAATATCTTCGCTTACTAATGGCCTCACGCCATCGTGTATGGCAACCAACCCTTCGCCTTCAATTTTGCTCAACCCATTTTTCACCGATTGAAAACGAGTCTCCCCACCTTTTTGCAAAATGATGGGATAAGTGAAAGTGAATTTTTTAGAGATGTCATTCCAGATCTCAAAATCATCTTCGGGCAGCACCAACACAATTTTTATTTTATCTGAATAGCGTAAAAATGCCTCGATAGTATGAAGCAGAATCGGCTTGCCGTTCAATTCAATAAATTGTTTGGGCAGATTGCTTTTGATGCGTGTGCCTTTGCCTCCGGCAACAATGAGGGCATGTTCTATAAGTTTCAAAGCGTAAATTTGATTAACAATTTACGAAGCTAGGAAAATCCGATGGCTTGCATAGATTTACATTCAAAATTCTACAATTTATGATACTGCTCCGTGTTCTATTGATCGTCTTCAATGTGGCTATCCTTACTTTTTTGGTCTATCGGTTATTGCAGATTTACCGATCTGCTTCTCCCCGCAAGGGATTAATTATAGTAGGTGGAATTTTTTTGCTGCTCTTGCCAGTGACAATATTGGTAGGATTTATCAAGCCAACCATCCTTTACATTCTACTTTACCCAATAGCCATCTCTCTTTTTATTTATCTGATAAAGAGTGAGGATCAAGAATAGGTTAAAAAAAAACAGTTGACAAAGTTATTGTCAACTGCCTTTTGCTAGGTGTCAATTTTTTTAAACAATCAGCATCGCATCTCCATAAGTCAAGAACTTGTACTTTTCTTTCTTGGCTGCTTCGTAGGCCTTCATCACTAGATCAAATCCGCCAAAAGCTGCCGCCATCATTAACAATGTCGATTCTGGCTGATGAAAATTTGTGACCAATGCACTGCATATTTTAAAATCGTAAGGAGGGAAAATGAATTTGTCCGTCCAGCCTTCTCGCTCTTTCAGGCGATTGCCGGCAGAAACAGCTGACTCTAACGTGCGCATAGTAGTAGTGCCGATGGCGCACACTTTGTTTTTATTATCCAATGCTTGATTGACAATTTTAACAGGCTCTGTGCCCACAATGAAATTCTCAGAATCCATTTTGTGCTTGGTCAAATCTTCTACATCTACTGCACGGAAAGTACCTAACCCAATGTGCATGGTGACATACGCCATATCCACACCTTTCAATTGCAAACGTTTTACTAGCTGGCGAGTAAAGTGCATACCAGCCGTAGGTGCAGAAACCGCTCCTTTGTTCTTAGCAAAAATAGTTTGAAAGCGTTCTTTATCAGCAGGCTCTACTTTGCGCTTGATATATTTAGGTAGCGGAGTTTCACCTAATGTCTCTACAATTTTATCAAAGGCCACGGAGTCGCCATCGAACAGAAAGCGAATAGTGCGGCCACGTGAGGTGGTATTGTCAATGACTTCGGCCACGAGGTCGCCATCGCCAAAGTAAAGTTTGTTGCCCACACGGATTTTACGAGCCGGGTCAACGAGCACATCCCACAAGTGCATTTCGGCATTCAACTCACGGAGGAGGAAAACCTCTATTTTAGCACCTGTCTTTTCTTTGCGGCCATAAAGGCGAGCTGGGAACACAAGGGTGTCATTGGCAACCATTACATCGCCATCATCAAAATAATTGACAATGTCCTTGAAGATTTTGTGTTCAATTTTTCCGCTGTCGCGGTGTAACACCATCATCCTTGCATCGTCTCTGTTCTCGGCAGGGTGGTTGGCAATTAAACTGTTGGGGAGTTCAAACTTGAATTCGGATAGTTTCATAGATAAGCTTACGGGCTTTTATAAATCTGGCACGTTCCAGATTTGGAGGGTGCAAAAATAGGTAATTGTTTGAATCTTGAAATAAAAATAAACTTTGTTAATCTTGAAGGCACAAAATACCGTTAAAAAGCCATGCTAACACTTCGACTCATTTTTGAAAGCCTTGGATTTGCTTGGAAAGCGCTCAAATCCAATTTGTTACGAACTATTCTCTCCTTATTAGGGGTGACCATTGGTATCTTTTCCATCATAGCCGTGCTTACTCTGGTAGATTCGCTGGAGAAAAGCATTCGAAACAGCCTCAGCACGTTAGGCTCTGAGGTGTTGTATATGGACAAATTTCCGTGGGATGGCGGTGGCGGAGGGCGCGATTGGTGGAAGAGCTATATAAAATGGCCCACCACTTCGTATAACGAATACCGTTTTCTTAAAGCCAACCTCCAACAAAATTCTGCCATTTGCATTTATGCCGAAATAGGAAATGTAAATGTGAAGCGAGACGCCAGTGGCATTAGTCGCATCAACTTGATAGGTGCTTCAGATGAGTATGATAAGGTTTACGAGATCAATTTATTAAGAGGGAGGTATTTTAGTGAAAAGGAGGTAACATCTGGTAGGGATGTGGCCATTATAGGATTTGAATTGGCCAATAGTCTTTTTCCACGTAATGAAGATCCTTACGGCAAAATGATAAAGATCAAGAACAAAAAATTTAGTGTGATTGGGGTGCTGGCAAAGAAAGGGAAGAATGCATTTGGAGATGATAACGGAGATTACAATTGTATCATCCCCTATGATGCTCTTCGAAAAATTTACCAAACAGGAACAGGCAGATGGAATGAATTCCAAACCCGCTCTATTGTTGGGCTAAAAGGAAATACAAATGATTTTGGTTTGATAGAACTTGAAAATGAAACGCGCGGGCTAATGCGCGCAAGAAGAGGACTGAGGCCATCAGAGAAAGAAAACTTTGTGCTCAACAGGCCAGAAGGGATTTTGAAAGCCATTGGCCCTGTGTTTGATGTTTTAACTATTGCAGGTTGGATTATTGGAGGCTTCTCTATGTTGGTGGGTGGATTTGGTATTGCTAATATCATGTTTGTATCAGTGAAGGAGAGAACGAGTATCATTGGTCTTCAAAAATCGCTGGGCGCTAAAAACTATTTTATTCTATTTCAATTTCTTTTTGAATCCATTTTTCTATGCTTGCTCGGGGGATTGGCCGGCCTGTTTTTGGTTTGGCTATTGACATTCATGCAACTGGGAGATTTACAGATTATCCTTTCAACAAAAAATATCGTGCTTGGCATAGGCGTGTCAACAACTATTGGATTGATTGCGGGTATTGTGCCAGCAGCCATGGCCGCAAGGTTAGATCCGGTGTTGGCGATACGGGCGAATTAAGTTGTTGTGGCGCATGGTCAAGATTCTGTAAGACAATTTATGTTACGATTGAAATAGTGATTGGATTGATTTTTTACCCATCATTAACTTTGGCTGTGAATGCCTTTCGGTTGACAGCTATTGTTAGGATAAGAACTAAGGCACGAGACTCAGAAATGTCCCCGCACCAAGACTTATAGCCTTGGTGCGATTGTATTTTTCCTACCTTAGCACCTGATATGTCGTTAGTTATCGCATCACTCAACTCAGGCAGTAATGGCAACTGCTACTATGTGGGTAACAAAGAAGAAGCTGTGTTGATTGACGCAGGCATCTCTTGCCGCGAAACGGAAAGGCGCATGAATCGCTTGGAGCTTTCCATGAATAAAGTAAAGGCGATTTTCATTACACACGAACATGCCGACCATATCAATGGCCTACATAAGTTGGTAAAGAAATATAAAATGCCCGTTTACATCACGCAAAAAACCAGGTTCAACCAAGCACTGGAATGGAGCGAGAGCGTGGCGGTCAATTTTAAAGCGTATGAGCCAATCCAGATTGGTAATTTAGAAATCACTCCATTGCCCAAATTCCATGATGGTAATGACCCACATAGTTTTGTGGTTTCGCATGAGGGTGTGAATGTAGGCGTGTTCACAGATTCTGGCCGTGTGTGCGATCACCTCATCAAGAATTTTCAATTGTGCCATGCTGCTTTTTTAGAATCCAACTATGACGAAGATATGTTGCAAAATGGTGGCTATCCTTTGCATTTGAAAAATCGAATTAGAGGAGGCGAAGGGCACTTATCAAATAAAGAAGCCTTGCAATTATTTTTGAATCATCGGCCCTCCTTCATGAGTCATTTGATTTTGTCGCACTTATCTAAGAATAATAATAGAGTTGAAATTGTAGAAGAGCTATTCAGCTCCGTGGCTGGCTCTACTCAAATAATTGTTGCTTCGCGCAAAGAAGAATCAGCTATTTATCAAATTGGAAGCACACCTTCAGCCCAATACAATCCTGTAAAACAAGTGCGCAATAAGAATCAAGATCAGTTGTCGTTGTTTGAGGCGTAACTGATAGTTGTGTTTTTTTGAACCACATAGAAACACAGGCACATAGAAATGCACACAGAGCAAACCCAATGTGAAAACTATCGGATGCATTTCAAATTGTCAGGGCATTCTCTGTGGCCCTCCGTGACCTCTGTGGTTAAAAATTCAAAAACCACAGGGAACACAGAGTTCACGGATAAATTCACAGAGCCTCATGGGGACAATTAGAAGTACACCCAAACTATCTGCCCAGCTTGCTAGTCAGGCAGGTTTTGGTACAAATTTCTAACCCCAACATCCAATTTCCAGCTTCTTTTTTACTTATTTCTCACTAAATAGTAGAACAAATACCGATTTCTTCCATATATTAGCTCTACAATCTAGTATGATATGATAGAAACAAAGCTTGGCGAATTTGAAGAAGTGATCTTGCTGCTGACGGGAATCTTAGGCGAAGAAGCCTACGCATTCAAAGTAGCGGAAGAGTTTGAATCACAAACCGGTCGCTCAGTGTCCATCGGAGCGGTGCACTCTACCCTTACCCGATTGGAAGAAAAGGGTTTTTTGAAATCTGAAATGGGCAAGTCTACAGCGGAAAGAGGAGGGAGGCGGAAAAGGATTTATACAATCACCGCTTATGGAAAGAAGACCTTAGCTGCGGCAAAAGAATTTAAACAATCATTGTGGGATCAGTTTCCTGGGTTTGCTACAGCTAAACTGAGTTTTGGAGTTTAATGGAAAGCAAAGTAAATCCACCCAAGTTGGCGAGAAGGCTTCTAAAGGGTTTTCTGCGCGATGATCTTGCAGAAGAAGTGCAAGGTGACCTGAATGAGAAATTTTGTATTGATCTAAAAAATAAATCGGATTACAAAGCAAAATTAAATTACTGGTACCAAACGCTCAATTATCTCCGACCCTTCGCCATCAAAAAACTAATAAGACTAAGAGCTATGAACAATCATCTACTGGAGAATTATTTCAAAATCAGTACGCGAAACATCTTTAAGCACAAGATGATTTCGTCTATCAATGTTTTTAGTCTGGCAATTGGGCTCGCGGCTTGCGTAGTCATTTATTTGTTTGTTTCAGATGAACGAAGTTTTGATGCCTTTCATTCAAAAAACAGCAACATCTACCGATTAGATGAAGTGCAAAAATTTACCGGCACCAATGAGCAAAAGGTAGCGCTTTCCATGCCGGGCATGGGCCCCGCTTTGAAGCGCGATTTTCCGGAAGTGAAAAATTATGTGCGCCTTTGGCTGCGAGGTAAACAATTGATCACCAAGAATGATACCAAGCACCTGATCGATAATATAATAACGGCAGACAGTACTTTTTTTGATGTGTTTGATTTTCCGTTGATTCAGGGAGATATCAATACGTGTCTGGATCGACCCTTGACTATCTTACTTACGGAGTCCACCGCTTTGAAATTTTTCAAGACAACCAGTGAAGCTCTCCATAATACTGTTTCATGGGATGGACGAGATTATGAGGTTACCGGAGTGTTAAAAGACGTGCCTGAGAATTCGCATATTCAATTTGAAGCGTTGCTATCCATGGTGACCTATACCAGCGGAGAAAATAATGTGAACAATTCCTGGGGTGGAAATTGGATGACTACTTATCTGCTACTTGAATCAACCGTGAATATTAAGTCCATGGAAGAAAAATTTCCAGCGTTTCTATCTCGGTATATGGATGACCCCGATATTACTACAACGTATAAATTGTTTCTACAGCCTTTTAATGAAGTACACTTGACTTCTAACGATATTGAACATGATTACATTAACTATCGAAAATTTAATGGTTCATACCTGACTATCTTTTACGTGATAGCAGGGTTTATCCTATTGATAGCGGCAGTTAATTTTATGAACCTCACCACCGCACGCGCTTCTCATCGATGGAAAGAAATTGGGGTGCGAAAAACCATTGGAGCGAAAAAACTTCAGCTATTCGGTCAATTTATTTTTGAGTCGGTGCTGTTGGCGGGTATTGCGTTGGTAGTTGCCTTGTTATTAGACACGCTTTTCATCCCCCTTCTCAATGATTTAATCGGGCGACAACTTTCAATCCTGCCATTGTTTCAAAACGTTTGGCAACTCGTAGCCGTATTGGTTTGCACGCTTTCGTTAGGGGTACTAACAGGTATCTATCCCTCCTTTTATATGACTTCGTTCAATTTATCGCGAGTGTTAAAAGGTGGAAACAGGGGCGAAGGGAAGTCGGTGCTGAGAAGTACGTTGGTGATAGTTCAATTTGGATTGGCCATCGCCATGATGGTAAGTACCCTAATTGTTATTCAGCAGTTATCCTTTATGAAAGAATCAGACATTGGTTTTGATAAAGACCAGATGCTATTAGTAAACATGAACAACGAAGCAAACGAAAAATTCGAAACCCTCAAGAAGGAATTACAAAAGCAATCGATGATCCGCGGTGTTACCGCCAGTGGGCAGCGACTGGGTAACAACTTTCACCAAGGGGGTTTTAAAGTAAAGGCGGATACGGGGGTATTAACCATTACACCCTCCAACGTAAATGTAGATTATGATTATCTGA
>JAYWHU010000028.1:0-66308 GCA_043777495.1 Cyclobacteriaceae bacterium | reverse complement strand
AATAACGCAAAAAAACCGAAATATCTGATACTTCGGCATTTTTTTTATTCTGTTGGGTCTTATAGCCAAACTCCAGCCACGGGTTTTAACCCGTGGGAAATAGAGGTAGAGTATGAAAGCGTGCCACAGGTAAATTCAATCAAAGCAAATCCTTTTTTGGCACGCCATCAATGAACGCAATAAGGGGCATACCCAGTTATTTGTTTTGATGTTAGAGTGTTTCCTTACACCCACAAAAAGAATATAAAGCGGTTCATTTGAAAAGCACTTATCTTCACATTAAATTAACAGGTGAATTTAAGGCGTCTGACACCCCCGCCTACCAGCAGGCAGGTCTCAGGTGTCTTGACGCCTAGAACCCCACTACGCAACATGGAAAAACATTTTGAATTTACCGATGAAGATTTTGAACAACAGTTTTCGAACGCTACGTTGAACCCCACTGTTTTCACCCATGAAGCTCATCTGAGATTAGCATGGATTCATATTCGCAAGTATGGTATCTTCTCAGCAATTGAAAATATCTGCAATCAATTGCAAAACTATGTAGCCTCTTTAGGCGCAAGTGATAAGTATAACAAAACCGTAACCATGGCGGCCGTCAAAGCGGTTTATCATTTCATGTTAAAATCCAAAGAAGATGATTTTCAGGTTTTCATAAGCGAAAATCAGAGGTTAAAAACCAATTTCAAAGAATTACTGAACACACATTATTCAACAGATATTTTTAAGTCGGCAAAAGCAAAGAAAGAATTCCTTGAGCCCGAACTGCTTCCGTTCGATGAGCAATGGTAGATTTAACAATCTACTTCATCCAACTCGGCACACTAAACAACTTCTCACTTTGCTTGCCATTGTATTGCTCTAGCTGCAAAGTTTCAGGCACGGTGTGCTTCACAAACCATTCTGTTTTGTAGAGCATGAGTAACAGATATAAAATTGGTATGGCCGAGAAAAAGAAAATCAGCTTGGGCGAATTTTTTGGGTTCCGCTTGCTCAACACCAAAAAGATATAGGCCGCTATCAAGAAAATGACAATGGCAACCATCAAATAAAGAGGATTGATGGTAGTTAGATGAGTTTCAAAAAGCTTTACGCCATCCACTCCACCCTCTAGCATGATGGAAGCATTTTTATTCCCCTCAAAAATAATCTGCCCCACCAAGCCGTCATCTTTTTCTATTGCCTTGAAATCAATTTGCAATGAGTTGCTCACCGTATCGTGCACCAGCGACATACCTGATACAGGCCGTGCTATTTTCAAGATTTTGAAATCCAAGATTTCCGCGCTATCGCCCAATACAATCTTCAAGGGCGCATACACATTTTCTTGTTTGATGGTTTCGTTGCCCTGATTAAAAAAGTAAAAATAAACAGACGTAACGTCCGACTTGATCGTGTCACCATTTGCTTTCAACAATTGCAACGGTGCATTGGCCGCATTCTTCTTATCTAAAATGGTAGTACGTGTAGGGTCCAAATAAAAAGTAGGCTTACGCTCACGGTTGCCGATGTACAAAAAGTAATAGCCAAACACGATGGTGATGGCAATGGAAATCATCGAAGTGATAATAATATCCTTCGACCGTTGAAACATGGATTCGGTACTCTTGGCTGCCATAGATTTGAAAATACAGGGCTTAATATAAATGATTCAAAGCAAATTTATAGATAATTCGGTGATTGGGTTTTTTAGGCTTTCAGCAACGCTTATTACTCGATGCATTATTTAAGTTTTGACTATCTCAAATTTAGGAAGCTCCTACGGAGCTTTTGTAAAATGAGGCATCTTGTTCTATAAACAGTATGCCTCTCTGGGGCCGGTAGTCCCAGAGGGACTGCCTGTTTATAGAATACTAATGATAAATTCTAATAGCTCCATCGGAGCTACCTTCAGCTAATTTGTAGGTCAAATGAAAAAACATCTTCCACAGAACAGTTAACTATTTCTTTGGATAAAAAACCAGAGAACGTTGAGCTTGTATGTTTGCGGGATAGTACGAAAGTAGTCGTGCCGATTATAAAAAAATGTCGCTCAAATAAAAGTCATTTCTTCCAAATAGGTGTAATCTGGTGTTTGGCAGCGATTAAACTGTATTTATTACACAGAATTGGATATTAAGAACGAACTAAGGTCACTATCTTTCGGTTTAGTAGAATTATATTAATATGATGATTTACCGAATCAGTATCTTAAGCTTCTTAGTATTTGTTGGCTTCACAACCCAAGCCCAAAAGAAATTCATCACAGATAAAGGGGAGATGACCTTTACTTCTAACGCAACGCTGGAAGTGATCAAGGCATCGTCTCATAAAATCCAAGGCATTGTTGACCCGTCTAACGGGCAGTTTGCATTTATTGTAAAAATCCAATCGTTTGAGGGCTTCAACAGCAATCTTCAAAAAGAACACTTCAATGAGAAGTACATGGAGACAGATAAATTTTATGATGCCACCTTTACAGGGAAAATAATCGACCTTATCGATTTTACTGTGGATGGTGTTCATGATGTGCGAGCGAAAGGTACACTCACCATCCACGGCAAAAAGCAATCGCGTATCATCCTTGGTAAAATGAAAATTGAAAAGGGCATTCTTAAAATAGATGCTGACTTTGGTGTGCCACTTGCTGACCACGATATTAAAGTGCCGCAGATTGTAAGCACAAAAATTGCCACAGAGATTTTTGTGAAGTTGAATTTGGTCATGGCTCAGAAATAATCGAATGCTTACAGTGGTGGCACGACTTGAAGTCGTGTCACCACTAAAACCCGATTGAAGCCCTGAATTTGCAAGGTGCGCTGCGATGCCTTAACTTGGAAAGTTTAAAATCAAGACCTAACCAATGACAAAGGCAATCAAACCGCTCGTGCAACGAACGGACGTAGTATTGATGGGCGCGGGTATCATGAGTGCCACGCTCGGCATGATCCTTAAAGAACTCAACCCCGACATCACGATCCAACTTTTTGAACGGCTGGAACAAGCAGGCACTGAAAGTTCTGATGCTTGGAACAATGCAGGTACAGGCCACTCTGCTTTCTGCGAATTAAACTACACACCACAAAAACCAGATGGCACGGTGGATATTTCCAAGGCTATCAAGATTGCAGAATCATTCGAGGCATCGAAAGAATTTTGGGCTTACCTCGTGCAGAAAAAATATCTACCTCAACCCGCTCAATTCATTTCACCTGTGCCGCACATCAGCTTGGTGTGGGGCGATGACAATGTAAATTATTTGAAGACGCGCTACACAGCCTTGCAAAAGAACCCTCTCTTCAAAGACATGATCTATACCGAAGAGCGCGAGCTGATTACACAGTGGGCACCCATTGTGATGAAGGAACGAGACAAGAATCAACGCGTGGCCGCCACTAAGATGGAAATGGGTACGGATGTGAATTTTGGAGAACTCACCCGTGGTATGTTGAATCAATTGAACAAGATGCCGGGCGTTACCATTCACTACAATGTGGAGGCACTAGACCTTGACCCCGATGGCAAAGGCGGCTGGGATGTGTACGTAAAAAATCTTTTGAGTGAAGAGAAAGGAAAAGTAAATACCAAATTTGTTTTCATTGGCGCGGGCGGGGCAACCTTGCACTTGCTAAAGCGGGCAGAGATTGAAGAACGAAAAGGATACGGTGGTTTCCCCGTGAGCGGTTTGTGGTTGAAATGCTTGAATGAAGAATTGATCCAACAACATCACGCCAAAGTATATGGCAAAGCCACGGTAGGCTCGCCACCCATGTCGGTGCCGCATATTGACACACGCATCATTGATGGAAAGAAAGAATTATTGTTTGGCCCCTTTGCAGGATTCTCCACCAAGTTTTTGAAGAACGGTTCCTTACTAGATTTACCTAAGTCCATTGGTTTTGATAATGCCATACCGATGATTTTTGCGGGGATGAAAAATATGCCGCTCACTAGGTATTTGATTGACCAAGTGCGCCAAACACCCGAGCAACGATTGGAAGCATTGAAAGAATATGTGCCACAGGCCAAACTCAAAGATTGGGAATTGAAGGAGGCGGGCCAACGCGTGCAAGTCATCAAGAAAGACAAAGAAGAAGGAGGCGTGTTGGAATTTGGAACGGAAGTGGTAGTGTCGCAAGACGGAACAGTGGCAGCATTGTTGGGGGCATCACCAGGTGCATCAACAGCAGCAGCGGTCATGCTAGGAATTTTACCAAAGTGTTTTAAAAAAGAAAGTCAAGCCGAAGCATGGCAAAATAAATTGAAAGAAATGGTTCCATCTTTTGGCAAGCAGTTATCTCAAGATGAAAAACTATTAGAGGATACAAGAGAGAGGACGAGCAGCGTTTTGGAGTTGAGCAAAAAATGATTTTTGGGCGTGTACCTCCAACCGCTAAGTTTTAGATATCCAAGCAGCATTATAAAACTTGCAATCCTAATTTCTTGCTTACTTTTGGCTAACTAAACCTATTTCACCATGAGCAATTCATCCATTCTTGAAAGTGTAAAAAAGCGCAACCCCAACGAACCCGAATTTCTTCAAGCGGCAGAAGAAGTAATTGCTTCAGTGTTGCCAGTGCTAGAAAAAAATCCAGAGTTCGCACGATTGAAATTATTGGAACGGATGTTGGAACCCGAGCGGTTGATTTCTTTTCGCGTTACGTGGTTAGATGATAAGGGTGAAGTACAAGTAAATCGCGGTTACCGCGTGCAGATGAATAGTGCGATTGGTCCCTACAAAGGTGGCTTGCGTTTTCATCCTTCTGTAACACCCAGTGTTTTAAAATTCTTGGCCTTCGAGCAAATTTTTAAAAATGCCCTTACGGGGATACCGATGGGTGGTGGAAAAGGTGGAAGTGATTTCGATCCCAAAGGAAAATCAGATAATGAAGTGATGAAATTTTGCCAAGCCTTCATGGGCGAGTTGGCAAGGCATATCAGTCATAGATTAGATGTACCCGCGGGAGATATTGGAGTTGGTGGGCGAGAGATTGGTTATTTATTTGGTGCTTACAAGAAAATCAAAAATGAATTTACTGGTGTGCTTACAGGCAAAGGAATTGGCTGGGGAGGGAGTTTGATTCGCACAGAAGCTACTGGCTACGGACTGATTTATTTCGCTGAGAATATGTTGCAGAATATTGGCAGTACCATCAAAGGCAAAACATGTTTGGTTTCTGGTTCGGGAAATGTTTCACAATATGCCATTGAAAAAATTATTCAATTGGGCGGAAAGGCGATTACAGCATCCGACTCAAATGGGATTATCATTGACGAGGCAGGCTTCACGCAAGAGAAATTGGAATTCTTGAAAGAGTTGAAGAACAATCGCAGAGGGCGCATCAAAGAATACGCAGACAAATACAAATGTGTTTACAAAGAAGTGGATGCGAAGGCTGATCACAATCCAATTTGGAATATTAAAGCCGACTGTGCGTTCCCATGCGCCACGCAAAACGAAGTGAACGCGAAAGACGCAAACAACTTAGTGAAGAACGGGGTGAAGCTTTTAGGCGAAGGCGCAAACATGCCAACCACTATCGAAGGCATCAACGTGTTGCTAGACAATGGTGTGATCTACGCGCCTGGCAAAGCATCCAACGCAGGAGGTGTAGCCACTTCTGGTTTAGAGATGACACAAAACTTTATGGGCTCCAATTGGACGCGCGAAGAGGTAGATGCGAAGTTAGTAGGCATAATGAAAAATATCCACGACACATGCTTGGTCGCAGCCAAAGAATACGGGAAGCCAGGCAACTACATGGCTGGAGCTAACATTGCAGGATTTTTAAAAGTGGCAAAAGCGATGCAGGCGCAGGGGGTGATTTAATTTTGTGACAACGATCACACTAACAACAACGATTAACGCACCTCTTGAAACTTGTTTTGATTTATCGAGAAGTATTGACTTTCATATCGAATCTACCAAACAATCAAATGAACGGGCGATAGAAGGAAGGACTTTTGGATTAATTGAAGAAGGCGAGTTTGTAACATGGGAAGCGACTCACTTTTTTATTCGTCAAAGATTAACTACTCGAATAGTTAAGATGACAAAGCCCAACTATTTTAAGGACGTGATGGTGAAGGGTGCTTTTAAATCGATGGAGCATGAGCATCATTTTCAATTTTCTAATGGCTCTACTATCATGACCGATCAATTTTGTTATCAAGTCCCGTTTGGATTGATAGGCAGCATTTTCAACTACTTGATCTTAAAAAAGTATATGACCCAACTACTTGTTACTCGAAATGAAATGATTAAAAAAGTGGCGGAAGAGAAATAGATTGTTTATTTTTACAGGTGTATGCAAATGATTAGCTATTGATGGAAATTTCCGTTACAACTATTCCAATTGAGATAGAGGCGTTATCAAAATTGTATCATTTTGATGAGGAAACCCTCTACCCCTATCTTTTAAAAAATTTCTCATTCGAGTCGTTTCTTAGTAGAGCTCATGTAGAGTTGTCCAGGATTTTTCCTGATTCAATTTTTATTCTGGAAGTTCGCTCTGATTTGGAAATAGAGAACTGGGAAACGTTATTCATTCAGATCGTCAATACCCTTCGAGATCCATTTGTTGATAACAAAGTACAAGGCTTTGTAATAAATTGGATGTTTAATGAAAATCCAGAGATCAGGAAGAGAGTTACAATTAAAGAGACATGGTAAACAATGCCCTTCGATTGGAAAGAATTTATTAAGTTCTCCGAAGAATTATATACTTCAAGAAATGATGAGGCTTCTTTAAGATCAGCAATAAGTCGTGCGTACTACGGAGCATTTGGTGCAATCCGCACTTATTGTACGCATAAATTTCAGATTTCCGCAAAAAGTAATCATGAGATTCATAGAACGATTATAGAGAGATTGAAATCTTCCTCTGATCGTTTAGAATATTCAACGGGTAATCTTCTAAGTGGCTTAAGAGATGAAAGAAATAATGCTGACTATGACAGCAGCAGCTCAATCACAAAACCTATTGTGAACAAGGCTATTAACTCAAGCAAAGCAGTTATTTCCAATTTAGAAAACCTGAGAAAGCAACTTTAGATTACCTCAACGTCTCCGCTATCCCCGCTTTATAATCCGTAGCCTGAAGATTAAAAGCCTTTTCGATTTTTGAACTATCAAAGAGGTAGTCGTTTTCAAACTGATACATCATTTCTACAAATTCACCTAGCACAGGCACGAACAAGCCCAACATGCGCACACCCCATTTGGGAAGTGCTTGAAGTTTGTAAGGCTGACTGGCCAATTCACAAGCAATGCGCACGTACTGCTCGCCTGTCATTTTATCTTTGCTGGTGAGCGCATGCCAAGTTTGGTTGTAGGCAGAAGGTGTGTTGCCCAAAATAGCTAACGATTTTCCCGCATCAGGTGTGTAAGTAAAAGTGTGAACACTCTTTGGATTGCCGATCCATTGAGATGCCTTCTTGGCTTTTAACTTTTCTGTCACTGTAGAGTAAGTTAAGCTCAACTTTGCATTAGGGCCGTAGAAATCTGCTGCCCGCACAATCATCCCGTTAAGGTTCTTGGCTTTTATTTCATCTAACAAAAGAGTGGCAATCTTAGCACGCACTTCTCCTTTTTTACTGATTGGGTTGAATGGCGTTTCTTCCGTCATTGCTCCGCTTACTAAACCATACGAATACACATTATCAAAGAAGACCAATTTGCTGTTGTGCTTTTTACAAGCATCGAGTACATTTTTCATCACACTCGGCCATTGTTCTTTCCAAACGGAAGTCTTGTAAGGAAGTCCGGCTACTAAATAAACCATTTCGCTTCCAGCGACTGCTTTTTCCGTTTGCTCATAGTTAAGTAAGTCTGCAGAAAAGATTTCATCCGTTGAGTTGACTTTTTTTGGATTACGACTTACCTGCCTGATTTGGGTGGTGTACTGAGTTAGAGTTTTAGATAACTCTTGTCCGATGACTCCATTGGCTCCGAGGATGGTTTGCATGAGTGTTGGGTTTTGTAGGTAAGACGATTCTAAAACAAAGTTAGTCTAAGCTGCGGGATTTTAATTTACTTTTGAGGTTCTTATTATGAACACTCCAGACCTCCGCCTACAAACTGGCTACAAACAAATTTTAGGATTGGCACTGCCCATCTCATTGGCCTTGGTGGTGCCGCAAATAAATTTTATCACCAACAATATTTTCTTGGGCGGCTTGGGAGAGCAGGCCTTGGCGAGTGCAGCCATCACCGGTGTTTACTATTTGATCTTCGCAGTGATTGGCAGCGGGCTGAACAATGGCTTGCAATCGCTGATCGCACGTAAGGCAGGGCAAAACTTGCCAAAAGAAATCGGCAAACTTTTCTATCATGGTGTGTGGGTGGCACTGGGCATTGCATTGCTTGGCATTTTGATAACCTACACTATTGCACCTTTTATTCTTCGTGCTACCATTCACAACACTATCATTGCTGAGCAAGTCATTGATTTTGTATTGATTCGAGTTTGGGGGCTGCCACTCTTGTATTTGTATGTGATGCGGAATGCTTTGTTGGTGGGCACGAACCAAACTAAATTTTTGATTTGGGGAACGCTAAGCGAAGCGGCAGCAAATATTTTTCTCGATTACACGATGATTTATGGGCGGCTTGGCTTTCCAGAACTTGGTTTTAACGGAGCTGCGTATGCTTCTATCATTGCGGAAGGTATTGGTCTGGTGGTGATCTATGTGGTCATCCACATAAAAGGAATCCACAAAACATTTTCCATGTTTGAAAACTGGAAGTTGGAAGCCTCCACTATTAAAGTACTTCTGGTACAATCTTCTCCGCTCGTTTTGCAATATGCGTTGAGCATTATCACTTGGGAATATTTTTATATTTTGATCGAGCACCACGGTGCGCGCGACTTAGCCGTATCCAATACCATGCGCAACGTGTTTGGCATTGCAGGGATTTTTGCGTGGTCTTTCGCGGCTACGTCTAACACCATGGTGAGCAATGTGATTGGCCAAGGAAAACAAGAAGAAGTGATGCCACTCATCATGCGTATTTCTAAAATGAGTTTTGGCTTTTCTTTAATGATCGTTCTAATTTTTAATCTCTTTCCAAGTTTGATGCTTTCATTGTTTGGGCAAGGGGATGATTTTATTACTTACGCTATTCCCGTTTTAAGGGTAGTTTCCTCTGCGCTTCTTCTTCAATCTTTTTCGGTGGTTTGGTTGAATGCCGTTACTGGAACGGGCAATACTTCCGTTAATTTATTGATCGAGATTGTTACACTCGTTCTTTACACCGCCTACGTTTATTTTGTGTTAGAGGTTTGGAATCTCTCCCTCACATGGGGTTGGGTGAGTGAGTGGGTGTATTGGATCAGTATGTTTTCGATGGCGTTTGTTTATATGCGATCAGGAAGGTGGAGAAGAGGGAGTGTTTAATGCGAAGTGCGTCAACGGAAAAAAATCTCGCGTATCGATAAATTAGAAATAGGGATTCAATCTCATGAAGAACAATTTTTTTAGAGATGATATTTCTGAGCTTCGTCCCGTTAGGGACAATATGTTTGTAGGGATGATGTTTCTGGGTCTCGTTCCGTTAGGGACGATATGTTTGTAGAAATGTTGGTTTTTCACACCCGTCCCGTTAGGGACGGAATGTTTTTGCTCATGGCAACAGAATGTCGATTGGGCAAACATATAATTTTTTTAATTTTGAAATGGGTTCGTCCCGTTAGGGGCGGAATATTTCACACAAAACAATTATACAATGGCCAATACCTATACACAATTGCACATCCAATTTGTTTTTGCTGTGCAAAACCGCTTCGGTTTAATACAACCGGTTTGGGAGGAAGAGTTGTTCAAATACATCACGGGCATCGTTCAAAACCACAAGCATAAAATGATAGCCATAAATGGAATACCCGATCATATCCATGCCTTCGTAGGGTTGCACCCAACGCAATCCGTTTCCGATTTAATGCAAGTGGTAAAAGGAGAATCATCGGAGTGGATCAATAAGAGAGGGTTTGTAAAAGGGAAGTTTAAATGGCAGGAAGATTACGGTGCTTTTTCGTACAGCCACAGCCACGTGAACAAAGTTTATCAGTATGTGATGAACCAAAAAGAACATCATAAAAAGAGAACGTTTTTGGAGGAGTATAGAGAGCTGTTGAAAAAGTTTGAAGTGCCTTTTGATGAGCAATATATTTTTAAACCTCTTGAGTAAAACATTCCGTCCCTACGGGACTGGCTTCTTTGATAGGATTTTTTTACAAACATTGCGTCCCTACGGGACGGGGTCATAGGGTCACAGATTATTAGATCATCTCGGACGAGTGTATTCCGCATCTCAATTAAAAAGTTTTTTACTAGTCCAACAACAAATTAAATTTGACTCATAAAACGAAAGTTGATTTCGATAGCAATAGCAGATAATTTGCTCCTAACTTTGCCAACGGTTAATTTCAAATGCACCATAGCTAATTTGTCGATACACTAGGTATTATTTCTCAGGCAAATGCCTGTTTTAAATCTTCTACCAAACTAGCACTATCTTCTAACCCCACACTTAATCGAATCAAGTTATCAGGAGTGGGTGAATCTGGCCCCTCTACACTCTTGCGATGTTCAAGCAAACTTTCTGTGCCGCCAAGACTAGTAGCATTTGTAAATACTTTTACACGCTGCGCTACTTTGATGGCATCAGCCTTCGTGCCTTTCACCAAGAAGGAAACAATCGCCCCGAAGTCGCTCATTTGTTTCTTTGCTACTTCATGGCCCGCGTGTGTTGGCAATCCAGGATACAATACTTTTTCTACTTTGGGATGAGTTGATAGAAACGTGGCTACTGCTTTTGCGTTGCTCAAGTGCTGCATCATGCGCGGCACAAAACTCCGAATGCCCCGCATCAACAACCAACAATCAAATGGACTCGGCACGGCTCCTTGTATGTGTTGAATGTGCCGAATACGTTCCCACATTTCACCTTTTTTAGCTGTGATCAATGCACCCCCTGTTAAGTCGCTATGCCCACCTAAATATTTGGTGGTACTATGCATCACTATATCCGCGCCAAGCACAATAGGATTTTGCAGCGCGGGTGTAGCAAATGTATTGTCTACAGCCACTTTGATTTTGTGTTGTTGACAAATAGAGATAACAGAAACCAGATCAACAATTTTCAGTTGAGGATTGGTAGGCGATTCTGTCCAAACCATTTTGGTGTTCGGTTTGATGGATTTAGAAAGATTACCGATGTCGCTCAAGTTAGTGAACGTTACTTCCAATCCCCACGGCATAAAAATATCTCGTAACATGGTGCGAATACCTGCATAGGCATCAAAGTTGATGATGAGATGATCGCCCGGGCGCAGACTAAAAAAAACAGCATTGGCTGCCGCGCTCCCACTGCTGAAGGCTGCCGCATCTTCGCCCTGCTCTAGTTGTGCCAAAATATTTTCCAAAGAATTGCGCGTAGGGTTTCCCTCACGACTGTAAACATTTCCAGTGGGATTTTCGCCTGTGGGTGGATAATGAAATGTAGATGAAAAATAAATGGGAGATGTAACAGCGCCTGTCGAAGGATCGGGAATTGCACCGGCATGGGCACAAATGTTTTTGAAGTCTGCGGTCATTATTATCCGTTTAGCTATCAAAGTTAAGTTTAAGTTCTCATTTATTTTACATTTAGGGTTTCCAACCTTAAGAAGGTTGGAAACCCTTTGACTGAATGATTTTTATTCTTCATCAAAAAATATCAACTTGTATGAAATTAAATTTAACCACTATGAAAAAAATTCTGATTCTCGGCCTATTCTTGTTTTTTGGCTTGGCCATGCAGGGCTTTAGCCAAACAGTATATGCTTCTGCCAAAGGGGAAAAGTATCACACTGCCGATTGCAAACTTTCTGGTGATGCCGATGGAATGACCTTGGCCGCAGCAAAAAAAGCGAAGAAGGGTGCTTGTGGCATTTGCAAACCAGATGATCACGCAAAAGATAAAGTTGCCCAGTGTACTGGCAAAACTGCAGATGGCACGAAGTGCAAGCGCATGACAAGTGCGAAGTCGGGCAAATGCTACCAACACGCTAGTAAATGATTTCACAACCGCTCCATCCGCAAGGACCAAGCTTCTCGCGCATCATTACAGGTGTGTGGAGATGGCACACGCTCTCGCCCGAAACGTTGGAGCGGTTGATTCACACTTCTATTGACGAGGGCATCACCACCTTCGACCATGCTGATATTTATGGTGACCATAGCTGTGAAGAGTTATTCGGAAATATTTTAAAAAAAGACCCTTCTCTTAGAAAAAAAATCCAGCTCGTTACTAAGTGTGGCATCAAGTTCAGTTCATCTAAGCGACCTGCCACTTGGGTAAAGCATTACGATACCTCGGAAGATCACATTGTTTGGTCGGTAGAAAATTCATTAAAGATGTTGGGTACAGATCATTTAGATTTACTGCTTATCCATCGGCCAGATCCGTTGCTTGATCCGCTTGAAGTATCAGAGACGTTTGTGAAATTAAAAGCAGCAGGTAAAGTGCTCCACTTTGGTGTTTCCAACTTTACGCCTTCGCAGTTTGAAATGCTGCAACATTTTTTGCCCTTCCCTCTAGTTACCAATCAAATTGAAATTTCGCTTTCGCGGATTGACCCTCTCTTCAATGGAGATTTAGATTTGATGTTGAAACATGGGGCAAGTGCAATGGCTTGGTCACCCTTGGGTGGAGGCAAATTACAATTTGAAGATCGTGATTGGTTCAACAAGGCATCTAAATATAATGCAACCTATAGTCAGTTGGCATTGGCGTGGTTGCTAAAACATCCTTCTAATATTTTTCCGATTCTCGGCACTACTAAGCCCGAAAGAATTATAGAGGCAGCTAAATCAATCGACATTAATTTAGATAAACAGGATTGGTTTGAGATGTTGAAGTGGGTGATGGGGAAAGAGGTGGCGTAATAATCTTGAAAGAATTGTCAGTGTGTTAATGTTGCTGTATGAATAACATTGCCCTTGTAGTCAACCACTTTCACATCCAAACTTTCTCTCTTTATAGAAACACTCATGAATCCTTGGATGGACTCTGCAAAAAGAGTCTCGCTGATTATTCCTGTTGAGCGAATGTCAGAACCTGTACCTGATAAAAAATAATGTGTGGGTTTATCCGCAGCTTTCAAATGTTGAAGGTCGTGCTCATGGCCACAGAAATAAACATCTACTTTATTTTTAGCAAACACAGGTTCTAATGAAGCCCGCACAGAATTAGGATCGTTTTTGCGAAGTCCTCCTGTATAAATATGATGATGACCTACCACAATTTTCCAATCCACATCATTCAAAGAAGTTAAGCTATCGATCCATTTCATCTGCCGTAAGGTGTCTTGTGTAGAGACTTTGTCTTTTATTGCCGCAGCTTGGTAATAACTCTTTTCAAATGGGCTGGTATCAATAAAAATAAATCTAATGCGTGTGCCATCGCCTGCCGTTTCAATGCGCGACCAATAGCGAGAAGGCAATACCCACCGCTTATTTATTTTTCCATATTCAATTTCCGCATCGGCATTTCCATAATAATCATGATTGCCCAGAGAGATATACCAAGGCTTTTGAACGAGGTTGTTTCTGCTGTATACATTCTCGTATGAGTTCTGCCAATGCGGATCTTTCGTATCTGTGACACCCACATCATAAAAATTATCTCCTGTGCTAACTATAAATCGAGGGTTCTCTTGCTGAGTCCAATCATTCATTTGAGAAGCTACCAGTTGCTGGTTGGGTATTCCCATTTTGCCCCAGTCGCCAATGACATAAAAAATAAGCGAGCCTTGAGTGTTCTGCTCTTTAACGCAAGCACTTAACAATAGGGAGATAAGGAAAATTTTGAGTTTCATTTTTTATTCACCAGTTGTTTGCAAACTAACCTTCTTTCTCTGCCTTCGCCAAGTAAACGACTGTGGCCGCTTCCTTGTTAAAAGAAATAGTTCGATTAAATTTTTTACAGCCGTTTGAGAGCCGAATGGAGAAGGTCATGAGTAAATTTACCACAAAATCAGGAAAAATTATCAATTGTGGGAAACTTTGCTTTACTTTACATCGTTGATATATCAATTAATAAATTATACCCGTGGACGAAAAGCTGGAGGATGTCCTGTATTACCTCATCGACAAGACCAATAAGGTTGCGAGAAGGTATTCGCAAGAGACGTTTGTAAAGGCAGGATATGACATTACCGTAGATCAGTGGTTGGTATTGAAGAAAATATGGGACAGCGAGCAAATCAATCAGGCAGAACTGGCCACTGCACTTTTCAAAGATACGGCCTCCATCACGCGTATTCTCCAAATACTAGTGAGAAAGAAATTGGTGAAGAAAGATTTCAAGAAAGGTGACCGCAGGCATTTCTTGCTAAGCCTCACCATAAAGGGCGAACAATTTTATAAGCAAGTATTGGGCTTGGTAAAAACGATGCGCATGCAAGGTGTAAGCGATTTCTCTGATTCAGAAAAAGAGCAAATCAAAAAGCTCCTCACAAAAATGATCAAAAACCTAGAGGGTTAAAAAAATTTACCTACATGATTGATATATCAATTAATAAATTCCTTTGTATGGCAATACTTATCTCAGAAAACTTTTCTGTTGCAGAACAAAAAACAGATTTCAATTCCACTACCATCAATGGCATGACATTTCATTGGCGGTTTAGTAAAGATCACTTGCAATGTAAAGCAACCGCGCCCACTGATGGTTGGGTGGCAATTGGTTTCAATACCAAAGATGAATTGAGTGGCACCAACCTGATCATGGGTGCGGTAGAGCAAGACTATGTAACGATTGACGACCGCTTCATAGTAAAGCCAGGCGATCACAAAAGTATTATTGAATTAGGCGGTTCGGAGGCTCTTGTTCAAAGAACAGGTGCAGAAGAAAACGGTAAGACTTCTATTTCATTTTCCATTCCACTATCTGTAAACGATAAATTTCATCACAACTTAGTAGAGGGCAAAGACTATTATGTGCTGATGGCCTTTAGCCAAGAAGATGATTTTCAACATCATTCTATTATGCGAACAACTATCAAACTTAAATTATAAACTAAAACAATAAACAAATGAAAAATCAATTCTTAATCTTCATCGCAATTATCATGACAAGTATTTCAACCATGGCGCAATCAGACAAGGTCTTGATTGAGCAAACCGTAAATCAATTTGCAAAAGCGGGAGACGCGCGTGATGTTACTCTACTCAAAACGTTGCTTCATGACGAATTCCGTTTGGCTATGAACAGATTGTTCGGTAGTGAAACAGTGACATTGCTTACCAAAGCTACTTACATCAAAATGATGGAAGATGGAAAGCTCGGTGGCGACAGTCGCTCCGTACAAATTTTATCCATTGACATTACAGAAAACAATGCAGCCGTGAAGGTTGCGCTAAAGGGAAAAGCGTTAACATTCCAATCGTACTATCACATGGTAAAAAATGGGACGGGACAATGGCAACTCATAAATGACTTGCCGTTCGCGAGCAAAAATTAAAAGGAACTAAAAACAAAAAGCGTCTAAAAGACGCCTTTTGTTTTGTACGGTAGATCTTCGATTTTTATCCCACCAATTCCACACTCCTCTTAATGAAACTCGTCAAATCTGCGCCCGTCAACATACTTTGCGAAAGCAATCCTAAATCATAAGATTGTTTGGCCAACTTTGTTTTTTGTTCTTCGTTTTCAGCCTTCAATATTTTTTGAATGATCGGGTGATTACCATTAATGGCCACATTGTAGTTGTCAGGCATGTTACCCATAAAACTCATTCCGCCACCGCCACCTGTGCGCGCCATGTCTTTCATTCTGCGCATCCACTCGCTCATGGTCACAGTCACAGGCAAATCATCTGGTGAAAGTGACTCGATGGCCAAGCTCATTGCTTTGTTGTTGATGGCTTTTTCAAAAATACCTTTTACTTGTTCTTCTTCTTCTTTGCTCAATACACTGGCAATGGCATCGGTCTTTATAATCAACTTATCGATGATATCACTATCCACACGCTTGAGTTGTGTCTTTTCTATTTTCTGCTCAAGATTACCAATGAAATGACTATCAAGTTGGCCATCCATCATCAGCACATCATACGCTTTGCTTTTGGCTGTTTGAATGAACGCATCTTGTTTGCCTTTGTCCGTAGTGTATAAGTAAACCACCGAGCCATCTTTATCGGTTTGGTTTGGTTTTACTTTATCAGCGTACTCGTTCATAGTGAAGTATTTTCCATCCACGTTCTTCAGCAATGAAAACTCTTTTGCTTTTTCATAGAATTTTTCATCGCTGATGATGCCGTAGCGAACGAATACACTAATATCATCCCACTTCTTTTCAAATTCTTTTCTGTCTTTGATGAACATGTCAATCAACTTATCGGCTACCTTTTTGGTGATATGCGAGCTGATTTTTTTCACACTGGCATCACTTTGCAAATAACTGCGCGATACATTCAATGGAATGTCAGGAGAATCCAACACACCGTGTAACAACATTAAGAAATCGGGCACTACATCTTTTACCTCATCGGTAATAAATACTTGGCGTGAGTACAATTGAATTTTGTTGCGCTGGATTTCAAAATCGTTTTTGATTTTGGGAAAATAAAGAACACCAGTGAGGTTGAATGGATAGTCCACATTCAAGTGAATCCAGAAGAGTGGGTCTTCACTAAATGGGTATAATTCTTTGTAAAACTTTAAGTAGTCTTCATCTTTCAATTCCAGCGGAGCCTTTGCCCATATAGGTGAAGTGTTGTTGATGATGCGGTCGCTGGTTACAGTTTTGTACTTTGGCTTGTTGTCTTTGTCGACACCATCTTCTACGCTATCGTCCTTTGTTCCAAATTTTATTTCAACGGGCAAAAACTTACAATACTTTTCTAAAATGCCCTTCAACCTAAACTCATCCAAAAATTCTTCTGAGTCTTTGTTAATGTGGAGAACTACATCTGTGCCGCGCGTATCTTTTTTATCGGAGCTCAATTCAAATTCAGTAGAGCCATCGCACTCCCAGCGCGCACCTTCAGTTCCTTCTTTAAATGATTTGGAAATCACTTCCACTTTTTCGGCAACCATGAAGGACGAATAAAATCCCAATCCAAATTTTCCGATGATATCTTTTGCATCGCCCTTGTCTTTGAATTTTTCTACAAACTCAGCAGCACCCGAGAAAGCAATTTGATTGATGTATTTTTTTATCTCTTCGCCCGTCATGCCCAGCCCTTTGTCGCTTACAGTGATAGTGTTTTTCTTTTTATCGAAGCTCACTTCAATTTTCAAATCGCCCAGGTCGCCATTGAACTCGCCCATCGAAGCCAATTTTTTCAACTTCTGCGTTGCGTCCACGGCATTGCTCACCAACTCACGCAAAAATATTTCGTGGTCGGAGTACAGAAATTTTTTGATGATGGGGAAAATGTTTTCGGTATGGATGGAGATACTGCCTTTTTCTTGCATAATAGATTCGGTTTTTATCGGATAACGGGCTTTTCAAATATTGCTCCACTCTGCAAGAAATGACAGAGTGGCAGGGAAGATGGGTACTCTATTTAAGTCTAGAATCCAGTCTAAAAGTCTAGCCAATAGTAATTGTTAAATTTTTCAATATTTATCGGAAATAATCCGATATTTGATTGAATATCTTACATATTTTTGTAAAAAAATTCATATTTATCGGAATAATCCGATAAATAGAAAGAATAGTAGTGCATACCCCATGGAATTTCATGAAAGGATGAACGAATACGCAGAGCAGCCAATCACGAAGCAGACATTACTTGATCTGCTGAAGGATTACAAACGGCCTTATGATAAGATTCATGAATTGATAAAGCAAGGCACTTTGGTGTCAGTAAAGAGAGGCATTTACACAACGGGATCACGGATCAAAATAGCAAAGCCAGAACCTTTCCTTCTGGCCAATTATATTTTGGGCCCTAGCTATGTTTCATTGGAAAGTGCTCTTTCTCATTGGGGCTTCATTCCAGAGAAAGTGCACGAGGTGAGTTCAGCAACAACTCAAAATACAAAAACGTATTACACTGCCGTAGGAAGATTTAGCTATATCCATCTTCCATTACCTTATTATTCTTTTGGCATACAGCAATTAGAATTAACAAAGAAACAACGAGTATTAATTGCCACACCCGAAAAAGCGTTATGTGATAAAATCGTTACCTCTTCTGGAATATTACTTCGTAGTTCCAAACAAGTGATGGAGTTGCTCATAGACGATCTACGCATAGAAAAAGATCGCTTGCGGAATTTGAATACAAAAAGAATGAGCGGGTGGATAAAAGATGCACCAAAAAAAAGTAGCCTTGAAATACTTATCAAAACATTGGAGCAGTTATGATGAAGGAATGGTTGGAAGAATATCAACCCAAAACGCAGGCAGAAGTTGAGCAAGCTCTTCGAGAGATCATGCAAGAGATTGCGCTGGCGGGTTTGCAAAGAAGTGGTTTCTTTGAGAAGGCGGCTTTTTACGGAGGAACAGCCTTGCGTTTATTTTATAGACTCGACCGATTTTCTGAGGACTTGGATTTTTCTTTATTGGAAGTCAATCCTGATTTTTCCTTAAAACCTTATCTGGAAGGGATCATAACTGAATTCAGTGCGCTGGGGATGCGGGTGAGTGTGAAAGAGAAAGTAAAAACAAAGCAAACCAGTATCGACTCTGCCTTTCTTAAATCAGATACAGTTTGGAAAGAATTAATTTTGGAAGGCATAGTGCCGCAAGCGGGTATTGGAATTCGCCCAAGCATCCAGATCAAGATAGAGGTAGACACTCATCCACCACTTGGTTTTGAAACAGAAGAAAAACTTTTGTTAAAACCGTTTTCTTTTTACGTAAAGTGTTTCAAGCTGCCCGATCTTTTTGCAGGTAAGATGCACGCGCTTCTTTTTCGTAAATGGAAACAGCGGGTAAAGGGAAGAGATTGGTATGATATGGAATGGTATATAAAAAAGGGAGTGCCCTTGCACTTAGATCATTTCCTTGTGCGAGCTCGCAATAGTGGCGATTGGGAAGAGAAAACCATCAGTCAAAAAAAATTCATACAGTTACTTGAAGATAAGATTGCGAATGTTTCATTCAAGAGTGTCCGAGAAGATATTGTTCGATTTATCCGAGATGATAAGGCACTGGAAATCTGGTCGGCTGATTATTTTAGAGATTTGATTGAGAAGATGAAGTTCAAGGGGTAGAGTTGCTAGAGTTCACCTAAAAATTAAATGTTAGGCTGAGTTGCAGCATTAATTTTACTCACCATCAGTTTTCAAACCATGACAGCAGCCAAGACAAATCCTGTTAAGACCTTGAAGTATGAATAGAAAAAACGGTTCATAGTAGTTAACGATGCTTGGGTATGTGCGTATCCAAAAAATTATCCGCGGCCTTGTTCCACACATCTAAGGCTTCGCTTCTTTTCTTATTCAAATCGTTATTTAATAGATTGAACTTATTGACAGAGTTATTGAACTCCGTAACCAGTTTATTAAAATTATCAATTTCTTGCTTTGTCCTATCAGCCTGCTTCTTTAATTCGAATGCTTTTTTACTTTTTTCAAAGTTGTCGTTCTTTAAATAAAAATCTGCTAGTTCCGAACTTTTGGTGGCCTCCAGTTTATAAAACTCAAGCATACGCTCACAAGCTACTTTCAAACTTTTATCACCTTGGTAGGTACTGATAGGGCTCATTTTTTTAAGTCCATCAGAACTACTGGCTAGTAGTGCATTCTTAGTTTGCTCTAACGCGTTAATGTCAGAACGCTTCAGGGCATCCAACCAATACGCTTCATCTTTATAACTTTTAAAGAAAATCAAATAGATGCGGTTGTAGTATTTAAACACCTCGCTTGACTCCTTCATTTTTTTTGAAAGCTTGGAAGACGTCTCTATCAATCTTATATTATTCTTGGCCGCAAAGGCATCAAACTCTTTATCAAAAATTTCGTATGCTTGATCGGCTCGTTCATTGGCTTTTTCTTTCGCTAGCATAAATGCCTCCATAGCATCGTAGGATTGTTCGGCAACTTCTTCCATGTTCACTATCTTAGCATAATCTTCATTCAATACGGCTGCCGTAATTTGAAAATAGGCCACAGTGGAATCGCGTAAAGCCGCATCTCCTTTAAAGGGCTTTAATTTCTTCATGTTGTAAACAGACTGTCGCAAAGTCTGCATCAGTTCGAATCTTTTCTTCTCTACTTTTTTAGCGTTCTTACTGTGCGAGGCGGCACTGGTGTAGGCCATCATATCGTTGGTGATTTGAGTACATTGTTCATTTACGTAGCCGAGGTATTCACTTGGTACTGTCAGGTTTTGAGCGAAGGAGAAATGGCTAAGGAATAGCGAAACAAGGGCAATGGAAAAACGAGAGTAAACCGTGCGCATAGCTTATTTTTTGATTGGTGAAAGATAGTCGGTTATGATTTGAAATGCTTCTTCTATATAAACACTTCGCTCAATTTCTAGTGCTAGCTGTTTGCTAATTTGCTGGCGGTTGTCATCTACGCCCAGCAAGCCACTGTCAAACTTATTTTGCATTACTTTGTACAACGATTTTTCGGCATTACCTCCGTTTGCCTCCAGCCCTTTTAAAAAATCTTTTACTATTTGATGGTGTTTTATAAAAGCATTTATCTCTAGCGATATGGGGGCGAGATAGAATTTGCGATAGGCTTGCAAGTGCTTAAACCAAGACGAGCCTGCCACGCGTGCTTCACTTTGTTTTTTCAAGGGTACCATCGCGGATAAAACAAAAGGAGTGTAATACACTTTTTTCACCACCGAATCATTGGGCAGCGCGTGGCGATAGTTGCGTTCGCTGATTTCAAAAATGCTGTAGAAATCTGGCAGGTAAATATCAGGTTCCACACCTTTCAATTGATGGCTTTTACCGGTAATTCGATAAACCTTATCCAGTGTAATCTTCGCGTAACCTAATGTATCGTTTTCATGTGTTAACGGGAAAACACTTTGTGAAGTGGACTTGCCAAAGGTTGTACTCCCAACTACAATCGCTCGGTTATGATCTTGCAGCCCAGCCGCCACTATTTCAGAGGCAGATCCGCTAAATCCATTTACCAAAATTATTAAGGGGCCATCGTAGGCAAGCCCCTTATTGATATCCTTTAGGGAAAGTACTTTCTCATCTTTTGATTTTAACAATAACAATGGCCCAACATCTATAAAAATTCCAGCCAATTCGATGGCTTCTTGCAATGAGCCTCCCCCATTAAATCGCAAATCTAAAATCAAGCCCTGAATATTTTCTTTTTTTAGTTTGATGATCTCCTTGGCTACATCCGCTGCGCAACTTTGCTCCTCACCACCCCAATCTGAATAGAAACCGGGAAGTGAAATATACCCGACTGGCTTTTCCCCCTTTAATAATAAACTTCGAACATTGTTTTCGATTGATTCGCGCTTTTCCTTTTGCAGCCTTACTTCTTTTGTACTTCCATCATTTTTTTTTACGGTAAAAATCCCAGTACTCCGCTCACTGGCTTTCACCAATTCCTCGAATTCGTGCTCATCAAAATCAACCGAGTTAGAAATTTCACCATTCGGCCACGTAACGCTTGTAATCACATCACCTTTGTTAATGAGGTGGCTGTTCCAGGCGGGTCCACCAGGTGCTAATCGCTCAACACTCATTTCGCCTAATGGATTTTCGCCTAAATCAAATCCAAAAGAATAAAGCGATGATGAAACTGAACTTTCAAAATCTTTGATTTCGTTACGGGTAAAGAAGTTGGTGTGAGGGTCATAGGCTAAGGCGATCGCCTTCATTAGTGCATTAGCAATAAATACTTTAGGTGAGATGTTTCCATTTAATAATCGGTTAATCTTACCATTTTCTTTTGCTCCAACTTTCAGTCTTGTAAGTTGTTCACCAGCCATCCAATCTTTAACAGATGAGCTATTTATTGTTTGTGCCATCCGCGAAAGCGTTAAAGATTTTAACCGAATTTCCCAATGCCGCTCTAGCTCTTTACTATTTTCAGCAAAGTCGTTTATCTCTTTTGGAGTAAAGTACAAACTATCTTTTTGAGTGAAATCAAATGGTTTTGAAATCTTTAAGGAAATAATGCGAGTTGCTTCCGTTAATTTTTTTTGATAGAGTTGAGTGGCCATTTCAATAAAACCACAGCTACTATTTTGATTGGGATCACTTAATTTGAGTGGATAATCTTGCAGAACCCTGACATCAGAGCTAACAAAATACAGTGAGTGAGTGTCTACTATTTCTAAAAATTCTTGAATAACACTAGTGTGAAATTTTTCATCAATAGGTGGTGGGCTGAAATGTTCTGCTTTGATTTTTTCAATCAACACGTAAGGCGCAGAGCATGGCAGCCAATTTTGACAAAGAAGAATCTCTGAACAAGAAAGGAAGACTAGAATAATGTAGATTATCTTCAACGATTAAAGCTTGGTTCAGTAAAAATAATACCCGAAGGTGAATTATAACTATGGTATTTTAGAAATACCTTATGAAAGTTAGAACTATACCTTCATCTTACTAACTATGAGGCCTTGGTAATTGGTAATCTTTATGCCAAAACAAAGAGTAATCACAAAAAATAAGCCCTCATTTCACCGAGGGCTTACACTAAAATAAAAATGATTTAATCTCAATCCCCCGCCAACACAGGCGTACTTTTCTCCTGAGCTAATTCAATCTCTTCACCGTCTTTGTTCAGGAATTTATATTCGGTAATGGCCAAAGAAGAATCGCGGATCAACTCAACAGACTTTTTGTATTTGAAAAACCATCTCATCCGTTTAGAGATAATGCCTTTGGTATAGTAAGCATGCAAGAAAGGATGCAGTGCCAACGTGAGCTTCGTCTCGTTTTGTTTTTCAAACAAATGACTTACGTGCTCTTCGATCTTATCTGTAACTAAAATCGAAGCTTCAATTTTTCCACTGCCGTTGCATGTAGGGCAAACTTCTTTGGTTGCAATGTTCATCTGCGGGCGCACACGCTCGCGGGTGATTTGCATCAATCCAAATTTAGAGAGCGGCAAGATGGTATGTTTCGCCTTATCGGCTTCCATCTCTTCCTTCACCGTGTTGTAGATGAGCTTCTTGTTATCCAAGCCGCGCATATCAATGAAGTCAACCACAATAATGCCGCCCATATCGCGCAACCGGAATTGACGAGCTACTTCTTTGGCTGCTTCAATGTTTACAGATAATGCAGTGGTCTCTTGGCTTTCTTCACGATTGGATTTATTGCCGCTGTTCACGTCAATCACGTGCAGGGCTTCGGTATGCTCAATGATCAGATAACCTCCGCCACGTAAACTTACAGTTTGCCCGAAAGCAGATTTGATTTGCTTCTCTACACCAAAGTGCTCGAATATTTTTGCCTTGCCTGTGTAGAGCTTTACTATTTTCTCTTTGTCTGGCGCGATGTTGTGGATGTAGGCTTTTACCTCATCGTAAATCTTCTTATCGTCCACCATTACGTTGTCAAACGATTCGTTCAACACATCGCGGAGGATAGAAGAAGTTTTGTTTAGTTCACCAATGACTTTATCACGCGGGTTGGCGTCCATCATGCGGGCAACGCCATCGTCCCACATTTTCACCAAGCTCTTCATGTCTTTGTCGAGCTCGGCCACTTCTTTGCCTTCGGCCACGGTGCGAATGATCACACCGAAGTTCTCGGGCTTGATAGATTGGATGAGGCGTTGCAGACGCTTGCGCTCATCGTTACTTGAAATCCGTTTGGATATGCTCACCCCGGATGAAAAGGGTACCATAACCAGGTATCGCCCGGCTAAGGAAATCTCGCACGAAAGTCGCGGGCCTTTGGTAGAGATCGGCTCTTTTACCACTTGCACCGGTATCATCTGGACTTTGGAAAGTTGCTGGCCTATTTTGCCATGCTTGTCAATGTCTTTCTCAAGTTGAAATTTGTCCAGCTTTCCTCCGGTGATCTTCTTGGTGCGAACGAGTTTGGTGAACTTTAGCAGCGAAGCAAACTGTGCTCCCAAATCTAGGTAATGAAGAAAGGCGTCTTTCTCATACCCGATATCAATGAATGCTGCATTCAACCCCGGCACTATTTTTTTTACTGTGCCTAGGTAAATATCACCAACTACAAACTTGCTTCCATCTTGTTCTTCGTGAAACTCGGCAAGTTGTTTGTCCTTAAGAAGGGCTATGCGACATCCGTCCTGAGTAGCACTAATAATTAGTTCATTACTCAAAACTTAAAAAATTGGATGTTGTACAATAGGATTAGTTCTTTGGATCGGTATTGAAAATAATCAATACCAATGGGGTATGGACGGATAATTATCCGTCCCCACCACCATTATTTTTTCTTATGACGGTTTTTTCTCAAACGCTTCTTGCGCTTGTGGGTGGCCATTTTGTGTTTCTTTCTTTTTTTACCACTTGGCATAATGCTTTTTTGGTTTTGTCCGCCTAGGCGGAAGGGTTTAACAATTAATTAATCTATTTTAAATCTTTTAGATAAGAATCTACGGTGGCTTGCACCGCAGGATCGTTATCCAACTTCTTTACTTTTTCAAATTGCTGGCGGGCTTTTTCTTTGTTGCCTTTGTTCATGTAGGCCACGCCTAGCAAAAGTTGTCCTTGAATATGATTCGGGTTAACCACTATCAACTCATTCAGCCTTTCAATGGCTCGGTCGTACTGCCCAGATTGAATGGAAAGCATGCCCATATTAAAAAGTGCAAACTCGTTCTTGGGGTCTTCTGCCAAAACCTCACGCATCATCTGAATTCCCTTCATGGGTGACGATGAACTCAAGTATGTCATCGCCATCTTTGTCCTGGCTTCGAGGTTTTTTGGATTCGATTCAATGGCTTTACCCAACCAAAGTTGAGCTTTTTCCGCCATCGTCTTTTGCTTTTCGGGCTGTAGGGCAAAGGTGTAAGCCTCATAATAGCTGTTGCCAGCTTTCAAGTAACTTTCTGTGGTGTTAAAGAACGTTGCTCCTTGTTCTGCAAACCACGCTGCGCTGTCAAATTGACCCGATTGCGTGTACAGGCTTCTCAAAGAGTCGGCAAAGATAGCATTTTTTTGATTTGACGAACCTGTTAAGTATTGGGCTCTCAATGTTTTGATAGAAGTTGTTAAAGCTGCGGGTATATCACTGTGGCCCTTGGTGGCGGTGGATCCTTGATTGGCCGTAGAGTCTGCCGACTTCAATTGGCTTTCATTTTCTACCACAGCCTTCGGCAATAAGAAAATGAGCCAGATGACGATGGCGCAAGCAATGAGTAGTATGATTCGGGTCTTTAACATTTTTAGA
This sequence comes from Cyclobacteriaceae bacterium, assembly GCA_043777495.1. GTDB lineage: Bacteria > Bacteroidota > Bacteroidia > Cytophagales > Cyclobacteriaceae > ELB16-189. Next base: position 41,016 of record JAYWHU010000028.1, on the reverse strand, counting down.
AATGGACTTGGGGATTGGGACTTGGGGACTAGGACTTAGGCCTTAGTGTTTAACTTTAAGTTTTACTTGGTCTCCCTAAGGCCCAAGTCCCAATGCCTAAGTCCTATTTTTCTGCCATCTGTTTTACTTTGTCGCTGTTCTTGATCTTATTTACAAAAATCTTGGCTGGCTTGAAGCTGGGGATGTAGTGTTCCTCGATCACAATGGCCGTGTTGCGCGAGATGTTGCGGGCGATTTTTTTCTTTCTCTTTTTGTTGATGAAACTGCCAAAGCCGCGCACATAGATATTGTGACCAGCGGCCATATTTCCTTTTACTATATTAAAGAATGCTTCCACAGAGGCAGAGACATCTGCTTTATCGATACCTGTTTTATCTGCAATTTGGTTGATGATGTCAGCTTTAGTCACGATGATGGGGTTTAGAGTGCTTTATTTTTGGGAGGGCAAATTTATAAGCTGTTGTTTCAAATCCAAAATTAATTTACTGACAATCAACAAAGTGAGGGGTAAAAGGGTGTTAATAGGCTAAATGATTCGATAGAAGGGCAGTTAACTTTCCAAAAGTTTTAAAACTTTTGGAAAGTTGTGCGATTTGTTTGGATCGTCAAGCCGATTCATTCGTAAAAGGTTGCCTTCTTGGCTTACTTTTGAGGCCAAATGAGCAATCGGAACTTCTCAAAAAAAATAATTCAGTGGTACGAAGAGAACAAACGCGGCCTGCCTTGGCGGCAAACCACCGATCCGTATAAAATCTGGCTTTCGGAAATTATTTTGCAACAAACACGTGTAGTGCAGGGACTGCCCTACTACGAACGCTTTGTAAAAACTTTCCCCACCGTTTTTTCTTTGGCGAAGGCATCACAGCAAGAAGTATTGCGATTGTGGCAAGGCCTCGGCTATTATTCGCGAGCTAGAAATTTGCACACGTGTGCAAAAATGGTTGTAGAGGATTTCGATGGGGAATTCCCTAGCAACTATAATGAATTGAAAAAACTCAAGGGCATTGGGCCTTACACCGCTGCCGCCATTGCCTCCATCGCGTATAAAGAATCAGTAGCGGTAGTTGATGGCAATGTGTTTCGTGTACTGGCGCGGATTTTTGGAATAGAAAAAGACATTGCGAGCAATGAAGGCAAAGCTTTCTTTTTTGAGAGAGCGAATGAACTGATCCCCAAAGAGCAACCTGATTTATTCAATCAGGCGATGATGGAGTTTGGCGCGTTGCATTGCTTGCCGCAAAACCCTAAGTGCGACACGTGCATTTTCGCGAAAGCATGTGTGGCCAATCAACACGATTTGCAAAAAGTATTGCCTGTAAAATCTAAAAAACTAAAAGTCAGGAAGCGGTACTTTTATTATTTCGTCATCCGACATCAAGACAAGATATTAATGAAGCAGCGCGAGGGCAAAGATATTTGGCAGGGGCTATATGATTTTTATTTGGTGGAGACGAAGCGAAATTCAAAAACAGAAGTGCTTATCAAAGAGGATATACTGTTGAAGGGGTCAACCAAAATAAGTGAGAGCAAAATTTATAAGCACATTCTTTCACATCAAAAGTTGATGGTAAGATTTATTGAAATGGAATTGCCATCAAATAAAATTCCAGCTTCATTAGGATTGAAATGGTTTACGAAAAAGCAAGTTGCTGCTTTGCCAAAACCGATTTTACTTGCGAAGTATTTGGATGTAGAATAACTACTTTGCTTTTTTTCGGCCTCCGCCAATTGACAATCCAATCTTTAGGGATAAATAATTGCCATTGATATAACCGTCATAAGAAATATTAGATACTGGTTTGTTAATTATTGATTTCGAAGAAGAGATAATATTCCACTCAACGGCAATGGTTAAGTGCCCCGAATCAAATCCAACACGAGGATAAAATCCTAAAACTGTTTCTTCCAATCGCGAGGTGTATCCATAGAAAGTATCACCACTTAATCTTGGATGATAAAGTCCCAGTCCTATTCCGGCAAATGGTCGAAATTTTTCATTGGAAAAATAATATTGACCGTTAATTCCGTATGATGCTACGTTTAATCCACCACCAATTAATTGGCCAATAGCCTCTAACCGAACACCAATACTAATTCTATCTTTGATTCGATAGGACGGCTCGAAAGATATTAATAGGCAGCCTTCGCTTTTTGGGCTATTTAAGTTTGGTCCTACAATACTATATCCGAATCCAAAACCCGCTCGTAGTTTTTTAAATTCTTGTGCGTGGATAGCAGCGGCAAGAAAAATTAATAGTAAGGTCAATCGCATATTGATCTTTTTTGCTGCTCTAATGTAAAGATGTTCGAGCAGCGGAAAAAGTTTCGTTTAATAGATTCGTTACGTGCGAGCATCCGGCCAGGGATTGAGCGGCCTGTTTGAGCCCGAAATGGAAAGTGCGGTGGGTGGCGAGTAGCGAAAGCCCGGTGCCACTGCGCCTAGCGTGGCAGGCCGCCCTCTTTGCTAAAGCTTGCAGAGGACATTGCAAAAAAACCAATCAAAAAACTGTTAATCGACCGATTCTAATCTGCCAAAGTTGAAGACGGAGATTTTTGGTAACTTTGTTCCCCCATAAATCAAAAACCATAAACTATAACTAATCTAATATGTCAGGTGTAAACAAAGTGATCTTAGTCGGCAGGTTGGGCAAAGACCCAGAAGTAAGAAATTTAGAAAACGGTGCTACGGTGACCAGTTTTTCTATGGCCACATCAGAGACCTACAAAGACAAAACCACGGGCGAACGCAAAGAGATAACCGAGTGGCACAATGTGGTGCTGTGGCGTGGACTGGCAGAGGTTGCTGGCAAATATTTGCACAAGGGCGACCAAGTTTATATTGAGGGAAAATTGCGCACACGCAGTTGGGAGAAAGACAACGTAACTCGATACACGACTGAAATAGTGGGCGACAATATGACGCTGCTGGGAAGCAAACCTGCGGGAGGTGGAAACTCGGAGCGTGTGCAAGCCCCGGCTATTTCTGCAGCGAATGATCCAGGTGAAAGAAGTACACCGAGCGCAACAGACGATCTGCCATTTTAATATAGCACCAATCAACTGACGCTTGGAAACGATTGTTACTTTGGAGGAGCCTCCTAGTTTTCTTTTGGCCGATATTCTATCTGCGCCAAACTACTTCTATGTCTTTAGTTTTTTAGCGATAGTTGTTTTGCTGTTTATGTCAGCGATGATCTCTGCCTCTGAGGTGGCTTTTTTTTCGTTGAAGTCTGATGACTTAGATCGCTGTCGCGAATCGGATGATGCCTCTGAAAAAAGTATTGTTGACTTATTGAAGAAACCGCGATTGTTGCTTGCCACCATTCTTATCATGAACAATTTCGTGAACGTGGGCGTGGTGACGATCTCTACTTTTTTGATGTGGGAGATGGCGGGTACACGCACCCCTACCCAGACGATAGTGGGAATTGTAACTTTCGGGGCCACGTTTGCGATCACTTTTTTTGGCGAGATCATCCCTAAAGTGTATGCGGCACGGCACAATTGGAGTTTTGCTAAGCGCATGGCGAGCATTTGGAAATTTTTGGAAGGCGTGTGGAGGCCGATTTCGTTTTTGTTATTGAGCATGAGCAGCGTGATTGAGCGCAGGATTGAAAAGAAGGGATACAGCACCACAGTAGATGAATTGAATCAAGCACTTGAACTGACCACCGTCAATAATAACACAACGGCCGAAGAAAAAGATATTCTCAAGGGCATTGTAAATTTTGGTACGCTTACGGTGAAGCGCGTAATGAAATCGCGCGTGGATATTTCTGCGGTGGATGTGGAGTTGAACTTTAAGGAATTGATGGAACAGGTGACGAAATCTGGCTTTTCACGCATCCCTATTTACAAAGAATCGATCGACCACATACAGGGGGTTTTGTATATCAAAGACTTGCTCCCATTCTTGGATGAAACCGAAAACTTTAAATGGCAAAAATTGTTGAGGCCGGGTTTCTTTGTGCCGCAAACAAAAAAATTAGATTCGCTGCTAAAAGATTTTCAGAGCAAGCGCGTGCACATGGCCGTGGTGGTAGATGAGTATGGCGGCACGGCTGGCGTGGTAACGCTGGAAGACTTGATTGAGGAAATCATTGGCGACATCAACGATGAGTTTGATGAGGTGAATTTGAACTTCCAGAAAATTGACGACAAGAATTTTTTGTTTGAAGGCAAGACATCTGTACACGATTTGTGCAAAGCATTGGATGTTGACCCGACTTTCTTTGATGATGTGAAAGGCGAAAGCGAATCGCTGGGCGGGTTGATATTGGAACTGCACGGGTCATTGCCCAAAGTAGGCGAGCAGGTCAAGTTTGAAAAATTTATGTTCACGATACTCACGGTTGATCAGCGAAAAATAAATAGAGTGCGGGTGACGATTATGGAGGAAGTTAAAGCGGAGGAATGAAGGATTTAAGATTTAAGATTTGGGATTTGGGATTTAGGATTGGAGGTAAGGCTAACCCAACTGACCACCGCTTACCTCTTACCTCTTACCAACTACCTCTTACCAATTATCTCTTACCAATTACCCTCTACTGCTGCCTACTTTTTCTATCTAGCTGCACAACCAACTATCAACCCAAGCCCAAAGGCTACAACCGATTGATTTTGCCAGAAGAAAAATACATTGCGCTGCCAGATTCACTTCCCTATCAATTTGAATATTCTACCTCAGCAAAACTGCTGCGCGATACGTCTTGGATAAATGAAAAACATTGGGTGGAAATCTATTACCCAGCCTTGAAGGCCAATATCCACATCACTTACAAAAAGATAAACAACAAAGAGGCGCTATTGAAAGAATTTTTGAACGATGCGTACAGCCTTACTTCCAAGCAGCAAATCAAAGCATACGGTATTGATGAAGTAAAAATAATTACACCGAAAGGAAAAACCGCTTTGATAGCAGAGATCAGTGGGGAAGTACCAAGTCAATTTCAGTTTACGATGACCGACTCTACGAAAAATTTTCTGCGCGGTGCGCTCTATTTCAATACCAAAGTCCAAAACGATTCGCTCGCCCCGGCCATCGACTTCATGAAAAAGGAAGTGATGCATCTGATCAATACGCTGGAGTGGAAGAAAATTTAATTTGAACATTGGTCAATTTGAAGATTTGAAAATGATGGGGCGGAGTTTTGCCACAGAGGCACAGAGATGAATGCAAAAAGTTATCTTTGATGAGCAAACCAATGAATATGCTTTCAAAAGAGAAATTGATCCAAATAGTCAACGATCTTCCTAATTCATTTACAATAGAAGATTTTTTTGGAAAGATTATTTTCTTGCAAAAGGTTGAGATTGGATTGCATCAATCGAAATCGGGTCAAGTACTTTCTACAAAAGAAGCAAGAGCAAAACTCAGAAGATGGCTATTGAGACCGTAGGGGTAAAACAATCTATTATTTGAAGAGCGAATTGTGAAGCAGCTGACAATCAATATTATTCTTCAGAGCTTAAATCCAAACAGATCTCGATTTGCAACACCGCACGACAGTACCGTTGGAGTTGGCTCTGGGTTCTATTGGTTTAGCGCGGCCATTCTACTATTTTTTGCAGGTGGCATACTAAAAGCTTTTTGGGATGACAAAAATTGGCGTGGCCGATTTCTAAAAGTAGAAAAGAAGCAAAGATCTTTTGCTTCCAACAAAAAGAATTGATCATTTAGCCTACCCAAGAATTGCTAACATTGGCTAATTTGCACATTGGCTAATTGATAAAATGTCCTTCTTCGATACCTCATTGGAATTTCTCAAAGGCGTGGGACCACAGCGCGCAGCCTTGCTGCAAAAGGAATTGAAACTGTTCACGTTTGGAGACCTCATCCAACATTATCCATTTCGCTATGAAGATCGCACCAAGTTTTATTCGATCAGTGAAGTAAATGAACTGATGCCTTACGTGCAGATCAAAGGCAAGATCACCGACATGGAAATGATCGGAGTCAAACAAAAGAAAAGAATGGTCGGGTATTTTACCGATGGCCATGGCGAGATAGAGTTGGTTTGGTTTCAAGGTATCAATTGGGTGGTCAATAAAATAAAACCCAATGTAGATTATGTAGTGTTCGGCAAGCCCAACCGTTTTGGCAGCAAACTCTCTATTGCCCATCCTGAAATAGAACCGCTGACAGAGAAGAGCGAGAAGGGAGGCTATCTCCAACCTATTTATCCATTGAGCGAAAAATTACGTACGCGCTATATTGATAGCAAGTTCATTTCAAAATTGCAGCAAGAAGTATTGAAGGCTGCGCAAGTTCATATTCGCGAGACGCTTCCCTCCACCATTTTGCAAAAACAAAGTTTGATTGGAAAGAAGAGCAGCATAAACAACATCCATTTTCCACAAAGCCATGAACTGCTTCTTCAAGCACAAACGCGGCTGAAGTTTGAAGAACTATTTTTCATTCAGCTTCGTCTGATCAAAATGAAATTGGTAAGGCAGGGGAAGTTTAAGGGAATAGCTTTTCATGATACCACAATCCTTACCAAATTTTATAAAGAGCATTTACCTTTTGATTTGACAGAAGCACAGAAGCGAGTAGTGCGTGAAATCTATGCCGATATGAAATCGGGCAAGCAAATGAACCGCTTATTGCAAGGTGATGTGGGAAGTGGAAAGACTATTGTAGGTTTTATCTGCATTTTATTGGCGATCGGTGGCGATGCACAAGCCACGCTGATGGCTCCAACAGAGATATTGGCGCAGCAGCATTACGCCAATTTGAAAAAGTATGCTGACTTAATGGGCATCTCCATTGCGCTGCTCACTGGCTCTGTGAAGAAGAGTGCCCGCAAACCTATTCATGAACAATTGGCAGATGGCTCGTTAAAAATTTTAATTGGCACACATGCTTTGCTAGAGGAGGAAGTAAAGTTCAATAAACTAGGTTTAGCTATTATTGATGAGCAACATCGCTTCGGTGTGGCGCAACGATCCAAGCTGTGGCAAAAAAATACAGATTTCTATCCGCATGTATTGGTGATGACGGCCACGCCCATCCCACGCACGTTGGCCATGACGCTCTATGGCGATCTAGAAATCTCTGTCATTGATGAATTGCCGAAAGGCCGCAAACCTATTAAAACCACGCATCGTTTTGATTCACACCGCTTGCAAGTAAATGGATTTATCAAAACACAAATTGATGGAGGCCGACAAGTATATATTGTTTATCCGTTGATAGAAGAATCAGAAAAATTGGATTTAAAACATTTGATGGATGGCTATGAAAGCATTTCTCGTGCTTTTCCAGAAATGCCCATCAGCATTCTTCATGGCCAAATGAAACCAGAAGCAAAAGATTTTGAAATGGCTCGCTTCGCAAAAGGCGAAACAAAAATCATGGTGGCCACTACGGTGATTGAAGTAGGCGTAGATGTGCCCAACGCTTCGGTGATGATTATTGAAAGTGCGCAACGGTTTGGTTTATCGCAACTACATCAATTACGAGGGCGAGTGGGCAGAGGAGCCGAGCAATCATATTGTATTTTGATGACTGATCACAAACTCAGTGCAGAATCCAAGACTCGAATAGAAACGATGGTGCGCACCAACAATGGTTTTGAGATTGCCGAAACAGATTTGAAACTCCGCGGCCCAGGAGATTTGATGGGCACGCAGCAAAGTGGCGCGTTAGATTTATTAATTGCCGACTTGGGCAAAGATGGAGGGCTTTTGAAGCAAGCTAGAGAAGAGGCACAGGCCATTCTTGAAAATGATGCCACACTTAAAAACCCCGAAAACGCCATGATCTTGCAGCAAATTGAGTCTATGAAAAAGACTACAGTGAATTGGAGCAGGATAAGCTGAAGAAACTGTTATTTTTGAAGGAGCTATCTTTAAATCTATGAAGTTATTTTCTCTTACCGCATTGTTTCTTTTGGTGGCTTTTCAATCAGCATTCGCCCAAACAGGAAACTCTTTCTTATCACATTACGCCCCTACCGATGAGCGCATCGACTACAGAAGCATGGGCATGGTGCAAGATGATCGCGGCCTTATTTATTTCACCAACAAAAAAGGAGTGCTCGAGTTTGACGGCAAAAACTGGCAACTTATCCCTACACCGGGCGCAGTATACACCCTTGTGTTACTTCGCAATGAAGTATTTGTAGGTGGTGTGTTTGGTTTCGGCAAGTTGACTGAAAAGGGAAATCACCGTGCCTATCAATCCATTTCTACTAACCCAAATATCTTTTCAAGTGCAGTGGCAAGCGACAAGGTTTTGTTTTGCAACGAAAATAAACTCTTTGTTCTGGCGGCAGATAAAATTGAAAAAGAAGTGGCAGCCAATGCTAGTGATAATTTTGCGGGGCTATTACAAATCCATGAAAAAGTGTTTTTAAAAAGTTTTGATCAGGATTTATTACAATGGACGGGTGAGAAGCTTCAAAAATCAGCAGCGGTGCTCCCTACCGAATCAGAAATCATCTTTTCTTCAGTATTTGAAAAAACAGGAGATGTAATCTTAGGAACAGAGGCAAGCAAAGTTTATATTTTGAAAGGCACTGCGCAGCCTATTGAATTGAAACTAAGTGACGAAGGATACCTCAGACAAAACAAACTAGTGAGTGGAGTTTGGGTGAGCGAAAAGTTGATTGCACTTGGCACGCTGCGTGGTGGTGTTTTATTGATCAATCCGCTTACAGGCGCAACCGAGGAAATTATAGATTACAGCAGTGGCCTTCGCGACAACGAAATTTTTGCTTTGTTGGGAGATCATAACGAGGGCGTATGGGTGGCTCATGAATATGGCTTTACACGTATTGCCCCCTCTTTGCCATTTCGATCTTTAAATCATTACCCAGGTCTTGCAGGCAACTTGCTTTGCACACAAGCTATTAATGGTCATGTGTATGTTGGCACCACACTTGGTCTCTACATGCTCAACAAAGAAGTCTCCGTTCAAAAAATATCGATACAAGTTCGGCAAGCGTCCAGCGGGCAACAAGAAGGCAAGCGTACACTTTTTGGATTTTTGAGAAAAAAGAAAAAAGAAAAAGAACACAGCTCAGCCACACAAAACATGGTTGAAAATAAAATCATCAAGCCATTGGGCTATTCATATCGCAAGGTAGAGGGGATTGACGGCAAAGTGGTGCAGTTGATTGAGGTAAACGGAAAGTTGGTAGCGGCAGGCCTTAGCGGAGTGCACGAGGTGGAAGGACTGAAGGCAAAATCAATTTTATCAGAGCCGGTGCGCTCTGTATTCTTTTCAACTGCATTGCAGCAATTGTTGGTAGGCACTTATCAAGAAGAAGTAAAATCATTTTTAAAAAATCCACTGGCGTGGAAAGAAACACATTTGCTAGATACGCTGAATGATTACGTGAGCTACGCATTTGAAGACAACCTACAAAACATTTGGTTGTGCGGGCATACGCAAGTTCATAAAATCGAAATAGTAGACGATCAAATTTCAAATGTTGAATCTTTGCCCGTAGACAATACTTCATTGGATGAGATGGTGGGGGTTGCTTATGGCAATGAGGTTTACTTAGCAGCCTCTGGCGAATTTAAAAAATTTGATCGCAAAAATTCTTTTGTAAAATATGATTCCCTCCCTGGCCCCCATCGCTATTTTGCATCGGCTGGATATTTTTGGTTTAACGATGGCAGTCAATGGCGCACGGTTGACAGCCGACTGAGCAATTTAAAACTTCAATGGCTGGGCTTGTTCCCCAACTTGCGTTTCTTAGCACCCGATGCCGATGGGCAAAGTTTGTGGGTGATTACCGCAGACAATGAGCTATACCGGTTCTCCAACAATTCACTTCTCTCAGAAGATCAACGCTACCCTTTGATCTTGCGCGAAGTGCGCGGACAAGAAGTAAATCTTGATCAAGGCAAAGGCGTGACAATGGATCAGCCCGAGAACACACTCTCCTTTGAGTTTATTCAACCAGATTATGTGAGTCGCCAAGCCATGCAATATCGCTATCAAGTAAAAGGTCTCACCAATGGTTGGACGGTTTGGTCCAGTGCCAACTACGTGGCCAACTTTCCATACTTGCCACCGGGCAACTATGAGCTTGCAATGCAATCGCGCGATCTGTTAGGTCACGAATCAAAAGTGGAGATGATTCCCTTTGAAGTGTTGCCACCTTACTGGAAGCGTTGGTGGTTTTATGCTTTAGAATTTGCCTTCTTTGGCGTACTCATGTTTTTATCTGTGAAGCTGAGTGATGCCAACTCAAAATATAGGTATGTAAGTCAGATACTTTCTTTGCTTACAGTCATTATTTTTATACAGTTTGTCAGTACGGCTATTACTTCATTAATTGAAGTGAAAAGTTCGCCCGTCATACAGTTTATCATTCAAGTGTTCATTGCCCTCTTGGTGTTTCCGCTAGAGTTATACTTTAGAAAATTCATGCAAGGGGCCGTTGAGCGAAAGTTTCAAATTAAAGGCAAAGTAAAATCTTCAACAACTGAAACCAATCCTTAATATGGATCAACGCATCATCAACCTTTTTGACGAGTACACACACAAACCGCTTACGCGGGAAGTGTTTCTAAAAAAATTAATCACACTCACAGGAAGCACAGCAGCCGCTATGACTGTACTTCCGCTGCTTGAAGTAAATTATGCCCAAGCTGAAACTATTTCGGGTGATGATGACCAACTATTCACCGAGCGAGTTTCTTATCAAGGTGTAGACGGAGAAATGAAGGCATACGTAGCACGGCCTAAGAAAAAGAAAAAATATCCTGTGGTAATGGTCATCCACGAAAACAGAGGACTCAATCCACATATTGAAGATGTTACCCGAAGACTTGCACTAGAAGGTTTTTTGGCAATAGCCCCTGATGCGCTTTCACCTTTAGGCGGCACGCCAACCGATGCTGACAAAGCACGAGATCTTTTCAGTAAGATTGATGCAGCTAAAAATCTTTCAAACTTTATCAAAGGATTTGAATACGCAAAAACACGCAAGGACGCGACTGATAAGTTTGGATGCATTGGTTTTTGCTGGGGTGGTGCATTGGCCAATCAATTGGCAGTGAACATGCCTGATTTAAAAGTAGCCGTTCCATTTTATGGCCGCCAGCCAGAAGCAGCAGATGTGCCAAAGATCAAAGCGTTTGTGCAACTGCACTATGGTGGATTGGATGAGCGCATCAATGCGGGCATACCAGCTTATGAAGAAGCCTTGAAGAAAGCCAACACTCGGTATGAGGTTTTTATTTATGAAGGAGTGCAACATGCCTTTAACAATGATACTGCCCCAACACGATACAACGAAGCAGCAGCAAAATTGGCGTGGGACCGCGCCATCAAATTGTTTCATCAAGAACTTGACTGACGTATGAAAAAATCCATCTTCAAAATCTTAGCCTCTATCAATAAGTTGATCTTGCCACGATACAGCCAGAAGGACATTACCAAGCTATCGAAACTTGAGCAAGGTATTGTTGCTTATCGGTATTGGGTTACTATTCATGCTATTGAATGATGAAGACTCGATTTTTTTTATCAATACTAATTCTCTCCACACTATCGAGAGGGTTACTTGCTCAAACTGATGCGGAAACAGAAATCGAAAAATTCCGAAAGGATTTGAATGAGGAGTATTCCAATCCTCAAACTTCTCCACTACCAAAGAAAGACATCAAAAAATTTAAAGGCCATCCGTTTTTCCCTATCGATTTAAAATACAGAGTGAAGGCAATACTAATGCTCACACCATCTACTTCCTTTTTTAAGATGCAGACTTCCACTTCTCAACCTCGTGATTATCGGATATATGGAAACGCTGCATTTTCAATTGATGGAATCAATTATCAATTGGCTTTATTTCAATCAAAAGATTTGATGCAGACAGAGAAGTACAAGGATTATCTGTTCTTGCCCTTTACTGATTTGACCAATGGCGACTTAACATATTCCGCTGGCAGATATATTGGGCTGACTATACCCAAGGAGGGTGATGAAATTGTAATAGATTTCAATCAGGCGTATAATCCTTATTGTGCTTACAGCAACAAATACTCATGTCCCATAGTGCCGAGAGAAAATGGTTTGAATGTAGCCATCTTTGCGGGTGTTAAGTATAACAAAAAGAAAAAGTAAGAAAAGAAAAACAGGAATCACGTCCTCAACCATTTTTTAAATTTACCCCACACCGTGGTCGGAGCTTTTTCATCTGAAGTGATCGTTTCTTCCAATGGCTCATCTACCATTTTTATTCGCTTAGGTGCTGCTTGCGATTTCACTTTGCTTTGATAGTGATAGGCTTTTCTCTCTTTGGCGCGAAGCATTTCTTCCTTTCTTTTCATCTGCGTTTCGCGCTCTTCTTTTTCGCGCTGCAAAGTCACAGGATTTTTTCTCGGCCGATTATCAAATTCTCTTCGATTGGGCTGAGACCTGCGGGCTTGGTTAGGTTTGCTTTCTGTTTCGGTCAATTGATTTTCTGCTCCTTCAACAATTTCCTTTTTCTTCTTTTCGAGGATCTCGATTTTGCCCAGCACCTTCAAGCCCGACAATTCAATTTTAGGAGCTTTGATTACTTCTGGCAATTGCTCCGTTTCGATTGAAGGAGATTCATTGTTTGCCGCGGTTACAATCGGTTCAGCAACTTCAATGGTGGAAGGCTCTATGACTACAATAGGTTGTACTTTCTCTTCTGAAATAGTTACAGCCACCGCTTCTATCAATTCAGGCGCATATTTTTTCGTTACCCACTGCGCATGTTCATCTTCAATTTTGGTATTGGAGTCTTCGCCAATGGTAATATCCTTGGAGGCCAAGAAGCTGATTATTTGTGATGTGCTAATGCCCAGTTTGCGCGACAATTGTCCGAGTCTCATAGTTGTGTAATGCTATTTTGTTGCAAATATAATGGAAAGTGGGTGGTGGAAGCTAGAGGATGAAAGTTAGAAGATGGGGGTTGGAAAGTTGGACGCAAGAGACTTGAAGCCTACTCGATGTACCGAATACCAACCACCGCTTACCAATTACCTTTCCAACTACCTACTCCTCCCCTCGTCTCCATTTCTTCTTCTCGCCATGCAGTTTTTTTTGTTGGATGCGTTTTTGTTTAGCAGCCTTGGATGGTTTGGTGGGCTTGCGCACTTTCTTCTTCTCAAAGGCTTTGATCAATAACTTTTCTAATTTTTGAATGACGGTTTCTTTGTTTTGAAGTTGCGAGCGTTTCTCTTGAGAGGTGATCTGCAAGAATCCGTCTTTGGTAATGATAGAGGCGAGTTTGAGTTGGATGATTTCCTTTTGCTCTAGCGTGATGGCCGTGGATTGGGTAACATCCCAAATCAGCGTGACCTTGGTGTTTACTTTGTTTACGTTTTGTCCGCCTGGGCCACTGCTGCGAGAGGTGGTGAAAGTGATTTCGGGCAAGATGCTATTTATAGATGGATGATGATTCATTTTTTATTCGAGGCTTTTGCTTATCGATTTACAAAAGTATGAAACGAATGTTCAAAAGATAAGCGATAGTGTGTATAACAAAAGATAGGTTGTAAAAATTTGCCACAGAGGCACGGAAGGTTTTCTTTGCTACAGCTCTGTATTGGAGAACTAACGAGATGACTCAAATAAAGAAAGTAGGAATTGCATCTTTCCGTGCCTCCGTGGCAATGCACTCCGGCAAGGGATAGAAACGGAAAGCCCACAGGGGTGCGCCTCGCACCCCGAGGACTTGCAGTGGATAGCCCGTTGGCGCCTCGCCATGCCGCCAAAAAAATTAAATTGATAACTCACATTCCTCTTCTACCTGTGAGGATGGAATACATTTTTGGCATTGTCTTTCTCAACACTGCGCCCACTAAAATACTGAAGGTAATAATAGCAAGCGGCAGCGCGACAAACGTGATCATTCGATAGCCAAGCATTGGTTGCAATAACTCAAACGCTCCATTGATGGCAATGGCGACCCATGGTGCGTGCAGCGCATAAATGAAAAACGAAAACGCAGAAAGCCAGATGAACCAATTTTTATTCATACACCAGCGCACCAAGCCATCGAGGCCAAACCAATAGGTGACTAGGCCGCTGAACACAACAACTTTGTGCAAGAGCGTGATGATGGGATAGACGGCATTGCCGATCCACACTTGACCTTGAAAAGCGAGTATGGTTTTTATGATGGCTAGCGCGATGAATACAATACTCCAACGAAGTGGGTTGAGCCATGAGGCAGGAGCTTCAATGGAGAAATTAGTTTTCTGGATCCATACACCCAACGAAAAGAAAAGCAATCCTTCACCTTCGATCAAGATCAAGCCGCCTGTGCTGAGCCAAAACAAAAACGCGAGAGCGAAGAATATCCATTTTCCTTTTTTGTGCATTACACACCAGCGAATAGCAGGGTAGGCAAGGTTGTAAATGAACAGCACACGGATGAACCAAAGTTGATACGAGACAGGAAAGAACAACCATCTGCCGATGATCTCTTGCCAAGTGTAATCGTGGACAAACATTCGGTTGTTATCTATTTGCATGATGTGAGAACTCTCGATCAAATGGCGGCCATACGAAGTCAGTTCAAAAATATAAGTGAGAGCAAGGCCAAGCGCACTCCAAATTAGGTAGGGGGCAAGCAACGTTTTAAATCGTTTGCCAATGCGTTTTTTATTGGGTTGTTGATCGTGCAGCGCATACAAAAACCCGGAAATAATAAACAGCATGGGGATGCGAAAGCGAAAGATGCCGTTGGCCAAAAAGTATTCGATGAAGGAAGTGTGTGTGAGCGGTTCGTTGGGCAGCGTCCACGGTTGGAGGTAGCGCTCGTTGAGATTGTAGCCGTGTACAAATACCAACAACACCATAGAGATGAATGACCAAAACTTAAATTTTTGACTAGTGAAAGGGTGTAGCAGATTGGTTTCCGACATTAGCTCAGATCATTTCTTTCCATGAATGCGAATTTCCACCCTGCGATTTTTTTTTCGCCCTTCTGGTGTATCGTTAATGGCAATGGGCTGTGCGCTGCCAAAGCCTCCAAAGGTCACTTGCTCGGGCGCGATGCCTTTGTCCAAAAAATATTCGGCCACGGCCTCTGCGCGCTGAGAAGATAGGTTGAGATTGTAACTCTCTTTGCCTACGTTATCGGTATGGCCAGAGACGATTAATTCTGCTTGTGGTTGTTTTCGCAAATAGGCAGAAATGGAATCCAGTTTGGAAAGCAACTCTTTGTTAAGCTTGTAACTATTGGTCTCAAACAAAACATCGTTGAGCACAATAATGCTATCTGTTTTTATAGTAGGCAGTGGCACAGGCTTTATTATTTCCTTTGCTGGCATTTTCTTGATCGGTTTGTCTTGTAGCACGGTGATAGAATCGGTGCTTGCTGATGCCTTGCTCTTTCTAAATCTACTTGCTTTTTTATAGTTGTAGCGCATGCTTCGCTGCTGGGTGCGCCAACCTATAAACGCGCGGCATTTTTTCCTAAAACAGATTACGCGGGTGAGAAAAAAATGATTAGGGGCTTCTTTCCTTCTGGTGACGGCCGAGTTCTCTGCGCTTAGATGCGAAACGAACAAGGGCATTTTGGTTTTGTGCTTTTCTTGGCCAACAGTGCGTGTGGCACTTGCGAAGTTTAATAATAAGAGAAGCCAAATGAATTTCATACCTTATTCAGCGCAATTTTACCCTAGTAGATTTTAAAACAAGGTAGGTGTTTTTTTATAATAGGTATTCAGATTGACGCCTTGCGAAGAATAGTGTTTCCTTTCCTTGGGCTGGAAAAAATCAGGAAATAAAAAAAGACCCAATCTCTTGAGCCTTTTTCATCAATATTCTAACTACTATTTTTTCTTTTTCTCACAATGAGCGTGGCGTTGCAATAAGCTCATGATCCTTTCGGCTAATTTTTTGTTGCCATCCGTATCGAGTGGGTCAATGGTGATCGTGCCATCACCATTTTTATCTTGCAACTTTGAAAAATCAACACCATTGGCTATGCTTAGGGCTTTGTCCAATTCCAATTTAATGGCCAGATCAACCGCTGCACCACTAGAAACCAGCGTGCTATCGTTGTCTGCGAACTTTGCACCAAATACAGACTTTCTGTTGTGCCAGAATTCAAAAGGTGTGGTGCCAAAGGTGCCTTTTATGAGGATGGACTTGCCATTCATGTTACCCGCTTCTGCTGAAGGTGATAATTTGAAACTTACTTTTTCATATTTCGCATTAGGTATATTCACAGAAGTGATCACTTGGTCTACAAATGCCCCCGCATTTAACAAGTCAACTATAAATGGTCCTTTTAATTTTACCTCATCGTCCTCGTTATAAGCTGAGTCTTTCTTGAAGTGATCATCCTCATCGTCAAAGTGGAATTTAATATCCCGCACGTTCACGATTACATCGGTCAAAGTCAAGGCTGCATCTGTGCGGGCTCCATCAGCTGCCATGCGTCCACCAATAGTGGTTTTTCCATTGAACGTAGACGCTGATATGCTTAGAGATACATTGCTAGTAACCGCAGGGTCTCCACTTTTCGAACAACTCATCAACAAGCTACCTGCCGATAGAGCAAAGACTAAAAATTTGATTTTTTTCATACTTGTAAATTTATAAGCTTTAATCCTCTTTAAGGAATCAATTGTAACTAAGAAACGCTCCCGTTCACCGATTAGTACAGTCGCTTTACTTGATTTTTTAGCAATTGGCCGATCTTGCATGGCCTAAAGCCAGGCTATTTAATCTCAAGGACTTGAGTGCTATTCACCATTCAACGGTTTTTGATGTAACCATCGGGTTTGGAATTCAATACTATTTGTTCAGAGTTCCTAGTGGTATCCCGCATCTGGGGCATAAACGGAAACCATAATCGAGATCAATCCTGCCCAAACCTAAGAGAGTTGTATCTCTCTAAAGATCGATTCCAGTTCGGGTTGGCTTTTACCTAGTTTCTGCTCTAGTTTCTTCAACATGCTTTCTTTCTTGCCCTCTTCAAATAGGAAATCCTCATCTGAAAGGATCGGAAACCTTCTTTTCAGCAATATCTTTTGTTCTCGCCAGCTTCTAATAATGTTCATAATTTTATAAAGGTAGGGAGATATTGCGGAGTAAGCAATATGATGTGTTAAGGATCAATTGTCCCAAAAATTGATAATGAAAACAGGTTGGTAGGCCAAAAAGAGTTTTACTTGATACTAACTAGACTATTTTTTCATACATTTCGTTAGCATGTCTACTTTAATTCCAAAAAAGATGTCTGTACCTCTATGATAAAGAGTTTCTTCCTTACGCTCTTACTTCTTCCCGGTGTTCTACTTGCTCAAGGCACGGAACCCAAAGTACAAGAAGGCCAATTCACCTTTGATACTGACAAGCCGTTCACCCTTCTAGAACTAGAAAAGGAAGTAGAGCCTATTGTTACAAAAAAGAAAAAACCAAAACGGAAGGTATTCTACGGCATAAAAACCAAAAAAGGATTTACTAGAAAAGGCTACGGCAACAATGTAACGCTTGAACTCTTTTACAAACTAAAAAAATCAGAACCTGCCAGTACGTTTGCGCGCGATCTTTACTACTACGATTATAGAAGAGCCGAAGTAAGGCGTGTAGAAAAGTATGACCCAACGAAAGGGCCACTGCTGCACGGCCCCTACAAAAAATTAGTGGGGCCAGTAATTGTGGAGGAAGGGATTTTTTACAAAGGCACCAAACATGGCCGCTGGATGCGCTACAATCGACAAGATTTATTGGATGACAAAGAAAAATATTATAAGGGCTGGCCAAAAGAATCGCGTATTACCTATTATGATCCTGCCGAGCGGAAAAAGATAAAAGAGATAACTCCAATTGAGTATGGAGAGAAAGAAGGTTATTATTATTTGTTGCATGAGAATGGCCAAGTAGCAGTGCGGGGAGAATACCGCTTCAATGAAAAAGTAAATGACTGGATAGAAAATTATCCCAACGGCAAACGAAAGCGCATCATCTCATACCCAAAAGAGCCATTTGAAAAAGAAATTAAGCCATACATAAGGAAGGAGTGGGATGATAGAGGGAAAGAAATCTACTCGAAGTAAAATTTGTGAATGGGAACTTCAGCTTGTGCTTCAGGCCCCATGCTTAATAGAAAGCATCTTCAATCTGAATAATTTCTGTTTTGTCTCGCATTACACGAATTGACACAATATCATAGCGCACGTTGCCTTGCCAATCGTTTTCATAGGTGTATTGCTCTGCTCCGTCAATAATATTTTTTGCCTTTTTATAATCCACAAAATCTTCGGGGTAGCCATAAGCATCTGATGAACGTAGTTTCACTTCTACAAAGATCAACCAATTATCTTTTTTCACAATTAGGTCAATCTCAGATTGCTTGTAACGATAATTCCGTTGCACAATTTCATACCCCTTCTCCTTGAGAAAACGGGCGGCCATATCTTCGCCCTCTTTTCCTTTTTTAATTTTATCGTTCATTGCACTACTTCGCTTTATGATTTCCTAAAACGATACCTGTAAATGATTCTACCCAAAACGCAGCCGCCATATTTAGTAAAAAGCTACGTAGTACTATGGAAATAATCTACCTTTGGCCAACGAAGATAACAACAAATGAAGAAACTTATAGAAGGCTTTACCATACAGTTAGCAAGCGCACTGAAGATTGGTCAATCGGTAGACTTGGTGCGGCCAGGTAGTGACATACGCAATATCTTGATCACGGGTATGGGCGGCTCTGGCATAGGTGCCAACTTAGTTGAGTCCTTGACTTTTGGCAGAGTTCCTATTCCGATTACTGTTTCTAAAGGTTATAACATTCCGCAATTTGTAAGCCCACACACTCTATTTATTGCATGTTCTTACAGCGGCAATACAGAAGAAACGCTGGCCGCTATCCAAAAGGCCATGTTGAAGCGCGCGCATATCATTTGTATTACTTCGGGCGGCAAAATGCTTGAGCTAGCCAAAGAGTATAATTTGCTTTGGATACAGATTCCGCAAGAATCAAAAAGTGCGAGAGGCAATTTGGGATATATGATCGTATCGTTAATGTATGCCCTGTACCATACCAATTTGATTGGCGCGGCTTTTATGAAAGAAACGGAAAATGCTATTGAATACCTAAATCGTGGCGAGAAAGCCATTCAATCGGAAGCCGAGTTGATTGCCAAAAAATTGCGAGGCAAGCTTCCTATTATTTATTGCGATGAGCGACTAAAGGCAATGGCTACGCGCTTTCAAAATCAAATCAACGAAAATGCCAAGCAGTTCGCACACATAAATACTTTCCCCGAGATGAACCACAACGAAATTGTGGGCTGGCAATTCCCTGAAAATATTTTGCAACAAGCACAGGTGATCTATCTGTATTCAGATCATGACCATGAACGTGTAGAGAAGCGCATGGAAATTTGCAGACCGATTTTTGAGAAAAAATCTAACCCCATCATTGACATTGTAGCCGAAGGCGCCTCCTTACTGGAACAATATTATTATCTCATTCATTTAACTGATTGGATATCCTACTATTTGGCGAAAGAGAATGGGGTAGAGTCAAACTCCATTGAAGCTATTGATTATTTGAAGGAGGAACTGGGGAAGGTTAAGTAAGAAAAAAATATCGTCATTTCTTCTGTGGTTAACTTTCTCCCTCTCTTCTTTTCGGTAACCTTTAAGTGTTGTTAATTGACTTTACTTTTCGTCACATAAAAACAAATAAATAAATGACAACTAAAGGAGTGGTAGGTTTAAAACAAGGGCGCGACCACTCAGTGAAGCGTTTTCATCCGTGGATTTTTTCGGGAGGTATTGAGTCTGTGGAGGGAAACCCTCAAGACGGTGATTGGGTAGAGGTGAGAGACTCATCAAAAAAGACAGTAGGGTTTGGGCATTACCAAAAAGGAACAATCACGGTACGTGTCCTTTCTTTTCTATCGGAAAGACCAACTAAAAATTTATACATAGATAAAATTTCAACTGCTTTTCAACAACGTGTAGACACAAAAGTAATTAATGATTTTACCAATGCGTATCGCTTAGTGCATGGCGAAGGAGATGGATTGTCAGGTCTCATCATTGATATTTATCACAGGGTGGCGGTTATGCAGGCACATTCTGCGGGTATGCACAATGATAGGCAGTTGATCACGGAAGCAATTAAAGAAGTACTCAAGGAAAACCTTTCGGCTGTTTATTACAAAAGCCAAACCACGCTGAAGCCTGCAACAGAAAATGAATATCTATTTGGCATGGCCGCAGTGCCACATAACATTCTAGAACACGGAAATAAATTTTACGTAGATTGGGAAGAAGGGCAGAAGACAGGCTTCTTTTTAGATCAGCGCGAAAACAGAAAACTGCTTGGTGAAATGGCGCAAGGCAAAAAAGTGTTGAATACTTTTTGTTACACAGGAGGGTTTTCAGTTTATGCATTGCAAAACGGGGCAGCGTTTGTCCATTCTGTGGATGCCTCTGAAAAAGCGATTGACATGACGCGCAAGAATTTGCAATTGAACGAGTTTGATTTCAACACCAATGCGTGCGTAGTCAGCGATACTTTTGATTTTATCAAAGACAAAAAAGATGTGTATGATTTGATCATTCTAGATCCTCCTGCTTTTGCCAAACACAAAGAAGCCAAGCATCAAGCTATGAAGGGCTATCAGCGATTGAATGCAGAAGCCATGCGCATCATCAAGTCAGGTGGCATCATTTTCACGTTCTCTTGCTCGCAAGTGGTAGATAGACAATTATTTTACGATACCGTTGTGTCATCGGCCATCCAAGCGGGCCGACAAATAAAAGTGCTATATCATCTCGCGCAACCAGCCGATCATCCCGTTTCTATTTTTCATAGGGAGGGAGAGTACTTGAAGGGGCTGGTGTTGTATGTGGAATAATATAAGCCTTTTAGTATAGGTCAAATTTTCGGATGACGGCTTCCGTATTGTCAAGTTCAGACATGGGGTATACTTATGACTAAAGTTCAGAAATATTCCCTAAAATTTTCTTTAGAGCTCTATGAAACTCCTCTTTTTCTGGCGGATTGCCAAAAAACGTATCGACCATTTCATCCTCACTGTATTTTAGCATTTGATGCACTAGTCTTATGGACATTTTAATAAAATCTTTTTCATTCTCACATTTCCCGCTCAACAACCCGAAGTACAATGTTAAGTCATGATTGAATCGTTCGGCTTCAACCAAAATGGCTTTGTAAGTTTTGTCTGTTAAATCATCAGTGTCCATGCTATTTTTATCAGAAGATTCTATTTGTTTTTCTGGTGCTAATGGCGGGGTTATCGGTATTTATTTTTTTAGCTTTTTTATCTCTCTATCAAAATCCGATTCGTAATCTAGGTCTTGTATCACTCGGTATTTCTCATATTCACTTTCTGCTTTCAGTTTGCCTTCCAACATTGTTATTTTCCCTTTGTCTTTTAAAATGGGATAAGTGGAGAGCTGTAAAAAATTAACGAGAAATTTGCTCCAGTCTTTCATGGTCATCAGTTGCTGCCGCAGCGCATTGTTTTCTGCCAAGTCAAGATAGGCCGATACGATTCGATTAAGCTCTGCGATGTGTGCCTCGTTCAAATAATTTTTTGCCACAATCACATCGCTTTTCAATATTTTTCCTGTAGGCGCATGCTTCCATGTTTTCAGTCCCATAAATATTTTTTTAGCGTCAGCTTCGGTGTAAATCATTTCGGCAGCCGTTTTCCCTGTGATAGCCCAATGCAATTTGTTCTGCACGGATGCAAAAAACTCTCTGGTGGTTTCAGCTTCTTTGTTGTAGTCAACGCTCAGGGCAAACAAGTCTGTGATTTTTTGATAGAACCTCCGTTCGCTGGCGCGTATTTCGCGGATGCGCTCAAGTAGTTCATCAAAATAGTCCTTGCCAAATTGCTTGCCTTGTTTCAGCCGTTCATCATCCAGCACAAAACCTTTGATGATAAATTCTTTAAGGGTATTGGTTGCCCAAATACGGAACTGAGTCGCCTGTGCGGAGTTTACTCGGTAGCCTACGGCTAAAATTGCCTCAAGGCGATAATAGGTGGTTTGGTAATTTTTGCCGTCAGCCGCAGTTGTTTCCAAAATGGAAACAACTGAATTTTGCTCTAGTTCTTCGCTTTCAAAAATGTTTTTTAAATGCTTACTTATGGCAGGCACAGCTACACCAAATAAATTCGCCATTGCCTTTTGGGTAAGCCAAAACGTTTCACCTTCAAAAATCACCTCTACCTTTACATTGCCCTGAGGTGTTGAATAAAATATGATTTGATTATTGTTCATGGCTTTATAAATAGGAATTTACTTTATTGCTTGACTGTTTTACTCTAAGAGACAATTCCTTGTTCCGAAACGTAAGCTAATAATTTCTTCTCGCAAAACCTTTTGCAAAACGTAGAAATAGGCACACAAATTTCCTCGTACTCCACCTTCTTATTTTTTTATTTAGCCAAATTAAAACCTACCTTGAATCGTTCAACAAAAAAATAACGAACCATGAATTCAATCAACATCCTACAAAAATTTTCGCAGATCAATGAGTATTGGCATCCATACATCATTGGCGAACTCAACGACAGCTATGTGAAGCTTGCCAAAGTGAAAGATGAATTTATTTGGCACAATCACGATAATGAAGATGAGTTATTTGTGATTTACAAAGGCACATTGATCATGGATTTTCATGATAAAACGGTTGAAGTAAAAGCAGGCGAGATATTGATTGTGCCAAAAGGAGTAGAACATCGCCCGCGCACCAACGGAGAAGATGTTTACATTATGCTCATTGAGCCAAAGGAAACAAAGCACACAGGTGAAACGATTACTGATAAAACTGTAACTGAACTAGAGTGGATTTGAATTTTGCTTTCCAAAAAAAAAGCTGTCCTTATTTAGGACAGCCTCTTTTTATTTTAGGATGTGTTTTTAAAAACCTGAATGTTTGTCAGTATGAGTTTATCTAAGCCGACTAAAGGCGAACTCTTTATTTCAACTAAGCGCTCTTCCATTTAATGCCGCAGCCAATGGCTTTCACTTTGGTTGTTGTCACGGGCTTCCCTGCTAGTAAGGCATTCACCGCTTCTTCCACATAATGTTTAGTGGCATCCTCTGGCTTCCTGGCGTTATCATCAATGGCGCCAATGTAAGCTACCTTCAATTCTTTGGTCAACACAAAAGCGTGAGGTGTATTAGTAGCACCAAATGATTTGGCCACAGTCTGAGATTCATCTACCAAGTAAGGGAAATCATATCCTTTCTTCTTCGCCACTTTTATCATTTCATCAAATGAATCGCCTTCTGATTGGGTCGGGTCATTTGGATTGATAGCAATAACGGGAAATCCGAGTGAAGCATATTTTTTGTTTAGGCCAATGATACGCTCGCTATACGCTTTTGAATAAGGGCATGTATTGCAATCAAAAATCACAATGAATCCTTTCGCATTTTTAAAATCTGCCAACGAAACCGTTTTGCCATCTACGTTTTTCAATTTAAAATCTGAAGCCGTATCACCTACTTCATACCCATCGCTCATTGGCGCGCCTGCCCAGAGTAAAGCCATCATCACTGTTAAAAGAATCGTTTTCATAAATTATAGTTTAAGTTGTTAGTTAACTGATGTTACGCAGATAGCCAGTTTTCGACAAGCTCAAACTGACAATGTGGATTAATTTACTTTCAATAATAGTTTCTCCAGTTCACCCTCGCCCAATTCGCCTTGCACAAATTCTCGATTGCCCGTTTTCGTATTGATAACCAACGTAGCAGGCAACGCGCCCGACCATCGCTTATCAATTTTATCTATCCATGAGTTGGGGTCACTCTCTGTCAGTATCAATACTTTTGATTGCAATTTTTTTCTTGTCACAAACCGATCTACCTTATCTGTGTTGGGATCCAAATCATAATCCATGCTCACCAAAAGCACTCGGACTTTTTTATCTTGGTTTAGCTTTTCAAAATAAGGGAGTTCTTTGATACAGGGCGCACACCATGTAGCCCAAAAATTGATCACTAACATACCCTCAGACTTCTCACGTATTATTTCTTGAAGCCCTTCTAGCTTGATTGGCTCGGCCTTTTGAGCGAATGAAGAAGCACCTACGAAAAAAAACAAAACAAACAACTTATTTTTCATATTGCACACACGCAAGTTAATTACAGTGGGTTCTTTGCGTTCTGCAAGTTAAAAACATAATCAGGCAAATCACATGTAAGTTTGATGAAAGGAACGGAGCGATTACGTAAAGTTCAATTATTTGGAATTATCCAAAAAACAACCAGAATAGTATTCCACAAAATTTGACACTTATCCACATTACCAGACTGTTATGCGTTAATCAACTGATATACAATAAATTACGTGCCATTCTATTAATCAGTTCTTTGTGGACAACTAAAATTGACCGCTTAGGACATAAGCAAATCTATCTTTTTATAAAGGCTTAGTTTTCAGTAGAATAGGAGTGGTGAAGAGTTAATTTTCGGCAAGATAAAAACGAAAGTCTCCGAGACCGAGCATTTGATAAACCCTTCAAAATGAAACGAGTGATGCCGCATAAAAGGAATTTTGGCTAATTTAATGCCTGCGATCAAGCTACCTTAAGAACTTGGTGTGGGAGAGCAACAGAAGGCTGGCTAGGTGCTATTTCTTGTTTGAAATTTTTATTGAGCCACTCTGTATAATCGTGGTATTGGATGCAATCGTTGAGCAATGAATTATTCTTTAGTATTTTGATGATCTTGTTTTTATCAAAAGATTGCCAGAAAATGTTTTTCTGAGCTTCAGATAGCGATGAGATTCGAACAAATTCAATCCCCTTGTAATTTTCTGCCACAGCTCTCATAAATTGTTGTGAGCGTTTATCTCACGGGTGCAAAGATGGTAACCAAAAGTTTACCCAGCATTAAAAATACATTAAGTTTACCAAGCGCTTTGCAGTTTCAAAGAAGTATTGTGTTTGCATCCGATTGTAATAAAAAAAATAGAGCATGAAAACTTTTGATCGACACCTCTCAATTGCACTAGTTGGCTTTTGGTTCTACTCTTGTAGCAGCCCAGTCTCCTCACAAGATGGTAAAACCCATCTGTATGAAACAGAAATTTTTAAAAATTATTGGTATAGCGGCAAGGCAGAAGTAACCTCATATAATTTGCAACAATCGCGCTATGGCGAAACCAGAGAGGGAAAAGCCGTTTTGATTTTTGTAACAGAAGATTTTTCTCAAAAGAAACAGGTAAAGCTAGACGAGCCTGAGAAAACGGGCAGCGATAAAGTGAGTGTGCTTAAAATGAATTTCACCAAGAATTTCATAACAGGCGTTTATCCGTACTCCATGATGCTTTCAGTTTTTACACCCATTAGTCGAAACCAATTTCAGAATACCGTAAAAACAACTATGAGTTCGCAAGAGTGGTGTGGCCAAGTTTTTACGCAACTCAATCTCAAAAACAAGAAATATAATTTGCAATCCAATTCTTATTTTGAAAAAGAAGGAGATGAAAGCAAAGAAATAAAGATTGTATTGTTAGAAGATGAGCTTTGGAACCTGATACGGCTAGATCCAGAAAATCTGCCCACAGGCAAAGTTGAAATTATCCCCGGTTCGTTTTTCTCTCGATTGTTGCATGTTGATGCCGCGGTGCAAGAAGCCATCATCAGCAAAGAGCAACTAGCGCAAGAAATGATTTATTCTATTTCCTTGCCAGTGCACAACCGATCTCTTTCCATTCATTTTGATAAAAACTTTCCGCACAAAATTTTAAGTTGGGAGGAAAATTTTGTTGAGCGAGGCAAAACCGTTCAAACAAAAGCAGTACTAGACAAAACGATTTTCACAGATTATTGGACGAAAAACAAAAATGAATTCATAGGTTTGAGAGATTCGCTCGGCCTATCACACAAAAATTACTAAAATGCTCCCACTACAACGCTCTAAGTTTTCATTGCCCAAAGAAAGCACGTACCTCAACTGTGCATATATGTCGCCTTTGCCCAAGAGCGTGGAGAAGGCTGGTGTAGAAGGCATCAAAAAGAAGCGCAACCCTTTTTTAATCTCGCCCGAAGATTTTTTTACAGACACAGAAAAACTGCGGGCTGAATTTTCTAAACTGATAAATATCTCGGATAAAAAAAGAATTGCCTTAGTGCCCTCTGTTTCTTATGGAATGGCCAATGTGATCCACAATGTAAAAATCGAAAAAGGGCAAAATGTTATTGTAGCAGCTGAGCAATTCCCCAGCAACTATTACCCGTGGCATAAACTCTGCACTGAAAATGGAGGTGAGCTTAAAACTATTTCTCCACCCACTTCTCTTGAGGGCAGAGGAAAAGTATGGAACGAGAGGATATTGAATACCATTGATGCAAAAACAAAAGTAGTTGCCTTTGGTCATGTGCATTGGGCAGATGGAACGTTGTTTCAATTAACAGAAATACGGAAGCGCACTAGAGAAGTAGGCGCGTTGTTGGTGATTGATGGAACGCAATCTGTTGGGGCGTTACCGTTTGATGCAAGCGTGATCCAGCCTGATGCCTTGGTGTGTGGCGGCTACAAGTGGCTGATGGGGCCATACTCACTCGGCTATGCTTATTATGGCGAATACTTTGATCAGGGGAAACCGTTGGAGGAAAATTGGATCAACCGACTGCACAGCGAAGACTTTACAAGTTTGGTGATTTATCAAAATGAATATCAGCCGGGCGCACAACGCTATGAAGTGGGCGAGCGCAGCAATTTTATTTTGGTGCCTATGGGCATAGCCGCACTTAAACAAATCAATTTATGGAAGCCAAGGAATATTCAAGAGTATTGTGGTAAAATTTCTCAAGAAGCAATTGGAACATTGAGAGAAGAAGGATTTTGGATTGAAGAAGAAACGCACCGAGGCCGACATCTGTTTGGCGTTCGGTTGCCGGGGCATATCGATTTTCAAAAATTAAAACTTCGGCTGAAAAAAAACAAAATCTCGGTTTCCTTTCGGGGAGATGCCATCCGCGTTTCGCCTAATGTGTACAATACAGAAGCAGAGATGATGAAATTGGCGAAGGTGTTGATTGGGGCTTAGGCATTAGGACTTGCAACAAATTAATTTCTCACGCAAAGGCGCAATGACGCAAAGGCCGCCTATAAGATTTGCTTTGCTACAGTTTTGATTAGCCGTTATCATTGCACTCCTCTTTGCGTCATTGCGCCTTTGCGTGAAATTCTATCGAAAACAATCCCAAACCTAAACCAGTTTGTCCGGATCAAGATTCCTCCCTCTTCCTTTTCCACCGCGCATGTGACCACAGCCAATTGTCAGGATTTTCTTGAATGAATTTTTCGGTGAGCGTTGCGTAGCTTTCCACTACCGATTGACTACCTTTTTCGTAAGGCGGGTTCGTGAGTGGAAAAATCTCTGCTTCATAGTAGCCTCGCTTCATTTTTTTGCATCGTACAAAAAAAGCTGGGCATTGAAGTAAAACAGTTAGCTGCCCAATGCCGAGAAAGAAAGCCGTTTCTTGATGTAAGAATTGAGTCCAATATTTTTTTTCAAAGTTGGGGAATTGATCTGCAATTATGGCAATGGCTTTCGTTATCTCTTTTCGTTTGATGGATTCGCGGGCCGTTTGCCCACGCTCGACAGGGTAAGCACCAAAGCGAGTGCGGCATGCCATTAAAAAATTATCAAATAAACTGCTGCTCTGCTGCTGATAAATAAAATCGATATTCAATGGTAAACTAAAACTGCCCGATGCCAAGAGCCACTCCCAATTGAACTGATGAGAGGTAAGCAATATTACCGACTGATTTTCATTTGCAAAGTGCTGTAAAACCCCAGGGTTTTTGTAAACCATTCTTGCCGAGAGTTCTTCTCTTGAGAGTGTGAGGAGTTTCAATGTTTCCATCGCATAATCACACAGGTTTTTGTAGAACTTTCTTTCAATTTTTCTCAGGGCAACATTATCTTTATCAGGAAATGAATTTTTGAGATTTGCCCAAACCACATCTCTTCTATACTTGATAACGCGATACCCAACAAAAAAGAGGAAATTCGCGAATGCGTAAAGCACTGAAAAAGGAAGCCGCGATATCAACCGAAGCAAAAACATATTTTCAAAATTACAAGAAATGTTTGGTTACTTGTACTACGAAGCTTGCGAGCAAACGACCCTATTTATATTGCCAAAGTAAGAAGCGAAGTAGTACTTTTGTCACAACAAAAACGCAGCATGAAGGATAAGGTTGTCATTATTACGGGTGGCTCATTGGGCATTGGCAAAGCGATGGCCGAAGTATTTGGGAAGAATGGGGCAAAGATTTTAATCACGGGAAGAAACGCAACAGACCTCGATCAAGCCGTGGCCGATTTGAAAAACAAAGGGATTGACGCACACGGATTTAACGGAGATGTAAGCGTAGAGGAAGACAATAAAAAAATGGCAGCAGAGGCTATTCACCGATTTGGGCGAATCGATACTCTCATCAACAACGCGGGCATCACCATGCGTGCGTTGTTTGACGAAGTAGATTTAGATGTGGTGAAGAAAGTGATGGATATCAATTTCTATGGGGTACTGTATGCCACCAAGTATTGCTTGCCAGAAATTTTAAAAAATAAAGGTTCTGTAGTGGGCATTTCCTCCATCGCAGGCTATCGTGGGTTGCCAGGCCGCACAGGTTATTCAGCATCAAAATTTGCGCTCAACGGATTTCTGGAAGTATTGCGAACGGAAATGCTAAAGAAAGATGTGCATGTATTAACCGCTTGCCCAGGATTCACAACATCCAACATTCGTAAAAGAGCACTAAGCAAAGATGGTTCCTCACAAGGAGAATCGCCACGGGACGAAAATAATATGATGAGTGCAGAGGAAGTCGCCAAACGAATTTATGAGGCCACTGTAAAAAGAAAAAAGATATTGGTCTTAACCACTCAAGGAAAGTTCACTGTTCTATTAAACAAACTTTTTCCAGGTATTATGGATAAATTGGTTCACAATGTAATGGCGAAGGAAACGAATGCGCCTGTTTAGGTTTTGTTGAGGAAGACAAGTTTCATATTGTCTGCCTTGTTGATGGATTTGTAAAAGTCTATCAATTCGTTATAAGAGTTGGCGGGAAATTCTCCTGGCATCATTTTTAATTTTCTTACATAAAGTAATTTACCCTCATCAAATTTGAAGGTTGCCTCATACTCGCCATACCGATTAGAGATTTTTATAGGTTGAGGGGTGAACTCTGGATAGATTTCTTCAGGTAAATGATAAATAATAGAATCAACATCAATGAAAGAACTCTTACGAAACACATTGTTTTTTCGGTTCTCATTTTTTGGTGGACTATATGAAGATCGGTTCATCAAGTTGGGAGTTAAAAATACTCGTTTGCCACTTACAGATGCATAGCGATTTAAAGTAAGGTCAACACTAACAATAGCAGTTGGGATTTTTTCCTTTTTATTCATCATTGAGAAAGAACCTAATTCAAAGCTGGGGATTGAAATATTTTCTTGAAGCCATTTTTTTTGATCGTCATGTTGGCCGTTCACCTGAAAATCTAGTCCATTGTTTTCATACTGCAATCCAGAATAACGAGTAATTACCTTTGCTTTTGCATTGCCATCTTTACCTAAAAACACATCTGCTTTTTGATTTTGAGCATTTTGTTCGGTTTTTAATTTGGGGGTTCGCACGAGCTTGCCACCATCATCCGTAATCATTAGCGCCCACCTATCTCCCGTAAAATTTCCCATGTAACCAAACGGCTTAGTTTGGCTGGTGCATTCCATCCACAGTGTATCTCTTCCATTTGGAACTGAGACGATGACGTGATTGAACCTCGGTATTGTAAAATCAAAAGGTATTGGCCTATCAACCTCACCTGCATAGATTTCAGTATAATATCCTTTGATCCCAACTTCTTTTAGTAATGCAACCATGTAATTGGAAAGAGCTTTGCAATCGCCATAGCCAGTTTCGTCAACTAACGTGGCGGGAAAGGGCTGAAGACCACCAACACCTAATTGAATGCTGACGTATCGGGTTTTGCTTTGCAAATATTCATAAAGTGCTTTTGCTTTAGATTCGTTGGTGATTAAGCTCTTTGTGATCTCTTTGGCTTTTTGTTTTGTTGCTTCTGGTAAAACACCCCTTCCTTCATTCAGCGACACTTGCCATTTACCAACATTACTCCAAGAACTCATCGAACCTGCATAGCCACCGTATTCAAAAGAGTTGGGTGCCAGAATGGCTTTGGGTATAGTATTATCTGAGATATACGTCTCAAATTTTTCTGGCTTGATGTTTTCAAAGGACCATTTTATAATTTCAATGTCACCGCGAGTTTCTTTTTTGGGTTCGTCCATCAAATTCAATTTGTATCGAGGCTTTAGTGCGATAGGATAATGAACTTCATAACTTGTTTTTTGTATGGAGACTTCATCATCTGAGTAGAGATAAAAAGCAGGGATCAAGTATAAATATTTCATTTCAGTCTCATATTCAAACTCAACAGTATATGGATAGGATGACTGAGCCAAATCGATCAATTTCACACGGTTGTCGCTATATAAACTAAATCCATCATAAGAACTTCTATCAATTATCTCATTGTTCTTTAACTTCTTAATTAAAGAACCTTGCGCATCATAGACATAAGCCGATATGGAAAGAACTTTTTCCATTTTGTCGTAACCAACGGCATCAGAAGCGTATGCTTTTCCTTTTTCATTTAAAATAGTGATTACTTTATGGATATAGTGCCGCGACTTATCAGCAGCTAAAATCTCAAACCGTGAAAAATCTTCCCGCACCACTGCATACATCCCTTCCTTTAAATTTTCAGGGATAGCACTAACAGGATATTTGGGATCATCTTTTGCGTGGAGCAAAGAGCCAGTCGCAATAAAAAAGAATAGTAGGAATCGTTGCATTGGATTTTATTTTTTCTTGACTACAATTTGCTCTGCCTGCTTTGCAACTACTTGGTTATAAAATTCCTTTACGAGTGGATATTCATCTTGAATAAAAAGATTTTTATTTATTTGGAATGCACTTGTTATGCTAACCGTGTTACCAGTTTGCACCGCGTTGTAAATATACTTTCCTGCATTACCGGGCAATGCGATCACTTTACTTTTAGGAAGCTCATCAATCACAAAATTCTCAGGCAATGTTATTTTACACATATATGTTTTGTCCGTTAAGCTTCCAAAGTCAATGGGGTATTCACGCTTCTCTGATTTAAAAGGATTTTCTTGAACTTGAGAAGTTACAAAGGGATTGACGTAAATAACATCTCCAGCTGCAGAACTATGTTCACTTATACTAACTTCATGCGACTCCTTGACCGATTTCGACAAGTCCTTCATATCTTGAAAGGCACTTTTCTCTACTTGCCATTGCTTGGTGGCCAGAAAATCTTTGACGTAGGTTACTTCTCCTTTTTTGTTATACGATTCACGCATCGTTTCTGCATCATAGCCATCTCTCGTATATTGAATTTTGCCTTTGAGCTCGCCATCTACAGCCAATGCCAAATCAGCACTAATGACCGTTTTTGCTTTTGCTTTGGTTGAAATAGTTATCCAGCCATGATTTTTCTTGGAGATCACTAGACCCTGCCCGTTTAAGCAACGACTTGGCAAAACATCAAAGGGTAAGTACTTCTCTGTTGCATCCAACAAAATTGTTTTACCATCTAAATGGACTGAACAAATGACATAGTTGAATTGCTTGGTCATAGGGTAAGCTTGTCGCACAAAACCGTGATCTCGTGTGCTAAGCATGACCATGTCCACCTCAAGCCCCGCTTTATCAAGCATGGATGCTAACATTAAGTTAATGTCTCCAGATGTACCGCTTTTCTTTTCAATTATTTTTTTAAAGTTGCCTGCATAAAAGTCTTCTTCCTCATCCCACTCAATGGTTTGTTTGATGTAGTTGGAAATAGCCTCGATCTTTTTCAAAGGCTCCGTAATTCCTGTGATTAATTGTTCAACTTGATCTTTGAGGAAGCCAGATTTTGCAATCACTTTTCCAAAATCATCATTCTCCAAAAGGTTATCATTCAGTTTTTGCCAAGACCCCATGATTTCTTCTGAATGAGTAGAGTAATTGATATGCGAAAGCGCAAAATTCAATTTGGAGATGTAATCATCTTCGCATGTCATGAAGGGTTCTTCTTTAAAGGCAGGAACATTTTGAGTAATCCAGTGGTGGGCTTTTACTTCTGTATCATAATAACTCTGATTTTTATTCTCGTAGGATGAGACGGGGACATAGCCTTGCATATACTTTTCATAAATAAATATATTGGGAATCATGGCCCAATACTCGCTCCAGCGAACAGGTATAGTCCTTTGAAATTGCCAATTCGGAAAATTGGTGAAGAACTCTGATGTCTTCTTATAAGTATATTCAATTACCGAACCTTCTTTTACGTTGGGTAAAGTAAATTTCTGTTGATTATAGTTGCGATTGTACTTTTCTTTAAATATCCCCTCTTTTGACATCTTGGTCTCTACAATCTTACCACCTTCTAAGTTATAAGAGGAAGCCTTAAGGCTGGTCATTTTTTCCTCCGCAGAACCAGAGTGATAGAGCAAGATGGATGAATTGGCTAAATCTAACCCCTCTTTTTTTAAGATTTTAATTCTGGTGTGTCTTTCAAAGTTAAGGACAGCGTCACCTCCTGAGGTAACAGTTATATAAGCGATCCCATAATCAGTAAGTACAAGTGCATTAGCAGAAGAATCCTTATCATAAATAGTCATCTTCATGTCCTCCATCGGTATCTCTCCAAACTTGATAGGGGACTTCTGAGCGAAAGAAGAAAAACACGATAAGATCAAAACGAAAGCGGTGTACTTCATAAAATCAAATAAGATTATTCTGCAAAATGGAAAGTTTTTTGAAGACCATTGCAAGGTTTACTCTAAAATATGAGAGATTTGAGCAGAAATTATCCAATGATGGCAAAGATTATCTTATCACTTTTTGTTAGCCTTTCTTTTTGCAGTATCAGCTCGCTTGGTCAAAACCATGGATTCCTATTCGGCAGTTTCTCTTTGAAAGAGCTAGAGATGCGGATCTATGCGCCAGATTCCTCAGCCACCGCTGTGGTGTTAAATGAATTTGGTGAAGTTTACTTTGACAATGATAACGGCAACATGATTGTAGAGTATCATAAAAAAGTAAAAGTGCTAAAAAAAGAAGGTGGTGAGCAGGCTAACTTTAGTATTCTTTTGCGCAAGGGCGATTCCAGAAAGGAAGAAATGAAATCTGTGGAAGGGATTACCTATTATTTGGAAAATGGGAACGTCAAAAATTCTGCGTTGGATAAGAAAGCAATTTTTTATGAGGAGAACCCAAATTACACGAATGTTAAATTCACATTACCCAATGCCTTCATAGGTAGTACCCTTGAAGTAAAATATACTATAAGCAGCCCGTTCATCTTCAATCTCTATCCATGGGAGTTTCAATCGGATATTCCAAAAGTGCAATCTGAATTTTGGGCGCTTATCCCTGGGAACTATTCCTACAATGCATCTTTAAAGGGTTTTTTAAAATTGACTACGAGCCAAACGGAGTTGGTCAAAGAATGTTTTTCGTTCGGCTCGGCCAAAGCAGATTGTAGCCTGTTAAAATTTGGCATGAAAAATATTCCTGCCTTCAAAGAAGAAGAATATATGACAACCAAAAGTAATTTTCTTTCTGCCATCAATTTTGAATTAGAACAGATTAGGCACTTTGATGGACGGGTTGATAAGATAACAAAAGAGTGGAAGGATGTTGAAGATGAATTGCAAACACACGCAGACTTTGGCACACAAATCAAGAAGGCAAGAAACTTATTTGAAAAAGAAATTTCACCACTCCTTGTAGGTGTAACTGATCCGCTTGAGAAGGCAAAGAAAATTTATAATTGGATAAAACTGCAATACAATTGGAACGATTACTTGGGAAAGTATTCAGAAAATGGCGTGAAGAAATCTTTTGAAACGAAGAAGGGAAATGTGGGCGACATCAACCTATCTTTATTAGGTGCTTTGCAAGCAGCAGAGCTTTCTGCTAGTCCCGTTCTCCTCTCTACTCGTGCCAACGGACTTCCAAATAATCTTTATCCTGTCTTAAGTGATTTCAATTATGTGATCGTTCAGTTGATCATTGGCGAAAACTCTTTTCTGCTCGATGCCACAGATCACTTCATGCCCTTTGGGCTACTGCCCGAAAGGTGTTTGAATGGAAAGGGACGGTTGTTGGCGAAAAAAAATTCTTCGGATATTGATCTTACGCCTAAGGCAAAGCAGAAAGCCGTAACAACGGTTGCTCTAAAACTCAATGAAGAAGGCACATTGAATGGATCCTTTCAAATCAATTCCTACGATTACCAAGGGTTGGAAAACAGAAAGGCAATCTTATCACATTCAAATAGAGTGGATTATATCAAAGCACTGGAAAAAAAATGGGGGGCAATGGAAATCAAAAACTATACAGTGGAAAATTTACAAGAACTGGAAAAGCCCTTGGTGGAAAAAATGGAAGTCGCATTTGATGCCCATGACGCCACCAACGTTCACCAAATTTATTTCAACCCGTTTGTTGCAGGCCAGTGGAGTAACAATCCGTTCAAATCCAATGAGAGAATCTTCCCCGTTGATTTTGGAGTGGCACAAGAAGAAACTGTTTTGCTGTCATTGGAATACCCTGAGAACTTTCACTTGGACGAAACACCTAAGAACGTTGCATTGGCAATGCCGAATAAAGGTGGTCGTTATTTTTTTAATTGCACTAACCTGGGCAATAAATTAAGCATCACTTATTCATTGAACCTAACCAAAGCCGTTTATGATGCCATTGAGTATCACTCCTTGAAAGAATTATTTTCAAGAATAGTGCAACTCAGGCAAACCGATCTTGTTCTCATTAAAAATAATTAAGTGGCCAAATCCAAAACCTCCTTCTTCTGTCAAAGCTGCGGCTATGAATCGGCCAAGTGGCTGGGCAAATGCCCCGCGTGCAACTCGTGGAATTCCTTTGTAGAGGAGATTGTGAGCAAAGAAGAACCCACCAAAAATGAATGGCGGCCAGAGGCGGGAAAAACCCGACAGGAAAAGCCGCGCACGTTAAGTGAAATAGAATCGACCAAAGAAATCAGAATCAGTTCATCCGATCAGGAGTTTGATCGTGTATTGGGCGGAGGCATTGTGTATGGCTCGTTGGTTTTGATTGGTGGCGAACCGGGCATTGGTAAATCAACGCTGATGTTGCAAGTTGGCCTTGCGTTGAATAAGTTAAAAGTGCTTTACGTTTCTGGTGAAGAGAGCGACCAGCAAATAAAAATGCGGGCAGAGAGATTGAGCGACCTATCAAAAAAAGCGAACGATAATTTCTTTGTCCTTACCGAAACGAACACGCGAAATATTTTTCAAGCCATTGAATCTATTCAACCTCAGTTGCTTATCATCGACTCTATTCAAACCTTACATTCACATCAATTAGAATCTGTAGCGGGCAGTGTTGGCCAAGTGCGCCAGTGCGCAGCCGAGCTGATGAAGTTTGCCAAGGAAACCAACACACCAGTTTTTTTAGTCGGTCATATCACCAAAGATGGGATGTTAGCTGGGCCAAAAGTATTGGAGCACATGGTGGATACGGTTTTGCAATTTGAAGGAGATCGCCACTTGGCTTATCGCATTTTGCGCACGACAAAAAATCGTTTCGGTTCCACTTCTGAGATTGGCATTTATGAAATGCTCGGCAATGGTTTGCGAGAAGTTTCCAATCCATCAGAGATTTTGATTTCGCAAAAAGATGGAAACCTAAGTGGTGCCACAATAGGTGCAACCATCGAGGGCAACCGTCCGCTATTGATAGAGATACAATCTTTAGTAAGCCCTGCATCGTATGGCACACCACAGCGCACGCCTACTGGCTTTGATCAAAAAAGATTGAACATGCTCTTAGCCGTTCTTGAAAAACGATGTGGCTTTCGCCTCGGCACACAAGATGTTTTTTTAAATATGGCTGGCGGCATTAGTGTAGAAGACCCTGCCATTGATTTAGCAATCTGTATCTCTGTTATTTCTTCGATGGAAGAAATCCCTGTGTCAGACAAGATTTGTTTTGCTGCCGAGATTGGTTTAGGAGGAGAACTGCGTGCCGTGAATCGGATCGATCAACGAATTTCGGAAGCAGAGAAATTGGGCTTTCAAGAGATTTATATTTCCAAGTACAGTCAAAAATCCATCGATACTCAAAAATCAAAGATCAAAGTGAAGTCGTTTGGGAAATTGACGGAAGTGTTTAAGGAGTTGTTTGGTCAATAAATAGTTATTCAGTTTGCAACATGCTGCCAAGTGAAGTTTTGCAAATTATCCAACCAAACGTTCAGGAATTCATACTTGAAAACAAAAATGCAGATGAAAAGAAATTACTTCTTTCAAAAAAAGAAATCCTAGGCATACCCTCAACCGTCATAGCCAACCAAATCTCAGGTAGGCGCAAAGCAAAATCAAAATTACCCACTTGGTATCAAACAAAAGGAATAGTCTATCATTCCAACTTAGCCATTGAGCAAAGCTCATCAGAGGCCACTGCAAAATTTAAGACACAAATCATCAAGGGCTTACTAAAGAATAGAAAATCCATGGTCGACTTAACAGGCGGCTTTGGCGTGGATAGTTTTTTCCTTTCAAAAATTTTCGATCAAGTAAATCATGTGGAGCCGACCAAAGAACTTGTTGAAATAGTAACCCATAATCATAGCCAGCTTCAAGCCAGAAACATCCAATATCACACTCAATCCGCGGAAGAATTTTTAAAGGAAAATCATCCAAGATTTGATCTGATCTTTTTAGATCCGTCCCGCAGAGATGAAAACAACAGAAAAATTTTTAGATTGGCAGATTGTGTTCCCAGCATTTCAGAACTTCAGCCGAAGATTTTTGAAAGGACAGATCATGTTTTGTTGAAGGCCTCACCCCTACTCGATATTCAACAAGGGCTAAGAGAGATCACGCACATAAAAAAAGTGTTTGTTGTTTCGGTAGAAAACGAATGTAAAGAGTTGTTGTTTTTTGCTGATTTGATTTTTTCGGGTGAGCCGAGCATTGAAGCAGTCAATCTTGACCAACTTGGTGAAGTAAAGGAGATGCTCACATTTGACTTGTCTGAAGAAAAAAAATCAGAAGCTCAATTCAGCGAGCCTTTGAACTATTTGTATGAACCCAATTCTTCTCTTTTAAAAGCGGGGGCTTTCAAATTGAT
Source organism: Cyclobacteriaceae bacterium (assembly GCA_043777495.1). GTDB lineage: Bacteria > Bacteroidota > Bacteroidia > Cytophagales > Cyclobacteriaceae > ELB16-189. Next base: position 3,816 of record JAYWHU010000028.1, on the reverse strand, counting down.
ATCAAGCCGTTTCAACATTTTCAAGCTACATACCAACACTCACCTTTACACTTCTCAAAAACTCATTCAAAATTTCCCTGGGCGAACATTCAAAATCGAAAAGATTGACCCGACAGACAAGGAATTAAAAATGCTTTTACTTGAAGGGAAAGCCAACGTAGCCACACGCAATTATCCATTAAGTGCAGAAGAGCTTAAGAAGAAATTAAAAGTAAAAGATGGTGGAGAAAAATTTGTGATAGGCTTTTCTGGTTTGAACAAAAAGTATATTGTAGTGGCGACTAGGCATTTGGTGACAGGTATTCGCTCCACGGAATCTTAGTAGAAATTATTATAAAAAGTCTAATAGTGCTGTCCGACTTGAGCTTGTTGAGGTCGTTTTGGAATACGAAAAGCGACAAGTAGGTTTCAACAGTCTCACCCTGACAGAGTTTTTAGTGATAGCCTTAAGGTTACGGTCGTGAAGCTTGCTGCTTATTGAATAGGCTAACTATCTAGCTAATCCCTGCGCCTGCCTTTATTACCACACTTGTTTATATGCTGTAATAAATCGTTATTTTTTTTGCTCTTGTGAACATTTCTCAAAAAATCTTCGTTTATTTGATTAACAAAATATAAGGATATAATAAATACAAGGATATGGCTAAGGAATATTTAGGAGAATTTGAAGAATTGGTTTTGACTATGGTGGCTGCTTTGCAAGAGGACGCGTATGGAGCAGCAATCTCCGAAGAAATCGAAACACGCATGAAGCGTGAAGTAAATTTAAGTGCCGTACACGTAACGCTCTACCGCCTTGAAGACAAAGGCTACATTAAATCCAGCATGGGTGGAGGAACCAACGAAAGAGGTGGAAGACGAAAAAGAATTTACACTATCACAAGTGCAGGTATGGCCATGTTGCGAGCGATGAAAGAATCGCGGATTGAATTGTGGAAGCTGATCCCTCGTCTTAACTATGATTCAATGATTTAGTGATTCGTATGATTAATGAAAAGTAAATGAAGCTATGTAGATGAAAAATCATAGTCCATCAGATAATCATTCTCATCATAGTTTGAGGCTATTGAAATGCTTCTGCCCTCCGCACCTCTACGAAAAAATCGAAGGCGATCTGCTGCAAAAGTTTGAACGTGATCTTAGGCCAAGTCGTGCCACCACCCAAAGTGGTGGCAAGACTGAACGAAGAGCGAAGATAAGATTACTCTGGAATGTGATAAGATTTTTTAGGCCAGGGATTTTATTGAGGAATAAATTTTCAGTTGAACTAAACCAAACCTATATGTACAAAAGCTATTTCAAGATCATGATGCGGAATATGCTCAAGCAAAAATTCTATTCCGCCATTACCATTTTAGGGTTGACGGTTGGAATCACCTTTGCATTGCTTATCGGTGTTTTTATCTGGGGCGAAATGCAAGTGAACACAAATTTAAAAGATGTTGACCGCCTCTACCTGATGGAAACCAAGTACAAAGCCACCGAAGGAAATCAACCTCCGTTCTTTGTGCCTGCCCTATTGGGTCAACAGGCCATTGAACAGTACCCTACCGTATTTGAAAAATACTATCGCTTTCGTGATCGAAACATAACTGTTTCTAAAGGCGATAAACATTTCCGTACGCAAAGTATGATTGGTGATTCAACTTTTTTTGAAATGTTCGGATTCCCCGTTTTGTATGGAAATGCGAAGAACGCTTTGAACAAGCCCAACTCGATTGTGATTACTGAAAAAATTGCACTACAATATTTTGACAAAACAGATGTAGTTGGCGAAACGCTTACGTTGAGCACTGAAGTAAATGGATTGAAAGATTTTTTGATTACTGCTGTAGTGGCAGATGTTCAGAAGAAAAACTCAGTATCTGATTTTATGAACTCGGATGCCCAGATATTTCTGCCTCAAGACAGCCGTGCAGATTTTAACCTAGGCTTTCAAGACGAATGGAATACAGGCATTATTACGTTTATAAAATTAGCTCCTTATGCATCGCCAGTTGAAGCAACCGCTATTCTCAATAAAATACTAACGGAAGATGCGCCCAAAGCAATCAGTGAGGACAAAACAATTGAACTTGATCCCTTGAACAATTATTATTTGCTTACCAATCATGGAGTTGTTCAAAAGCTTATTGTTTCATTGACAGTGATTGCATTGTTCATACTGCTGCTTGCGGTTACTAATTTCATTAACATTTCTATTGCCAGTTCTTTCTCCCGATTAAAAGAAGTAGGCGTGCGCAAAGTGATAGGTGGCGTAAAGAGGCAAGTGCTTGTTCAGTTTCTGTCTGAGTCGTTGTTGCTTGCTGTCTTTTCTGGAAGCCTCTCGTTGCTTCTTTACGAAATCCTTCACGACTATTTTGGTGAGGTATTGGGCGTATCGTTGCCTGATATTTTTCAAATGAATTTTTCTTTTTGGGTATCGATGATTGCAGGCACTTTGCTGATTGGTTTACTGGCTGGGCTTTATCCCTCACTTTATTTGTCAGCTACAGGAACAATAGAATCCCTGAAAGGAAAATTCAATTCTGTGAAAGGCACTATTCGGTTTTCAAGAGGCTTGGTTGCCTTCCAGTTTCTCGTTGCTGTTTTTGTTTTCATTACGTCACTGGTCATGTCCGATCAAATTTCCTATTTCATGGAAGCCGATCTGGGTTATGATAAATCGCATGTCTTGATCGTGTCCTCTGTTCCACGAATGTGGAATGAAGAAGGGATGAATAAAATGGACGCTGTCAAAAGGGAATTCCTGACATCGGTAAAAATAAAATCAGCTTCACTTTCATGGGGATCGCCCAATTTTCAATTCGAGCCATTCAGTGCAAATATCAATCTTGCAGGTCAACCAATTGATAAAGGAATACTCACCTCCATGGCCAGTGCTGACGAAGATTATGCCAAGGTCTATGGATTGAAAATTTTAGATGGAAAATTTTTCTTTGATGAATCCGAAAGTTTTCAAGCCAATCGGTTGGTCTTAAACGAATCGGCACAGAAAGCCTTATCTGTGAAAGTGGGCGATAAATTGAGAATACAATTTTCCGATAAAGAATTTACTGTCGCTGGCATTGTCAAAGACTTTAATTTTGAATCGATGCACGAGCGCATTAAGCCTGTAGCGTTCACCCATAACCGCGACTTTCAAGCTTTCCGTTTTTTCTCTTTCAAATTAAGCCCTGGCAACATCGCTCAGTCTGTTGAGGCAGTGGAGAAAAGTTGGAAGAACATATTTCCGAACGATCCATTTGTTTATACTTTCACCGATGAGCGATTGACGATCAGTTATCAAACCGAACTTCAACTTAAAAAAGCTTCGGCCATCGCCTCTGTGTTGATATTAATCATTGTGCTGACGGGAGTGTTGGGCTTAGTATCATTGAGCGTTGCCAAACGAAACAAGGAGATCGGCATTAGAAAAGTATTGGGCGCATCTGCTTCAACTATTTTGATATTAGTTTCACGAGAGTATGCAGTGTTGATGATAGTGGCATTTGTGTTGGGCATTCCCATCAGCTACCTATTTGTTTCACAATGGTTAAGTAGTTTTGCTTACCATATTGATTTGAATGGGTGGACGTTTGCCATTCCCATACTTATTCTCTTCTGCACCACGATAACTATGGTTTGCATACAATCATTCAAAACAGCCGTGACTGATCCTGTAAAATCGTTGAAGTATGAGTAACAAACTGCCAACTTCATTCGCGCTCCGTTTTCTCCGCAGCTTCTGCCCACCTCAGTTGCTAGAAGAAATTGAAGGCGACCTCCTGCAAAAATATGAACGTGACCTAAGGCCAAGTCGTGGGGCCCCCCTGA
>JAYWHU010000027.1:0-5235 GCA_043777495.1 Cyclobacteriaceae bacterium | reverse complement strand
CTGAGGGGGTCGCTTTTCCAAAATTTCAAAACAATGTGAAACCACTACCAAAATGAAGTTATTTTTCTGTTCTATATTTTAGTCGGACAACAGTGATTGATTTTATATATTTTACCGTACCGATTATACATTTTACCGTAGAATTGAAACCATTTGGTTTATTGGCTCACTGTCATAAGCGGCTGCCAATCTGTGCTTATATTTGTGCCTTATCTGCTTATGGAGACCATCCCCCAAATTCAATTTGATGACACCGCGGTTGCTTTTTCTTACAAAAGCGATGGTGAGCTAAAGAAAGCGAACTTCATTTTTTCGGTGGTGAACAACCCAACTATTTCTAAAATAGCAACGAGCTTGGCCAAGTTGGGGCTCGCGTTACACCTTCCAATCAAAAGCATTATTCGGGCGACTGTTTTCGAGCATTTCTGCGGAGGCGAAACCGTGGAAGAAAGCGAGAAGACCATTGAAAAACTAGCGCGCTTTGATGTTGGCACCATCCTAGATTATTCTGTGGAAGGCGAAAAAGATGAGACGGGATTTGATAAGACCACGCAAGAAATACTGGACACCTTTGATGAAGCCAAGAAAAGCACTTCCGTTCCATTTTGTGTTTTTAAGGTGACTGGCCTTGGCGCTATGGATGTGCTGGAAAAAGTTCAATCAAAAGCAACGCTCTCTGCCGATGAAAAGGCGGCCTTTGAAAAAGTAAAAAATCGTGTAGATCAGATTTGTAAAAAAGCATTTGATTGCCAAGTACCCGTGCTGATAGATGCCGAAGACAGTTGGATACAAAATCCAATTGATGAATTGGCGTACGACATGATGCGCAAGTACAATCAGCAAAAGGCGATTGTTTTCAATACATTTCAAATGTACCGTACAGATATGCTCGGCAATTTGCGCGATGCGTTTCACGATGCCGCCATGCACAATTATTTTTTAGGCGTGAAGATGGTGCGCGGAGCGTACATGGAAAAAGAAGCGGAGCGTGCTACTAAGTTGGGGTACGCCAATCCTATCCATCACAATAAAGAGGCAACCGATGAGGCTTTCAATAAAGGCTTGGCTTTTTGCATTGATAACAAGCAGCGCATTTCACTAATGTGCGGCTCGCACAATGAGTACAGCAACCAATACTTGACGGTGCTCATGAACAAGCACGGTATGAAAAATAACGACAGTCGAGTTTGGTTTGCTCAGTTGCTAGGTATGAGTGACAATATTTCGTTCAACTTAGCGAAGGCAGGTTACAATGTAGCCAAGTATGTTCCTTACGGCCCTGTGGAAGCAGTGATGCCTTATTTATTAAGAAGGGCATCTGAAAATACTTCGGTGGCGGGGCAGAGCAGTAGAGAGTTAACGATGATCAGGAAGGAATTGAAGAGGAGAAAGGTATAATGATTGAACCACATAGGCACAGTAGAAACATAGAAATAGGCACATAGAATTTAAAATAAACTTCTATGTGGTTCAAGACTTTAGCAATATTTTAGTTTAAAATTTATATGCAACTAAGCGAACAAGAAATCATCCGCAGGCAAAGTATGGAAGAGTTGATCAAACTCGGCATCAATCCATATCCTGCGGAACTATTTGACGTGAACATCACCACGCAAGAGATACTGGCGAACTATCCTGCCAAAGAATATAAAGATGTTTCCATTGCTGGCCGCATCATGACGCGCAGGGTGATGGGCAATGCTTCTTTTGCCGAGTTGCAAGATGAAACAGGTCGCATACAAGTTTACTTTCGCAGAGATGACATCTGCCCTACTGAAGACAAAACACTTTACAATATCGTTTTCAAAAAGCTTTTGGACATTGGTGATATCATTGGCGTGAAAGGTTTTGTGTTCACCACACAGACGGGCGAAGTTTCTATTCATGTTACGAGTTTTAAAGTGTTGGCAAAGTCGTTAAGACCGTTGCCGATTGTAAAGGAGACCCAAGACGAGCAAGGCAATGTTGTTTTGCACGATGCCTTTACTGACCCTGAGCAACGTTACCGCATGCGTTATGTAGATTTAATTGTGAACCCGCAGGTGCGCGATGCCTTTATCAAACGCACACAGTTGGTAAGTTCCATGCGCAGCTACCTTACAGCAAAAGGTTATTTAGAAGTAGAAACTCCAATTCTTCAACCACTTTATGGCGGTGCCGCTGCGAAACCATTCAAGACGCATCACAATACATTGGACATGACATTGTATTTGCGCATTGCCAATGAGTTGTATTTAAAGCGATTGATCGTGGGCGGCTTCAATGGCGTGTATGAATTCTCCAAAGATTTCCGCAATGAAGGCATGTCACGTTTTCACAACCCAGAATTCACGCAAGTGGAATTGTATGTGGCCTACAAAGATTACTATTGGATGATGGATTTAGTGGAGGAGATGATTGAGAAAGCCGCACTTGATCTGCATGGCACTACCGAAATAAAAGTAGGTGAGAATATTATCAATTTTAAAAGACCATGGAAACGCTACACCATGTACGAAGCCATCCAGCATTTCACGGGCATCGATATTTCTGAAATGGACGAGGCGACTTTGCGCAATACGTGTAAGCAACTACATGTGCCAGCCGATGCTACTATGGGCAAAGGAAAATTGATCGATCAGATTTTCGGAGAGAAATGCGAGCATCAACTGATTCAACCAACATTCATTACAGATTATCCTTTAGAGATGTCGCCATTGGCGAAGAAACACCGTAGCAAACCAGGCTTGGTAGAGCGCTTCGAAGCGATATGCAATAGAAAAGAAATCTGTAATTCATTTTCTGAATTGAATGACCCTATTGATCAGCGCAAGCGATTTGAAGAACAACTGGAACTGGGCAAACGTGGCGATGAAGAAGCGATGACTTTGGATGAAGATTTCTTACGCGCATTAGAATATGGTATGCCGCCTACGGCTGGCTTGGGTATAGGCATCGATCGTCTGGCGATGGTGATGACTAATTCACCCTCCATTCAAGACGTGATTTTCTTTCCTCAAATGAAGCCAGAGAAAAATGTGTTGACTGATCCTCAACAAGAATTTGAGTCAGTTGGTGTACGACCTGAGTTGATACCTATCCTACTAAAATTAGGTATTCAATCATTGGCACAACTCAAAGAGATCAAACCCACCAAGCTTTTTAATGACATTCCTGGAATAAGGAAGAAGTTGAAATTGGATGCAGTGCAGAACCCTACTTTGCAAGAGATAGAGGGGTGGCAAAAATAAGATGAGAGTTATCAGTTATTGGGTTGGCGACCGAATAACTGATAACGATTAACAGACCGCTAAGATCACCTCACATCAAAGAACGACCGAGTGCGGTTCAATTTTAAATCGCGAAGCAAGCTAGACTTCACTCCTATGTTGAACGTATAGTTTTGGAAAGGCCCAAAGGGAACCCAGTTTAATGAAAGCTGCCAGCAGTGGATATCTCGGTTGATACCAAAATTGGTTTGCGTGATTTCATTTTTCACAAAGTCGTAGCCAGAGTTAAAAGTGATTTTCCACTTTTCGGTCATCGAGAGATCGCCAGAAAAATTGAGCGCTTGTGTGATTTGAGTAGCATCTCCACCTGTGCTAGTGTAAAGGCCACGTGAATAAGAAATATTGTAACTGATCCGAAAATTCCACGGTATTTTAAAATCAACGTATATGTTGGGGTTTTGGAGTAGGAGATTCTTATCCGCTTCAGGAGCATTGGACTTTCCAATCTTGTCACGTGTTTCCGTATCGCTCTTTTGCCCCTTGGGGCTTAAGTTGGTACTAAAGGCTAAACCCGCAGAAGTAATTCTTCCTATGCTTCCGTTTTGCCAAGCATAACTTTTCTTTCTGCGTTCTACAATAGAAGTCCCATTTTCAGGAACAGAAAGATTGTTCCATCTCTTTTCATATTCATAAGGGTCTAGTGTTGCATTGATGTTGATGTTGATTTTGTTGTTGAGCACATTGGTGTTGGCACTCATTTGAATATTGGCGAGCTTGAATGAATCTAATGCAAAATCATAACCTGAACTAATGGAAAGATTGTTGAAGAGGGAGATTTTTCTATCTACCGTATCTTTTTTCCCACGCACTTTCATCTCGATGGTATTGCCTATACCAAAGCCGACTGAATTGCTAACCCCTCTCTTAGATTCGCCATAAACAAATCCGTTATGGCTAGATCGAAAAACATCATACTCCTTACCAGATGCATCTTTTAATGTCACTTTTTGGTAATATCCATAGCTTGGGTCTCCAAAGTCTGGTGTATAGTTATAAGATATGTTAGGTGAGATAACATGACGGATGCCGCGAATTTTACTGTTTGGATTTTTAGAAAGATAAGTACCGAAAATCCGTGTGTTCACCCCAACACTGAACGAATAATTGGTGATGGTACTGAGGGTACTTGACGTTTTTTTTACGACAGCCGTCTTTTCTGCTGCATCTGCAGTCCAGTCTAGTTTTTTAAAGTAGAAAATTTGGTCAATGTTAATGCTCGGGCTTATCGCAAAATACTTCATCACTTTGATAGTAGTAGAGATAGGAATGTTGTGTTTGATTCCATTCTTGGCATTTTCCAAAAAGAGTGGCAGGTTTTGTCCATTAAAACTTGCAATACTATCTTTCGTAGAGTTGCCTATCCTTCCTAAATTGTTTGTTAATTGATTCGTTGCAGTCATACTATATCGGATGCTAAGGTTATCGAATGCTTCGCCCATCCCTTTGCCTTTAAAAGGGTAAAGATTGTTCACGTTAAAAGTCAAATCCGGAATGGGCAGATCTATTTGCTTTGTTGTGATGTCTTGACTATGGCGCATATTGATACCCAAGGAGAATGGCGTGCCTGGAAATGTTTTAGAAAACGACACATTTGAAGAGAGTTTTCGAGAGGCACTGCTAGCAAAGTTAGATGCGCTGTTGGCCGCATTGACGCCTAAAAAATTATTGCTTGTAAATGAATTGGTCGCAATGCTTACGGAGGCTGAAAATCTACTCGTACCTCTGGCTTTTGGGCTATGGCTCCAGTTGAGCAAGAAATCGTTTGACCTGGTTTGCTCTTCTACTTTATCGGTGAAGCGGTTGCTGGTATAGGAGAAGTTGAGTGACCCAGAATATTTGTACCGATTGTTGTAGTTCAGATTAACTTTTATAGCACTCGATCCTTTGGTGTATAAATCTGCCAGTAAAGTTACTTTCAGGTAATCGTTCACGTCAAAGAAGTAACCAAAATTTCGCATGAAGAAAC
>JAYWHU010000026.1:0-1589 GCA_043777495.1 Cyclobacteriaceae bacterium | reverse complement strand
TCGCCAACAATTCCATCACCCAGCCAAAGAATGTTACTTACTCCATAATAATTAATTAAATACTCTTCAATCTGTAATTGACTAAGATGTGGGTTTCTATTTTTATTTAATAAACAGGCAGTGGTTGTGAGCAACGTTCCCTTTCCATTAAATTCTACTGAGCCGCCTTCCATTACAATGCCAGGATTTACAACTGGAATATCGTAATGCTTGGCAATCAAAGTGGGTATCACATCATCTAAATCAAAGGGTGGATATTTTCCGCCCCATGCGTTGTAGTCCCAATCCACAATCATCTTTTTCTTCCCTGTTGGGTTGATCAAAAAGGCTGGCCCATGATCGCGGCACCACGCATCGTTTGTCGGGTACAAGAAAAAATTTATTTTTTTTAAATCAGCCCCAGCGGTTTGTAAATACGAAAGGGCAAACTGCTTCATCTTATCATCCGCTACATTGATATTGACCAGCTCGCCTTCTGCCACGCGCTTGATGAATTCTGCATAAATGGGGAAGACAGTTTCGATCTTTCCGGGCCATGAGGCTTCTTTGTGCGGCCAACTTAACCAAGTAGCGGTGTGCGGTGCAAATTCTGCTGGGAAATGAAAGCCGAGGTTTTTTGGGGTCATAGTTATTCGTTGGTAGTTATTCGTTGATCGTAGTGATGCCGCCAACGAATAACGATAAACCAATTAATCTTCATCAATAAAACGTTTTGTTATAGGCTGATATGAATCAATCCTCCTATCTCTTAAAAAAGGCCAATGCGTTCGGTAGCGATCCGTTTTATGCAGATCTATTTCCAACACGTTCACCTCTTCTTCATCATGCGATGCTTTGTAGAGAATTGTTCCGAAAGGATTTGATATAAATGAGCCTCCCCAAAATTTCATTGCTCCGTTTTGTTCAAAGCCCACACGGTTTACACTCACTACATGCACGCCATTGGCTACTGAGTGGCTTCGCTGAATGGTTTGCCACGCATTGTATTGCTCGGTGTTGGTAGCGTCATCTTGCGAAGTAGCCCAACCAATAGCCGTAGGGTAAAACAAAATCTCGGCACCCATGAGCGATGTAATGCGCGCTGCTTCGGGGTACCATTGGTCCCAGCAGATCAACACACCGAGCGTGGCAAACTTGGTTTTAAAAACTTTGTAGCCAAGATCGCCAGGCGTGAAATAAAACTTTTCATAAAAAGCTGGGTCATCGGGTATGTGCATCTTACGGTACTTGCCAAGGTAAGAACCATCGGCATCAATCACTGCGGTGGTGTTGTGGTAAATGCCTTGCGTACGTTTTTCAAAAAGAGAGGCTATGATTACCACACCCAGTTCTTTAGCCACTGCCGCTAGAGATTCGGTGCTTGGCCCAGGGACTGATTCTGCCAGTTTAAAATTTTCATAGTCTTCTACATCACAAAAATAAAGCGAGGTAAATAATTCTTGAAGGCAGATAATTTGCGCACCCTTTGCCGCTGCCTCTTTTATTTTTATGATTGCCTTACTAAGGTTTTCGGTAGGCGATTGTGTGCAAGTTGTTTGCACCGTACCAATTTTTACTAGGTTAGTTGCCACTTTATAAATTTATGAGCA
>JAYWHU010000025.1:0-1597 GCA_043777495.1 Cyclobacteriaceae bacterium | reverse complement strand
CCGTTTAGATCGTAGGCAATGCTACTTTCTGAGTAGTTGTTGGTATTCACCCAGGCAGTGCCGTTATGCGTGAAGTGGTTGGCACTGAGGAGGCGGTTAGAAAAGTCGTAAGTAAAGCGGTATTGCTGACGGATCATGCAGGAGCCATTGCATGGCAGAATAGAGCGAAGGTTGTGCTACAGGATGGCTACCCACCTAAGTGGTGGATCACTACCTGTCCCGTACCCGTACGGGAAGGCCCAAGTGCGACGGCGGGTGATTGTGGGCGGCAGAAAGGGGAACACCCTGCGCGGCAGAAAATCAGGCCAAAGATCACCCTTGCACACTCGGCTTAAGGCTATAAATTGAGGCATAAGCCGTAAAGACGGCTTATGCAGCAGACCCTATTTAGAAGAAACCCGAATGTATTTTACCATTCCATTAGAATGAAAAAACTTTTTAAAAAAAAGGCTGTCATTTGAAAGCAATTTTATTTGATGTTCATATTTATTTCCATAAACATCAGAAAGTAGAAGTTTCGAACGGGAACAATTGACCTTATAATCATACCTAAAAATGGTGTCGCCTTTGCTTGTAAAAATAGCAGTATTATTAGGTAAAAAAAATAAAGCGTCATAGTTAATGGTTTCTTCTACGGAAACCCATTTCCCATGAATAATTGCTTCACAATTTTCAGACGCGCGCTTGATGTTACAAGAGAATAATAGCAACATCACAACTAATGAATATGCAAAATAGTTGCCTAACATACGACAAATTATTTTTGGTGGTAATTATTTGTAATGCCTCCTAGTGCCGACTTTCCATTTGAATCATACCTAAGGCCGCCTAAATTTAAATCGTCGATATTTTCCTGCGTAACTTTTCTTTTTTCTGGATTTATGGATCCACCTTTTGCCCCAGGTGTCGCTTTGGAATCCCATTGATATTCAGGATCAACCATTGCCCCTCTAGGTGCCATTATATCAGGTTGTCCGCTACCTTGATAATTAAAAGGGTCACCTGCTGCATCAATTGGGTGTTCAAGACCAAATCCATGCCCCATCTCGTGAGCCTCTGTAGTGGAACCCTCCGCATTGACATTGCCAAGTTTGAAATATCCAGAGTTCCCAGCAACATCCATGAATGAGACATCCCACCCATTTGGCCCTCCAGTTATATTCTCTTCCAATCTTAAGTAATTATTACCTGGATCTGAGTTCAATTCAATTTCTCCTTGAATTACATTTTCTCCTTCTACAAACTCTTCCCTATGTTCTCCGGTAACAACAAAATTCACTTTATAGCTGTCACCTCCAATATTAGCCGTTCCACTTGCTGCGTTCCATTTGCTCTGCACATCTGATGCTATGCTTTTAGCTCTCTCATTATTTGATGCTGATCCATAAAATATCATATGAGAAGTGACAGTAACTGTCTTTTTTTCCATGTCAATTGTTACTATCCCTGATCGGCCATCCAAATCTGCAACCTTGATGGGATTATTGTATGCATAGTTGGTAAGCCTACGACGAACCCCATCTTGCGTTGAGTCTGCGATCTGTTGACCTTTGCTGAAAACAAAGATATGAGAAAAGGTTTTATCAGGCCAAAGCGC
>JAYWHU010000024.1:0-68444 GCA_043777495.1 Cyclobacteriaceae bacterium | reverse complement strand
AAGTAACAACAAGGGAGTCTATGCTTGTGGCGTTGCCCAAGCCGAAATGTAGTAACGGCTCCACGGTAGATAAAAACCCTCTGTTTAGTTTTAAATCTGACAATTGCATTTCACCATTGGAATACAACACTACCTTAGTACCTACTCCGGCAAGGTTTTTTGAAGGGCCCTTAAATTTTATTTTCAAGAAATGATTATCACCAGATTGAACCGATTCATTGCGATAAAGCAGTGGTTTATCGTCTAAGTTGCTCATCACAATGTCTAGGTCGCCATCATTGTCAAAATCTGCGTAAGCGGCACCGTTGGTAAATGTTTTTGCGGTAAGCCCCCACTCGGTAGATACATTTTTGAAAGTTAGGTCTTTGTTATTTTGAAAAATATAGTTTTGGATTTTGGTGGCTGGCATGTTCTCGATCCATTGCTTAAAGTTCTTAACCGTTACAAACGACTCTCCTTTTTTTAGTGAATTTTCTATCGAGTCGTTTTTGAATTTGATATATTCTGAATTGGTCATATCACGCCTGATGCCATTCGTAATCAACAGGTCTTTCCATCCATCGTTATTAAAATCCGCAAATAAGGGAGACCAACTCCAATCTGTTGCAGACACTCCCGCCATGATGGCGATGTCACTAAACGTTCCATTACCATTATTTAATTGTAAAACATTACGCATTAGTTGGTGTCCATAGCCATAGTTCAATAATGTATTGTATCGATCATACACCATTGAAGTACCCAACGTCTTTTGGCGAAAGTTATCTTCTGGCAGCATATCCACCGCTATCAAATCTTCAAGGCCATCGTTATTAAAATCAGCCACATCAGTGCCCATGCTATTTTGTGAGGTATGACGAAAGTAAGTATCTAATTGATCGGAGAAAGAACCATCCTTGTTGTTGACATACAAAAAATCCTTTTCAACAAAATCATTGGCCACATAAATATCAGGATAGGAATCATTGTTTACATCCAACACGCTTGCACTGAGCCCAAAGCCAGAGTTCCATATCCCAGCCTGTTTGCTTACATCTTTAAATTTTCCATTGACTTCAATCCTAAAAAGTTTATCAGAGTAGGAAGGTTTGTCTGGAGTGGTTTGACGGACCAAATTTTTATTGGCATCATACTTAAAACGAACGCGCGTGGCCAAATCAAAATCAATGGGATGATTGACCAAATAAATATCCAAATCCCCATCTTTATCATAATCAAGAAAAGCAGTATGTGTGCTATAAGATTGATCTTCTAAACCCAACTGATGGGATTGCTCACTAAATGTTAAGTCTTTATTGTTGATATAAACTAAATTTGAGCGCACAAGCGAATCTGGATGGTTGCTTCGACATACATAAATATCGAGAAAGCCATCGTTATTAAGGTCGGCCATGGCCACTCCTGTTTTAAATCCACGCGATGCCTCCACACCAGCTTTGACACTGATATCTTCAAAAACAAAATTGCCTTTGTTTAGATATAATTTATTAGAAAAGATATTACTTGAAAAATAAACATCGGGCAGCCCATCATTATTTACATCGCCTACTGCCACTCCGCTTCCATTATAAATATATTTAGTGTTGAAATAGTTGAGCAGTTCATTTTCTTGTAACAGGTTTACAAAGTCAATTTTTGTTGTGGAGGAACTTAGCTCCGTAAAAAGTGGAAGGGTTGTATTTTTTATTTCTGTTTTTCGTTCAGAGCAAGAAAGCAGCATTATAAAAACCAAAACAAACGCAACGAGATAAGAATGTTTTATTATTTGTAAGTTCATTTTAATATGGATCAGTGAAAGAATTTACTTTCTTATTTTTATTTTCTGCAATACCCATTGCCCAACTGCTCGTCCTTGTGCTTTACCATTTTCAATGGCAGGGCGATAGTGAATGCCTCCATACAATCTACTAATGCCGGCTTCATCGGCTGCTTGAGTAAATGATTGAAACGACTTTGGAGGTAGTTCGTAATCTACTTCTACAGAATCAATATAACTAAAATTGTCTCCGAATAGATGAGTGAGAATCTGTGCAGATGAAGCAGATATTACACTATGGCCGCTGGTGTATTCAGGAAATGGTGGTGTGGATAAAAGAGGTTTCCACTTTGTATCAATGTAGCTATTAATATAAGTCTCCGGTCGAATGAGTTCACTGCGATACTTTTCATCCCAACAACTAATAAAGCTATCAAAAAGAGCAATGGAGACTAGCGCGTAAGCTTCTGCCGCTTTTGATAAGGTGGCTTTGGAAGTCCGCGCGGCCGTGCGCGCAATACCGATCCAATGGGCGCCTGGGCTTATTTTTTTTATGCCCACCATCACATGACCTTCATGCCGGGTGGCAAAAGGGTTACAGTCCCAAAAATTAGCGATGGCTATTTGCTCTGACGATAAGTTTTTTGAAACTTCCAGCACATTCTTAGCTAACTTATAAAAATCACTTTGTTTGTCAGTTGAAAAAATGGGCGCCCTTGGTGGAGCAAATTGACTGGCAGAATCTAAGGTGAAAGGTCTCATCTTCCTCCAATTAGGTTCTACAGCATCCATAAAATCTGGCGGAGTGGGCGACCATTTACCAACTTGCTTTTTAACGGTATATCGCGGCATTGATTTAACAAGAGCATAATTATCTGCTTTGGAATATGCTATTACGTGTTCGGCCACCAGCTCTCCATATTTTACTGAAGCGGATAATTTTTCTTCATCCATTCCCCTCAATTGCAGTTCTTCTAATATTGTTTTGCTAAAATTTTGAATGAGTGCTTCAGAATAAATAAATGCTTTTGCAGTATGTAGATATGCGATGGATGCTGCCACTCCAAAGTCGATTTCATTTTCTTTTGGTTTGGACGGCTGATTAAAATCGTGTATCCTGCCTGCCAATGTTTGCAGCGTAGTATCCTCATTCACAACCACTTCATAGGCTGCAATGGAGGAATAAGCATATATGCGACTAGCCACGGGCGGGGTAAAAATATCGTTTACTAATACATTCTCGAGGGCCAAGGTAGCTTCATGAAGCAGTTCGGGGTCAGGGAGTAAAGGTTTAGTCGCTTTCTTGCTCAAATTTCCACATGCTATGAGGCAAAGAGCAACTAACAAAGTAAAAGATGACTTGTAGGATAGCATAAGATGAGGAAATCTGCATAAAAATAGCCTTTAAGCTCAAATCAATGTAGAAAATTGATGGACGCTGTGTTACGTAGGCGTATAAAAACCCCTTTTTAAACCCCAAAACGAATTTCTAAGCTATCGTTTGCGGAAATTGTAATCTAAGTTTGTGCTAGTTAAAAATAAAAAATTATGAAAATTAAATTACTCGCACGCATTGCTGCATCCCTACTGCTGACGGGGATATTGGTATTTGTACTAGACAGTTGTAAGAAAGACGAAGTACCCGTTTTCGATACTCCATCTATTGCGGTGGTGGCCGATAACTCCTCACCCTACCCAAGCGATAAAGTGGTGTTCACTATTCAGGTGGCTGCCAAAGGAAAGTTAAAGGATGTTTCTGCCAACGGGGTAGTCATTAAAACTTATACTACAGACCTATTGGAAGACAATTTTACTTACGAATATACAGTGCCAGCCACAGCCAGCCTTGGCCCTTCTGCCATCACTTTTAGTGTAAATGACAAGCAGGCCACCCCTAAGTCAGCCACAAACCCAGCTACTTTAACTATTCAAAATCCAGATTTCAGGGGAAACCCGAAAGTGCTTTTTAACTTTCAAAGTGCAGCCCCCAATGCAACTGTTAAAGCCATCACAAGAGATATTGGTGGGAATCCATGGGAAAATGCCTATGATATATTTCAAGAAGTGGCAGACCCAGCTAATGCAAGTAATAAGACATTGCAGGCCGATAGAAAGGGAGCACACGAGTGGTATTTTCAAGGTGGTGGCGGTATTTTCACAGAATTTGTTTCAAAGCTTAGCGAAACCGAAATGCAAGCTTTAGTAGCAGGTACAAGGGTTCTTCAAATGAATTTATATTTTAAAGAGGTAAAGAAAACGGCTACAGTGCGTGCAACTGCTGGTGGTGCTGATATACCCAACGTAGATCTTTCTTGGAAATTTACAGATGCAAAGAGAGCTTGGAATTTTGATTTACAGGATAGTACCAAGGCAATTCCAATAGCACTTGCATTTGGTAACAAGGCAAAATGGGATTATAATGGAGGCAATCCATTAGGTAAGAAATTTTTCCTTGTTGGCTCACTATCAGCAGCAAACCAATGGCAAACAGTAACCTTCAGCAGAAGGGGCTCAAAGACAGATGCAGTAAGTGGTAAAAAATATGAGGACAAACCTCTTTTGCAATCCTCTACCGCACTAGCCTATACTGATGACGCCACCGTGGGATTAGATCAAATTGATTACCTCAATATTATTTTAAATAACAGAATAACCAGTTTTAAAAACTTGAACGGTTATTTAGAATTGCCAGGGGATGGTAATGGTTGGAACTCTAATGTGGTAGCGTCAATTGCAGATGACCACAATACCTACTATATCGATAATATCAGGATTATTGATGCGAAGGATTATAATAAGAATCCGAATAAGTAAAGTGTATTGATCCGTTAAAAAAGACCTGAAGCCTGCTCTTCAGGTCTTTTTTTGATTTTTTGAAAGATAAACATAGATTGATCGGGTTGTTGGTAAGCCTCTCAGGAAGAACAACCGAGAGGTCTTACTTTTTAACGTGGTCATACTTCAAAAAAATAAAAGTAAGTATGAATTCTTACCTTTAAAATAATGATAAAACTAGGCTCTATTTTTTTTCTTGCTTCCATTTTGATAACAGGTCATGCCCAACCCATTCCTGTTACTATTGAATCTACAGCGAACGGTTTTGTACTGATGCGCAACGGCTCTCTTTATTTTATTAAAGGTGCAGGTGGTGATGCTTTCCCTGAGCGGTTAAAAGAATATGGTGGTAACTCCATACGCACCTGGGGCACGGATGCCAATACAATTGCCTTGTTAGACAAAGCACAGCAATTGGGGCTTACCGTTACCATGGGTTTGTGGGTGGGTCATCAAGAGCATGGCTTTGATTATAATAATACTTCTGCCGTTCAAGCTCAATTGGAAGGTTTTCGTGCATTGGTAAAAAAATATAAAGATCACCCCGCTGTGTTGGCTTGGGGCATAGGCAATGAAGTAGAGCTAAGCATTAGCGCAAGTTCACTTAACAAAAAAGTGTGGGATGCCATCAATGAAATTGCAGCTATGATCCACCAAGAAGATGGCAACCACCCAACGTTAACCGTAACAGCCGGCATTGATGTAAACAAAGCAAAAGACATTATACAGCGCGCACCCCAACTTGACATGATTGGTGTAAATAGTTATGGGGGAATTGGTGACGTGGCTAACACATTAAGTGCAGCAGGTTGGCAGAAGCCTTACCTCATTACCGAGTGGGGGCCTAATGGCCCGTGGGAGGTGAACAAAACCACTTGGGGTGCAGCCCTTGAACAAAATAGTACAGACAAAGCATCCCTTTACAAATCAAGATATGAGAATGCTATTCTGGGCAATCCATCAAAATGTATGGGCTCTTATGTTTTTTTATGGGCCAATAAAATGGAAGAGACTCCTACATGGTTCGGTCTGTTTATGCCAACAGTAGCAGGTGAAGAAACCGAAGTGGTAGATGTGATGAATTATGAATGGTCTGGTGCTTGGCCAGCTAACCGCGCACCAAAAATTAATTCAGCGGTTATTAATTCCAAAACTGCTAATCAAAGCCCCGTGCTTATTAATGATACAGGAAATAGTGCTACTATTTCAGTAACTGATCCAGAAGGCGATCCTTTAACTTATGAATTCTTGTTTAGACCTGAATCGGGCACCGCTGGCACCAGCAACTCACCCCCCGCTACTATCAGTTATTTGCCCGGGCTTATCGATCAACAAAATGCTTCGAGCATAACATTTCATACGCCACCTAATCTCCAAAATTATCGGTTGTATATTTTTGTGCGCGATAATCATAACAATGTAGCAACTGCTAACATTCCCTTTCGGGTGGGGCTAGAACCTTTGGTAAGTGCTGACCCAAGTATCATCTATCCGATTATGGATGCTTATGCGCGTGCAGGCTCGTATGCAGATGAAAAATATGGAGTCTCAGACAATCAGCGACTGTTAACAAAATCTGATCCCGCTAATGAAAGCAATGTGAGAGAGACCTACCTAGGTTTTGCTATTGGCTCTATCAATAAAGGTATTGACAAGGTATTGCTTAGGGTATTTGGTGGCAATGCGCAAGACACGAAGACTTCCGTGCTAGGTACTCGCAATGATACTTGGACAGAAAATCAAATCACCTGGACAACCAAACCTCTTCCTTCTGTTCAAGAATTAGTCTCATTGGATACGGCAGCCATCAAAAGTAATGTTAGTGCCTACTATGAATGGAACGTAACCAATTTTGTAAACCAAGCCAGGTTTGATAAAGTCAATTTTGTAACTTTTGTTTTGAAAAACATCTCATTATCAGATAACCCCACCGAATGGCAATCGAGGGAAACGCGCCCCAACCCACCTGCCTTGGTTTTTACTTTAAATGGCGGTGATATTGTATTGGGTGTAGAAGAAGACGGAACTCATACATCTATTTACCCCAACCCATTTTCACAATCTATATCAATTAGCAACTCAGCAAAAAAATCAATAAAACAAATAACCGTTCTTTCGATGAAGGGAGATACATTGCTTACAAGAGATAGTGACACGAATACTATTGAGTTGGCAATCGGCAATGAGTTAGCGAAAGGGTTTTATCTTTTGCGAATTCAATGGAACGATGGGCAGATTTCGTATCATAAACTTGCTAAAGAATGAAGTTTTCAGTCGCATAGAAATCAAACTGTTTCAGAAGGTGGATAGGATCATGTCAATATGATTTCAAAAAATTCATTAAATCTTTAAAAAAGTGGTTCGATATTGAAACCCTTGGGGTCACAATTAAAAGTGCTGTCCCTTTTTGTTTGGACAGGACTTTTAATTTCAAATCGAAAGACTTTATTTCTCTAGTGCCTTCAACACATTCCTTACAAAAGCATTTACATCAAACTCTCTCTCTTTTGGCTAAGGCCGAGCCGCACCATGGTGTCTTGGTTTACTATTGTCTTGCTCTGGATGTTATTTTTTTTACTGCGCAATTCCTCTTCGCTGATTTCGGAGATCAATGTGCAGCCTACTCCTTTTCTATAAATGGCTTTGCGCTTACTTAATCCAAACACTGAGGCGGTGGCTGATGAATCTTTGTAGTGCGCTTCATAAGTTCCCAAGTTGACGAGTGTGGCACCTAACTCTTGGGCGATCACTTGCTGCGGATCGCGCCCTGCAACAAATACGCACGAGCACAGATTTTTGCACCATAGCCAGCAATGATAGGCAAGGCTTGCGATAGATAATAAGCTCCATAACCAAGTACACCAAAGATGAGCGCGAGTGCGGTTCTTTTTATTATTTTCATGAAAAGGATTTTCTAAAGTAACTGATGTTATGCAAAATAACTAAACGAATGTCAGACTGAGTTCATCGAAGTGTGTCAGACTGAGTTCATCGAAGTCCATTTAAAGTTCACATAGTTCAGTTTTCGTCCCGATAGCAATCGGGATCAAACTGACAACAAGCGTTATTTTGTGTAACATCAGTAATGTAAGCAACTGTTAATTTGCTCACGCTGCCACGACTTGGTTGTAAACCTTATCTTTCCAATTATTCAGCAGAGGATTCATTTTGGCAAACCAAAGCGGTGGCAGAAGCGCCATCAAAATCATAGTGGGGTAACCGAATGGCAGTTGAGGACTTTCATCATAGTGGTTGAGCACTTGATAGCGTTTGATAGCGTTGGCATGATGATCGGAGTGGCGTTGCAATTGGAACAAAAAGAAATTGCTGATCAGGTGGCTAGAGTTCCATGAGTGTAAGGGATTCACGCGCTCATATTTTCCTGATTCAGTTTGCTTGCGCACAATACCATAATGCTCAATATAATTCACCAATTCAAGCAAGGTAAAAGCGTACAGACTTTGGGCAAAGAAGAAAACGGGTACTTCCCACATCACTCTTCCATTCAAATAACTAAAAACAAAGGTTAGCAGTAGGCAGAAAGCAAAAGGCAATAAGGTAAACCAGATCATTTCGTTTCTAAAACTGAAAGCGGAAAAACCTTTTCGTTGCAAACTTTCGTTTTCTAAGTGCCAAGCGTGGGTGTAACTAGTAACGACAGATCGAAACCAGAACACATAAAAATTTTCGTCTTTGCGAG
The DNA here is from genome assembly GCA_043777495.1 of Cyclobacteriaceae bacterium. Classification (GTDB taxonomy): domain Bacteria; phylum Bacteroidota; class Bacteroidia; order Cytophagales; family Cyclobacteriaceae; genus ELB16-189. The sequence continues at coordinate 60,153 of JAYWHU010000024.1, read as the reverse complement.
CGGTGGCGGGGTCATCGGGCGTGGCCACCTGCACATGATGGCCGCGGTTGTGCTCAATATAAAAGTGCATATAGCAAACAGTCATCAATAGAAGTTTGCTATAAAATTGTTCAAGCTTTGATTTTTTATGGCCTAGCTCGTGGGCTACCGTAATGCCGATGCCGCCCGTGACCAAACTAAAGCCGATGATGAAACCGATCCATTGCCAAATGCCAGAAATTTTTCCTGATGAAATAGCGTAAGCGCCCCACACCACAAAGGCAATCTGAACGAATGTCCAAATGTAGGTAACAAAGCGATAGTAGAACTCTTCACCTATAATTTTCACTTCGCTGTCGGCTACGTTTTCCTTATCGGTGCCCGTGAAGTAGTCGATGGAAGTAATGCCAAGGAAGACAAAGCCGAGGGTAATGTAATTCCACCAGCCGCCTAAGTAAAAGCCAACCACTGAAAGCACAGGCAAAATAAAGGCTGTAAAGAATCCGATTTTTTTTAAGGTCTTCATGGAGGATAAAGCTACGAAAAGGGAAACAAGAAAGAAAGTGAAAGCGAAGACAAGCTCTGAGTTGTTTACTTGAGGGTGGATATCTGCCTTAGTTGAAGTTGGTCACCTGACCAACTGATGCACAGAACATAGCCTTGTATCCCACGTTGCGGGTCAGGCGACCCAGCAACAACAAACTTATAGTCTCAGCGATTCAGATCAAAAATAACAGAGGCGAACTTCATTGCTTCTTTTGGATTTCTATTTTCCATTCCATACCTGAAAGTCTTTCTCTTATCATTATCAATATCTCTAATATCGATTCATCCGTAGGGAAGTTATTGCCATAGACTAAGTTTCTGAAATCATTATTGTAGGTAGTTTTCAATCCCTTCCAAACATTATCTGCGTTTTTAAATACTAACGCTTCCTTCGGATGGAAAGCCAACGTGACCCAATAATCTTTTTCAACATAGATAGCAGAGATACTATTCATTTGGTCAGATGTAAACTGAACGGCTTGTCTGAAAAGTGTTTTGATTTCGTGCAGCTTCATACTATATTCCATTTTTCAGCTTTACGTAATACGCTTCGCGCACCCTCCAATTTATACTTTGTAATTGGATTTATTGATTTATAGAGCGACTCAACGAATGAACTCTCCTTTAACTCATCCAACAAAGCACCCAACAAAGCTTTTGTAGCGGGAGGATATTTTAATGATAAACGAACTAAAGTACTTTTATCTTTTTCTGACAACTTCTTTAAGATAGTTAACAACCGCTTGCAGGAAGCCCCCACGTTTGCATCCGGTATTTTTTTGATGTAGCGAATGGCATCCAGTATTTGCAGTAGGGGAATGTTCTCTTTGGTAATAATATTTTTTTGCTTGATAAACGAAATGGTGTAGCGTTCTCTTTTGAAGAAAAGGCGGACTTCGTTTTTACCTATTTGTATGGTATTGCATACCTGAGTGGTTAAACCCAATTGATTGTAAATACTGTAGCCTGTGAGATATCCTAAGATTTTACTACCGTTTTCTAATAGATCTTTTACAACTTGCGCCTGATTGGGCTGCAAGTTCCCGAAAGGTGTGTTTTCAGATTTATAGTATTTGCCTTTCGCTAGCTTGGTTATTTTACCCGCCATCCCCATCCGATTAAGAGCCTTTATGACCGCTTCCTTCTTTTTCACCTCTGCTATAAAGTCAGCATAGGTGAACACATATCCTTTAGGGAGTCTGTCTATTTTAACTGCTATGTAATCAGAGGTTTTCATTCAGATATTGCGCGGTCAAATAGAGGTAATTTGTCCAGTTTATTAGTTAAAAAACTGGACATTTTATGATGCCTGAAACGGGAGAGTGCCCGAATTTACTCCTCATTCATAATCTTGGCTGTCCGTAAAGGGGTGCTCACTTGCCTTGCTTCATTGATAATATCAGTTGGATAATCTGATAATTCCAATATCTTAGTTGCGTTTCTTGTTCTTACCAGTTCTGGTTTTATGTTATGATCAAAGTGAGGCTTGTTGTTTTCAATTGTTTCAGTGAAATGACTACGCGAAATTTTTCCCACATTACTTTTTCGCATTTGTCAACCGAGATAGCTTTAGTTTCTTTTTCACCTCCTCTGAAACTCAGGTGACCCAATAATAATACCTACTACTTGACTTAGCATGGCGCTATCGCCAAATGTATTTTTAGCATCATTGCTGGCCATCATTTTTTTTGGTTTCTCTTTGACTGGTTTTTCTGCATCACTGCTCATCATTTCAGTTTCGTTTTCCATGGCATCGGTCGGTACGGGTTTTTGTTTGGCGGCTTCGTCTACATTTTTACTGAGCATGGGGCTGTTGACCAATGGAGTAAGTCGAAGTAGGGTGCTTTGTAAATCTCTTTCAGGCAACATGATTTTTGCATAGATGGGCAAGGCGGCTTCGGCACTTTCAGGTTCGTGGTGATTGTTCAGTGCAGCTAAATCTATTTTTATCCCAGGAATTTTTTGTGCGGCCAATGCCAAGCCAAAATTCATTCTATTAAGTAATGAACCTGTGTTGATCCAATACTGACCGCGATCAGGAAAGCCAGTGGGTGCGGAGTAGGAATACATTTTTTGCCCCATGCGGGTGATCCATTGGTACAATTGAAAGGGAGCGTTGATATCGGCATCCAATGCCCGAATGCTGCTGATGGCATACTCAAAAGGAGATTTTGTTTTGGCACGTTGTGCTTCCATGTTCCAAAACTCAGGAGAGTTCACCATTGTCATCAATACTTTTTGAATGTCGCCATCTTGCTCTTCAAATGCCTTGCTCATTTTTACAACTAAGTTTTCGGAAGGATTATCTGAAACAAAGCGTACGGCTAATTTTTTGCAAATGAATTTTGCGGTAGAGGGATGTTGTGCCAATAGCGACAGCAATTCAACTCCGTCTTTGTATCCGCCACCCGGAGGAAATTTTTTACTTAATACATTTTTTTCTTTGTTGTCATGGCGATTGATGGCGAACAAGAAGTCACCCTCGTGTACAAATCCTTTTTGTTTGAATCTGCCCTCGCCAATTTTATTAATAAGTTTTAGCGCATTTTCATTTACTCCCTCCCTCATTGGGTAGATGGTCCAGCCAGTAAGAACGCGAGCAGCTTCGGTCACATCTGTTTGTGTGTAGCCTCCATCCACGCCAAGTGTATGAAGCTCCATCACTTCACGCGCGTAGTTTTCATTCAAGCCTTGCGATTTTTTCCCTTTGCCTTTGGGTTTAGCAGCTTTACTTTTCGCATTTAATCCACGCCTTCTTCCATTTCTCGCGCTCATATCAGCATTGAACTCTTCATTGGTGCCTATGCTGTTAAAATTATCCAAGTACAACAGCATGGCAGGTGATTGGGCGGTTGCCAACAATAGTTTCCCAAACTTGGTAGTTACATTCGGCCTAATCACATCTCTTTCATAAGCTGGAATAAATGGAGCGCATTGATTTTTAGTAGCTGAAACATTAAAATGATTGAACCAAAAATCAGTAAGTACTTCGTGCAATTGGTTGTTGCTGTATGTGGCGCGTAAAATTTTCTGACCAATAAACTGACGATACAATTCTTTCTCATCGCGCAAGCCTTTTTGTTTTCGGTAGGCATCTAGTTGCTGCTTCATTTCTTTGCGATCACTAGTGCCAACTGAATCTTTCGAGATAAATCCATCTTTAATGGCCATCTTTCTCACTTGGGGTCCACGGGGGAATTGTGCCACCACCTCTGCATTACTCAATTGTAGTGCATCATAGCTGCTCAGTTTTTCATTTAGCGCTTCATCTTTCAATCCACCTTTCAGTTGTTGTTGAAACCATTTTTCTAACCCTATACTCACCACTTCATCTACTTCGCTCGGCTTTGCGCCAAAAGTAAATCGACTCAGTAAATGCGCAGCCGCTTGCCGCTCGGTCAATCCTGCTTGCTGATAAGGAAATAGATTGGAAGCAGGAGCGAACGCTAACGAAGGCAAACAGAGAATGATTGCTACGATTATTATTTGATGAGTTTTTGTTTTCATTTTTTTAGTTTCCATTTCCTAGTTCTCGGTTTCCAGTTCATTGCTGTTTTAATTTAAACCCAAACAACGCGCATGGATTTGCCCCTTGCCCTTTGCCCTTCGCCCCTTGCCCTTTGCCTATTGTCAACTTACCACTTACCAAGCTCTATGTCCCTATCCCATCACCCCAATCTTCCCCCCATTCCAATCTGGAAATAGAATTTTGTCATCACTAAGAAGAAGATGTTTATCGGCTACTTCGCTAAAAATGCTTCTGAAGTCTGTGGTTACTGCTAAATCGCGACCATCTTCTAAGTTTTCAATAGCCAATGGTTTTATTTGTCCGTGTACCCGTCCACCATTCACATCGTTTCCAAGTATGAATGCGCAGCTTGCTCTACCGTGATCAGTGCCACCTGTGCCGTTTTGTTTTACAGTTCTTCCAAACTCCGTCATCGTCATCAGCGTTACATCGTCTTGCAGTTGGCCGAGGTCACTCCAGAAGGCAGTAATGCTGTTACTCAAATCCATGGCGTTGCGCGCAAATACACCTTTGTCCGTTCCTTGATTAAAGTGTGTATCCCACCCACCACTTTCTGCGAAGGCTACTTCTAGGCCAACATCCATTTTAATCAATTGTGCAATTTGTTTTAGAGCGTTACCCAATACTGAATTGGGATAGCTGACATTATTGGCAGGCTTGTAGTTTTTGACATCTGTTTTTTGAAGCATCTTTATCGCATCGAAACTTTCTTTGCCTGTTTCTTTCAGCAGTTCGTTGCTGGTTTGGTCATACAAGTCTTCAAAACTTTGCGCGGCAAGGTTGGCACTTCCTTTATTTCCTTTCACTTGAATAGCGAAGTCGGCCAAGTTGCTGATTGCCACAGAAGGGTTATCTCCATAAAAAGATCGCGGCAAGCTGCTTGTCAAACTTACGGCCCGAAAAGGACTTGCTTCGTGGCCTAATAAACCTACCGCCCGATTGAGCCAACCACTGCTCGTTCCCTTATTAAAAGGAGTGCCGCTCTCCATATAATCTTGTGCATCAAAATGGCTACGTGTATTGTTGGGCGATCCCATGCCATGCACAATCGCCAATTGTTTGTCTTTGAATAATGGGGCGAAACTTTTGAAGCCTGGATGCAAACCAAACTTGCCATCTAAGTCGATCAATGCCCCATTACTATCTGCATCCATAAATAAAGTAGGGCGAGCGGCTTTCAGGTAAGAATCAGTAAAAGGAGTAACGGCCATCAGGCCATCCATAGCCCCGCGCTGAAAAATGCAGACCAGGATTTTATTATTTTTATAAGGACTTAGGATTTTGCTTTGATTAGCTGCTCGGGCAATAAAAGAAGGTACGCCACCCATGCCTACCCCAAAAAGGGCTAATCCACCCGCTTTGATAAACGCTCTTCTTGAAATCATGATTTTTAATGGCTTTGACATGGAAAAGTTGTATAGGTTTAAGGAATAAATTGGTAAATTGTTCGTTCAATTGTAATCATTGTAGTCAAGAGGGTAATGTCAGGCTCAACCTGACACAGTTTTTGGGTTGATCAACCATTTGATCTTTTTTATTGTTGTACTTTTGGATTATCAAAAAAGGATATGAAGTATTTGAAGATTAGCAGTTGGATTGTTTTCTTTTTGATGGGGTTTGTTAATCATTCCTTTGCCACTCATTTGCGTGCAGGGGAGATTACAGTGGAAAGGGTGAGTTGTAATGGCTTATCGTTTAAAATTAAGATCACAGCTTATACCAACACGGGTTCGCAAGTAAGATTTGAAGATGGCACTTTGAATTTTGGAGATGGGAACTCAAGTCAAAGACCACGCATCGAAAATACTGATCTCGGCAATGGTATCGGTCGTGTAAAAGATAGCGTATATCATACCTTCCCAGGTGCAGGCCGTTATGTAATTACCTATAAAGAAAGAAATCGAAACGCAGGCATTCTGAATATAGCCAACTCAGTAGATACGCAATTCTTTTTGGAGACAGTGATTATCATTGATCCATTTATTGGATGTGATAATAGCCCTCGACTTTTAGTGCCGCCTATTGATAAGGGATGCACCGGTGGAGCTTGGTATCATAATCCTGGGGCGTACGACCCAGATGGAGATAGTTTATCTTATGAATTTGTAGTGCCAAAGCAGAATAGGAATATCAATGTTGGCAACTACCGTGATCCTAATGTAAAAGAATTTTATGACCGCATAGGCCTTTCTTATTCTACGGCCAATGAAAAGAAAGACGGTCCTCCCACTTTTAACATTGATGCCATAACAGGAACCATTATTTGGGATGCACCTGGTGCCCCGGGCGAGTACAACATTGCTTTTCGGGTAATCCAATGGAGGAAAATCGGATCCACTTTCAGGCAAATTGGGTATGTAACACGTGATATGCAGATCATCATTGAAGATTGTAAAAATAAGCGACCTGAATTATTTGTACCACAGGATACTTGCGTAGTAGCGGGCGCATCTATAAATAAACTAATTTTTGGCTTTGATGATGACCTCAATGATAAATTAAAATTAGAGGCGTTTTCCGAAGTGTTTTCGCTCAATCCTTCTCCTGCTACGTTTACTCCCTCGCCAGTGGTTTTCCAGAGCCCCCCACATCCAGCTATTTTAAAATTTGATTGGGATACCAAGTGTGACCACATCAAAGAGCAACCCTATCAAGTGGTTTTCAAAGTTAGTGATCAGTCAACTGTTGGCAATTCTACACTGCCTTCGTTGGTTCAATTTAAAACTTGGCGCATAAAAGTGGTTGGACCCAAGCCTGTTTGGAAACCACTAACGCCTACAATTAATGCCGCTAGCCGCTCTGTAACATTGGATTGGGAAAACTATGCATGTGCTGCCAATGCCTCAACTATGGAAGTATGGCGCAGGGTAGATAGTAACAATGGCACACCGGGGCCATGTGTCACAGGCATTCCCGATTCTTATGGCTATACAAAAATAAAGACTCTCCCTATTGCTGCAACCACCTATTTTGATCCTGCACTAGAGCCAGGGGCTAAGTATTGTTATCGTTTGGTTGCTATTTTTCCTGCACCAAAAGGTGGAAAGAGTATCGTGTCAGATGAGATTTGTGTACCACCTTTTAAGGCAGACCGCGCCATTATCACGAAAGTCTCTATAGAAAAGACAGACGATAAGTTAGGACAAATTAGAGTAGAATGGGTGCCACCTTTTGATTTGGTGCCGACAACAGGATCCTTCACTTATAAATTATTACGTTATGTAGGTTTTACTGCAAATAAAAACCAGCAACCAGTAGTTGTAACTCCGGGCGTATCTAATGCTGACACTTTTGAAACAGACGAAGATCTCAACACTCGTGATGTGATTTATAATTATAGGGTTGTAACTTTTGATGGTTCGACTCAACTTAAGGATACATCTGCAGTTGCTTCATCAGTGCGCTTAGAGATTGTACCTAAATTTAAAGAGCTAGAATTGAGATGGATTGCCAATGTGCCGTGGTCTAACAACACTACTACATATCCTTTACATGACATTTATCGATATGTGGGAGCAGCAACGTCAGAATCGCAATTACAATTACAACAGCCTCCCTATGCAACTGTAAATGTTACCCAAAAAGGTTTTGTGTTTAACGATACTGGTTTGGACAACAATCAATTTTATAGTTATAAGGTAAAGGCGAGAGGGAGCTATGGAAGTAACAATCCTACTCTAAAAGCCAAGGAACCATTAGAAAATTTCTCTCAAATAAAAGTAGCAAGACCAAATGACAGTATACCCCCTTGCAAGCCCTCTTTTTCTGTTGACTTAAAAGGAACAGATTGTAGCGTATTTACCTGTGGTGATAGCAAGACATATACTAACAAACTTATTTGGAATGAGCCAGACCAGAGTTGTAAACTAGATATCAAAAACTATAACATTTATTTTGCAGCTAGGATTGGTGATGAGTTTAAAAAACTTCCATTAACAGAATTGGTTACTGGTACTGAGTTTGAGCATAAGAATCTTCCTTCTTATGCAGGATGTTACAAAATCTCAGCAGTGGATTTTGCAGGCAATGAGAGCAAGTTGAGTGAATCTTTTTGTTTTGACAATTGTCCCTATTATGAATTGCCCAATGTGTTCACACCAAATGGTGACAAGTGTAATGAATTTTTTAGCGCTTACAGTACTCGCAACATTGGCGAGGCCGGCAAAAATGATTGTAGCGAAAAAGCTTTAACATCAGACCAAATTCTTGATCTTCAAAGAAGGTGTGCACGGTTTGTCACTAAGGTGGTGTTTACAGTTTACAACCGTTGGGGTGGTGTTGTTTACTCTTACGAATCGGGTGGAGAGAAAACTATTTACATAGATTGGAATGGCAAAGATAATGGAGGGACCGATCTTTCATCTGGTGTCTATTATTATGAGGCTCAAGTTACATTTGATGTGGTTGACCCAGCTAAAAGAAACAATACTTTCAAGGGATGGCTGCAACTCCTCCGCTAAAACCCGTTGTGCTTTTTGATGGCGTCTGTAACCTGTGCAATGGCTCCGTACTTTTTATAATCAAACGTGATCGAGAAGCGAAGTTCTCATTTGCTTCGTTACAATCTTCATTCGGCCAAAGTCAATTGAGAAATTTTGGTTTACCTGTGGGCGAATTGAATACCGTTTTTTTAATCAAGAACGAAAAGTTTTTTAAGAAAAGCGATGCAGCACTTGAAATTGCCAAGGGGATGAGTGGATTATGGCCCGCTCTCTATGTTTTCAAAATCATTCCCAGTTTCATTCGGAATTTGGTCTACGATCTGATAGCTAAAAATCGGTACCGATGGTTTGGTAAGCAAGATGCTTGCATGATTCCCACGCCAGAACTCAAAGCAAGGTTTATTGATTTTTGATTTAGGATTTAAGATTTTAGATTTTAGATTTGTCGATCAGTTCAATTTCACCGATGCATTAAATCTTAAATCAAAAATCATACATCTTAAATTATAAGTAATGAAAGCATTTATTTTCCCTGGTCAAGGCGCACAGTTTGTAGGAATGGGTAAGGATATTTATGAAGCCAATCCTAAAGCCAAACAACTTTTTGATGAAGCCGATAAAATTTTGGGGTTCCCTATTTCGCAGATCATGTTTGCGGGTTCAGCCGATGAATTGAAACAGACTAAGGTAACGCAGCCTGCGGTGTTCATTCATTCTGTTGCCATTGCACTTTCGCAAGATTTACAAAAACCAGAAATGGTAGCTGGTCACTCGCTAGGTGAGTTTTCTTCGTTGGTGGCCAATCAAACTCTTTCATTTGAAGATGCCTTGCGACTAGTTTCAAAGCGCGCTCAAGCGATGCAGAAGGCCTGTGAGATTAACCCATCCACAATGGCTGCCATTCTCGGATTGGATGACAAAGTAGTGGAAGATATTTGTGCATCTATTGATGAAGTGGTGGTGGCGGCTAATTACAATTGCCCCGGGCAATTGGTGATTTCTGGTTCTATGAAAGGAATTGAAATTGCGTGCGAGAAAATGAAAGCAGCAGGAGCGAAGCGCGCCTTGCCGTTGCAAGTAGGCGGAGCTTTTCACTCGCCACTCATGGAGCCAGCACGTGAAGAACTAGCGGCTGCAATTGAGGCAACAAAATTCAGTACACCTTTTTGTCCCGTGTATCAAAATGTAAATGGGCTTCCTTCTAGCGATATCAATGTGATCAAGAAAAATTTGATCAGCCAACTGACTGCACCCGTGCGATGGACGCAATCTGTTCAGAGCATGGTGAAAGATGGCGCGACCAACTTTGTAGAGTGCGGCCCGGGTAAAGTATTGCAAGGATTGGTAAAGAAGATTGCTGCGCAGGTGGAGGCGGGTAGTATGTGAATGGGTAACTTGTAAACAGTACGCAGTATTCGGTAACTAAGTAATGGGCGCAAGAAAGTCTTTCCATTTAAATACTAAGCCCGTAGGGGTTTACTGTTAGTAGCCACGGGTTTTAACCCGTGGATTTTGTTGACAGTTTAAAGGCGTGCCACAGGCAATACCAATCGAAGTGGTTATTTATTGGCACGCAACGAATGCTCCCAATTTCAAATTGTGCACTAGCTAGGATCGGTAACCCAACTAGCAAAAATTGTTACATCAAGAATGTCTTTACAATCAGCTAACAGATCAGCATTGGTCTTCTTTAAAATGGGATGAACGAAGTTGGGAGCAATTTCAGTCAAGGGTACAAGCGCAAACTTTCTATTTTGAATTTCGGGGTGAGGGATTTTTAATTCAGGCAAATCCATAACCAACTCATCAGCATAAAGTATATCAATATCAATGGTTCGCTCACTCCATTTGGTAGTTCGTTGTCGGCCCATTTCCAATTCAATGGAGTGAATAATTTTCAGAATTTCTTGTGGACTTAATGTGGATTTTACAATCAGTGTTTGGTTTAAAAAATCAGACTGATCGGTTTTGCCCCATGCGGCTGTTTGGTAGATGGATGATTTTTTTTCAATCGGGCCAATCGATTGATGGATCTTGTTAGTGGCATCGCTCAATTGCTGAACACGGTTGCCTTGGTTAGTGCCGAGTAAGAGAAAAAAAGAGGTTGCCACTTTGGGATTCAAGAAGATAAATTTTGATAAAACAGAAGAAATGCAATTTCACACAAAGCCGCAAAGGTCTACTTTCCATTTGACTTGGCGATCTTGACAGCTTAGCGGGGTGTACCACAGTTTTGCGTTTTTAGACGAACCCCAGAGGGGTTCACCATTAGTAGCCACGGGTTTTAACCCGTGGATATGATTATCGAGGTTTTTAAAGCGTGCCATAGGCAAATCCAATCGAGATGAACCTTTGTTGGCACGCAACCAATGTCCTAATTAGTATTCATAAGCTTAGTACTCTTTGTTGCAAAACTGTCGTATACCTGCTTAGCGAAATTCTCAGCCTATCAAACGTAAAGATAACCAGGGCAACCGCTTTATAAATATCTTGTTTTAGAAGTTTGAGAGCGATTTTATATTCCATTAAAACCACATAGCCTCTGGAGCGGGAACTCCAACCTCAAAATAACTAGTGTACACATCTCATTTCGTTCATCGATAGCGTGCCAAAAAAAGATTTGCTTGGATTGGATTTGCCTGTGGCACGCTTCTATGTTCTACCATTCCCACGGGTTGAAACCCGTGGCTATTCACATGGAACCCCTCTTGGGTTCGTTGATACTTTACATAAATTAAATGCGTTTACCCTGTAAAGATAACCTTCCTCTTTAATAACCGTTTTCATTTGAGTATTTTTGCCACTTATTAATTTTTATCTCATGAATTTTTTCAAATCGTTTCTGGCCTCGTGCCTTGGTTCTTTGGTCGCTTTGATCGTGTTGATTTTTCTGGTATTCAGTTTCATGGTAGCGGCTGTTTCCAGTTTCTCTTCTGGCGATAAGCAAGTGACGGTGGAAGATAACTCAGTCTTGCACTTGAAATTGGATGTGCCGTTCACCGAGATGGAGGCAGAAAACCCGTTGGAGGGATTGCCCATACCGGGCGCGAGCGAAAGTCCTATTGGATTGATTCAATTTAAAAAAGTGATAGCAGGCGCAGCCAATGACGCAAAGATCAAGGGCATCTACTTGGACTTATCTGTTTTCATGGGCGGCTTTGCTACGGCCAAAGAGATCAGGCAATCGCTGATTGATTTTAAAAAATCGGGCAAGTGGGTGATTGCATACAATGAGGTGCTTACTGAAAAGGCATATTATATAGTATCGGCAGCCGACAAAGTTTATCTCAACCCTGAAGGACAACTGGAATTCAACGGCATGGCCGTGGAGGTTTCCTTCTTCAAAAAAATGTTTGATAAGCTGGAGATCAAGCCAGAGATTTTTAGAGTGGGCGATTTTAAAAGTGCGGTAGAACCTTTTTTCTTGGATAAGATGAGCGATGCCAATCGACTACAACTAAGTGAATTGATCAACGGCATCAATGGCGAGGTGATCAACGAAATTGCCGCGAGCAGAAAAATAGAAGTGAAGACGTTGAAGGAAATATCCGATCACATGTTGGCCACCACTACGCAAGAAGCATTTGCATTAAAACTGGTGGACTCTTTGTTTTACTACGATCAAGTACTGGCAGAGTTGCGCAGTCGATTGGGTCTTGGAAAAAAGGAGAACATCAATTTTGTAAAATACAACAAGTATAAAAAATCGGTGAGCGAATACGGTAGTTCTAAAAACGAAATCGCTGTGATTGTGGCCGATGGCGATATTATGCCGGGCAAGGCGCAGCAGGGAACGATTGGCTCTACTACGTTTGCCGAAGAATTGCGCAAGGCGCGCAATAGCGATAAAGTAAAAGCGATTGTGCTGCGCATCAATTCACCAGGAGGCAGTGCGCTGGCATCGGATGTGATGTGGCGTGAGGTGATCTTGGCCTCGAAGGAAAAACCGATCATCGCCTCGATGGGCGACTATGCCGCATCGGGTGGATACTACATTGCCATGGGCTGCGATACCATTGTGGCGCAACCCAACACGATCACTGGCTCGATTGGTGTGTTCAGTGTTCTTTTTGATTTGAGCAGTTTTCTTGAAAATAAAATCGGAATCACATTTGATGAGGTGAAGACAGGCGACATGGGAGAACTTGTAACCGTCACTCGTCCTTTGACTGCGCCCGAGAAAGCCATCTGGCAAAAAAGTACGGATAGAATTTACGCATCGTTCACCAGCAAAGCAGCCGAAGGTAGGAACATGCCCGTGGAGCAACTTAGAAAAGTTGCGTCAGGCCGTGTGTGGACTGGCACACAAGCAAAGGAGAGAGGCTTGGTAGATGTGCTAGGTGATTTTGATGATGCCGTGCGCATAGCTGCTGAGAAGGCGGGTGTGGCTAGTGATTATAAAATAAGATACTATCCTAAATACAAGTCCTTTTTAGATCAGTGGCTTTCTGATATGGAAGAGAACACAAAAACAAAAGCACTGAAAGAAGAATTGGGAACGCACTACAAAGTGTATGAGCAAGTGCAACAAGTAAAACGCTATCAAGGCGCACAGGCTAGGATGCCGTTTGAGATGGAAGTTAAATAAGATTTTTGATTTGTGAATTGTGATTTTAGATTAACCAAGTGATTAAATCATGACCACGTTTCGTCAATTTCCTCTGTCTAAGCCCCAATGCCTAAGTCCTAAGTCCTAAGTCCTAATGCCTAATCCCCAAGTCCTAATCCCTAAAATATGATCCGAACAAACTGGACCCGCGAAGAGATTACAAAAATCTATAACACACCTGTGCTGGAGTTGATCTATCAAGCAGCAACGGTGCATCGCGAACAAAATGATCCGCAAGAAGTACAAGTATGCACGCTATTATCTGTGAAGACAGGCGGCTGCCCAGAGGATTGTTCATACTGTCCTCAAGCAGCGCGCTATCATACAGAAGTGAAAGTACACAAGCTGATGGAGGTGGAGGAAGTGATTGGCAAGGCATTGGAAGCCAAGGAGGCAGGCAGCACTCGCTTTTGCATGGGTGCCGCTTGGCGCGAAGTGCGTGACAATAAAGATTTTGATAAAGTACTGGAGATGGTGAAGGGTGTGAGCACTATGGGCATGGAAGTTTGCTGTACACTGGGCATGCTCACGCATGAGCAAGCCAACAAATTGAAGAACGCAGGTCTGTATGCCTACAATCACAACTTAGACACAAGCGAAGAATTTTATAATGACATTATCACCACACGCACTTACAAAGATCGCTTAGAGACATTGGAGAATGTGCGCGGTGCAAAAATCTCCGTTTGCTCTGGCGGTATTATTGGCATGGGCGAAAAAGAAGAAGATCGCATTGGCATGTTGCACACATTGGCCACATTGCCCGAGCATCCTGAATCGGTGCCAGTGAATGCACTAGTGCCCGTAGAGGGAACACCTTTGGAAGACCAAGAAAAAGTTTCTGTGTGGGAGATGGTGCGCATGATTGCCACCGCACGCATTATCATGCCCAAGGCAATGGTGCGCCTATCGGCTGGCCGTGTGCGCATGACATTAGAAGAACAAGCGTTGTGCTTCTTGGCGGGAGCCAATAGTATCTTCGCTGGCGATAAACTGTTAACCACACCCAACCCTGCATACATACAAGACAAAGAGATGTTTCAAGTGCTGAATTTAAAGCCGAGGCAGGCGTATAAGAATTAGGTGTTGGGGCTTGGGCATTAGGACTTAGGACTTGGGGCTTAGAGCTAAGACTTTAATGCTTTTTATCTGGCTCTTATTGTTTTTTCAACTCAAAGAACCCTACGTAAACCCACCGATTGCTAGGTAGATTAATCTTTTAAAAATTGTACCCCAACTAAAGTAAGGGTAGGTAATGAAGATGTAAGGTTTAGAGCCGAAGATTTACTTTCACCACTATTTTTTGCAAAAATGAGTATAGATTTGACCCGAGGCAAGGTCAGTACTTTTCTCGATTTATGAGAATGGGTTACAAAATAGGGCAAGTGGGCAGTGCTTAAATGTTCTTTTCGCTTAAAGTTACACTTGAGATACTAGCCTCATTTCAGGTGAAACATTTGATTCAAAGCACACCACCTTTCTGCTTTTGGAGGCATTGAAGCAGAGGAAGTAAAAGTGTAACTGGACACTGCCTGTGGTTGGTGTTTTTTTCACCAACTTATCTGTATTGGTGATAACACGAAGCCAATGGCATGTGCCACAAAGTGAAGAGGTAATTAATTTGGGAAAGCTCCCTCACCAATTCCTTTAGTTAAAAAGTGATTCTTAAGATGCATATATATGATAAGCAAACGAGAATCTTATTGACTGCTCTTGCTGAACAGGCAAACGAGAAAGCCAACACATTCCTTTTCTTATGTGAAAGGGAATGTGTTGCTTTAAATGGATCAGTTTAATTAAAACTGATCCTTATCTTGCAACGCAAAGCCGCTTTGATTTGACTTTGCTTCGTTTTGAGTCTTGGCAGTTGCTGTTTTCTTTGAGGAAGCAACAGTGAAAGACAAAAGAGTAACTGCTGCAATAGCGATGATTGTTAATTTTGTTTTCATAACTTTAGATTTTATAATTATATAACTTATTCTTTAATAGGAGCTGTAGTTCCTTGATTTGAAGTTTGCGGCTTAACTTCTTCTTTAGCACAAGAAGCAAAAATGAAACTTGAAATTACCGCTAGTAAGATGATGCAAATGAATTTTTTCATAGAGAATTAGAGTTTAGTTTTTAGTTTGGTTTCGTTTAATTTGATGATGCAAAGTTGATAATCGTGTTTTAATTTTAAATTCTAATGAGAATTGATTGCTTACGTGTGTATAATATTTTGATGAAATGTTTGATTGTGTTTTCATTTTCACTTCTGTTTATAAATTTGCGAGCGCAAAACTTAGATAGAGTTGATTCACTTAAGAGAGTACTTTCAAATTCGAATGATCAAGAGAAGTTTATTATTCTGAATGAACTTTTTAAACAATACAACGACAACAATTATAGCACTGCTCTTGGTTATGCAACGGAATTTGATGCTTTGGCTAGGCGAATTGGGGACACCTTAAGAATTGTTGAAGGTGGACGTAAAAGGGCTTATTCTCTTATGGACATGGGGAGAAATGATGAAGCATTAGCAATACTAATTCAAATTTTAGAAATAGCAGAACGTAATAATGAGTCTATACCTGGATTAAAAATTCAAATAAAATACATACTTAATAACGCAGGGATTGCATATACTTATTTAGGGAATTATGACAAGGCGTTAGAGTTTCATTTCAAGTCATTAGTTATTAGAGAGGAGGAAGGGGATAAAAAATCCATTGCAACGGCATTGAATAATTTAGGCAACGTTTTTTATAATTTAAAGGATCATAAAAAGGCAATCGAGTATTTTCAAAAGGCTTATGATCTAAAGATAGAGTTAAAAGATAATTTTGACTTAGACAGGATTCTGATAAACCTTGGTTTTTGCTATAGTGGATTAGCTGATTTTAAAATAAGCATTAATAAATTCAATCAAGGTTTTAGCATTTGCGCTGAAAGTTGTTCAGACAACGTAAGAAGAGAAGGCCTTCTTGGCCTTGGAATAGCTTATTTAGGAAATGGAGATATTCAGAAAGCTGAGGAATGCCTTTTGAGTTCTCTAAAAATTTCCAGACAACAGGATAATTTACTGTATCAGATAAATAGTTTGTATCAACTGAGTTTAGTTGAATTACAGAAGAAAAATACTGAAGAGAGCCTTAAGTATTTGAGTAAAGCTATGGCTTTAGCTGAAGGCTCTAATTTTGTAGAAATGAAGATTCAGATATATGAACAATTCTCAAAGCTCTATGATTCTAAGCAGGATTATAAGAATACGGCACTTTACCTTGGAAAATACAAACTGTTAAAAGACAGTATCTACTCCGAGGAACTAATAAAAAATCTCGCCAAGGTCCAAACCAACTACGCAGAGCGGGAGAACATAAAAACAATAAAAGAAAAAGATCAAGTATTGGAGTTGCGGCAGGCACTGATAGAGCGGCAAAAGGCACAGTATGTTTTTATTGTGGCCATTACTTTGTTGGTTCTCGTGCTGGGGCTGGTTTTGTTGATTGCCAATAGGCGTCAGCAAAGAGCTAGCGCGGAGTTGGCCAATGCCAAAGTAAAAATTGAAGAGCAGAATAGAATGCTGGCAGTGCAAAACAAAGAACTGGATGCGCGCGTAAAATTGCGTACGGCAGAGTTGAGCAAGTCCAACAAGATGCTGACAGAGGTGAACTCTGAGTTGGATAACTTCCTTTACAAAACTTCGCATGACATCCGCGGGCCGTTGGTCACGCTCAAAGGCTTGTGCAACCTGGCATTGATTGAAGCAAAGGAACCATCTCTGCGCGATATATTGGATAAGCTAGATGGCCAGTCAGATAAAATGGCTAAAATATTGAACCGGCTTACCGCGGTGGGCAAGGTGAACCAATCTAACCTCACGCCAGTTAAAATTAATTTCAAACCCATACTAGATGGAATATTAAAGTCGGAAGAGGCAAATAGTTTGCCCAAGAACGTGAAGATTACCTATGAAGTGGGCCATAATGTAAGCATGATTTCCGATGCTGAATTGGTGACCAACATCTTAGAAAACTTGATTGATAACGGTATTAAATTTTATAACAACTCGAGTCGTGTTGACCCATTTGTTCATGTTGACGTCAAGCAGGAGTCCAACCATATAGTGGTTAGGGTATCAGATAATGGTATCGGCATTTTAAATGCCAAGCCCGATGATGTTTTCCACATGTTTATGCGCGCTTCAGATCGGTCTGAGACGGGCGGTGTGGGTCTTTACCTATCTAAAATCTGCACTGATAAATTAGGTGGCGAAATCAAGTTGGAGCAAACAAGCAATGACGGTTCTACTTTTGTGATTCAGTTCCCTCTTGATCTATCTACCATCCTTGCTCAGCGCAAGCTACAAGAAGAGACAATGGAGAAGCAACGTGAGTTGGAACAAGAGCTGGCAAATAAGTCAAAGACTACTACTTCTGCTTAGGCATTGGGGATGGGGCACTAGGCATTAGGAGTTGGACATTAGGAGAAATGATAATCTAATGGGATTTGTGATTTTTGATTTTTGATTTTTGAATTTTTCGCCTACACCACCCATCTACACCCAAGCAGGTCAATCAAAATCTCCGACCCTAATGCCCACTGCCTAATTCCCAATCCCTAATCCCCAATTAGAAAAAGAATTTCCCCATCTTTGCGCAGTTTTAATTACGCATTGAACTGATTCGGTGAGTAGGCGTCAAGACACTTTGCAAGTGTCAGACGCCTAAGAGTTTTAGATTTAACTATTCATGAACAAAGAATTTAAAAGATACACTGTTACAGCAGCACTGCCGTATGCCAACGGCCCCAAGCACATTGGGCATTTGGCTGGTGCTTATATTCCTTCTGATGTTTACGTGCGCTATTTGCGTTCGATTGGCAAAGATGTGGTTTTCGTTTGTGGCAGCGATGAGCACGGCACGGCTATTCCTAATCAGGCACTCAAAGAAAACACTACACCTCAAGCCATCATTGATAAGTACGATGCGCAGATCAAAGATTGTTTTCACAAACTGGGGATGTCGTTTGATATCTATCATCGCACCAGCGACCCACTTCATCACCAAACCTCGCAGGAGATTTTTTTAAATCTATACAACAAAGGTTTGCTCACCGAAGAAACATCGGAGCAATACTATGATGATAAGGCCAACGTCTTTTTAGCTGACCGCTACATTATTGGTACTTGCCCCAAATGTGGAAACCCCAATGCGTATGGAGACCAATGTGAGAAGTGTGGCTCTACGTTAAGCCCCCGTGAGTTGATCAATCCGAGATCGACCTTAACGGGCAATGCGCCTGTGTTAAAATCGACCAAGCATTGGTATTTGCCTTTGCAGGATTATGAAAAATGGTTGGGCGAATGGATTTTGAAATCGCACAAGGAAGATTGGAAAGTGAATGTGTATGGCCAATGCAAATCGTGGATTGATGCGGGCCTGCAGCCACGCGCCATGACCCGCGACTTAGACTGGGGCATCAAAGTGCCGTTGCCCGATGCCGAAGGAAAAGTATTGTACGTTTGGTTCGATGCACCCATTGGATACATCTCGGCTACGCGCGCATTGTTTGAAGAATTGGCAGATGGAAAGAAAAAGTATTCAACTCCTCATCGGGATTTTAAGGGTGCGAAGAAAGACGATTGGAAAACATACTGGCAAGACAAAGACACTAAGCTTGTTCATTTTGTGGGCAAGGATAACATCGTTTTCCATTGCATCATTTTCCCCATCATGCTGCATGCTACGGGCGAATATATTTTACCAGATAATGTGCCAGCCAATGAGTTCATGAACTTAGAAGGCGATAAAATGTCAACCAGCCGTGGGTGGTCGATAGAGATGCACGAGTACTTGGCAGATTTTCCTGACAAGCCAGATGTATTGCGCTATGCGCTGCTCACCAATTTACCCGAGACGAAAGACAGTGAATTTACGTGGAAGGATTTTCAAGCGAAGAACAACAATGAGTTGGTGGCCATCTTCGGAAATTTTGTGAACCGTGCGCTGGTGCTTACGCAGAAATATTTTGAGAATAGAATTCCGACAAGAGGAGAGTTAGCGGATGTTGATAAAAAAGTGTTGCAAGAGCTAAAAGAGTTTCCTGCTCGCATTGGCGCATCCATTGAATTGTATCGCTTCCGCGAAGCGACAGCTAACTTCATGGACTTAGCACGACTAGGGAATAAATACTTGGCAGAGACAGAGCCTTGGAAGTTGGCCAAAACCGATATGGCAAGAGTGGGCACGATACTCAATATTGCATTACAGATAGCGGCAAGCTTGGCAATTACGGTAGAACCTTTTTTGCCTTTTACTTCACAAAAACTAAGCACCATGCTTGGCCTTGGTAAATTGAGTTGGAGCAGCGCAGGTGCTGATGATCTTTTGAAAGAAAATCATTCGCTAGGCACGCCCACTTTATTATTTGAAAAGATTGAAGATGAAGTCATCGAAGCGCAAATCAAAAAATTATTAGACTCGAAGAAAGCAACGGAACTAGCTAATCAACCCGCCATTCCCGCGAAAGCGGAAGTCACCTTTGATGAATTTTCTAAAATGGATATTCGCATTGGCAAAATATTAACTGCCGAGCGCGTTGAGAAATCAAAGAAGTTGTTAAAACTTTCGGTAGACACAGGCATTGATACACGCACAGTGATGAGCGGTATTGCAGAACATTTTTCACCAGAAGAAATAATTGGCAAGCAAGTAACTATCTTAGTTAACCTAGCTCCACGCAAAATCATGGGAGTAGAATCGCAAGGGATGATATTGATGGCCGAAGACAAAGATGGTAAGTTGAGGATGATACAGCCCAATGAGGTGGTGAGTGCGGGGGCTAAGGTAAATTGATTTAAGATTTTTGATTTTAGATTTTTGATTTGAAGTGGGTTTCAACTATTGCATTTTAATTTCCAAGCTCCATCCTCCATCTTCCATCCTCTAACTTCCAACTTCTAATACCTTTTGAAAAACCCCAAACTCAAATACATCCTCACGGGAGTTGCCTTCGCGTTGCTATGGGCATCCGCTTCTACGGCAGGGAAATTTGGGATTAGATCGGTTGAACCGCTTACATTTTTCACCATTCGTTTTCTTTCGGCAGGAATCATTTTGATTGTGTGGGCACACGTTATCCAACGATATGCTTTGCCAAGAGGGAAGGAGTGGTGGCAAGTTTCTGTGTTTGGTATTTTTAATACGGTGCTTTACTTGGGCATTTTTATCATTGCACTGCAGTATGTGGCCGCGGGCTTGACTACGATGGCCATTGCGCTAAATCCTTTGATGATCAGTGTACTCTCGGCCTTTGTTATTAAACGCAAAGTTCTGCTGAGGGAATGGATCAGTATTCTAATTGGGATGTTGGGTGTAGGCGTTGCTGCATGGCCGTTGCTTCAAACAGGTCATGCAACAGTTCTCGGTGTGTCGCTGATCGTTCTTTGCATGTTGATGTATTCTATCGGTTCAGTTTATTACGCATCGGTGCAGTGGAAACTTCAGCGCACCACCATCAACGCATGGCAAGTATTTATTGGCGGTCTACTGCTACTCCCGTTTGCTTTGCTATTTGAGAAAGGCAACAACACATTTGATTTGAAATTTTGGTTGTCTCTCGCGTGGTTGGTAATACCTGTTTCCATTGGTGCCGTGCAGCTTTGGTTGAGGTTATTAAAAGACGATGCCGTGCGCGCCTCGCTGTGGCTTTTCTTTTGTCCTGTGTTCGGACTTATTTATGCCACGCTTCTACTGGACGAGCCTTTTACAATTCTTACGGCAATTGGTGCTGTGTTGGTAATTGTGGCCTTGTACATTGGTCAGATGAAGAAATAGATTCAAGGGCGTTCTTATTCCCAGAGATTTTGAAATGTAAACTACTTTCCTGAGGTTTATACTCTGCTTAACCTATGCGCCAAATGAAAATGCCCAAACTTGCCTTTTGCTTTATTCTATTATTATCCTGCTCTACCCCTGATAAAAAATATACCCAATGGAGAGTAACGGGCGGAGGCAAAGAGAACATCCGTTACAGTATGCTGGATCAGATTGATACAACCAATGTCAACCAACTGAAAGTCGCTTGGGTGTATCACACACTAGATGCTGATACAGTCAATCATTCACAAATTCAATGCAACCCAATTATTATTGATGGAGTGATGTATGGCACATCTCCTCAATTGAAGTTATTGGCATTGGATGCTTCCACAGGAAAAGAGAAATGGAAATTCGATCCGCAAGCAGAAAAGTTAGAAGGGAACGCGGCCATCCGATTCAACTTAAATAATAATAGAGGAGTAACTTATTGGGAAGAGAAAGAAGACAAACGGATTTTTTATACGGTAGGTCACTTGCTGTTTAGCATCGATATCGCCACTGGCACTCCAGTAAAATCATTTGGTGATAATGGGCGCATCGATTTGCATGAAGGATTGGGCAAAGATGTGAAAGACTTGTATGTGGCCTCTACATCTCCTGGCATGATCTATAAAAATTTATTGATCATGGGCTCGCGCGTGTCTGAAGGAAGTGACGCGGCCCCTGGTCACATCCGCGCGTATGATGTAAAAACGGGAAAGCAACAATGGATATTTCATACCATTCCCCATCCTGGCGAATTTGGTTTTGATAGCTGGGAAGACTCAACTGCTTACAAACATATTGGTGGAGCTAATTCTTGGAGCGGATTTAGTTTGGATGAAAAGCGAGGTATGCTGTTCGCACCCACGGGTTCTGCTTCCTTTGATTTTTATGGAGGGATGAGGAAGGGCGCAAACTTATTTGCCAATAGCATCATCGCCTTGGATGCGGCCACAGGAAAATATATTTGGCATTACCAGACGCTTCATCATGATGTGTGGGACAAAGATTTGCCTACGCCACCTTCTTTAGTGACCATCATGCACGAAGGTAAAAAACGAGATGCCGTGGCGCAACCCACCAAAAACGGATTTATCTTTTTGCTGGATCGTGAAACAGGCAAACCGATTTTTCCTATCGAAGAACAACCTGTGCCTACCAACACTGAACTGAAAGGAGAGAAGCTTTATCCTACACAACCTGTTTCCTCTTTGCCCAAACCTTTCATGAGGCAAACTTTTGTTGAGTCTGATTTGAATGATCTGCTTCCTGATTCTTCTTTTCAAGATATCAAACAGAGATTTTTGAATGCCAATAAAGGCAGCATGTTCACACCTCCATCTAAAACCCCTACTATTTTTTATCCTGGCTTAGATGGCGGTGCGGAATGGGGCGGCTCTGCCTTCGATCCTGAAACAAATTTACTTTATGTGAATGCGAATGAAATACCATGGCTCATGGCAATGCGAGATATGAACATAGAGATGCCTAAGAGCGAAACCTTTTTAACGGCTGGGCAGAGACTGTATTCGAAGCATTGTTCGGCCTGCCATGGTGCAGATAGAAAAGGCACGGGGAATAATCCCACTATTTTAGGGATTGAAAAAAAGTATAATGAAAAATCATTCAACGAACTACTTGTGACGGGTAGAAGGATGATGCCCGCGTTTGCTTATTTATCTGAACAAGACAGCAAAGCTATTACTTCCTTTATTTTAAATAGTAAGACTGAGCAGAAGAAAACATTTGTAAGTGAACCTGTTAAAGTAGACTCATTTAGAAACTTGCCCTATCATATTGTTGGCTACAATAAGTTTATCAGTAAAGAAGGCTACCCGGCCACCAAGCCACCTTGGGGCACATTGAATGCGGTGAACCTTTCTACAGGTGAAATGGCATGGCGCATCCCGTTAGGCGAGTTTCCTGAATTTAAAACCAAAGGGATCATTACAGGCACAGAAAACTATGGTGGCCCCGTGGTGACAAAAACAGGCGTGTTGTTTATTGCTGCTACCAGCGATGGAAAATTTAGGGCATTCAATAAAACCAATGGAAAACTTTTATGGGAAACCGATTTGCCTGCACCAGGGTTTGCCACGCCCAGTATGTATGAAGTGAATGGCAAACAATTTATTGTGATTGCATGTGGGGGAAGTAAATTGGGAACTAAAACAGGCGATGCATATGTGGCGTTTGCATTGTCTGAATAAGCAATCATTCCTCCACTCCAAACTTCAATTCAAGTTGTGAAAGGATATTCAGCTACTAACTTGTAGAAATAAAAAAGCTTCGGTAAGATAACCAAAGCTTTCAATTATTGTTTTAAGGAATCGTTAAGAAGCTTTTTTCAACTTTTGGGCTCTTGCCTGCAATACTCTTTCCACTAAGTCTTTTTGTGTGGAAAATTTTAATTCAGAAAGTGGGGCTTCCCTAAAGCGAGCTATGTAATTGATGCCACTCTTATTTGTTGTGCAAGCACCAGAATTTTTTGATGTCTTCTTCATAGGGTAATTCGATTTGTGTGACCTCAATGTCAAAGTTAACATTTTTCGCAATTTGATACGTTACCACAACGAATTTTCTTTTATTACTAAATCCAACTATGAAATCCTCACTTCCGTGCGAGGCAACCGTTGAACTTGGATTTTTGAAAATACTATATACTTCATCAATAGATATGCCCAGACTCCGGATTTCAACCCATAAAATTTGCGAGAAATCAATATCAAAATCCATCACTGCTTAGATTTAAGCCAACTCCCTCAAATCTACTGGCACCACTCTCGAAATCCCTTTCTCCACCATTGTGATTCCGTAAATAACATCGGTGGTAGTCATCGTGCGCTTGTTGTGTGTGACAATCACAAACTGACTGTCTTTGCTAAAGCTGCGGATGATGTTGTTGAATTTATCGATGTTAGCATCATCCAACGGTGCATCCACCTCATCGAAAATACAGAATGGAGCAGGCTTCAATAAATACATAGAGAAGAGCAGTGCGGTAGCGGTCAACGTTTTCTCTCCGCCCGAAAGTTGATTGATGGTGAGTGGACGTTTTCCTTTTGGCTTCGCGATAATATCTATTTCAGAATCGAGTGGCTTGGTTGGATCAACTAATTTCAAATCGCAATCATCGCCTTCATTAAAGAGTGAGCGAAACACGCGCACAAAGTGTTCTTTGATTTGGTTGAACGCGAGCATGAATGTTTCGCTAGCCACACCTTCTATCTCGTTGATAGTTTGGAAGAGAGATTCTTTCGCCTTCAACAAATCGTCTTTTTGTGCAATGATAAAGTCGTTGCGTTGTTTGATTTCATTATAAGCTTCCATCGCCATCGGGTTGATAGGCCCCATGTTGTCTAACTTCTCGCGGATTTTAGTTACTTGGCTGCGCAATTGTTCGTCATCAAACTTCATGAGTGCTTCGGCTTCCTCTGGAGTGGCTTCGTCCACAACGGAATCTAAGTCTACATTAAACTCTACCGACAACCTTTCCTTTACTGAATTGAGTTGGAGTTTGCTTTCATTCAACTGATTTTGCAATTCCATCAACACGGTATCAATGTCTTGGCGATTGTGTTGCGTTTCGCGCAAGTCTTTGTCGAACTGATCGATCTCGCCACGACCTGTGTAATATTCTTTCTCCGCCTCGCTCAAGCCTTTCTCCATTTGATCTTTCTCGGCATACATGCCAATCAAATCCGTGTCGTTGCTTTGCGTTGTCTCTATGATTGTTTTTGTTTCTTCCTCGTTCTTCTTCAGCTCTTCGCTATTGGTGGTAATGCGCACACTGCTTTGTTCCATCGACTCCTGCTTGAAACGGATTTCTTGCTCCACGCTCTTCACACGGTTCTCTTGCTGATGGAAGAAAATAGTTTGTTCGTTAAAAGCTTGTGATTTCTGGCTCAACAAATCACTCTGAGCAGTGAGGTCATTCACGATGAGTTTCAATCGTTCATCGTGTTGCCCTAATTCAGCAAAAGCTAATTGAGATTTCGGTTTTAACTCTTCAATCTCTCTTGTCAGCGATTCTATTTTTTCCAAAATATCTTCTCTGCGCAAATCGGCACTGCTGAGCATGCTAGAAAACTGTTCTTGTTTGGTGCGCACAGAGATATGCTCATCACTTACCAACTTGATTGAATTTTGTGCCTCTTCAATCTGCTGCTTCAAGGTGTTGTTGCGCAAGCGTTCTAATTCGCGTTGGCGATCAAGCAAAGAGAAACGGATATCCTCTACTTTCTTTGTCAGTTCTTTGATTTCAACTTCTAGCTTTTCTAAATTTTTCGCTCGGCCAATTTTCTTTCCTTCAAATAATCCCACCGATCCGCCAGACAAACTAAATCTACGCTTCGTTACTTTTCCATTCTTGGTGATGAACGTGTTGTCGTCTGACGCTGGAAAGTTTTTGATGTCGCCTTCGGCCACATACACCTTATCTAAAATAAAAGCCATCAGCTTGGAGTACTTCTGGTCGAACTCAATGATTTGCGTAGCTGGAAAAGCATCGCTATACATTTGAAGTGGTGAAGGAGAGAATTTCTCAAACTTATCGAGGATAAAAAAGTTTGCCTTGCCCTTACTTGCATCACTCAGGATATTGATGGCCTCATAAGCTTCCGCTTCATGCTCTACAATATAATAATTGAGGTACGGCTCCAAATAATTTTCAATCGCTACTCTGTAATCTTCGCTGGTAGATAAAATATCCGATAGGAGAGGAGCATTTCTAATGACATCCACATTCTTCTTCAAAAACTTAATCGCTTCGGGGAAGCCTTCTAAGTTTTCAACCAATGATTTAGTGAGTTGGTATTCGTTTTGGCGTGCGTCTAACTTACGTCCATTCTCTGTCAACTCTTCACGAATCATTTCGATGGTCTTCTCCAAAGAACCAATTCGCTGGAAGGTATCTTCCTCTTCACGTTTTAATTTGTCGAGGTACGTATTTTTCTGAGTGATTTCATCATTTAACAAAACCAACTTCTTTTCAAATTCTGCAAGGTTGGCACTTTGTTGATTGGTGTCAGTGGCCGTGCGCTCTAGTTCTTGCTTGAAAGAGGATACCTGAATCTCACGAATTTCTAACCCTTTGTTGTGTTGAAAAGATTCTTCTTGCTTGGCGCGATGCACTTGTCGCAACGCATCCGATTCGCCTTGCAAGGTATAGGTAGTAGCTTTTTGGTTTTCGTATTCAGTACGCAAAGCCTCTACCTTATCGGTGATTTCTTTTAGTATCCCTTGCGCGGAATCTCTTTCTGTTTCTAAACTTTGAATGCTGAAACGGGCGCGCTCGTTGCTTTTTTTATCTTGATCGATTTGATCTTTCAAATTTAGAACGCGATCATTTAAAAAGCGAAGGCGTTCGTTTTTGATTTGCTTGTCGCTTTCGTACTGACGGATTTTAGAAACAAATTCGTTGATGGACTTTTGGCGTGTGGAAAGAGTTTTCTCTTTTATGATCAACTCTGCTTTTGATTTTTCAATCAAGGCTTCTTTCTCGGCAACCTCTGCTGTTAGTTTGGTTTTTCTATCGTGCTCGGTTTCAATTTGTTTATTGAGCGTACCAAATTTTTCCTTCTGCTTGTTCACCACCACTTTAGCTAGGTGGATGCTTTTCTCTTTGTAATCTTCTTTGATCTTATAGTATTGTTCCGTTTGCTTCGCTTGCTTCTCCAAGCTCTTCATGTTCTTTTCAATCTCGAAGAGCAAATCTTCTACGCGCTCTAAATCGGCATCGGTATCTTCTAATTTTTTAAGCGTTTCCTTTTTACGCTTTTTGAATTTGGAAATCCCTGCGGCTTCCTCAAATAACATCCTGCGCGAATTGTCCCGGTCGTTGAGCAAGTCATCCACCATACCTAATTCGATAATGGCATAACTGTTTGAGGCGATACCCGTATCTAAAAATAAATTGGTAATGTCTTTCAATCGACAGGTTACATTGTTCAACAGGTATTCACTTTCACCAGAGCGGTATAAGCGTCTTGTAATGGTGATTTGAGAATATTCAGTTGGCAGAATATTTTTGGTGTTGTTGATGGTCAAAGAAACTTCGGCCATTTGCTGGGGCGCTCGCTGGCTCGTGCCATTGAAGATCACATTCTCCATTTTCTCTGAACGCAACGCACTGGTCTTCTGCTCACCCAATACCCAGCGGATAGAATCCACCACATTGGATTTTCCACAGCCATTAGGCCCAACAATGCCCGTAATGCCCTCATCAAAATTGATGACTATTTTATCGGCAAAACTTTTAAACCCTTTGATCTCCAGCTTCGATAGTTGCATTTCCTAAACGTTATGAGTGTTGATGTTTTTGTAAATGTTGGATGTTGGTTACTACTGACCTAAGCCCTAATGCCCGAGTCCTGATTTTTAAAGACGGCAAAGATAACTTTCGGTTTGGCATTTGAAAAGGGAGCTATTCCCAATCCATGCACATTTTATCCAACTGCTTTTTAGTCGCTTAAACGGTTGTTTTGACGAAATTTTCAATATCTTTGAGCTGAATGGATAATATTCAATTTTGGATTTGGCTGATCATAATCGCAGTTACCTTCTTAGCGAGAGTCTTTAAGAAGAAACCGCAGGATCAGCAACCCACTTCCTACAACGAAGAAACCAGAAGTCCTGAACCTTCTCAGAAGCCTATTTCCTTTGAAGATTTATTGCGCGAGATTCAATCATCCAAGACGCCACAACCCAAGCCCATTCCTCAAAAAACCATTGAGTACACCGATTATGACGATGATATTGAGGAGGAAATAGAGCAGGCAGAGCAGGTTGATTATAGACAACGAGACCAAGACAAAACCTTTGATACTTACGAAAAAGCAAAGCAAGCGGCCTTCAATCGTCCCTCGCTAGAGGAAACCATGAACGTGGAAGATACGGTGGTAAAGTTTGGTCAATTCAAAGGCTATCAACAAGATACTGAGGTGAATGTGCTTGCAGAATATGTGAAAGAGCTGCAAAACCCCGCTGGGTTTAGGAAGGCTTTTATACTGAGTGAAGTGCTGAGCAGGAAGTTTTAGTAAAGTTATTTTTTGATATAAATAGTACGCGGATGTGTTAACCGACCTTTTCAAAAGGGCAATTTTTTTGGTTTTGTTCACATTTACAATTCGGAAAGTGGGTTACTATCATTTTTGAATGGTATTTATGTAACGGTGTGATTTTTTAACTTTAGATAAAAATGATTTCTTCATCCTTTTTGGTATCTTTTTTTTGGTCTATCATTTTCACTGAGCTGCCTACTCCTGGCTCACCATTGCTAAGCGAATGCGATTCATTCAAAGTTTCTTACCAACTCCAAGCGACTGGAAATACCCATTCATTGGATATTGTGGTTGAAGGTGGAAAAGACCTCATTAGAGTAATCCTAACAAAAGAAGCTGGACCAGTTATCTCTGACAATAAATTTGAAGAACGGCACTTTGCTTCGTTAAAAAAAGGCACGTATTACTGCACTGTAATTGATGCCAATAATTGCAAAAAGAACCTTGAAATAACTATACCGTGAAGATGGTGAACCATTTTTTTTCCTATCCACTTAGGGCTACAATCGCGCTTGGTTTACTGGTTTTTGTCAGCCAGCTAAATGCGCAGACTTTTAACTATACAAGCGGTACACTTAATGTAGACGTTATTCTATCTCATCCATGCAATGGTTCTACCAGCAATGGCACAATTACGTATAAAGTCAATAGCGCGAATGGTGGTTCGGCTATTTTATTGGCAATTGGAGGTCCCAATGGTTTTGTCACCCCTGTTCAGCCTATTTTGGTTGGAAGTTCATTTACCTACACTCCTGTTTCCCCTCAAGCGGGAGATTACGATTTTATCATCAATGATGTTCTTAATAATTTTAACATCAACACCTTTCCCGCGGGTCCTCCATTGCCTGTTACTTTGATAAATCTGCCTAATATTTTAGTTAATGAAGTTTCTCGAATCGATAATTCTAGTTGTGTTGCCCCGAATGGTCAAGTAATTGGTTCTGTTTCGGGAGGTTCCCAAACACCTGCACTGGCAGTTCCTGGTTCTTTCACGTATACATGGACAAGTGGTAATGGCCTAGCTGGATTACCATTAACGGGAACGTTTGATGGAACATCCAATCTAAATTTGGCTACTCAACTTTCATTGGGTGGTTTACCAGGTGGTACTTACAGTCTCAATATCAAAGATAATTATTCGTCCTGCTTTCAATCTCGAAATTTCACCTTAGCAGATCCTTCGCCTACATTATTTAACATTATGTCTGGATCTGGAACAGCCTGCTCAGGAAGCAATTTTACGGTAACACTCAATGGATCGGATGGTGCTGTTCCAGCCCCAGGAGCAGTTTATGAAATTCTTCGAAATGGAAGCTCTACTGGATTGACTTTTTCAGGAACAGGTAGTGCGCCATTTAACATGATATTCCCAACCGCTTCGTTTACTAATGGAGATGTGCTGACTGTACGAGCTACCAATGGGTCGTGCACATCAAGGCTCATGACGGGGTTGGTAGTCCTTGGTGTTGCCTCTTCTCCTACAGCCGCTGTTCTTTCAGGTACTACTACCATTTGTGCGGCTCAGTCAACTAATTTATCAGTGGCTATTACTGGCGGAACGGCACCTTTCAGTTTTACCATTACGGGGATTGGCCCTATAAGTGGTTACGCTTCTGGCGCACCTATTTCTGTTAGCCCTGGCACAACTACCATTTACACGCTTAGCGGATTAGTAACGGATGCGAATGGATGTACAGTTGCAGGTTCTGGCACGGCATCAGTGACTGTAAATCCTGTTCCAACCGCAGGTATTAGTGCTTTGCCAGCAGCTTTATGTGCAGGAAGTAGCAGTACAATCACATTTAACCTAACAGGTTCTGGGCCATTTAACGTTGGCTATACAGATGGCTCAACTACTTTTAATTTATCGGGTATTTTAAATGGGCACACAGTGGTTGTTTCTCCGCCCACAACAAGAACTTATACCATTACTAGTATAACAGATGCTACAAGTTGTGTTGGAGTGCCTGGAGCAAATACTACCATCACTATAAATCAACCTCCAACTGCTGCAACATTATCTGGCACGGCTGCTATTTGTGCAGGTCAATCAACTAACATCAGTGTTGCAATTTCTGGTGGAACTCCTCCTTATAGTTTTACAATAACTGGGCTTGGCCCAATTGGAGCTTACATATCTGGTAGTGCTATTTCCGTAAATCCATTATTAACTACAAACTACACACTTACTGGCCTTGTTACTGATTCAAATGGTTGTAACGTAACGGGTACAGGCAGTGCTTTGGTAACGGTTAATCCCTTGCCTGTCGCGACTATTTCATCTTTACCAGGAACTCTTTGTATAGGAGCTAGTAGCACACTAACCTTTACATTAACAGGAACAGCCCCATTCAATGTTGATTATTCGGATGGCGGAACAACTTTTAATCTAGTGGGAATTTCTACGGGGCATACCGTTGGAGTCAATCCAGTTGCCACTACATCATACACAATTACAAGTGTGTCGGATGCTACTACCTGTGTGGGGGTTGCAGGTTCGGCTACAACTGTAACCGTAAATCCATCTCCTACCTCTGCAACGCTTTCTGGAAACGCATCTATTTGTGCTGGGCAATCAACTAATTTGTCCGTAACGATTGTAAGCGGAACAGCGCCTTTTAGTTTTACAATTACAGGAGTAGGATTAGTGAGTGGATATACTTCAGGAAATCCAATTCCAGTTAATCCACTTGTAAACACAACTTTTACTTTGAGCGGATCTGTTACTGATGCGAATGGTTGCCTTGTGGCAGGTTCAGGTAGTGCTTCAGTGATTGTTAACCCCATTCCTGTTGCAACTGTAAATTCTTCGCCAGCGATATTATGCGGTGGTGGAAGTAGCACACTTACCTTTACATTGACAGGAACAGCTCCTTTTAATGTTAACTATTCAGATGGTGTAACAACTTTCAATCTAGTAGGAATTTCTACTGGACATACAGTAGTTGTGACCCCTGCAATTACCACAACCTATGCGATTACTGCTGTTACGGATGCTACCACTTGTGTGGGAACACCATCTTCAAGTACTACCGTAGCAGTTAATCCATCACTCACATCCGCTACTCTTTCTGGTAATGCAACTATTTGTGTCGGGCAATCGACTAACCTTGCTGTCAACATAGTTGGAGGAACGGCTCCGTTCAGTTTTACAATTACTGGCCTTCCAGCTATCGTTGGCTACACATCAAATGCCCCCATTCCTGTTTCTCCTTTAGCTACCACAAATTTTACCATATCAGGCGTTGTTACAGATGCAAACGGATGTAATCTGGCTGGCTCAGGATCAGCATTGGTAAATGTCAATCCGATTCCCACCGCATCAATTAGTGGAGGCGGAACAGTTTGTAGCGGAAACCCTCTTCCTAATGTAGTTTTTACATTTACAGGTACAGCTCCATTTGATTTTACTTGGAGTGATGGTGTAACACCGACTAATGTGATAGGACACCCATTAACTACATTCACTATCACCAATGCTCCAGTAGGAAGTTATTCAATATCCTCACTTATTGACGCAACTACCTGTCTAGCTACTAGCTTGGGTACACCTGTTTCTGTAGTAGTAAGTGCTACTATTGCTTCTGCAACCTTATCTGGTAGCTCAAATATTTGTGCGGGCCAAACTACGAATATTTCGGTGGCCATTATTGGGGGATTAGCGCCTTACAGTTTTACGATACCTGGCATTGCTCCTATATCAGGATATACTTCGGGTGATCCAATTGCGGTAAATCCAGTTATAACTACGGCCTTTACGTTAAGCGGAATTGTAACGGATGCAAATGGATGTACGGTTGTAGGTACAGGAACTGCAACGGTTACTGTCAATCCTTCACCCTCGGCCCCCACCTTCAACCCAGTAGCTACCACCACTTACTGCGTTAGTCAGACTATAACTCCACCATCTATAGCCAGTCCGGTTGCTGGAAGTACTTACAGATGGTACGATAATCCCTCATTGACGCCAGCATCATTTCTCGTTGCAGGTACAAATCCAACAGTGGCTGGTCTTCAAGTCCCTCTTTTGACAATAGCACCACCACCCTACACAGTCTATGTAACAGAAACCAATAGTGCGGGCTGCACAAGCCTAGCAGCATCTTTTACAATCACCATTGTGGCTGCTCCTGCATTGCCTGTTGTAAATTTTAATCCTGCAACTTATTGTATTGGTGCGACCATTAACCCTCCAGTGGTAACTAGCCCAGTGAGTGGAAGTACTTATAGTTGGTATAGCGACCCATCTTTAACATTGGCATCATTGCTGCCAACTGTAAATGGCATCACACCTACCAATGTGGAATTGGGTTTTAGTAGTGCCTCTGCCAACACGACAATAGTTTATGTAGCAGAAACAAATGGTACTTGTCAAAGCTCAGGCACGGCAGTTATCCTTACCGTAAATGGAATAGGCGTTACGCCTGGTCCTGGATTAGACACCTGGGTGGCTGATGTGTATGATGATTTAGGAAATAGTGCTGTGCCTTATGAGAATGGAGTCGACTTTGCAAATTCAAAATACAGAGGATATCTAGTAGAATCTGAAATCGGTGCTTTTGGAACATCCTCGTATAACTCTATCACGGATGAGTTTGATATGAATCTTTCAAACAATATCCCTTTGATTGGAACGAATGTGTGTGGATCCTATTTGAATAACTATAGTATTAGATTTCAAATCCAAAAGAATTTTGCCACTGGAGGATTGTATACATTCAATTTAGGGTCTGATGATGGTGTTCAATTTTATATTGATGGATTTTTAGTCCCATTAAGCCCAGCAAATTCTTTCTCTAATCATGCTTTTACGGGATATAGCACACTTCCTACTTGTATGACTTCGGGTAATCATGATTTGGTAATTGAATATTTTGAAAATGCTGGATTTTCTCGTGTTGCGTTTAATTATTCGTTTGTTCCTTTTCCTACACCATCAGTTACAGTAGCTGCTCTTCCTGGAACAACCATCTGCCCTTCTACCAACGTGACTTTTACGGCAACACCAGTAAATGGTGGAGCAATACCAATATTTCAATGGAAGAAAAATGGCATCAATGTAGGATCGAGTACGCCAACTTATTCAGATGCTGGTTTAATTGATACAGATATTATTACTGTTGATTTAACTACAAGTATTTCTTGCGCCACCACACCATCAGCTACTAGTGCTCCTTTAGTGATCACAGTTACTGCACCTGTTACTCCGTTGGTTTCCATTGGAGCAAATCCTGGCTCAACTGTTTGCGCATCTACAAATGTCATTTTTACTGCTACCCCCACCAATGAAGGGGTTACCCCTTCTTTTCAATGGAGAAAAAATGGAACAAACGTAGGATCGAATAGTGCAACTTACGCGGATGCTTCCTTAAATAATGGAGACAACATTGACGTTATCTTGACAAGTAGTTTACTCTGCACTACCAGCGCAACAGCAACAAGTTCGGCCATTACAATGACGATCACCCCATCAATAGCTCCTTCTGTGGTGATTGCTGCTAACCCTGGCACAACCATTTGCAGTGGCACTAGTGTTACGTTTGATGCAACCCCAACAAATGGAGGGGCCGCCCCCGTCTATCAATGGAAAAAGAATACAGTGAATGTCGGTATCAATAGTTCCTCCTATACAGATGCTGCGCTGATAAATGGCGATGTGATTACAGTAGATATGACTAGCAATGCAACTTGCGCACTGCCAGCTACAGTTACAAGTAACTCACTTACAATCACCATCGGCTCGGTAGTACCTTCTGTAAGTATTACTGCAAATCCGGGAACGGCCATTTGTCCAACCACCAATGTATTATTTACAGCTACACCTACCAATGGAGGCACGCTACCAAGTTATCAATGGAAGAAAAATGGAACTGATATTTCACTCGCCACGGCAAGTACATACACAGATGCTTCCTTGGTTAATGGAGATGTGATTACTGTTGTGATGACAAGTAATTTAAGTTGTGCAGTTCCAACTGCGGCCACAAGCAATGCGTTGACAATGACAGTTGGAACATTAGTGCCAACCGTAACCATAAGCGCCTTACCGGGCATTTCAATTTGCCCTGCCACGAGCGTTACCTTTACGGCAACTCCAACAAACGGAGGCGCAACCCCTGGCTATCAATGGAAGAAAAACGGTGTTGATGTTGGTGTAAACAGTGCAACGTATACTGATGCAGGATTAGTAAATGCGGATGCTATTTCTGTTGTATTAACAAGTAGCTTAGCTTGCGCAGTGCCAACAACAGCTGTTAGCAATACGCTAACGATGATAGTCGGTACGCAAGTACCAGCCGTATCCATCAGTGCTAACCCTGGCACAACTATTTGCGGTGGCACTTCGGTTACTTTTGATGCCATCCCTACAAATGGAGGGACAACACCTAGCTATCAATGGAAGAAAAACGGAATTAATGTAGGTGCCAATAGTTCATCATATACAGATGCTGCATTAGTAAATAGTGATGTCATCACAACAGTGCTCACTAGCAATTTATCTTGCGCAAGCCCTACTACGGCTGTCAGCAATTCACTTAACATTACAGTTACTCCTGCGGTAGCCCCCTCAGTTTCTATCAGCGCAAACCCTAGTACTCCTATTTGTAGTGGAGTGAATGTAACATTTACAGCCGTACCAATCAATGGTGGTCTCACACCATCTTATCAATGGAAGAAAAACGGAGTTAATGTTGGGGCGAATAGTGCCACCTATTCCGATAATGGTTTGATTAATAGCGATGCGATCTCGGTTGTTCTTACTTCAAATTTCTCTTGCTTAATAATACCTACTGCAACCAGTAATATGTTGAGCATTACTGTATTGTTACCTAGCGATCCACTTTGTAGTGGAGGAGGCGGAACAGATTGCTTTGCGTTTACTATTCTTCCAGATATAACTTCCAATAGACCCTCATGCGCTACTCAAAACGATGGTCAAATCATATTAGATGTAAAAGGATTTAATCCAGGAAACTATATAATCTCAATCTTGAAGGATGGAGTTAATGTCAAACCACCTTTTATTGGACCATCTGGTATTTACACGTTTATAAATTTATCGCCTTCTAGTAATTACCAATATCGAATTGAAGATAACCTTGGAAATATTTGTGTTCAGGATTTTGAATTTTTGGCTCAATCATTGGTTACCGCAACTGCAAATTCATTTGTTGACGCCACTTGCTTTGGCAAACCAACTGGCCAAGCAAAACTTACCATTACTGGCGGAAATGCACCCTACGAATATTCTGTTGATGGAGGTACTACTTTTATTGGAAGCTTGATTTCAGGTAACACGATCAATAAT
Source organism: Cyclobacteriaceae bacterium (assembly GCA_043777495.1). GTDB lineage: Bacteria > Bacteroidota > Bacteroidia > Cytophagales > Cyclobacteriaceae > ELB16-189. Next base: position 24,834 of record JAYWHU010000024.1, on the reverse strand, counting down.
TTACCACCCAATGGTACTTATAATATTTTGGTAAGAGACGATGTAACTGACTTGTGTCCGGCTACGGTTTCAGTAACCATCAATAACGCTAACACAGCCATTACTACGCTCGTGACCCCTACTGATGCAACTTGCGCTAACAACGATGGCAAGGTTTCAATTGGGGTGATATCCGGTGGTGTTTCTCCTTATGTCTCTTATAGTTTAGACGGAATTAATAAGACATCTACACCACTCCCTGCTAATTTCAATGGATTGAGCGGTGGCGCACACATTTTTTCCGTAACAGATTCAAAAGGGTGTCAAAAAGATTTCCCTTTCACTATCAATTTCCCTGGTTTGGTAAATTATACAACCACTGTTACTAATCCTGATTGTGCGGGATTGGGAGTCAATGGAAGCATATTACTCAAGGTTACTTCTTCTGGCACTTTTAATGTTGGTATTTCTACTAGCTCTACGGTGCCTCCTGTATCTTTGCAAAATGTAGTTTCTGCGGGAAGCAGTACGGTAACATTTGGTGGCCTATCAAAAGGTACTTACTTCATAACGTTAGTGCCTACTGGAGCAGCTTGTCAAACCATCTCACCGCCAATTGCAATTAGCAGTGGTCCCGATCAAGTTGATTTTACTTTAGCTTCCGTTGATATTTCCTGTTTTGAAAATAAAGGTGGTGTAGCATTGTCTGCAATCAAAGGTTCATCGACAGTTGATTATACTTATCAGATTTTGGATAAGAATGGTGTGCCAGTTGTATCAGGGATATCACCGATTAATCCAATCAATCAATTGCAAGCAAGTGGCACCGTTACTTTGTTAGGATTAGCGAAGGGCGATTACAAAATAAACCTTTCTCAAAATCAACCAGGTTGTTTAGTCGCTTCGCCTTTCAAATCATTTACGGTTTTAGGGCCTACGGGTTCTTTAGATACTTTGTACGTTAACAAAAAAATCTCATTGCCTGATCTACCTACCGGTAATATGGTGATTGGAATCAAAGAGAGTCAGCAAGAGCCATATCAGGTAAGGCTTGAACTGATTACGCCTGTAATTGCAGGACAAGTTTATTTGCTGGATTATACAGATGTGCCGCCTCGCAATACGCAAAATCTAAAAGTAGAGTTTGATGTAACCAAGGTTACTGGAAACAGATTATTTGCAGGATCATATCAACTAAAAATAAAAGATGCATTGGGTTGCGAAAAAGTATTTGAAACCTATACTAATGGTGCTGGCCAAGAAGTGAAATTTGAGATTAAAGTTGATACTAAAATTGAAATCCCTAATGTGTTCACTCCAAACAACGATGGGGCGAACGATGAATTTTATATCCGTAATCTCCCTGATAACTCCACGGTTTCGGTTGCGAGCAGATGGGGTGCAGAGGTGTACGCTTCATCCAACTATAAAAACGATTGGAATGGTGGAAGCACTCCTGATGGTATTTACTATTATCGCATCAGCGCAGGAGGAAGTGTATTTACGGGTTGGGTAGAAATCATAAGAGGTAAATAGATATGGGACTTAGGACTTGGGGCTTTATTGAGATGCTCCAAGTCTTAACCGCCCAGACCCGATAAAAATTTCATCGTATCAACCCTGTCTGCATACTCCCACACATCAGGTAATTGTGCTTTTCCAAATGGAATGCTAGTAGGGTACCAACCTTTTGCAGAAACAATGCATTGAATCTTTTCCTCTTGCGAGTGCAGCTTGTTTTTGAGCTCTTCTAAATCTTTGTAGTATTCATAATAGACTATTGAAATAGGAGAGACCAACGCATCGTTCTCCACCAGTAATACATAGCCGCTATCATAAAATAAATGTTGATTCATCAGTAGCAAACATTTTTGATAATCATAATTGTTCGCGTATTTGTGATGGTTTACTACTTCTTTATAATGTTCCCACGGTTTTAGCAATAACCTTACATCGTATCCTTCAGGAACAAAAATTTTAGAAACATTGCGGCAGCCCAATCCGAAATAACTAAACACATCTGCTCCTAGTTTTGCAAGTTCATCGCTAGGTTCTTCACCCATTATAACCGCACATGATGATCTGTTTTTTCTAATGATGTGAGGAATATTTCGGAAGTAATATTCAAAGTAGCGCGAGGTATTATCACTGCCCGTAGCTATCACCGCGTCAATGTTATTGAGCCGTTCTTCAAAAAATAATTTATCGCTGAATCGCGGTTCTGCTTTTTTCAATAAGCCACTTACAAAATTCATCAGCACCGTATCTTGTGAACTAAGTTTCGCAATTAGTGTGTGACCAGCTAACAGTACGCAGAGCAAATCGTGAAAGCCGACCAACGGAATATTCCCTGCCATTGCTACACCGATCTTTTTAGGTGAAGTTGTATCTAGGTTGTAGCGCCCTGTCCAGCTTGTCAAAACTTCTTTCGATAAGAACTGTGCAATTCCATTCAACGCTCGCGCTGTATTTGCTGCTGTAAACCACGGGTTTCCTTGCGCAGCTTGTTCATAGAGGCTTTCGCGTTCTGTTGCTGTCAGATTTTCAATGGCCGATTTTAAGTTGCTGAATGCCTCGATTCTTTCTTTTAATGTCATCTTCAAACTTTTGTGCCTACTACGCTGTTTTGAGTATTGGTGATTGAGCCGTATTTTTGCGGTTTACATCCTTTGATTTAAAGAAAACAAAGCTTTTATGGCTATAAAGATAACAGATGAGTGCATTAATTGTGGAGCCTGCGAGCCAGAATGCCCGAATACTGCCATTTATGAAGGAGGCAGAGAGTGGACATGGGCAGGCGGCACAGCATTGACTGAGGTGAAATTGGAAGATGGTACAGTAAGCGATGCCAAGAAAGATCAGCAGCCCGTTTCAGACGAGTTCTATTTTATAGTATCAGGAAAATGTACTGAGTGTACGGGCTTTCACGAAGAGCCACAATGTGCTGCCGTTTGCCCAGTAGATTGTTGTGTGCCAGACCCTGATCATGTAGAATCAAAAGATGTGTTGATGGCGCGGAAGGCGTACTTGCACAATGAACAATTGCAGGCGTAGCTTTTAAGGTAGGAACATTTAGCCTGTACATTTCTTATGAAAATCCAATAGACAAACTGAAATGAAAAGCAAGAAAATAGCTGGATTAATTGGTGTATTCCTATTATCACTTACATCGCTGTTGCAATGTTCTAAAGAGGATAAAGCACCAGTGATTGTCCAGCCTACTCAAACTTACTTCATTAAGTTCAAAGCCAATGGTGTGCAGAAACTTTTTGAAGAGGGAAACCCTGGCTACCAATCTTGTGGTCAATGTGCATGCAGTGTGATACCTCCATTGAACACCACAAAGCATGCTAATCTTTCAATTTGCCAAGACAATAACAATTACATCACTGCGGCAAATATTGAAAGTTGGAATAACAAAAAGATATTATGGGTTAATACTTCTTTGCCTTATTCAAACTTCGGGTTTGTAGAAGATAATATTTCTTATCAATCTGACTTTGCAGCCGATCAGGCAGGTAGTGAAGTAAATATTACTAAAGTTGAAAGTGATGGGCTTTTCGTTGCAAAGAAGATGTACAAAGTGACGGGTAATTTCAAATGTAAGGTTGCGAAATCGGATGGTACCTTGCCACTCACAATCACTGAAGGGCAATTTGTAGTTAGGTACTCAGAGGATTGACAATGTGTTTAAAAAGCTTGTTGCGGTATAGAGTAATTTAATTCCCAAACCTTTATTGGTGTTCTTCACCAACAAATGAGATGCCCCATCTGTCGCACACGTCCCACAAAGGCTGGGCAAATGCAAAGAAGCAAATAGTTGACAGCGATAAATTAAGAGTAGAATAGATTTAACAAAACGACAATCCAGACAACTTGAAATTGGATGACGATGAAAAAGCAGATAACTACAGACCTTCTAAGTCCATAGTTGTAGTAGCTAGCTTATATTAGATCAAAAAGGAAATCTCACAATGAAACCGATTTTCAATAACAAAGATGTAGAGGTGATCACTGTACCAAAAGTGTGCGAGCAAATTTCAAATACAGAGGTAGTACTCTTTGGTCAACGAAAGAAGATGCAACAGTTTGGGAGGCTTAGTTTTAATTGAAGCTGGAAATAAAAACGAATAGTCGGATAAAATAAACCCTAAAATTTTTATTTCAAAACAGCGCAATCAAATTCAAAGCCTTGTAAAACATTTTCGCCAGAAATTTTTAAAAAATCTTTAGCAGAAGTTGTCTTTGATTTTCCTTGTTGGATAAGCTTCAATTCTTTAAATCCTTTCCTTATGTTATCCAAGACCTCAGCCTTACTAGGTTCGGTATGTTGAGCGGGTTCTCTCTTGACTTCAAATTTTACCTTAAATGCTTTTACAACTGCCTTTAGTGCATTGATTTGTTCAGTGGTAGTGGGGTGAGCAATAAATATGTTTTCAGTTTGCATATTGAATCTATTTTAAAATGGCAAGCACTTTGTTCTAGTCAATGCAAATATAATAACAAAAACTATTTTGCACCTGTTGAGGATTCCTGCGCCTTCTGTCTATGCTTCCGCAGTCTTCTGTCCTGTGTACTCCTGCTAAGAAGAAATCTCAAATCTTAAATTCTTCACCTCATCTTCCCCCTCTTGATCAAATACGCCTGCAACACCTCATTATAATTACTTTGTGAATTGACCGAAATAAAATCAATCTTCAACTGATTACATTTCATTTTTAATTGAGCATGCAATTGATTGAGTTGCACTTCAAATTTTTCCTTTATCTCAGACGGATGCAACTTTATTTTTTCTCCACTTTCTAAGTCAATAAATTCGTATGGACGTTCGGCAAAAGAAAAATTCAGTTCAGTCTCATGATCGGTTATATGAAAAAGCAACACCTCGTGCTTGTTATGCTTCAAATGTTGTAGGGCTTTAAAAATCTCCTCGTGGCTTTCACCTCCATCAAACATATCACTGAAAATGATTACCAAAGATCGCTTATGAATTTTCTCTGCAATCTCGTGCAGCACACTCACCACGTTTGTCTTTTTCTGCTCGTCTTTGCCAGGTTTCAGTTTTGTGTCCAGCAAAGTAAAAAGTTTGTTCAAATGCGTGGACGAAGATTTGATGGGCGTGAGTTCTTCCACCACATCAGTGAACAGACTTAAGCCCACGGCATCGCGCTGGCGGTGCAGCAAGTAGGCGAGGGCAGAGGCCGCGTAAATGCTGAACTTCATCTTCGCCAGCGATTCCTTCGGGTAGTACATAGAAGAGGAGCAATCCAGCACAATCAGGCACCGCAGGTTGGTTTCTTCTTCGTATTGCTTAGTGTAAAGCCGATCAGTGCGGGCAAAAACTTTCCAGTCAATATGCCTTGTACTCTGCCCTTCATTATAAAGTCGGTGCTCGGCAAATTCCACTGAAAAACCGTGGTAGGGCGACTTGTGCAGCCCTGTTATGAAGCCCTCTACCAATTGCTTGGCCAGCAGTTCTAAGCTCCCCGATTGCCTGATCTCATCTAAAGTTGACTTCATTTGGGCATAAATAAACGTATTACCGCTTAAAAAAAGTGTGTTGTGTTTGCATTAAATTTTTAAAATACTACCTTCGATTCAACCAATTGACCTAAAACCCTAACCTAAACCTGAGATTCTGTGGAAGAGAACAAGAACAATGGCCGAGACGAGATTTATTCTGAGAAAGTAAAGGCTGGGAAACGCACCTATTTTTTCGATGTAAAGTCAACCCGATCCAACGATTACTACCTCACCATCACCGAAAGTAAAAAACGGTTCAATAAAGATGATGAAGGGTTCACCTACGAAAAGCACAAGATTTTCCTTTACAAAGAAGACTTCAACAAATTTATGGAAGCCCTCAACAACACCATGAACCATGTGAAGACCGAACTGCTGCCCGAAGTAGATTTCGATTCGTTTGATCAGGCACGTGAAGAAAGAGAGCATGTGCCCGTAGCCGTAGAAGAAACCAAGACCGCCACAGTCGATTCAGAACTGAAGTGGGATTAAGATTTTACCTTTACCTAAACCGGAAGAGGCCTCTGTGAAAACGGAGGCTTTTTCTTTATCCTCCGTAGCTTTAGCGAAGGTGATAGCGTAGGAGGGTTGCCCACCTTCATACCTTTATTTCTTTTTTGCGGCCTGCCACCCGAGGCGGAGTGGCACCGGGCTTTCCGCTACAATCCACGCGAGGCGCGTGGGATTTTCGCTACAATCCCTGGCCGTAGCATTTCAATCATAGTTCATCAATTAAGTAAACTTTGCGTCTTTGCGCCTTTGCGCGAAATTGCCATATCTTTGCGCCCTAATTTAAAAATCACCTAGAAAGAATGGGACTAAAGTGCGGTATCGTAGGGCTTCCAAATGTGGGCAAATCAACTTTGTTCAATGCCATTTCAAACAACAAGGCCGAGGCGGCCAATTTCCCTTTTTGCACCATTGAGCCAAACGTAGGCGTTATCACCGTTCCCGATCAACGATTAAAAATATTGGAAGGATTGGTTAACCCACAAAAAGTATTGCCCACTACATTCGAGTTTGTGGATATTGCTGGCTTGGTAAAAGGCGCCAGCAAAGGTGAAGGCTTAGGCAATCAGTTTCTTGCCAACATACGTGAGGTAGATGCTATTGCACATGTGGTTCGTTGTTTCGATAACGACAACATCATTCACGTAGCAGGAAAAATAGATCCTATTTCTGATAAAGAGATTATTGACACCGAACTACAATTAAAAGATTTAGAATCGGTAGAAAAGAAAATCAGCAAAGTAGAGCGCACGGCCAAAAGTGGCGATGCCAAAGCGAAAAAAGAATTGGCAACACTCGTAGCTTACAAAGAGACTTTATTGGCAGGAAAAAATGCGCGCAGCCTTCAGCTAGATGCCGAAGACAAAAAGGCGATCGAAGATTTATTGTTGCTTACCGATAAGCCTGTGATTTATGTTGCCAACGTAGATGAGAAATCAATTCACACAGGCAATTCGCATGTAGATGCATTGCGAAAATTAGTGAAAGAAGAAGGTGCCGAAGTAGTGTTGGTTTGCGCAGCTATTGAGGCACAAATAGCTGAACTAGAAAGCGAAGAAGACCGTGTTGTATTCTTAGATGAATATGGATTGAAGGAATCTGGCCTGAGCCGACTGATCCGCGCAGCGTATGATCTGCTGGATTTAATCACCTACTTCACGGCTGGAGAAAAGGAGGTTCGTGCTTGGACCATACATAAGGGCTGGCGTGCGCCCCAAGCAGCTGGGGTTATACATACCGATTTCGAAAAAGGCTTTATCAGGGCGGAGGTTATCAAAATACCTGATTATCAGAAATATAAGACAGAGGCAGGCTGCCGAGAGGCAGGGAAACTAGCCGTGGAGGGAAAGGAATACGTGGTAGAAGATGGCGATGTGATGCACTTTCGCTTCAATGTGTGATATTTCCTTACACGCCTCTCACCGATTTCCCTGATTTGTAGTACTTTAGCTTTCCGCAATTTGATTTTTTAAGCGGATTGATAGTTCAGGCTATTTTTTTTAGCTCTTATTCCAGTGAGAACAAGAATCGTTTTTTCCTTAAAAAATAGGGGTGCTTACGTGCCCTTCCACCATCAATTTTTGTTGGCACAAACCATCAAGGGCTTGGTGATGCTCGGTAAAAAGAGCGAGTTCTTTTCTTACACCCAATACAATTTCTCTGGCTTGAAAGGCCAGATCAAAATCAGTCGCAAGGGCTTGCACTTTTATTCCTCGCGCGTCACGTTGGTTTTTTCTGCTTCCGATAAATCATTCTTGGATTATTTCATCTCCGTTTTATTTGATCAAAAAGAATTACAGATTGGTAATTTGCAACTCGTTCCAGAAGCCACCGAGTTAGAAGAACCTGTTACCATCAGTGACTCCGTAAAATTTTTGTGCATCTCACCCATTGTGTTATTGCCTTCCGCCTTCAATGACGAAAGCAGCAAGCGTTTCATCTCGCCCGATACGGATGAGTTCTCTGACCTGCTCTACGACAATACCATCGAGCGCATGACGGCCAGCGGTAAATTCACGGAGCAGCAAATAGCAGACTTCTACAAATTTCAATTAGTGGCAGATAAAGATTATATCGAGCGCATCCAATCTTCGCACAAAAAATTTGCACGCATCTATCCACTCTATGACTCAGATGTGAAGTACGAAGTGCGTGGCTATACGTTTCCCTTCACGCTCTATGCACCGCAGCCCGTGCAGCAATTTATTTACGAAAATGGATTGGGCTATTTTTCCCACAAAGGTTTCGGTATGCTAGATGTAGCAGGGGCAAGCACTTCTAAGCGCGAAGCGGATTTGGAGGAGGCTTTTGCTTAGAAAATATAATTCTTGACATGATTAAATCACTGGGACATCAAACAATAGAAAAGACCAGCGAATCGATTTCGGAAAGACTAAAACTTGGTCCAGTAAAATCTACAGGCTTTGATTCATTAGGTCATCCCAAAAAAAAACCTCCGTTTGCTGGAGATGGCTATTATTTTTGGGAGGATAACGTTGATGCGGCTGAATGGTGGGGTCTCGTTCACTATGTTAAAAGGGGCAAACAATATAGAATCTTTAAATTAGATATAGATCTACTATATGACGGTACTTTTATTGACTTAATTGGTAATAGACAGCATTTAAAATTAATAGCTAACCTCATTAAAAAGACTCGAATGCAGATAGATTGTTCTGACTGGAAATTCCATCAATTTATTGCCTATTTTAGGCGACTTGAGGTGCGCCAAAAAGGTATGTTTCCATTCAAAATGATCAGATTCAACGATTCAAAGCTTAACCCCAAAATACATGAGCCTTTGTCTCTCACAGACCAAGAGAAGTCTCAAAATAGCGTCCTTTTGAACCCTTTTTACATAATTTGCGTTTTCGACTTAGTTGATTTAAAACTAGAGACGTTTACATTTATGAAATAGTTTTATATTTGAGCAGCTATGATTCAGGAAGAAAACATATTAGCTTTATTCGATCAGTATTTTGAAGTTGCTGACAAGAACCAAATTCTTGATGATATTAACTTTATTAACTCATTGGGAAAGCAAGGCATTTCATATGAAGAATATCTTCAAAATTTGAACGCTATTGCAGCTATACCATTGGCTGAAACTGGAATATGTGATGACATTGCATACAAAGATTTATACAATAGTTTAATATCACTGATTTCAATGGGCGATTACAAAAGATTTCAGACTATTGAGTCAGTTAAATTTGAGTCTATACATTCGGACTATCTTGCTTCTGAAAATACGTATTCTATGGCCGCATGAACGAAGACGCCATCCAAAATCAGATTAAGTTAATAGGTTTTAGAGCCGCAAATTTTAATTTTAAGACTGAGGCAAACCCCGAGAAAAAAGAGTCCCCAAACAAGAAGTTTAATCTTGATTTAGATAACCTTCTTTTCAAAGACAGTCCAAATCATTTTATCAAGACTTTTAAAGTCGATTTGAATTTTGATAGTTTAGAACATGATGAGATATATGATCTAACTGTAGAGTATCATGTGGTTTTTGAGTGTTCAGTAAATGTCAATAAAGAATTTCTAGAAAGTGACTTCGCTAAAATTTCGGCTCCTGCTATTGGATTCCCTTATCTGAGAGCATTTATTAGTACGTTTTCAATTCAAGCCGGAATACCTCCAATAATTCTTCCCTCAATAAACTTTATTCAATTCAGCAAAGAACTCGAAAAGCAGAAAAAGCCGAGTATGTAATTTGCTCAATGCACAAAGACCAAATAAGTCAAGTATTTAATTTATTATTACAAGCTCTCTTTAATAGTAGGCACTTTGTTCCATATCTTCTACCTCGGGTTCACTGGAATCAAATAATACCCCAATAACAAATCTGCGTTGGGGCGGAAGGGGCGGTTGTAGATGAGGACTTCATATACATTTTCAGTTTCAAAGTGTGAGCCTTCAATGGAGGTGGAAGCATTGGGTGAATCTACAACGTATTGATAATTATACAAGCCTTGTTTTAAAAATTGTCGCGATTCATAATAGCCTTCAGTATTTTGAATCATTTTATTTTCTTCACTGCGTTGATAATTATTGAAAGAACCCATTACATACACATCGGCATTTGCAATGGGTGGCGACTTGAGAATAAAATTGACATAAAGATAATTGCCAGTAAGCGAGGCTTCGCCCACATCTAAATTTTCGATTAGATAGTTTCCATTTAAGTCTAAGTATTGCGAGTAGGCTTGTTCGCTTCGTGCGCCATCTAAGGCTACATAGAGTTCATAAGGCTTTACTCCCCGATTTAGTTTGCCGGTATTTTGACCAGGTGAATTGAGGGAGCGAAAATCAACAAAGCGAAATTCGTTGCCTCCATCAAATTGTTTGTCGGCATCGAGGGAGCGGTATTCCATCTGACTTTGACTATCGCGTATGAAACTGGGCGGAAGGTTTATCTTGGCATTGTCCCACCGTTGGTTTTGGCGGATGGTGACGTGCACGTTTTCCATGGGGTTGAGGATTTCGATATCAGAATAATCAAGATCGAAATTGAATTGCTGTTTGCCTCTTTGCAAAGTACCTGCACCGATGAACATATTGTCCTTGGAAAGAGAGATTTGATTGTGGAAGATCATCATGCGCTTGGAGAGAATTAGATCAGACCGATCGTTGCGATAGGCGATCAATAAATAATTGCCTGGTATCTTTACAGGTGGAACTTGGTAGCGATAGTGGATGTAGCGAGCATGGGTGTTGATGGAGAAGGCATAATCGGTGATGGGGTTTTCGTTGTAGTTCTCTAAAAAATCTAAATCGTTCAGATTGGATTTCGTCCAATCATAATTGCAATGGATTAATTTGACGTAATAATTATCCCTATGATCTTGAAGGTCGTCAAACTCTAGCAGCATGGTTTGCTGTTGGATGGATGTGGCAGCGGGTTGTAGGTAATCTCTTGCTCCACCAAGATCGGGGTAGAGTTGCACGGTTTTGATTTGTGATTCGTAGGCTTTGTCGGTGAAACTGAGTGTTTTTTGGGCGAAGGATGGAGATACTATACTAAGTAATGATAAAATAAGAAGCGTGCGAAGAGAGTTGTAAGTGCCATCGGGCAGGGATAGAAGCGGATACCCCGCAACGAAGCGATGGAAGGTGCGCTGGGGTGAGGAGTATGAGCGGATAGCCCGCCCGCCCGCCAAATCAATTATTGTTTGTAAAATCATAACTTCAAAACTAAACGAATAATTATTCAATTTGTGTTCCAACGAATCGTTTTTAAAATGTGTCTAAACAGCATAACGGGTTCATGCTAGGCGAAAAGGAGCTTATTGAGGGCTGTGCCAAAGGGAACAGGGCTGCACAAAAGGCTTTGTATGAACGCTATTGTCGAAAAATGATGGTGACATGCCAACGCTATGCCAAGAGTACGCAAGAGGCAGAAGATATTTTGCAGGAGGGATTTGTGAAGGTGTTTGCGAATATCAAAAACTTTCGGGGTGAGGCGCAGATTGGCACTTGGATAACGCGGATCATGATCAACACGGCACTGAACGCGCAGCGACAGAAATTGTATTTGTTGCCGATGGTGGATGTGAACGATGTGACGATCAGGGAAAACGAAGAGATCAGTTTGTCATCGTTTCATCTTTCTGAGTTGATTGCTATCGTGCAATCGTTGCCCGATGGTTGCCGTATTGTGTTCAACTTATTTGCTATTGAAGGATACAGCCATAGGGAAATAGGGGAGATGGTGGGGATCAGTGAGGGCACTTCTAAATCGCAATATAATAGAGCAAAGAGTTTGCTTCGCGGTAAGCTAGAGGCAGCCAAAAAAGAATATATACAACATCATCAAAAATAATGAACCACATAGGCACATAGTTACATAGGCATTTCACATAGTTTTTTACATCACTATCTATGTGCTTTATCTATGTGCTATGATTCTATGTGGTTCAAAAAAGAGAAACTAATTACAATGGAAAACTCGGAGAATCCAAAATTTGAGAAAAACTGGAAAGATGCTTTTTCGGACGCGGAGACGAGCCCGTCTGAAAACGTATGGACAAACATTGACCTGCAACTATCGCGTGCTGAAAGTGGAGATATGAAACGCAGAGTTGTTTTCTATCAACGACTGGCTGCGGCTTCGGTGATTTTTGCATTAGCATTGGGAAGTACGGGGGTTTGGTATTGGACGAAGGATGGTGTGAAGGAGATTGCTTCGAATGAAATGATTAATGAGAAAAATAATAGCGTGACCGATAAAGAAGACACAATCAAAGAAAATGAAGCGAATAAGTTGACCGAGCAGGCTTTGGAAAGTCAGATTGCAGGTGAAAGCGTGGTTAAAGGAAGTGAAGCGATTAAGTTGAGAGAAGAATCTTTGGAAAATCAAAATGTGAATTTAAAAGAAAGAAATACAGCTTCAGTTGATTACGGCAAAGCAAAAGAGACAACTATTCAAAATAATGAGGCAACTAGTTTTATAAAGAACAAAAATCAAATCAATAATTCTACTGATCAATTCAATCAAATCGCAATTGTGCAAAAGCCAGATGATGAAAATTATTTGGGCGGCAATTTGAAAGAGAAGGGCAATGAATCTGCTTGGAAAAATATTATTTTATCATCTAACAACTTGCCCGAGGCAGAAGCGAAACTAAAAGGCAAACCTGTGGAAGAGATTGAAGCGATGAAGAAATCTTCAAGAACAATAATAGCCAAAGTGGATTCAAAAAAGAAAAGGAATGAGGATGAAAATTGGTGGGCCTCGGTGGGGGGGGCAGCAGGGAGTTATAATCCGCAAAGTGGAACGAGCGGAACTTCGGCTGCCTCGTTGGCTTTAAAAAATCAGTCGTTCAATGCTTTAAGTTCGGCTCCTTTTAGTGACCGTGCAACGATTGGCACTTCATTTTCTTTTGGTATGACATTTGGAAAAAAAGTAGCGCAGCGATGGGTAGTTCTCAGTGGAGTAAATTATTTGAGTCAGTCGATAGGATACAATTCAAACATTGCTGTGGTAGATGCAAACAATCAAGCGAAAGCATATACGGCAGATTTGGCTACACCCACATCAAACGTAACATCTACAGCACCGTACACCATTAATAGCGTAAGTGAGTTTGTTTCTATCCCATTGCAAGCAGGGTATCTTATCGTTGATCGAAAAATTGGAGTTCAATTGAACACAGGTGTCGCAACCGATTTCTTTATAAAAAATACGCTAACGGATGAGAGCGGAAAATTTTCTAGTTACTCTGAAAGTGCTGGAAATAATTCGTACTATCGAACGTTGAATTGGACAGGGCTTGTTGGTACTGAGTTGAGTTATAAGGTTGCCAAGCACTACCGAATATCTTTAGTGCCGGGGTTACGTTATAGTTTCAATTCGGTATTGAAGTCTAGTACAGGCTCCACACTCAACCCGATGGTGTGGGATGTGGGTTTTCGGTTTAGATATACTTTTTAAATGCAGAAATGCATGGCCACCGAAGAAAGATGAAAGGCAGAAAACGCGAGAATCTTCTTTTTTTAAACTAAATATTAAAAATACGGGGAAAACCCCGTGCAAATACGGGGTTTTCCCCGTTGCGCTGTATGCCAATGTAGGTTCATCTTTGCGTCAGGATTTAATAGTGATTGTTCAGTAGACACAGATGTTATGGAAAAGTTAGAAATTCTATTTCGTTACCTGATTTCGCCAGTTGTTTTTGTACTACTTTTTGCAACTAGCTTGTTTGTGGGGATTGTTTTTATGATTATGGGAATAATCAGTTATCTGAAACTTAGGATAGCCGATAAAGGAATTGGATTTTATCCTGCTCAACTTAAGGTGCGAGTTGCAAGTTGGTTTTTTTAAACTAATTGAATTCAGAGTAGTCTGATAGCTTGTTGGATAAGAGTTTTATAATAATTAAAAATAAAATTAATATGTGGATGTATCTCAAACCAGTTGTCCTAGCATTCTTATTCATTATGGTTTGGCTTTTGGCTAGTATTCTTTTTGGCAAGAAGAGGTTGTATTCGTACTGGGGAGTGGTGCAGGTTCATAGTTTCAGGTAACTTGAAACTGAAAACGGGTAACCGATCACTTCCCCTCCAGCTCCTCTATCTCCAGCGCAATCGACTCCCACTTTTTATTCTCTTCCTCCAGTTTGAAGTCTATCTTTTCGTATTGCTGTTGTACTTCGTTTAGTTTTTCAAAATTCCCAAACACTTCGGGCTTAGCCATTTCAACTTCTATTTTTTCTTTTTCTTGTTGGATTTTGTGGATCGAGTCCTCAACCTTCTTCAATTCTCGATTGAGATCAGAAATCTTTTTGGCATTCGGATTACTTGTTGCAAGCTGCGGCTTGGGTTGAGGCTTTGGCTCTTGCTTTTTAGAGGCCGGTGGGGGAGGGATAGCCGCTGCTTCTTTTTTCTTGCGCCAGTATTCATATTCATCATACGTGCCGAGGTATTCTTTGATCTCATGGTTTTCGATGTACCAGATTTTATTTGCCACTTGACTTACGAAGTGACGGTTGTGCGAGACGACTACAAAACTGCCTTGGTATTGCTGCAATGCCTGGATCAAAATATTTTCTGAGATAAAATCCAAGTGGTTGGTGGGCTCATCGAGCAATAGAAAATTTGCTTCTGATATCAATGTCTTTGCCAATGCAACGCGAGATTTTTCTCCACCTGACAATACTTTTATTTTTTTGAATACATCTTCATCGGAGAACAAGAAGCAACCTAATACATTTCTCAGTTCTTGTTCTGTTTTTCCACTGCCAGCGTGTTTCAGTTCATCCAATATTTCGCTATCAACATGAAGAGACTCCAGTTGATGCTGTGCATAAAAACCATAAATCACATTGTAGCCAATAGTTCGTTCGCCTTGTACGGGTTCATCGTTGGCAATGATGCGGAGCAAAGTGGATTTACCTTTTCCGTTTGCGCCAATCAATGCAATCTTATCGCCACGCTCTACCATAGCATTGGTACTTTTTAAAATATCGAGTGGTCCATAAGCTTTCGATACATCTTTCAACGTCACTACTTGCCTGCCCGATGGTTGCTTAAAAGTAAACCTGAAATTCACTGCTGCATTATCGCTTACCACTTCTTCTACCAAATCCATTCTGTCTAATGCCTTCACCCGCGATTGAACTTGTTTGGATTTCGTTGCCTTCGCGCGAAAGCGTTCAATAAATCTTTCTGTTTGTCGGATTTTCGCTTGCTGGTTTTCAAATGCGCCTTGCTGAATCTCTTCGCGCATTTCTTTTTCTTGCAAATAGTAGGTGTAGTTGCCTTCGTAGGTGACTAACTGCTCTTGTGTAACGTCAACAGTTTTGGTGATCACGTTATCCAAAAAAGTACGGTCGTGCGATACGATCACCACTGCGCCTTCGTAGTTGCGTAAATAATTTTCGACCCACTCAATAGAAGGTAAGTCCAAGTGGTTGGTAGGCTCATCGAGCATTAAGCATGAAGGTTTTTCCAATAGCAGCTTTGCCAACATCACACGCATGCGCCAGCCACCTGAAAATTCCCGCAAAGGGCGGTGAAGGTCTTTGGTAGTGAAACCGATCCCTTCCAATACTTCTTCTGCCTTGGATTGCATCGTGTAGCCATCCAAGTGTTCAAATTTTTCTTGCAGCTTGGTAAGCTTATCAACTAAGTCATCTGAATATTCTGTCTCTAATTTGTGAAGCACTTTTTCTAACTCACGCTGCGTGTCTACGGCTTCTTTAAACGCGCCCATAGCCACGGTAAGTATGGCGTCATCTGTTTGGTACGAGAGCAAATCTTGATTAAGGAAGCCGATGGTACCATCTTTCGCCTTGCTAATGGAACCAGCATCTATTTTCAATTCGCCATTGATAATCTTTAGCAAGGTAGATTTACCGCGGCCGTTCAGGCCGATCAACCCAATTTTGTCGTCTGGTTTGATGAACATAGAGGCGTTTTGGTAAAGCGCGCGCCCCCCGATGAAGTAAGATATGTTGGAAATAGAGATCATTTTAGAAGAAATTCATGCAAAGATAATTTGATTTTGGGTAATTCGAGGTTTCATTTTCAATTCGCAGCCTTGTTAAGCCACGAATGCATGAATGAACACGAATATTGTTCGAAAATCGTATTCGTGAAAATTCGTGTATTCGTGGCTACTTTGTTGTTGGCAGCTTTGTGGTACGATCAACCAATTTTTTCAATACCCAATACAAAGGAAATCCCGAAAGGAACAATACAAATCCAATGGCTGAATCAATCGGATTGGAAACCAAGACGCTGATGTTTACCAGCGAATAAACAATAATGAAAATTATGGGCATCCAAGGATAGCCTCTTATCTTAAAAATTCCTTCGGACTCTCTATTTTTTTTTGCGCGGTGGCGCAATACAAATAAAGAAGCCGAAGCAGCTACCAAGGCGATGCTATCAAAGAACATGATGTAGTTCAATATTTTGCTAAAGGAAGAAGAAAGAAACAGGGTAATGATCATGAAGCCAACAAAGAAAGTTACAGCAAACTCTTGCACTTGTGTGTGCTCATTTACTTTTTTAAAAATCGCAGGAAGTACGTTGTCTTCGGCCATGGCGTAGTAAACTCTTGGGTTGGCCATGATGGAAGAATTGACATACGCCATCACCGATAAAAACATAATGATGGCCACGGTCTTGAAAGCGTAACTGCCCAATACTTTGCCTGCCACATCAGAGGCGAGCGTGGTGGAATTTTTCAATCCTTCAAAGCCAATGGCATGAAAGTAGGCGAAGTTGACAAGCAGATAAAGAACTAAAATAATCGCAATGCCATAACTGATGGCGCGTGGCATGGTACGATTTGCATTGGTCACATCGCCACCAAAGTTCATGGTTTGTTGATAGCCACCATACGTAAAAAATACTGGAACGAAGCAAAGCCAAAATGCTTTTAACATTTCACTGGTAGTCATGGATGTAAGTACTGTGTGACTTTCTGGAATGGAAGGAGCGAAAAAAATTGTGGAGATAAGAAGAACGATCAAACCTATTTTAATGGCCATTAATACATTGAGCATACGCGCGCTCATTTTGATTCCCAATAAATTGATCAAGTATAATATCAATACCGCAGAGATGGCGGTAATTTTTATTCCTGTATTATGATCGAATTGCGGCAGCAAAATCGGGTTGATGTATTCCGCACCGATGATGGCCACGATGGCGGTAGAGGCTGCATTGGAAATCACCATCATCCAATTGACCATAAAGGCAAAAGCGGGATGGTAGCAGTGGGAGAAAATTTTATAGAAACCTCCCGCTACTGGATAGCGCGAGCCAATCTCGGCAAAGGTGAGCGCACCAAAGAGACTAACGGCAGCACCAATAATCCAAGCTGCAAAAAAGATGGAAGGAAGTTGTGCTTTTTGTGCTACTTCAACGGGTGATCTAAAAATGCCTACCCCGATCACGAAGCTCACAAAAATCATCGTGAGATCGAATTGATTGAGCTTGGGCTTGATTGACACGTGAGATTGAATTATCGCAAAGTGATTGTAAGCCCTTCTAAGTTAGAATTTTTTGCCTATTAGAAATTGGGCAAAAAGCGCAAGAACCAATTTCCGCCTCTCTCCTTCAAGTCATCTAGGATGGTTCTTAACCTAACCAAGGCGGCCGAGTCCTTCCCTATGTAGGCATGTATTCCAATTTTTTTAAGATTGGCTGGTAACTTTTCTTTAGCCAGTACTGTAAGATAGATGATCGGAACTCCGGGCATTTTCTTTCGGATTTGTTGGATATAATCTAACCCTGTATTTTTTTCGTTGAGGAAATGGTCTAAGATGATGGCGTAAGGTTTTTTCAATTGCCTTGAGAAGAAATCATCACCAGAATTATAGACTAGGGTTTCATAGCCTAACCCGCTCAGTTGTTGCTCTAATAACTTGCAAAAAACCTTGTCATCGTCAATGATGCTTATAGAATTCATGACTTATCAATTTATTTTGATCGGCTCGCTTAATTCGTTTTTTAAGCCACTTATTATCTTTTCGGAAATAGCTCTCAAGTCATCTATTTTTTTAGTAGGTATTTCTTTATCACTTTCACTATCATTCAAATATACTTTTATTTCTTCAATTGTCTTATTCAAATTTTCAGTATTGAGTATATCTAGCGTTATGGTAATTTTATGACACGCTTTATTAAACGCATCTGGTTGTTTATTCTCAAGTGAAATGGTCAACGCATTTTTGAGTTCTTGCAAATTAGCAATCAAGAGACCAACCAATTCTCGCTTATAATCGGGGTTCCCTTCTGTGATTCGAAATAGGCTGAGCTTTGTTGATGTCGGTAGCGTTTCACTTTTGAATTGTGTAGTACCCGTGTGCTTTTTAATTGCAAATAGTAAATCTTCGGGAGAGAATGGTTTAGGAATATAGTCCGTCATTCCCTTTTGAATCACTTTATCTTTTGCTTGACTAGCCACTGAAGCTGTAAGTGCAATGATGGGTATGTCCTTGAAATAATTATCATCCATGGAGCGGATAAGGCGGGTTGCTTCGTAACCGTCCATCTCTGGCATTTGCAAATCCATCAATATCAAATCAAACTCTTTTCCTTTCACCAACTCCAAGGCTTCTCTTCCGTTATTGGCGATGGTTGTTTTCATCCCCCATTTCTTTAGATAGTTGGAGGCAACCACTTGGTTTATTTTGTTGTCCTCCACTAGTAATATCCTTTTTTCAGTAAGGGGCCAAATCTCAGTGTCTTCTTCACTCACTACTACGGATGGATTGCCCTCCTCCAATTTTAACACAAAAGAAAATATAGAACCAAAACCAATCTTGCTCTCTACTGCAATATCACTTCCCATCATGTTCACTAATCTCTTGGTAATGGTTAATCCGAGACCCGTTCCACCATATTTGCGGGTGGTGTCGCTATTGGCTTGGGTAAAGCTGCCGAAGATCTCCGTAATTTTTGCGGGCTCAATGCCAATACCTGTATCTTTAATGGAGAAACGAAATCCATCAACTTGATCTTGTATTACTGAAACTTCCACAAAACCTTTTTCAGTAAACTTAATCGAATTGCCCACCAGATTATTGATGATTTGACCGATACGAACGGGATCACCCTTTACATAGACGGGTAGTTTATCATCATAGTAATATTCTATTTTAATCCCCTTTTCATGTGCCCTGATTTCCAACATTTTTATGATGTTCCCAATCAACACTTTTAAGTTAAAATCAATTGTTTCTAGAACAAGTTTGCCGGCTTCAATCTTGCTCAAGTCAAGGATGTCGTCAATAATAGCCAGTAGGTGACGACCTGAGAAACTGAGCAAGTTTAAATTTTCATGTTGATCATCCCTGGGCTTATCAGCTAGGAGTAATTGAGTGAGCCCAATAATACCATTCATGGGAGTGCGAATCTCATGTGACATAGTGGCGAGAAAGACTGACTTCATTTTATCTGCTGACTCAGCCCGCTCTTTTTGTTGTATCAACTCCTTTGTTCGGTGTTCAACTATTTCTTCCAATTGATTTCTATATCGAGCTAGCTCGTCTACGGCACGTTTTCTTTTATCTACTTCTCTTTCGAGTTCAATATTCCTTTCAGTCAAATATTTATTTCTCAACCCAGATCTGAAAAACCGATCGTTAAGTGAGGTGACTAAATTTGGAAGAGGTGACAATACTCTGCTCAGCAATGGCTCTACTACATTAATATGCAATAACGTAACTGGAGGGCCAAATCCTGAAAGAGGTGAATAGACTTGGCTTTGCATTTCATATCGCCCAAAGGGCAGTGAATTGTACTTAATAATAGGTATTGTATTCAGTTCAGACCAAGCTTCATCAAAACCTATTAATTTAAACCTAAAGCTGATTTGGTTTTCGTCAATCAACCAATCTGTAAAGACAGAAATATTCACTGACCATTTTGTGGTTGGCACCTCATAAATATTGCCATTGACTTTGGGGTTTGCATTTTGCCATTCTGCCTCTTCTAGGTAGAGTGGCGGAGAAGCCAAGAATTGATTAAATTTTTTGATATCGATAACAAATAGGCCAGCGTTGATTCCACAGTACAATTTATCATTCAAATCGAAATACAAAGACCGTGTGCTAGTAAATTGCCATGCCGCCTTTCCCAAGTGAGGGTTAATGCGTTGAATAACATTGGAAGTGGTAACATCAATCAAGACCACTCCGTTGTTGGAACCCGTTGCAATGGTGTAATCATCTATCCATACTGCGCACCATCCACCTACGGGATTTTCAACTAGTAGTAAGCGGGTGTTCAAATGATCGTCAACAATCATTATGCGATCTTCTTGTATTACGAGGGTGCTACCTTTCTCATTAGGAGCAATAGCGTAGATATTTCCATTTGACGTCAATAGCTCATTCGATAACAAATCAAACCCAGAACTACGTTCTATCCACAATCCTTTACCCAAAGTACCAACCCAAAGACGGTTGTCTTTGTCCAACGATAGTGCGTAGACATATCCAAAGCGACTTCCGTTGCTTGCTAGAATTTCTTGAGCAACGCCATCTTCTATTTTGAACAATCCACCGATGGTGCCCAACCATACTTCCTTGCCACGCGTAAGCAAAACCCGATTGGGGCTATTAATCATTTTTTCTTTGCTCGCAAATCTTTGAGGAAGGTCGTTGCCTGATACTTGGTAAAGCCCGTCCTCAGTGGCTAGCCAGGTGCGCGAATTGTCAATAGGATCGGCCATGCTATCCCATACAATAGTAGGGGGCAAGTAAGGGTTGCTTTCTAATGGGATTCGTTGCAGTGGCTCTTGAGTGGATATACTCGAAAAGAAACCATCGCCACCAATTTGAAGCGTGTTCTTGACCAGTGATTCTTTGATCGAAAAAGTGGCTCGTTGCTTTCCGCAATTTATCTGATGAAACGATTTGCGGAGGCACGTAATTTTTTTTAACCCGAGGTTGTTGGTTGCAATCCAAATATTATCTGCATGGTCTACAAAAAGATCGTTGATAGTACTGTCTATGTCATAGGATTCTTCAACTAAGACCCCACTCACACCCCTACTAACTAAAATTACGGAATGACCAATGCCCAAGCACCACTGATCGCCCAATACGGCAATAGCTGTTACTTTATTATTTGCGTTTGGCAATTGAAAATGCTCAACGATTTCCTCTTCATGGTTGACCACCAGAAGACCTTCAGTCGTACCAATCAGATAATAGCCGTCAATAGTTTGGGCTAAACAAAGTACTGCGTCACCTACCAGTAAAGGGTGGTTGGTAAAAGATCTCCATTTTACACCATTTTGCAGCAGCAACCCGTGTTTAACAGTAGCAAGTAATATTTTGTCTTGCCCAATCGAAAGCATATCGCGGATCAATCCAAGATCCTCTTTATAAACTAACTCTAGTTCTTTAGTATCATGATGGTCATGCAATTTTAGTAGCCCATAGGAAGTACCTACCCAAATATTCGATCCATTAGGTAATATGCTTTCAGCTACTCCGAAATCCCAATGGAACTGCTTAACCCATGTTTTCTTCTTACCTTCCATGTGCATGGCTTCAAGCCCACGGTCGGTGCCAATCCACACAATACCCTCAGATGAAATTTTTAAAGTTCTCAGTCCGAGGCATTCAAGTCCATTGTGGTTATTAAATAACTTGATTCTGCTCCCATTAAACCTCGAAATGCCTGTGGGGTGGGCCAGCCACAACCTTCCATAGCTATCTTGGGCGATAGCGTGAACCTGCTCATTGGAGAGCCCTTGGTCACTGTTAATGGTTGTGATTTTTAAAATCATAGGGATTGTAATTGCTGTACAATGAGCCTACCTAAAGGTAACAATAAACTTAACTTTCTAATATGCAAGAACTCTTAATCTACTATAATCACAAGTGAATGGGACAGGTATCAATTCCTAATTTTGAAAATCAACCCCTAATTTTGAATCTTACCTAATCTTTTTGAATCTTGAGCTAAGATGAAGCTTCCTTATACATCACCGGAGATCAAAAGCATCTCATTCAAGCCAGCGTTCGTGTTGTGCTTGAGTGCAATGTGCTTGTTAGGCATCAATTTTTTTTCGGGCTACTACAAGTTTGAATTGTTTGAAGATGCCTTTCGTTTTCTCGGTTTGAAAAATATTTATCATTCCATTCACTTCCGCGTGAACCAAAGCGATTGGAAGCCTTTTTGGCGACTCATCTATTGGGCAATCCATACGTTGCTTTTCTATTTTGTGGTACCAGCATTGGCCATAAAGTTTATCTTAAAAGAAAAACTTACCAACTATGGCTTAAAACTGAAGGGTGCATTTTCATTTGGAGGAATCTATGCTATCGCCTTTGCCATCATCTTGCCTGCGGTGGTGGTGGCCTCGTTCTCCCCGCACTTTCAAATCACCTATCCCTTTTTTGTGCCGTTGGAAAAGAACAATATGTATCCCTATTTTTTCACGTGGGAGATATTTTACATCCTACAATTTTTCGCATTGGAGTTTTTCTTTCGCGGCTTTATGGTGCAAGGACTAAAGAAAGACTTGGGAATTTATTCAGTGTTCGTGATGACCGTGCCTTATTGCATGATCCATTTCAATAAGCCATTGCCCGAGTGCATCGGGTCAATCTTCGCAGGAGTTTTTTTGGGGATGATGAGTTACAAGACCAATTCCGTTTGGCTCGGGGCGTTTCTGCATGTGAGTGTGGCTGTTAGCATGGATTTGTTGAGCCTTTGGCATAAGGGGTATTTTTAAGATGTGCCTGATGCGGGTGCAATTCAAATTGTCCAGATGAACCTCTGTGAATTTCTCCGTGAACTCTGTGTCCTCTGTGTTTTTTAAATTTGTAACCACGGAGGTCACAGAGGGCCACAGAGAATACCGCGATAATTTGAAATGCATCCCTGAAGAAGAAGCTTTTTTTAATGTGTTTAATTCGTAATTTTAGTCTTTTCGATTTTAAACTACTTTGTGCCTTCGTAGCCAACAATTAAAAAATAAAAAATATGAGTCAACCAAAACCCTTTTTGTTTTTCGGCCTGTTAACCATCGCCTTGTGTTGCAACAATTCATCCAAAGAACCAAAGGTAGAATCAACTTCTCCCGACAATTCCTTTCCTGCCATTACCGAAGCCAGTGCCAAGCTTCCTTTGGAATTGATAAAATTGCCAAAAGGTTTTTCCATTAGCGTGTATGCCGAAGTGGAAGATGCTCGCTCAATGGCACTATCTCCCAGCGGTACACTGTTCGTGGGTAATCGCAGTGAAGATAAAGTATATGCGGTGAAAGATACCGATGGCGATTTCAAGGCAGATAAAAAATGGGTTCTTGCCACTGGGTTGAACATGCCGAATGGCGTTGCCTTCAAAGATGGCGACTTGTACGTGGCCGAGGTAAATCAGATCCATAAATTTTCTGGTATTGAATCAAAATTGGCTGCACCTGGCAAATCGCAAATCATCTATGATAAATTCCCGACAGAGAAACACCATGGGTGGAAGTACATAGCCTTTGGTCCTGATGGAAAATTATATGTGCCAGTAGGCGCGCCTTGCAACATCTGTGAATCGAAAGATGCCGTGTATGCATCTATCACCCGCATGAATGCGGATGGCACAGGCTTGGAAATTTTTGCCAATGGTGTGCGCAACACCGTTGGATTCACCTGGCACCCAGAGACAAAAAATATTTGGTTCACTGACAATGGCCGTGATATGATGGATGATAATACCCCTCCTTGTGAATTGAACACAGCTCCAAAAGCAGGAATGCACTTTGGTTACCCCTATTGTCACGGAGGCATTATCAAAGACCCAGAGTTTGGAAGCAAAAAACCTTGTGCGGATTTTACCAAGCCCGCACAAAACCTAGGTGCACACGTTGCCCCACTTGGTCTAAAATTTTATACAGGCGCGATGTTCCCTGCCGAATACAAAAACCAAATCATCTTGGCTGAGCACGGTTCTTGGAATCGCTCAAAGAAAAGCGGATATAAATTGAGTTTAGTAAAAGTTGACAAAGCCAACAACGCCACCAGTTACACGAACTTTGCCACTGGTTGGATGGACGAGGCCACACAAAAAGCGTGGGGTCGCCCTGTGGATGTTCTCTTGATGCCTGATGGTTCTATGCTGGTGAGCGATGATCAGGCGGGGGTGATTTATAGGATTGTTTATAAGGGGTAGGAAATTGGACTTGTGTATATTTATAAGTTGTTCGTCATTTTGCCCGAAAACAGAAACTTAAGTCAACTAACAAATTAATAAATACAAATGATTGAAATAGGGCAAGTTAAAACAGTTTCCGGTATAGTAACTGATAATGATACAGCAAAATCTCTTCTAATTGGTTATGGAGAAACTTTGCCAACTGACGATTATGCAAATGTTTTTGCAACAACAAAAATGATTGGACTTATGGAATTAGCAGCGGGAAGACTTCTTGATCAAATACAAAATAGTAATCAATTATCAGTTGGAGTTGATGTAAATGTTAAACATTTAAATGCTACACCAGTTGGTCAAAAAGTAACAGCATCTGCAACATTTTTGGGACAAGAAGGATTGCTCTACAAATTTAAAGTTGATGCTTTTGATACTGGCGGTAAAATTGGTGAAGGATTTCATACAAGAGCAATTATTGAAATTGATAGACTTGTTTCGGGTGCCGAAAGAAGAATTGTAAATAAAAAGCAATAGAAATAATACTTCATTCGCAGCGGAGTCTCCTCCTCGGGACTGCGCGTATTTTGGAACTTGTTTAGGCGCGGAGATTCTGTGATGAATCCCAAACGTTTTTTTGTTTTTTTCTTAGCGCGCCATGGAAGTCCATCCCCCTGAATATTGGCAGTGGTTGGCTTGCATCAT
>JAYWHU010000023.1:0-19950 GCA_043777495.1 Cyclobacteriaceae bacterium | reverse complement strand
ATGAAATCCAAAGGCATTGCAGGACTCTCAAAAATCTTGGTAGAAAAATACAATGGCCAAGTACCCAATACTTTTGAGGCATTGGAAGAACTGCCTGCCGTTGGTCACAAAACCGCATCGGTAGTAATGACGCAGTGGTTTGGTAAACCGGCTTTCCCTGTCGATACGCACATCCACCGCTTGGCTTATCGCTGGGGATTGACCAACGGAAAAAATGTAGAGCAAACGGAAAAAGATTTGAAGCGATTGATCCCCGAAAAAAAATGGAACAATGCTCACCTCCAGATTATTTATTTCGGCAGGGAGTATTGTCCAGCACGAGGGCATGAGTGGGAAAGATGCCCGATTTGTAAAAAGTATGGCAGAAAAGAAGTTAGGAAATAAATATGAATTCATTACGCATCATCTTCATGGGCACGCCCGAGTTTGCTGTGCCAAGTTTAGAAATACTCGTTGCCAACAAATTCAATGTAGTAGCCATCATTACTGCACCAGATAAACCACAAGGCCGTGGTCAAAAATTGACAGCCTCGCCTGTAAAAGAGTGTGCGTTGAAATACTACATACCTGTTCTTCAGCCCACCAATTTAAAAGCACCTGAGTTTTTAGAGGAATTGAAAAGCTATCAAGCCAACTTACAAATCGTTGTTGCTTTTCGCATGTTGCCAGAAGTGGTTTGGTCGATGCCCTCATTGGGTACATTTAATTTACATGGATCGCTCCTTCCACAATACCGAGGGGCGGCACCTATCAATTGGGCGATCATCAACGGAGAAAAAGAAACAGGTGTCACTACTTTTTTCCTAAAACATGAAATTGATACGGGCAGTATTATTTTTCAAGATAGAGAACCGATACATGAAGAAGATAATGTAGGAACAGTTTATGATCGCTTGATGCACAGAGGCGCACAACTTGTTTTAAAAACCGTGCGAGCGATTGAAGAAGGCAATTATCCTAACCAACCTCAACCAACCGATATTGAAATCAAGCACGCCCCTAAGATTTTCAAAGAGACTTGCCAAATCAATTGGAATCAACCGAGTGAACAAGTACTAAACTTTGTCCGTGGACTTAGCCCCTACCCTGCCGCATGGTCAATAATGAATGGAAAGGTTTTTAAAGTGTTTCTCATCAAAAAATCTCAAATCTCAAATCTGAAATCTGAAATGAATTCCGGTTCTATAGAAACAGACAACAAAACCTATCTTTGCATCAAAACATTAGATGGCTTTGTGGCAATAGAAGAATTTCAACCTGAGGGAAAGAAGCGGATGACGGTGGAGGAGTTTTTTAGAGGAAATAAAATGTAAGGAAATTAACAAAAGGATTTGTGATTTATGATTGTTTGGCCTACGCCCAAGCGGATAAGTCCCTGCCTACCTGCCCTCTGAGAGACAGGTCATAAATCTAAAATCATAAATCTAAAATTTTTAATGAAAATCTCCCTCATCGCAGCCCTCACCCAAAACCATGTCATCGGAAAAAACAACGATCTGCCTTGGCATTTGCCCGATGATATGAAGTACTTCATGCAAACCACCAAGCAGCATCATGTCATCATGGGGCGCAAAAATTACGAATCCATCCCTGAAAAATTTAGACCATTGCCCAACCGCACGAACATTGTAGTAACGCATCAAAATAATTTTCACGCTCCTAATTGCACTGTTGTCAATTCGCTGGAGCAAGGCATCGCGTTAGCAGAGAAAAATAACGAACAAGAACTGTTTATCATTGGCGGTGCCGAAATTTATAAACTAGCCATGCCATTTGCCAATCGATTATATTTGACAGAGATACAAACAGAATTGGAGGGCGATACTCATTTTCTTACTCTTGATAAGCAACATTGGGTAGAGATTTCGCGTACACATCATACAGCAGATGAAAAACATCTCTACGCTTTTGATTTTGTCATTTACGAAAAGAAAAACATTTCTTAAAACTGTACTATGGAAAACCACAAAAGAATTTTAGGCATCCTCTACATTGTTAGTGGCGTGCTTCAAGCAATTGGCATGTTGCTTATATCCATTTTCATCTCTGCATTTATCCCATTCGCTCTTGACCAAGCAGATGCGGACACACATTGGATTGTGGAATGGATCGTTCCGTTTGTGAGCATCCTTTCAGTAATAATCATTGTCTTATTCTCCATTCCCAGCATTGTAGGTGGTATTAGTTTATTGAACGGAAAAAGCTGGGCGCTTACGCTCTTACTTGTTCTAGGTTGTTTCAAATTATTTTCATTTCCCTTTGGCACTGCTCTTGGCATTTACACCATTTGGGTTTATTCGGAAGATAAAAAGAAGCCTATGTGATTCTTTAAATACATTTGAACCACATAGGATCATAGTTACATAGTAAAGCACATAGATGTTGAAATAAAACATTATTGAATCCTCATCGGCAAAAAAACTATGTAAAGAGTCTATGTTTCTATATTTCTATGTGGTCAAACAAAAAAGCTCTTAAATCTATTTTATGTCTTCACTCTCTACTAAAGTCGTTTGGGTTACAGGTGCTTCATCAGGCATAGGGGAAGCGCTCGCTTATGAATTGGCAAAAGAAGGAGCATCGCTCATTTTATCTGCCCGCAGAAAAGAAGAGTTGGAGCGCGTGAAAGGAAACTGCGATGCAAAAGCACAGCCCAACATCCGCATCTTACCAATCGATCTCGCGAAAGCTGCCACATTGCAATTAAGCACCGAAGCAGCCATTCAATTTTTTGGACACATCGATATTTTGATCAATAACGGTGGCATCAGCCAACGAAGTTTAGTGAGAGAAACCAAATTGGAAGTAGATCGCGAAGTAATGGAGGTGGATTATTTCGGTACGGTTGCCCTCACAAAATATTTGCTTCCCCATTTCACAAAAAGAAAATCGGGGCATCTTGTGGTGACCAGCAGCGTGATGGGCATCATCGATACTCCTTTTCGCTCGGGCTACTCAGCCGCCAAACACGCATTGCATGGCTTTTTCGATTCGCTCCGTGCGGAAGTGTGGAGAGAAAATATTTTCGTCACGCTCATCTGCCCAGGGTGGATCCGCACCAACGTTACGCTCAATGCGCTTACGGGTGATGGATCAAAACTAAACCAGATGGACAAGACCACTGACCAAGGTCTTTCGCCTGAACAATGCGCCAAAGAAATTATCCACGCCATCAAAAAAAGAAAAAATGAAGTTTATATTGGCGGAATGAAAGAAGTTTTTGCTGTTTACCTGAAACGACTTTTCCCTGGTTGGTATGCTAAAATTGTGAGGAAGGCGAAGGTGAGATAAATTTTAAATTTACGTTTATGCTAAAATGGAAAGATGTTCTCGGGTTTTCAAACAAAGGAAACCCCACGCCACCTAAGCGGGTAGAAAAAACTGAAGAAGAATGGAAAAAAATTCTAACGGCCGAGCAATACCAAGTAGCGCGACAAAAAGGAACGGAGCGCGCTTTCACGGGCGAGTACTGCGAAGCACACGAGCCTGGCTTATACGCCTGCGTTTGCTGCGGCACACCCCTGTTCGACTCGCGTTTGAAATTTGAATCTGGCACAGGCTGGCCCAGCTTCACCCAACCCGTGGAAGAAAACGCAGTCGCCTATCACAGTGATAAAACGTACGGCATGGTGCGCGTAGAAGTACTTTGCAATGTCTGCGATGGCCATCTCGGTCACGTTTTTCCCGATGGCCCCCAGCCAAGCGGGTTGCGTTACTGCATCAATTCTGCCTCGCTCAAGCTTGTGAAAGAATGAACAGCGCACTAGGTGTATTTCAGTACCACTGATTATATTTGAAAGTTTTACAAGCTTGAGGCCTACGATTATAGATTGATGAACGCAATAAATACAGCAACACCTCTGGTGCGGAGAGGAGACGGGGTTGAGGTCAAGCAAGTTTTAGAAGATCACGTTCCAGCCGCCTCTGTAGATTATTGCTTTGCGCTTTGGGATGCCACCCAATTTATTTTCAAGCTACGAAAATCACGTCTTTCCAAAGTGGGAGACTTCACCTATCGTCCAGGTCAAACGCAACAGATCACCATCAACCAAGACCTTCATCCTTATTTGTTTCTCACCACTTACATCCACGAAGTAGCTCATCTTAAAGTACACCAGTTACATGGCCACCATGTTTCAGCACATGGCAATGAGTGGAAAAAAACCTTTCAAGGGTTAATGCAGCCGATGATGGATTCCATCATCTATCCTTTGCCCTTATTGAAAGGACTAAAAAAGCACATGGCCAACCCCAAGGCCTCTAGTTTTTCTGATCCTGAGCTAACGGCACTTTTTAGATTGTATGACGAAAAACTGACAAGGGCCACCCTGGTCTCTCATCTCCCCGAAGGGAGCATCTTTAGTTTCCACGGAAGATGGTTTAAAAAAGGAATAACCAAACGAACTCGTGTGCTTTGTTTAGAAGTAAAAACAAGGCGGCAATATTTAGTCCCTGCCGATGCTGAGGTGGGCAGTGCACAGTTGGCGTTGTTATAGAAGAAGTATTAATTATTGTAAGTGCAAGCAAAGTGGCGTTTGGCTCTTGCCTACTAATAGACTTTTTTCATCTGGAAACGAACCAAAACTCTTACCTTTCGTTTTTACTAGAGCATGAAGGAACTACGCTACCTCAATAAATATCTTTTCAAATACAAAAAACTGATCATTCTTGGGTTAATCTGGGTTATCATCTCTAACGTATTTCAGATTTTGCCCGCGCAAATGGTCAGGCACTCCATTGATTTGGTGACTGATAACATTCGCATTTACAGATCTTTTGATAACAGCCTAGCGCAACAAAATTTTTTCAATGTGTTTGCTAAAGGCATTTTGATTTACGCTCTGTTGATTTTGGGCATGGCCTTGTTGCGCGGATTCTTCCTTTACCTCGTGCGTCAAACGTTGATTGTGATGAGCCGCTTGGTGGAATACGATTTGAAAAACGAAATCTTTGAACACTATGAATCACTGCCGTTGAGTTTTTATCGCAGAAATAATACGGGCGACTTGATGAACCGCATCAGCGAAGATGTGAGCCGCGTGCGGATGTACCTAGGGCCATCCATCATGTACGGGCTTACGCTGATCACGCTGTTTATGATGTTGATCCCGATCATGTTCAGCATCAGCCCGAAGTTGACGCTGTATGCGTTGATTCCCCTTCCCATTTTATCGATCAGTATTTTTTATGTGAATAATATTGTAGAACACCGCTCGGAGCTGATCCAAAAAAGTCAATCGCGGCTCAGCACGTTTGTGCAGGAAGCTTTTTCTGGGATTCGTGTCATCAAGTCCTTTACGCGCGAGAATGAATCGGTTACTAATTTTACAAAAGAAAGTGACGAGTACAGAAGACAATCATTGAAGCTGACAAAAGTACAATCGCTTTTCTTCCCCGTCATTATGGGATTGGTGGGACTTAGCACGGTGTTTACGGTTTATGCGGGCAGTGTGGAGGTAATCAACGGCTCGCTCACGTTTGGCAATATAGCGGAGTTTATTATTTATGTGAACTTGCTCACGTGGCCGGTTGCTTCACTGGGTTGGACGAGCAGCTTGGTACAGCGGGCGGAGGCTTCACAAAAGCGCATCAATGAATTTTTGCAAACCAAAACAGATATTGTATCAGAAAGAAACCTGCAACGCGAGATCAATGGCAAGGTAGAGTTTGAAAAAGTTTCGTTCACGTATCCTGACACAGGCATTGAAGCATTGAAAAATATTTCATTCACGATCAACCCAGGAGAATCATTGGCTATCATTGGTGGCACCGGCTCTGGAAAAAGCACAGTCTCTAATTTGATCTCCAGATTATATGATGTGACCACGGGTGAAATACGGATTGACGAAACGCCTATCAAACATTTTGAACTGATCAGCCTGCGAAGCCAGATGGGCGTGGTGCCACAAGATGTCTTTCTTTTCAGCGATACCATTTTCAACAACATTGCCTTTGGCCTAAAAAATTCTGATGAAGCTAAAGTAACCCAAGCCGCAAAAGATGCCGATGTGTATGACAACATCATGGGCTTCCCCAACACGTTTGCAACAAGAGTAGGTGAGCGCGGCATCACGCTTTCAGGCGGACAAAAGCAACGTGTATCTATTGCCCGAGCCATTGCACGCGAACCTAAGATTTTAATTTTAGATGATGCACTCTCTGCCGTTGACACGAAAACAGAAAACACTATACTCAACAGCATGAAAAAAATCATGCAAGGGCGCACGAGCATTATTATTTCTCATAGAGTGTCTTCAGCTAAACTAGCCAACAAAATTATTGTGCTAACCGATGGCGTGATTGTAGAAGAAGGCACACACGAAAGTTTGATCGCTCGTGATGGCGCGTACAAAGAGCTTTATGAGAAGCAAATGCAAGTTGAAGAAATCCTGTGATGTAAAATTTTAGAATTAACCTGCCTGCCAGTATAGGCAGGATTTTTGATTTAAGGCCTCCATATTAGAATCAGCAAGAAATCGTTGGGGTTTCTTCATTGCAAATCAAGAAGATGAGTTTGAAATCTGTTCTCATTTTTGTTATTTTTACATAATCAATGGCATGTAGAAGAAAAAGTTAGTGGTAATTTTAACTAACAAAATGGAATCATGAAAAAGAAAGAGATCATATTGAAACCAAAAAAGTCTATCGGGACTATTGTTAAGCAATTGTTAGTCGATAAAAATTATATTCAAAAGACTATCCAAGAAGGCAATGAAAGCCAACTTAAAGGAAAATACAAATTCGTTAAATCCCTATAAGTATCATTCTCCCGATAACTCAGGTATTTCCTTCCATTTTGCAACCAGCAATAATTTTGGCTATTCAATAGCTTTGCATGATTGTTCAGATTTATTTGGTGTGCCCGAAAACTGCAACAGCAGATTGATGTTCTTGGTTCTTACTCCCATCAAACCACCCACTATAATCCCAAGGGATAATAGAGTTCGAGATACTGTGGTTCATTTTATTATGGATTTTTTAGCCAAAAACAAAGACGTTATTTTTTATGTATGCAGCAACAAGGATCAACAGGAAAAAGTAAGAAGCAGACTTTTTACAGACTGGTTTAAAAAATATAAATCACCAAACATTGAAAGAGAAATGAAGATGGTTGACAATTCTGAGACTTATTTTATCTATCACAATGACAATTCATTAGCAGATGCCGTTTTAAATGCCATTGATAAATATAATTCCGCTGGCATGTAACGTCATCTCAAAACGTTTCTATGAAACTTCAGCGATTTTTTGATAGGCCATTTAAATCCATTCGCTCGTCAATCTCTTTAATCTTTTCATAGATAAGATCTAATTCCCCCTCATGCACCTCTTTTAGCTCGTTAAATGCTTGGTCAAGTAGTCTTGTATGATCTCTTAGATAACTCATTTTCGCCTTGGGTAATCATACGAAGGCATTCCACTCTTTTTTCTAGCTCCTGAATAGTCACCATTACTATCACATTTTATTAAAGGTGCAAAGAAGCATCATATTGAGTTGCAAAGATGTTCCTGAAAAATCCCTAAGAATGATTTCTACCAAAATCTAAAAAACCACCTCATCGGTAATCACCAATGTCTGTCCAGTCAAACTAGTACGATACTTTAACAATGGCTGCGTAGCTTGTCCGCTGGTGGGGTAGCCATCTGAAAAACTGTAGGTGGCATTGCAGCCTCTCATAAACAAGCTAGAGCCATCGACACTTACAGGAGCATCGTCATTGATAGAACACTTTCTTTCAAAAGCAATGTAGGTAGTTTCGGTGACGCGATATAAAATCACGCCTTGAATTCCTGCATCATTTATATACATGAATCCGCCATCTAGTTTTAAACTTTGATATTGAGGATAGTTTAAGTTGATGGTTACTGGGGGAAAGGAGATTTGGGCGGTGGCTGAGTGGTGTAAAGAGATCAGGATTATAAAGACCACAAGCTGCAAGCCGCTCCGAAGGAGTCCCTTTGGACAAGCTACGAGCCTATTGCTCCGTTGTATTACTCCCTTAGTATAATGCTCACGTCCATGAATTATCTCCTCACAGCCTGTGAGCCCTGAAGCCAATTTACTTAGTATATTCATAAAATCCTTTTCCTGTT
Source organism: Cyclobacteriaceae bacterium (assembly GCA_043777495.1). Classification (GTDB taxonomy): domain Bacteria; phylum Bacteroidota; class Bacteroidia; order Cytophagales; family Cyclobacteriaceae; genus ELB16-189. Next base: position 11,856 of record JAYWHU010000023.1, on the reverse strand, counting down.
TTTCTACCCAAATGCCCTGCCAAAACTTTCTGTTGTTGAATGTGGCTTGGCTTAAACCTCACTTCTTGATGAAACGATTCGTACAAAGAAGTAGTAACAGCCAAGTTCACATCTATGCCAATCAAATCCATCAATTCAAACGGCCCCATTTTAAACCCTGCCGACCGTAGCAATTTATCTATTGACTCGACCGAAGCTACGTTATATTCCAATAATTTCAATGACTCTGTATAATAATGCCTTGCCACACGGTTAACGATGAAGCCTGGAGAATCTTTTGTTTCAACGGAAATTTTATTCAATGATTGCGCAAACTCTTTCATTTTGGCAATCAATTCGTTACTCGTGAATTTGCCCGCTACTACTTCAACCAGTTTCATCAAATGAGGAGGGTTGAAAAAATGCAACCCTACACAATTGACCGGATTTTTCAACACTGAAGCTATCTGTGTAATCGAGATAGAAGAGGTATTGGAAGCCAAAATGCAATTGCTATCATTGATCCTTTCCAATTCGGTAAAGAGTTGTTGTTTTACTTCTAGTTTTTCAACTACTGCTTCAATAATCAAATCAACTTTAAGTTCGCTCAAGTGAGTGGCCAAACTCAAATTTTCTAAAATAGATTTTTTCTTCTCAGCAGTTAGTTTTCCTTTTGCAATAGAAGAATTTAAATTTCCTTCAATTGAATTCAATGCCTTTTGTTGCAATGTGGGATCAATATCGTAAAGAATGGTTTTGTACCCAGATGCAGTGCATACTTGGGCAATGCCCTGCCCCATTGTGCCTGCACCGAGTACCGCTACTGTTTTGATCCTGATCGACTTCACTGGTTCTAACTAACTTTAACTCACCCCCGTCTCGCTAACGCGATACACCCCCTCTTTTCTTTGAAGAGAGGGGGAAGCCTACTCCAAAAATCTGAGCTCAATTTACCCTTCCTAAACTACTGCTTTAAATTGCTTTAAAAAGCGAATATCATTTTCTGAAAATAATCTTAGATCGTTGATGCTATAACGCAACATGGTAATTCGCTCAATGCCCATGCCGAAAGCAAAACCCGTGAATTCTTCTGGGTCGATGCCCCCGTTCTTCAACACATTGGGATGCACCATGCCCGAGCCGGCAATCTCCACCCACCCACTGTATTTGCACACGTTACAACCCTTTCCGTGACAGATCAAGCAAGAGATATCTATCTCTGCACTTGGTTCAGTAAACGGAAAGTAAGACGGTCGTAATCGTATCTTGGTCTCTTTGCCAAACATCTCTTTCGCAAAATGATAAAGCGTTTGCTTTAAGTCAGAGAAGCCCACATTCTTATCAATGTACAATCCTTCTACTTGATGGAAGAAACAATGCGCACGCGCAGAGATTGCCTCATTGCGATACACACGCCCAGGCATGATGGAGCGGATGGGAGGCTTTTGGTTTTTCATCAACCGCACCTGCACGTTAGAGGTATGGGTGCGTAATAGTACGTCAGGATTTTTCTCCACAAAAAAAGTATCCTGCATTTCTCTGGCCGGATGATTTTCAGGAAAATTGAGTGCTGTAAAATTATGCCAATCGTCTTCGATCTCGGGGCCATCGGATACATTGAAACCCAATCGCTCGAAAATTTCGATAATGCGATAACGAGTTAAATTCAAAGGGTGCAGATTTCCAATTTTGTTTGGGATAGTCGGCAGCGTTAGATCAATCCCCTCTGCTTCATTGGAAAAAGAAGATTCCATTGATTCCTGTAACAACTTAAATTTGCCCTCGGCAAGTTGCTTCAGATCGTTCAGCACTTTGCCAAGTTTCTTCTTCTCCTCTGGGGCGGCCGCTTTCAAGTCTTCAAAGAGAGAAGTCAGTGAACCTTTTTTGCTAATGAACTTTAAGCGGAAGTTTTCGAGGTCTTCTTTGGTCTTAACAAGTACTGACTCAACCTCTCGCTTTAATTCTTCTACTCTACTTCCGATCATAAAAATTGCATTTCAAAATTAACTAAGACACTTTCTTGATTATCTTTCTATCTAACATTACGCTAAATACTGTAGCTAATAAAAATAAAGCTGGTAAAAGGATTCTATCTCCGCCCACCTTCATTACCATAATAGCCATAAAAATAAAAAAAACTTGCACGCCCGCGAGTACGAGTGCCGTTTTTGAATGACTAAGCCCTAATCTCATAAGAGCATGGTGAATGTGTTGCTTATCTGGTTTAAACGGAGATTGCCCTTTCAATACTCTTAAAATAATAATTCTAAATGTATCAATCAGCGGTATAATAATAAAACAACATGCTGTAGCAATAGATGCCTCAAAGTGCATAGGTGCATCTTCGGCTAGCGAATCGTTCAAATTGATAAAATGAATAACGCAAATGGAAAGCAATAGACCTAGGACAAGCGATCCGGTATCGCCCATAAAAATTTTTGCTGGCTCCCAGTTAAACCTCAAAAATGCCAAGATAGCACCAATGGTTGCAAAAACAAGGACGGCATATACTTGGTCATTCATAACAAAAAACCAAGAACCAAAAGCAATCAAAGAACTAATCGATATCAGTCCAGCTAATCCGTCTAATCCATCAATCAAGTTGAAAGAATTGGTAATAATGATCATTGTGAATACTGAGACTAAGTAGCTAATCCAAATCGGCCACTCTCCACTGATTAAGCCGTAGAATGAATGGAGTCGCATGTCATAAATCACCACTAAAATAGTAGCCGCCAGCACTTGACCACCCAGCTTTACAAAGGGTTTCAGAGGAATTAAATCATCTCTAAGGCCAGTAATGAAAACAATAGTAAGTGCGGCAATGACAAATTTGATCTCGTTCCAGTTATTCACATTAACCCAGATTAGGGAAGATATAAACAAACCCACAAAAATAGCTATGCCACCCATGGATGGGGTCACTTGTTTGTGAATTTTCCTCCTGCCAGGTATATCCACCAAATTATTTTGGATAGCATATTTAATGACCAAAGGAATAGCTATAAATGCAATGAGAAAAGCTGTTACAAAGGCCGCTAGCAACACAATCATAAAACCAAAATTTCTTCAAAAATAAGAATAAGCCTTGACTTGATTTTTTTTATATTCATGATTATTATCTGATCTTTTTAATAGAATCCAAATAAGATGCAATTGTAGAGAAATCGTATTTCTTCTTTAAATCTGTAATCAATCTGCGCAATAAATTAGTAAGCTGATTGCCAGAAGGGCTTTTAATGTAATTGGGTATTTCCCATTCGTTCAAATTAGCAAACTCCCAAGGGTGAAAATACAAGTGCAAGTAATCATCACTCCATAGACACCACTTACACAAAAAAAGATAGAAATAGTAGTTAATATTTTTAAAACTCAGCCAAAAGAGAGGAAAGCGAAAAATAGGAGTCACGGACATGGGTACAATTGCCAACCCAGTATTTGGGTCTATATGGATTTTTCTTGGTTTAAAGAAGTTATTGTATCTATTAGGAATAAAGGTGGGGTTTATAGATGAATCATACCTATAGCCAGCTTTCTTAATCTCCGTCAATGACATAGGGGCAAAACGGGGCATTCTAAATCCTGCTACAGATTGATTTGTCAATCTTGATAACTCAGTGCGCGAAGATTGCACATGGGTAACATCATTACCAGAATGAGAATACATGTGAGATGCAATCTCATGTGATTTTGACATCTCTTTAATTATTTCTGGAAATTGAGTGGCAAAATAAGCAGTAGTAAAAAAAGTAACTTTTACTTCTGTCTCCTTAAGAAAATGCAATAATGTACGCAGCCCCTCTAAAGCAATCTCCAGCTGACGTTCTTTGCTAATTACAATGCCAAATTCAAGGGGCAGATCAAATTCTTCTAAGTCAAATGTCAGTAGTATGATTTTTCTATTTGTCAAAAGAATAGTTTGATATAGTTTACAAATTCTCTATAAAATGTTTTCATGCTAAAATTTGAAAATCGGACAGACTCATCTATTGAGATATCTATGAATGAGTAGGTTATTTTCTCTTTCAATGATGCACGAATAAATTCAAATTCAAAAACAAAACTATCAGTTTGGGTGGTTAGTAAGGCCTCACTCGCGCGCTGACTCAATCCTTTCAGCCCTGCCTGGGTGTCTCCTATTTTAAAACCAGTCACAACAAAATTTACGAGCTTCAAAGATTCAGAAACAATCCTCCTCTCCCATGGTAAAGATTTAAAATAAGTTGCGTTGCGCTTTCCAATTATCAAATCAACATTACCCTTTACAAGCTGTTGATAAGCCTCAAAAACAATCTTTTGCCCAAAAGGAAAATCCCAATCGGTATAAATATAAAAATCTGCTGAAAGTTCCCGTACTCCTTGTCGAATAGCATATCCTTTGCCACGGTTTTTTTCATAGTGACAATAAACAATAGAGGTATTTGATTTTAGCACATCTGCTATCTCATTATCTGAAATCTTTGTAGATCCATCATTTACGATCACAATGCGATAGTTCACATTGACAAAGTAAGTTGATAAATTAATAAGCGAAGAGATCAACTCCTTAGCCCAGCCAGTGTGAGGATTGAATAAAGGAAGAATAATACTTAGTTGGCAGCGTTGCACGTTCTAATTTTATGGCTGAGTAATGGAAGGAGGACGTATTTTGTAAACAGAACTGATTGTATTGTTTGCCACTTTGACAGAAAACCATTTTTGCCAATTGGGATTGGCTCTTTCTTTTGGATCAATGTACTGAGCTATATAGTATTTTGCTTCACGCCAATCACTAACATACTTCAATCGGCCTCTATCTTTATCATTTAGGCTAAACTGATTAAATACCCCTGGATAAGATTGCACTGCGATTGAGATAGTCGAATCCAGATCATTATTTATAATATACTCAAGTGATTCTTTATATGATACTCCCCAATAATCCAATTCAAATTGACTGTAAAGATACTCTGGCGTCTTGCTGTCAACTAAGCTATTAAAATAAATATGCTGGTAAGGAGCTTGTTTGATCATAAATAAAGAAACAGAACAAAAAGTAAAAAGTACCCCACTTAATGCAATCCATTTTAATTTCGTTTTAATAAAATAATTGAGTGCATATACCACGAGCATCACGAAAGGCGCATATACAAAATAAAGATGCCTCCAATCGCCATAAACTACTGAATGGAGAAGAATCACAAGGATAATTGGCGAGCCAAAACAAATGGCATACACTACTGTTTGTTGCTCTAATCGATTTTTGAATATTGAAAAGTTGGATTTGATAAATGCGATACAAATTAAAACGAGACCCGTTGCACCCAATGCAACAAATACGATAGGTGTAGATATTGAAAACCATTCTAAAATATAGTACCAAGGAAGCTTGGGGGTAGGAATCATTTGTTCATTGAAAAGAATTGCTGCACCCCATCGAAAGTTGGACATGTTTCGAAAAGCATAAGCGAAATTATCGATTGGGTGAGCCCATAAAAAGGGCCATGTGATATAAAGTACAAGGGCAGAGGTTGCAAAAAAAAGAATAAATGATTTTCCGTTTGCGATTATTATACTCCTCTTCGATTTATATAAAATAGAATCGATTAGTAAAACAGAAAAAACAACAACAATCATAATGATTCCCGCTAGCCTAAGGTTTATCAATAATGCCACCGAGACCCCGAGTAAAATAAATTGTATATTTTTTCTTTCATGCAGAGCTTTGGCCAATAGATAAAAACAGATAAAGAACATAGACATAAAAGGAATGTCCTTGGAATTGAAAAAAGAATGCGCATATAATCTCGGCTGCAGCACAATGAAGAGAAATGCCAGAGCTGCCAACCATTTACTCCTATACAAGTAGTCTACTAACAGAAAACAAAAAAAAGCTCCTATTAAAAAAAACAAGTGTGAAGCTAAATGGCGCATCCGATGAGCTTCATAGGCTTGATGATTGTCTATCAATAGAGCTTTCTCTAGTGCTACCAAGGGCATTTCAAAAGCCACACCATAATCTCTATCATAAAATGTGGGGAGCTTATCGTTCATTCTTAGCACATATCCCCAAGACATGTATCCAATCGCTCGCTGGGTAGGTTCATCCCAGGCAATTCCATAACTACTAAAATTCCAAATCCCAATGATTGTAAAGATTGCTAGCAAACCTGATCCGATATACTTATTAAGTGTTTGCCGAATTCTATTCATTGAGGGCGAAATATGAAGTAATAATTAAAATTAGTTCTTTAGTATTGACTTGAAGAATTCTTCGTGAAGACTTGTCACCTTGCACCAATCATATTTCTCCATTATTTTATTCCTATTGCTTGCAATCCATTTTTTTCTTTTCTCCAAATGTGTATTGAGGTTGTTGAAAATAGAAATCAACTCATTCTCATCTCTAAAATAACAAGCGTCTTCATCCAATACTGATTTGTTGAAATCATTTGCGTGGGCGATGATGAAGCACGAAGCGGCCATTGCTTCCAGCAAAGATGGATTTGTACCGCCCACTGAATGTCCATGCAAATAGCAATGGCTAAAAAATCTTAGGCTATCCAAAATTTCCTTTTCGTAAATGCCTCCAATAAATTGAACATTCTGATTTTTAAATTTCTGAACAAGGTAGTTGGCATGAGGAGTGGTTACTCCGCCCACTATTATAAGTGGCAATTTACAATTAGACTTTAAGGAAGCATTAATGATTGGCTCAATATTATTCTCAGGTTCAATGCGTGCTATTACGAGAAAATAATTATTTGCTTTTAAATCATACTTACTTAGAAAACACTCTTCCACTTGTTTAACTTCCTCTGCTCCGTAGGGCAATAGGCCGGCCGTAACTCCGTAAGTATCCTGAAAGTATTTTTGTATGCCCATATTATCTGCAATCAAAAAATCAGAATTTCGAACCGATATTGCTTCCGCATTTTTTATCATACGTTTCACAATGCCGTTCCATTTGCTCCTTTGCCACTCCATACCATCCATGTTTGTGACAATAATCCTTTTCCCTTTAAAGAATTTCAATATACCAACGGCATAAGCACAGCTAGCATAGCCAGCTTCATAAATGATGTCATAATCACTCACAATAGCATCAAGCAAGCAAAAAAAATCATAGATGTAGTTAGATGCAGCAGCCCCTAAAAGTTTTTCGGGGCTATAAATCCGTTTGATTTTAACTCCTTTGAAATCTGATTTTCGATATGGGTGAAAATGTGGATTGTAGACTGTAATATTGTGACCGCGTTGAGCAAGTATTACTGACAAATATTCTGCAAACTGCTCAAACCCTCCATAGTTGTTGGGGATTCCTCGAGTTCCTAAAATTGCAATTTTCATCCTACCATGTTTTGTCTTACTATTTAGGCTATTGCCGTATCTTTGGATTTATGAATCTTTCTAAAAAATACCTTAGTGCAATAATTTGCGTGGCCTTCGCGGGATTATTCTTTAGAATTTACATCGGCAATCTACTCTTACTCATGCTCATGGTTGTTGGCCTCTTTTACAATCATTACCAGCATACTATTAAAAGCCTCAAAACTAACCATCTTATTTGGTTTCCTATAATTTTTTTTAGCCTACATGTGGTCGGGTTGTTATATACCCAGAATATGAACAGTGGTCTTTTCGCTATTGAAAAGCAGATTTATTTTCTCCTTGTACCAGCCTTATTGTTTTATCCTATTCATAATTTAAGTAACGAAGAGTATGACAGACTTTTAAAAAACCTGAGCTTGATTTCCTTTGGTAGCAGTTTTGTCGTTTTGGCCATTGCCGCAATTAAGTTTGTAATCTTGGATGACCGTATGGCCTTTCATTTTGAAACATTTTCGCCAATCAGTTACGTCTACTACTCCATGTATTTTGTGTGTGCCTCCACCTCTTTATGTGTGCGTATAGTTGATGGTAAGCATAGCCTGAATCAGAAGATTTTCTACACTTCCGTTCTTATCATTTACTCAATTGGCTTTTTAGTATTGGTGTCCTGCAAAATGGCAATCATCGCTTTTGTACTTTGTTTGTTTTACCTATTCTACAAAAAGCTGCAAAACAAAAAAATGATGATTAGTGCAATAGTCATTACTATTGTTTCACTCACTCTTTTTATATCGATGAACAAAACCACTCGGGAAAGATTTTTAGTACTAACCAAGAATTTTGAAATCCTAAATAAAAATCATCTTACCGGTGATTATGAAGAATTCAATGGGCTAAACTTGCGGCTTCTCTTTTGGAAATATACAATCCAAGAAGTGAGTGAGAATAATTGGGAGCTAATTGGCGCTGGCACGGGAGATGCGCAAGACTTAGTTGACAGCTCTTATGTCCGTCATAATTTAGATGAGTATGGCTATGTTAGTTTCGATCCACACAATCAATGGATATTTACTTATGCACAACTCGGGCTGATTGGTATAGTAGCACTGATAACGATGTACTGGTTTTCTTTCCGTGCGGCTATCCTATCTGAGAACCTTCCGTTCTTCTTCTTCCTCCTCACTACGCTCTTGTTCTCTCTTACAGAATCAATTTTTGAGTCTAATAAGGGAATTGTATTTTTCGCTCTTATCTTCACTCTGTTCGCTAGCGGAAATGGTAAAGTGAGAGAAAATTCTCTATAGCTTATTGTCCAGTTTGGCAATGCACACCATAGTGCCCGCTTTGTTCACCACTTGTGTTAGCAATGTCCAAAAAAATACTGGCAATATTAATAGGCCGGTCAATATAATTTCATACACGAATAAAAATGGAACAAACCAAGTTCCCGATGTCTTAAAATAATTCCTATTGACGCGCAACGTGTTAAAAATAATATTTTTGAAAGGGCTTAACTTATTAGATATAGTAATCATCTCACCAACAAAGTTTTGATAAAACGAATTGAAATAGATTTTCTCAATCGAAAAATTACCCTTTGTAAGTTGAATTTTTAAAAACTCAGGATTGAAATGCGATATATGCCTTGATGGGTCTAAATGATACCAATCGTTTTTACCATAACTTGACTGATAGCTATCGAAATTTGGAACTCCTATCATAAGTATCCCACTAGGTAACAAGTGCTCTTTGAGCCTCTCTATTATTTCAAACGGATTTTGCAAATGTTCCAAGACATGCCAAAGGACAATGGCATTATATTTCTTATTTATAGATTGATAAGAACTTATCTCTTCGATCTTACAATTAACAATGCTCGCACCAAGTTTTTGTGAAGCTACTGCGAAACTCCGCTTTGATGGTTCTATCCCAGCAACCTGATAACCTTTATTGCGAAGTGCCGAAAGAAAATTGCCCTTGCCAACACCTATTTCAAATACACTTGCATTAGGTTGCAGATATTTTTCTAAGTAGGCAGTTTTATTTACTTCTAGGATTTGAAAAATGCTTCTTACCCACTTATGCCAAAACTTTTCTTTTTCGTCATAGCTGCCGCTTTCATATAGCGTAATGTTATTAGCAGCCCCAGAGCTAATCACATACCCACACTGTTCACATTTCACAATCTTAAAATTCGCTGTTGAGCTGTAATCAAGTGGATGCGCATTAAATAGTTCCATTAGAGAAGAGGAATTGCATATTGAACAGACTTCCATATTTAAATTAATAATATGCAAATGTAACTAACTAAATTGTAAGCACGTAGTAGCAGTTTTATTTTGAAAAAACGGATTAATTAATCTTCATATTTTAAAACTGTTATTGGAGCGCAGGGCATACGTAAAGTGTCAGATATTAAAAACAAAATTATGTCTTGCCGATTAGCTCAATTGAAACTATATTTATAAAATAAATTCTTAACACTATGAAATTATCAGCTTTTCAAAAATAGGTTTAATGGTTTTGGCTTGTTTTTATTTTACATCTTGTAATGATCAAAAACTAGAAAGTAGTTTTAATGCAATAGACGAAAATGATCCCGTTTTCAAACGCATCATTTCTTTGGGTTTTACCAAATCAGATGTTCAGGATTTAGGTCAATATTATCTTGTTGAAGGTGATATAACCTTTTCCAAAAGCAGTTTACAAAATTTACAACCGACTTCAAATGGCAGATCTGATCAAGCAAGTAGGAATGAATTAATTAGTTTTGATAGACAGCCTACAGTTTCAATCCGAATAGACAACTCGATGCCGCTCACTGGAGTAGATAACTGGCGTGCTGAGATTCAGCAAGCTATTAATGATTGGAATTCCGTTGGAGATTCTAGGATAAATATGGTATTAGTGGATCAAGCTACAACTCAAACTTCTATAACCATAATAAGCGATAATGCTGTCCCAAATGAGAGCCTATTGCGTGATGATGTGGTTGCTGTAGCTGAATTTCCATTTATTGACGGAAGACCAGGATTTAGAGTTCGGGTTAACTTGGATTTTAACTCAAATCGAACAGTTACTACGGGCCAAAAAAGAAGAAATATTGTTCATGAACTAGGTCATTGTATTGGTTTTAGGCATACCAATTGGAATTCTTTAAATGAATCTAGTGCAAACACCATTCCAGGCACTCCACAATCTGATAATGCATCAGTTATGAATGGGGGCACTGCTCTCAATGAATAAAGGTTATCACGAAAATTTCAGTATGAGGTAAAAAATAGGCTATCCTTCATTTGTTTTACAGTTGTGAAACATAATAGAAACAAAATAGAGATAGCCTGTGCCAAACTTAGGGCATTAGTAAGTCTAAACCAAGATGAATACGAGAGCTTGCTTACCGTTTTTGATGTCTTGGTTACAGAAAAGCTCTTGGTCTGTGATCTGAAAGGTCAACTGCGGCTATTCAAAAAACGGGAAGAACATAATGCCAGTAGCCTTTATGGGAGTAGCACAAAACTTAATTTTATTTTGATGTACTTAAAAGAAAACCCTAATCAGGGGTATCATGGTAAGTTGTTCGGAATCTCCCAAAGTAAGGTTAGTGAATGGATTAAGTATTTGTTGCCCGTCCTTGAGGACTCCTTGGCAAAAATGGGTGTTATGCCACAAACTGGCTCCCAATTTGTTGAACTAGAAACCCCATCAGAATGCCTATTGGTAGATGTAACCGAAAGAGAAGTGCCTAGGGATACAGATTATGAAAACCAAAAAGAGGCTTACAGTGGTAAAAAGAAATTCCATACAATGAAAAACCTAGCCATTACTGATGAGGGGGCGAACGTATTATTTGTGAGTGAGTCGGAGTACGGTTCAGCACATGACAAAACCATTTGGGACTGTAAGCTCCCCTGAAGTTCGGCCATTTGAAAGTTGAATATAAAAGTTCAATTTTAAAATGGTTAAATATGAAAAAGTCAAGATTCACAGAAACACAGATCGTAAAAGCGATCCGCGACCACGAAGCTGGCCGCAAGGCAGAGGACATCTGCCGGGAATTAAGTATCACCACAGCCTCATTTTACAAATGGCGGCAGCGCTATGGGGGCATGGAGGTGAGCGATGTTAAAAAGATGAAGGAGTTGGAGGAAGAGAACGCCCGGCTGAAGAAGATGTTCGCCAACCTGAGCCTTGTCCATGAGGCCTTAAAAGATGCAGTGGCAAAAAAGCTATAACGCCTGATGAGAGGGGCATACTGGCTCAGTTCATGATCGAAGAACATGGGGTGAGCGAGCGTCAGGCGTGCAAGGCATTAAGTGTGTCAAGGAGCAGTTATCAATACACTCCTAAATTAAAGAATGATGTACCTATTATTAATGAGCTACAACAGTTGGTCGGCAAACACCCCGCCATCGGTTTCTGGCAATCGTATTTCCGCATCAGGCGTAAAGGCTTGTTGTGGAACCATAAACGGGTTTACCGCGTGTACACGGGGTTGCAGCTTAATATCCGCAGAAGGTTTAAGAAGCGGTTGCCCACACGGGTGAAGCAAGCGTTGTTTCAACC
>JAYWHU010000022.1:0-19975 GCA_043777495.1 Cyclobacteriaceae bacterium | reverse complement strand
ATTACCTGATTTATAACTAATTGATTATTGATGTTCGCATGGTAGTGGTGCCAACGCTCCAAGCGGTGGCGCGACTTTGTCGGGCTTTTTCAAAGCCCTCTCTGCCTCTTTGCCTCAAACACCACCACAGCCGTAGCATTAGAAACATTCATGCTGTCGATTTTCCCACTCATGGGGATGATGATGTTGTCATTTGAATTTTTCACCCAACTATCCGAAAGGCCGGTGGCCTCTGTGCCCATCACAATAGCAGAAGGCTTTGTAAAATCAATTTGATAATAAGGCTTGGCTGCTTTTAAGTACGTGCAAAAAATAGAGATGTTGTTTTCCTTTAGCCAAGCAATGGTTTCTTCAGATGTGGCTGCCGCAAGTTGATTCGTAAATACACAACCCACGCTGGAGCGGATCACGTTGGGGTTATAAAAATCAGTTTGCGGATCACAGATAATCACCGCGTCAACTCCAGCAGCGTCAGCCGTGCGCAATACGGCTCCTAAATTGCCAGGCTTCTCAACTCCCTCTAAGATTAATAACAAAGGATTTTTGCTGAGTTTGATTTCTGCTAATCGATGTGTTTTCTGCTCGGCCACTGCAATCATGCCACCAGTGCTTTCGCGAATGGCGATTTTATCAAAGACCTCTTTCGATACGGGAATGAGTAATTTATTTTCTAATGGAAGCTCTGCCAGTTCCGCCTCGCTCACGATCTCATCGCAAAAAAAAAGATTACCGATCCTATATCCCGCTTCAAGGGCATAACCAATTTCTTTTTTCCCCTCTACAATGAAGAGTTGTTGCTTCCTTCGCTCACGTGGTTTCTCCAGCGCAAGCAAGCTTTTTACTTTTGGGTTTTGAGTGCTAGTGATTTTGAAGTGCATGTTGATTCAAAATTAGTGATTCAAATTGGATATTGGATGCTGATTAAAAAATGGCCACAAGTTGCAAGCCTGTCCAAGGGAGTCCTTTGGACAGGCTTCATGATGCTAGGTGATGACTCCTAACCTCTTACTTTCATAAACTGTTAACTCGCCTTGTGCTTTTGCTTACTGCCTACTTTTCACAACTCGTAACTATATTTGCCCCATGAACATCATCAGCCCCACCTCTTGGACCGACTACGAACTGATCGACTCTGGCAACTTTGAAAAGCTGGAACGCTTCGGTGCTTATCATCTTATTCGGCCAGAGCCGCAGGCACTTTGGTCTCCTTCACTTTCCGCTGACGAATGGAAGCGAATAGCCACCGCCCATTTTACACGCGAGCAAAAAGACAATTTTCGTTTTGGAGACGATGTAAAAGGCGGCTGGAAAAAATACAAGACCATGCCCGATAGTTGGGATATTAAATACAAATACAATTCACTTTCACTTTCACTCCGACTTGCCTTGACCAACTTCGGTCACGTGGGTCTTTTTCCTGAGCAGGGCGCCAATTGGAATTTTGTTTACGATGCCATTTCTAGTTGGGGGCTGCAAGCTCCCAAGGTCTTGAATTTATTTGCGTACACAGGAGCCGCTTCTGTAGTGGCTAAATCTGCCGGTGCCGATGTCACACACGTAGATGCTTCGCGCCCTGGATTGAATTGGGCGAACCAAAATATGCAGATGAACAGCCTTGATAATATCCGTTGGGTACATGAAGACGCGTTGAAGTTTGTAAAGCGCGAAGCCAAGCGAGGAAAAAAATACAACGGCATCATCATGGATCCACCTCCGTATGGCCGCGGGCCTGAAGGGGAGAAGTGGACGTTGGAAGAAAAATTAAACGAACTGATTTCGTTGAGCAGCCAACTCTTGGAAGAGAAAAATTCTTTTTTCGTTTTATCGATGTATGCGGTGGGGCTTTCTTCTTTTGTAGGAATGAACGTGGCCAAAAGTCATTTCAACATTGCAGAGCCAGAGTTTGGTGAGTTTCTACTTCAATCAAAGAAAGGAAATGATTTGCCGATGGGGACGTTCTTGAGATTTAAGAGGCCATGAATCATATTCAATCATAACAATTGATGATTTTTGACTTCCCCTTCCTCGCAGTGTCTCCTGTCTCGGGGACGCTGCGCTAGGATGCGGCAGAGTCCGAGGCGAGACTCTGCCGAGAAGTAAGCTGCTTGCGGCTTGTCCGAAGGACTCCTTCTGAGAAGCTTGTAGCCCAATCTGACACGCGAATCAACAATGAATTGATTTAACTTGTATCAATTCTTTGACTAAATAACCCTATCTTTGCGGCCTTAATTCAGAAAAACAACTAGAATAGGGCAATTATGGACGCTGAAAAAATCAGGAACATCGCGATTATCGCACACGTTGACCACGGCAAAACGACTTTGGTTGATAAACTTTTACATGCAGGGCATATTTTTAAAGACCACGAGAACCCAGGCGAACTCATCATGGACAGCAATGACCTGGAGCGCGAGCGTGGCATTACCATCTTGGCTAAGAACGTTTCTGTTCGTTACAAAGACTATAAAATCAACGTGATCGATACACCCGGCCACAGTGACTTTGGTGGTGAAGTAGAGCGCGTGTTGAACATGGCCGATGGCTGTTTGTTGTTGGTGGATGCCTTTGAAGGCCCCATGCCGCAGACACGTTTCGTTTTGCAGAAAGCATTGCAACTTGGCTTGAAGCCGATTGTGGTAATCAACAAAGTAGATAAAAAGAATTGTACTCCTGATGAAGTACACGAATCTGTTTTTGATTTGATGTTTGCGCTTGACGCAACAGAAGAGCAACTTGATTTTCCAACTTTTTATGGTTCTGCCAAACAAGGTTGGATGAGCGATGATTGGAAAAAACCAACTACGGATATCACTGCACTCATCGAAGGCGTAATAAAATATATCCCTGCACCTAAGATTGATGTGGGGCCAACTCAATTGATGATTACTTCACTAGAGTACTCTTCGTATATTGGTCGTGTAGCGATTGGTCGCATTCAACGCGGAAGTGTAAAGGCAGGTCAGTTCGTGGCCTTAGTAAAACGCGAGACAGGTTTGATTGTGAAGACACGCATCAAAGAAGTGTATGTGTTTGAAGGATTTGATAAGAAGAAAGCAGATGAAGTAGTAGCGGGAGATATTTGTGCATTGGTAGGATTGGAAGGTTTTGAAATTGGCGATACCGTTTCTGATTTGGAAAAACCAGAAGCATTGAAGTCTATCAAGATTGATGAGCCTACTATGAGTATGATGTTCACCATCAACAACTCTCCTTTTTATGGCAAGGAAGGTAAGTTCGTTACCTCTCGCCACATCAAAGATCGCTTGGATAAAGAGCTAGAGAAAAACTTAGCGTTGAAAGTTGGTGACACAGGTTCTGCCGATAGCTTCTTGGTTTATGGTAGAGGTGTACTTCACTTATCTGTGTTGATTGAAACCATGCGCAGAGAAGGATATGAATTGCAAATTGGACAGCCGCAAGTTATCTATAAAGAAATAGATGGCGTGAAGTGCGAGCCAATGGAGGAGTTGACCATCGACTTACCTGAGAACGTTGCTGGTAAAGCAATCGAAACTGTTTCACAGCGCAAAGGCGAGATGACCAACATGGAGCCGAAGGCAGACCGCATGATTTTGAAATTCATCATGCCTGCACGTGGAATTATTGGCTTGAGAAATTATTTATTGAACGTAACGGCTGGCGAAGCCGTAGTTACTCACCGCTTTAAAGAATACCAACCATACAGAGGGGAAATCCCTGGACGTATCAACGGCTCATTGATTTGTATGGAAATGGGTGAAGCAATCCCTTACAGCTTGCACAACTTGCAAGACCGCGGAAAGTTTTTTGTAGACCCGAGTGATTCTGTTTATGAAGGTCAAGTTGTTGGAGAAAATAATCGCAGCGGAGATTTGGTGATCAACATCACCAAAACAAAGAAGCTAACCAACATGCGCGCTACTGGTTCTGAAGAAAAGATGGCGATTAGGCCAGCCACTAAGTTTTCATTGGAGGAAGCATTGGAATACATTCAAGGAGATGAGTACGTAGAGGTTACGCCTAAGTCGATTCGTTTGAGAAAAATTTATTTGAACGAAACAGACCGCAAGCGTTTTGGAAACAAAGCAACGGTAACTGCTTAAGAATTTACGATTTAGGATTTTAGATTTGTGATTTAAGATTTAAGATTTGTGATTTGTGATTTGTGATTTGTGATTTAAGATTTAAGATTCGTGATTTGTGATTTGTGATTTTTTAGCTTCTCCCAATCAGATACGCAAGAGCACATAAATCAAAAATCGTAAATCGTAAATCTAAAATTTTTGATAGATGCCTTTTACAAAGAATAGATTAAAAATAACCAAGCTCACACTGAGCTTGGTTATTTTGTTTTATTTCAATGCTGATTCATTGGCGCAAGAATCCAATTGGGCTGCGTGGGAGGTGGAAGCCGATACGCTCATGAATCGACAGAATTACGAAGGCGCGATTAAGCTGTACTCTAAAATCGTAAACGAATCTAAACTCAAGAGCAAAGAAAACTACCGACCACTTTACAAACGTGCGATAGCCAATTATAGCACACAGAATTTAGAAAGTTCGCTCAAAGACATTTCACAGTTCATCCCTGAGTTCCCACAAAACTACCAAGCCCACATTTTACGCGCGTTGATTTACCAACAGATGGGCGATGCGGACAATCAACTGATCGACCTGAACCAAGCGATAGAATTGCAGAGCGGTAACTTGGAATTGATGAGGTGGCGAGGTTCTCTGCTGATGGAGAAGGGAGAATACAAACAAGCCAAACAAGATTTATTGCTAGCGAGGCAGCAACAGGATGATCCTGAACTAGAAACCAACCTGGGGCTTGCCTACTATTCATTGGAAGAGCCGGACAGCGCATTGATCAGTTTGAACAAGTCGATAGAGTTGGACGCTACCTATGAACCAGCATATTTATATGCAGGTTCCTTTTGTTTGGAATTAGAAAAATTTGAATTAGGATTGAAGTATTTAAATCTTGCCTTGCTCATCAATACAGAGAACGTGAATGCTCTTTTCTATAAAGGAGTAGCTTTAGTTGAGTTGAAGAAAACCGATGAAGGTTGCAGTTGCCTATCAAAGGCATTTAAAGCAGGGCAAGACGATGCTGCCGATTATCTGAAGCAGCATTGTTATGATATTTATAAGTAAGTATTTCTCTATTGATATATATTTTCTCAAAGCTAGCGGCAGAGCCGCCCCAACCTTTGTAGGAAGAAATAGGATTCTATATTATAAGTTGCATCGCACTGAGATATTGAATTCTCAGGGAGTGATGATGTTTCGGTGCGATGCACCTTTGATAGACCTTCAAGGACATGACTACAAATATTGGACGGCTCTGCCGCAGCCGAGTTTCTCGATTACGTGCAAGGTTTTCAGGTTTTGTACTTATTCAGCAGCCCTAAGTAGAACCGTCTAGCATCGTCTCCCGCCTTGGGGACGATGCTTTTCAAGGCGTTATACATTTCTCTGTCCCTCGCCAAATTCTAGCCCATTCCCGCCAATCACCAGTCTATTCCTGCCATCTACTAGTCGGTACTTGCCAGTTGCTCATTATGGCAATAAGTTGAGGGAGAATAGATCAATAGAAAAAACCGCTACTCATTTTTTCCCATTTATACAACGGGGTTTTCCCCGTATTTTATACGGGAAAAATACCCTGAAAATACGGGGTTTTTCCCGTTGACATTCTTAGTAAGGAGCGCGAAATTTGATCCATCAATTCAGTAGTTAGCTGAGATGAAAGATTAACCGACTGAGCAAAAAGAAGAACTGGTCAGGGAAAAAGGTGAAGTGGTTTGGGTAAAGGGTGAACTGGTTTAGTTAAGAGGTGAACTGACTGAGAAAAAAGGTGAACTGGTTAGGTAAAAAGGTGGAGTAGTTTGATGAAAAGGTTAACTGATTGGTGTTTTGGATAAGTGGGTTCATCAAAAAGGTAAACAAGTTCAGGTTTAAAATAATTGAAGAGTGACACAAGCGGACGCTTGCGCCAGAAGAGGGTATATATCAAATTGGGCTGGGTAGCAGGAAGTTTTGAGGAATTTGTGATTGATACAAGTTGGATATACATTCTTGGCCTCGCCTTTGGAAGCAAGGCATTTCAAAAATTTGCTGAAAACGATGATGATACTCCTAAACGAGATCAGTGAGAATGTCAGATGATAAAAACATGAGTTGATAAATGAACTTGAAAGTTGCAAAGAAGAAATTTCGTTTTTATGTTGACGAAGCACACCAACATGGGCAGAGTTTAGAGATAACTTATGAGTGGCACAAACGAGACGCTTGCACCACTAGTTTATAGTCTTTTATTAAATAATAAACAAATACTTTATGGCAGCATATGCATTCAGAGTTACAGTAAAAGGTACGGCAAGAATTTTCATGGTGAATTTCCACCCAGAAGGTGATGAACAACTAGTAATTACGTGGCATAGGCAGAGCGGTTTCAAAAACTATGCCTCAGATGAATTTCATGTTGATGTACAAGGCCCTTTAGACTTTACGCTTATAGTAGGAGCAAGAGAAACGACAAAGTATACCTACTCAATTCAAGTAAAAGATAAAAGTAAATGGGTAGAGATTACTAAAGAAACACGCGAACTAGTTAACTCAAACAAAGACACTGTTAACGGATCCGTTCAAATACCTGCATCGACAAAAACATTACCTGTAATCGTATGAGAATTAAATTATCTGTTTTAGTTATAGCATTATTAACAACATCATCAGTATTTAGCCAGACAAGTTTACTACAAGATGCGGACGGTAAGTCAGCATTTACTTTGGGAACCTCTGACTCACTACAGTTAATATTAAACGTTGCTGAGAAGTCCTTGTCGCTATCATTTATCGACCAAGATATTCTATCCACACAAAAACTATATTGGGGAGCAGAGTTAAAGTTTAGTGGGAAAGATGGTAAACTACCTCTTGCAAAAAAAGGAGATGCCAATTTTCAAGTGCAGTTTGGTGTTACTGGAACATACGTGGGGGATAATGCAAAAGATTTTTTCTATTTCTCTCCAAAAATTAATGTTAGTAGAATTGTTACGGCTTATAATGATGGCACTCTCCTAAAAACCGATCCACTTGCGCCAATAAATTATTCAATCCAACTTGGTTATAATACCCTAGCGCTAATTGATGGGAATAAGCATCTTAGGAGAATATTACTAGGAATAGCGATCGAAATAGGCAAAACTGATAACACTAAATCGATTAGCAAATATGAGTACCGTGACTTAGCATTATCTGGTGTCAATTCATCAGGCTCAAATGCTTATGTAACAACCGAAGCAACTGAAGCATATTTGAAAAGTGAATTAAAGACAGATATGCAATTTATTCGTCCAATGTTAGATTTAGGCTATTGTATTCCAAAAGCGAGATTAACCCCCATGATCCATCTACGGCATGATATCTATCCAAACAATGAATCTGTAAATCTCTTCTCACCTGGTGCTGGCATTTACCTGAATCAAAAAAATAACCCCGACCTGATTGTTCTAGGACTTCAAATATTTTATAAAGATTGGAATGATAACTTAAAAAAAGAAAATGATCGCTGGGATAGGGCAACATTGAATTTTGTTGCTGGTTTTAAATTCTAACGGAGTAAGGTATTTGCATTGAAGAAGACACATTCTTGCCTTGGTCGGTGTTTTGATCCTTCATAGAGTCCTAAGGCGGACGGAGTGGCGACATAAAAACAGGGAAAGTGACGACTCTATTTCGATAACTAAATAAATTACATTATTAAACCATTATTTTATGACAACTATCCAATGGATTTCGTTTGGTTTTTTGGTTGTTCTAGTTGCCTTTGCAATTATTTATGTTTTCAAAGGGAGAGATTTGAACTATCAGCAAACTATGGCTTTAAGAATTCTTCTTGCACTAACGGGAGGGTTTTCGTTGACATTTATTACAGGTTCGATAGTATTAGAGGTTACTGGAAATATATCGGAAGCCTTAACAAGTAAAATTTCTGCAGGTGGAGGAGCGGCAATGTTTTTGGTTATCCTTTGGTTCACAAGAACAAAAGATAAAAAATTGAAGGATTCAATCACTCTAAGTACTACAGAGAATGCATCTTTCAAAGAAAATGTCATGACTATAGCAGCAGCAGTAAATAGGCTCGTAAATTTTAATGGATTCTCTGAGGAACAACTTTCGATTAAATTACCAAGTGTTCAATACGAATCTAAAAATGTAAAAGAGGCAATTGAAAGTCTAAAAGCTCTTTCTCGGGAACTTCCCACATATGAAGTGAAGGAATTGCAAAAAAAACTATTTGTTGAACTAAAATAATAATTTTATGCCAGTAAAGAATATATGCCAGTGTCCTAACCCGCCTGGAGGTTATGTCGAGTGTTCAAAGGATCAGATGGCCCTCTGTATCGTGGAGGGCAATGTGGTCAGACGAGTTTGTCAAGAAGTGGTAAAAAACGAAAATGACTTAGGGATTGTCAATTTTGCTTTAAGTATAGTTACGGGCGCAAAAAGACTTTCAAACGCGAAAGTATCTAATTCTGACATTAGGCTTTTGCGTTCTGGAGAATTTGAAGGCACTGGACTGTTTTTAACTTTTAGTTTGCCAGAAACTATTATACAATCTCTTAACAGAATAGATAGAAACAGAGGCCGACTATTAAAGTAACTGCCGCTAACATCTTCTTATCGGCAGAGTCTCCCGCCTCGGGGACTCTGACGGAAGCAGAGAGGTGGAGGAAGGCGAGGACGCAAAATTAAAGACGTGGAGTCCAGAGGCGGAGACTCTGTGAGGAAATAAAGAGATTCTTGCCAACTCCAACTTGACATTTGCAATAGCCGCGCTTCTCGCCCACACCCGAGCTATGGAAAGAGTCAAACGATCCCAACAAATAGTCAATTCATTTACTTTTGGCTATTTTTATTGCCAAAGAGCCCTCTACACAAAACAAGTTAACTATGAGTCAATTGACACAATACGCTAAATTGATTGAAGCAGTTAGTAAAGAACAGTTTGATACGATAATACAATCATTCATAGAATGCTTTTGGGATTTAGACGCTGTAGTGCTAGTTGACGGAAAAGGCGATGGAGGCATCGATTTTAAGTTGTTTCAAAATAAGTCTCATTTAAAAATTCCCATTCAAGTTACAGTAGAAAAGAAACCATATGAAAAGCTTCTAAAAGACCTTCCCAAGATTCAAAAACTCTCCCTTCAAAACGGATACTCTAACGAGCTTTATTTTTTTTCTACGCACTCCATTTCAGAAGTAAAGTTGAACTCGATAGTTGAGGAAGCTAGAACCAAATTTGGGATCGCTTTAAATTTTATCGACTCAAAGTATATTTCTTCCAATCTACTTAGTCCGAAATTTAAAAGAACGAAAGCCATTTTAAGAAAACTCTTCTCCGCATTATTAAATTCCAACGAACCAATATTTACCAAGGTGGAAAAGTTGAAGTTTGATCTAATAATATATGGAAATCAGACTACAGAAATAAAAAATAAAATTCTTGATTCATTCATCTTACTTGAAATATTCAATAATGGACAAGAGCTTGACGTTAAGGCACTAGAGACTAAAATTAATAAAACATTCAATGTTGAGTCAGAATCAAACCTGTGCAAACGTGAACTAGATAAACTTTATCAGCAACATAAGATACGGTTCATTGGCCATGGCAATTCAAAAATACAACTTGCAGAAGACGAGACTAATCGAATTGAAACAATTCTTGATGATCTTGAGATGAAAGAAGAAAGGCTTATCTCTTCCACTCAAGAAATACTAGAGAAATTTAAAATTGCGGATCACTTTAAAACAGTTATCACCCACATCTATCAGATTTTCAAAGAAATCCATAATAAAGACTTGTATGAAATCGCATCCCGTGCAGAAATAACCTCGGAATTTAAGTCTCTTAAGGCATTTATTGATTTGTTGGAAAGTAAGTTAGGTGACAAACAACAGGCACGCGTGCTCGCTAAAGAACTTATTAAATCTTGTGAGGATAATGATTTTCTTCAACGAGTTAGTTCAGGGGAACTCTTTTCAAAATTGATAAGAGAGCCAGAGTTTGAAACTTATGTGAATATCTCTCAAAGGAATGTATACTTGGATACGTCAATCGCACTTCATCTAATCTGCGCATTATACAATCCTAAGAGCAAATCAAGAAATCTATTCTACAAAGCTGCTGTTGAACTTTTAAATCATAGTTCAAACGCAAAAGAGAAAGTTGCCTTGAAAATATCGGCCTTATATCTAGAAGAGATTGGACTTCATATCCTTGATTCCATTAAGGTGATAGAGTACAACAAATACGATTTCTTTCTTAAACTTGGTCGTTCAAATAATGTATTCCTAAATTTCTTTGAAGTGATGCAAAAGTTAGGTGAACTTCCAGATGGCATCAACAGTATTAATGATTTTCTCATTGGCTTAGGTTTTGACATAAGCGAGGTTCCAACTGAAAAGGTTCCCCGTTATGTTCATGAAGCCCTTTTAAAAATCTTTAGTGAAAGTGAAATAGAGGTAATTCAATTTGAAGATTATTCGCAGACAAGTAAATTAGTATTCTCGGAGATAAAAAAGAACGTTGAGGTTGAACTTTTAACCAAAAAAGATAATAGACACAGTGAAATAATTAAGCGTGATACATTAATGTGCTGTTTTTTGTTTGATACACATAAACACGATAATGTTGATCCGATTTTTATCACTTGGGACAATATTTTTTATGAAGTTAGAAAAGTATATCATGCTTCGCACCCAAATGCATCTTTCTGGCATTTATTTCGGCCTGCTAAATTTTTGGATCACATGTCCTTAATATCACTTTCAATCAATAGTAGTTGTATTACTCATGATATCTTATCCTTGATTGAAAATGAGTTTGGGTTACAAAAAAAGGTCGCTCATCTGAAAGACGTGTTTTTAAAAATATTGGACATAAAATCAGAAAGCGGTATCAAGCTTATTCAGGCGATGTCAAAATTACAAGCCGAAGAACTATTTAAATTAAAGGAGAAAGCTAGAGATAGTGAAGAGGCAATTCAAGAGAACACATCAGTTGAGCATTTAATATCGAGGCTTTTTGACTACTATAAATCCAAGAAAGGTAAATTTGATCTAGAAGATCTAAAATCATGCACTGCTTCTGAAGGTAATCTTGTATTACTCATCGACTATATAAAGAAGGAACTGGAATCCTTTCAGCGGACAGGTAAATGGGAAAAGTCTGTGTATCAAAACCTAGACTATATTGTTCAAATGGATAAGATGAATAAGATTTCAAGGAACTAGCGTATTTAGTAGTATTGTCGACTTGCAAACATGCTCAGCTGTTCGACAAGTTTGCGAAGCGATTGTCGAACCCATGATAAAACCCTTGCATTTGTTGGTGTTCTTCACCAACAAAGGTGATGAGTGAGGATGGCAGATAAATAAAAACTTGAGTTGATAGATGAACTTGAAGTTTACAAAGAAGAAAATTTAGGTTTTATAATGTTGGTGAAGAAAACACCAACCTTGGCAAGGAACTAGCCAATTCTTCCCAAAAAAAAATACTTTCCTTACCTTCTCCTGTGATTGAAAGATAATTACGCTATTCTAGCTCTTACTCCACCAGCATAAGCAACGAAAACCAATGAAGGTTGCCGTTTCATTAATTAGATGGAATAAGCCAAATTGGATTGTTCGATTATGAATCCTTTGTTATTTGGATGCCTTTAACCTTAATATTACTTTAACGTTGGTTTAATAATCAGCTATCATTGGGTATGTATTTTAGCGCAAACAAAAACAAATACCCATGAAATTAAACCTTACAATTGCTGCGAGTCTTTTTACAGCCTTTGCATTAGCTTTAACAGCTTGCGAAGGCCCTGAGGGAAAAGTAGGTCCTAATGGCCCCGCAGGGGCAGCAGGTGCTGCTGGCGCTACAGGCCCAACAGGTGCTACACCTACTGAACCAACAACTGTTGTTCTTGCTAATCACTCTTCAACTCCTGCATTGATTAGTAAACTGACAGGTTTTGAAAGTTTAGAGGTTTATTCTTTGATAAGCAGTTCTGATAATTTTGCATCTCCGTCTCCTTTTAAATTTGGTGGCTCTGCAGATGGAGCTGGCCTTATTAAGGTTAGCCCAACTCGTTACTCCTTATTGGTAAACCACGAAGATAACTTTGCTGTTTCTAGAATTACATTGGATGGCTCGTTTAAGCCAGTTGCAGGTGAGTATGTATTAAATTCAAATGGTGGTATATGGAGATTATGTTCCGCCACGCTTGCCACACCTGAGGAACACGGATTTGGCCCCTTCTATTTGACATGCGGTGAAAGCGGTGTTGAGTCGCGCACTCATGCTGTCAATCCTTACGCTGCTGTTTCTGGTGCGAGCATATCTAAAGAAGTTCAAAATTTTGGAAGGTGGAGCGCGGAAAATGCAGTGCCACTTCCTAAAACAGCCTATGCTAACAAAACTGTTATTTTGATAGGTGATGATGACTCCTCTGCTGATGGAGCACAACTAGCAATGTATATCCCAAATGCGGTAGGCGATATTTTTAATACCACCAATAGAGGAAAAGTTTATGTGCTAAGACGGGTTAGCCAAGACCCAGTAGAAACAAACATTGTTGTTGGTGCTGCTGTAGATGTTGAATTTGTTGAAGTAGCAAATGCCGCTACCCTTACAGGAGCTCAAATAAATACAGAATCAACTGCGCTTAAGAGCATCGCTTTTGGACGCGTAGAAGATATTGATTATAAAAAGGATGGAGTAGGACGGGAAGTATATTTTTGTGTAACAGGCCAAACTGGAAATGCTAACAGAACAAAATATGGCAGGGTTTACAAATTAGTAATGAACGCAACGGATCCCTTGAAAGGAACTTTAGAAGTTATTTTAGATGGTGATAATAATGCAGGCCCTGCAAGCGAGTTTCAAAATCCTGATAACATAATGGTAACCCAAAACTTTGCTTACATACAAGAAGATGCAAATAGCTATGGCGATGAAACGCATGATGCGTACATTTACCAATATGACTTAACAACCAAAGGTTTGAAAAAGGTATTTGAATTAAACCATTTCAGAACTGATGCTACCTTAAGCACACAATTGTCAAGTGCAACCTCAACTAAAGGAAGTTGGGAATACGGGGCCTTGATTGATGTGTCATCTACCATTGGCATTGCAAATACTTTTCTTTTGTCTATCCAACCTCATACGTGGCGCAGCGATGCCTTTAAAGGTGTTGATGGCGGATCGGCTAGACCAGATGAAAGCCAAGGCAGCCAGATAGTGTTGATTAAAGGGCTTGCTAAGTAAATTTTTAAAATAATCCTCCCCTAAACAGCCTGAGTTACTACTCAGGCTGTTTCTGTTTATACTTTCTAATATGGCTCGATTGATTGTTGCACTAGCATGTCTGATACTGGTTTCTTGTAATCAAAAGAAAATGGATCCGTTAATTGAAATCAGTAGATATCAGTTGCACGAGGCTGTTTCGTTGGAAAAAAAACTTATCGAGTTGAAAGCTAGCATAGAAGCTGACAAAGAAGGGGTTGATTTTTTGAAAGCTCAAGATCTCTTCAATCAAGCGCGTGTTCATTACAAGCGAATAGAAGCCATTGTCGAATTCCACTTCCCTGGCGTAGCGGAAGCGTTTAATGGACCTGCTTTACCAGAAGCAGATGAATATGACGATAAAGTGATTGAGCCGACAGGTTTCCAAGTAGTTGAAGAAATGCTGTTCCCTAGAATTGATGCTGCTAACCATAAGCGATTGATGGTAGAAATGAATTTGATTGTTTCTATGATGGCGCGGCTAAAAGGGCAATTGGAATCTAACTCTTGGGCGGCAGAAAACATTTTTGAAGCATCGCGATTACAACTTTTAAGAATTATGAGTCTAGGTATTACAGGTTTTGACTCCCCTGTGGCTTTTCAATCTATGAAAGAGGCAAAGGCGTCTTTGAGTGGAATGAAAAAAATCATTCTCTATTTTCAGAATCAATCCGATAACAAAGAATTGAGTAGCATTTTAACAGAGCGCTTTGATGCAGCGGACAAATACCTCTCATCCAATTCTGATTTTAACACCTTTCATCGAGGGGAATTTATCATTGATTTTATTAAACCGCTTTCTGAAAGTTTATATGATTTTCAGAAAGCCTGCCACGTGCCCAACAACAAATGGCTTTCGGCTATTGATATGACGAAGACAAATTTTGCAAGTGCTTCTGTCATTCAGTCTATGTGGTTTGCCCCAACGTACAATCGCGAATTGAAAAACAAACCAGCTATCGCGTCATTAGGCAAAATACTATTCTTCGATCCTATTCTTTCTGGTAACAATTCACGTTCGTGTGCTTCTTGCCATCAGCCTAAGAAAGGCTTTACAGATGGAAGAACAAAAAGTCAAGCTTTCAATTCTAGTGAAAGTATAGAACGTAACGCACCTACTATCATTAATTCAGGCTTTCAAAAAAATCAATTTGCTGATTCTCGATTTCAATTTCTGGAAGACCAAATCACGGATGTGTTAGCCAACGATAGGGAGATGCACGGGCAATTATCACAAGCAGCCAATACACTTCAAAAAAGTGATGAGTATCAAGATTTATTTGCTACTGCATTTTCAGATAGCACCGAAAAGTCGATTACGAAAGAGAGGGTTCAAATAGCAATTGCTACCTATATTCGATCGCTTAACGGCTTGCATTCAAAAGTAGACCGATACCTTGAAGGTGAAAAATCCGCCTTGAACCAAGAAGAATTAGCGGGCTTTAATTTATTTATGGGTAAGGCGAAATGTGCTACATGCCATTTTATGCCTTTATTCAACGGATCAATACCACCTTCCTACCTTGAAACGGAATCAGAGATTATTGGAGTGCCACTTAGGTCTGATACTGTAAATGCCACACTTGATCCCGACATCGGTAAATTCCGCACATTTAATAGAGAGCTCCATAAGAACGCGTTTAAAATACCCACCGTAAGAAATGCGGCTCTTACAACCCCCTACATGCATAATGGCGTTTATCAAACGTTGGAAGAGGTGATCGATTTTTATAATAGAGGCGGTGGTGCTGGCATCGGTATAGACCTTACAAATCAAACATTGCCTCCAGATCCTCTTCTTCTAAGTAAAAGGGAAAAAGAACAAATCGTCTATTTTATTCACGCACTCACTGACACAGCAAACCTAACTGCAATTCCTAAAGACCTGCCTCGCTTTAAAGATGAGAAAATCGATAGAAGAAAAATGGGTGGTGAGTATTAGTAAAAGATTATCGATAAAAGTATTGTTTCTTTTATTGATGACCGCTTGTGCTTATAACGATATACCTCGCTTAGCAGATTGCACGAAAAGTTCATTAGAAATTACCTCCATCAAAACAGTTGATGAATCAAATTGCCTTATAAAAGATGGGATGGCTGAAGTTTCGGCAATAGGTGGTATTGGTTCTTACCTTTACTCCATTAACGGACAAGAAGCACAACAGGGTAATCTTTTTTCACAGCTTTCGGCTGGATCTTATATGCTATCTGTTCAAGATGCGAAAGGTTGCTTGGATACATTGAGCTTCAAGATTTCTAATTTTGAAAGCAAACTTGTAGCAACGAGTATTACAACTATGGATAATGTGTGTCTTGGTGGAAATGGTTCTGTAAAAGTGAGACCACTAAATGGGTCACCTCCTTTTAAATTTATCCTAGCAAATCAATTGCCGACCAATGATTCCATCTTTTCAAATCTTAACCACGGGCAATACAATATGACAGTGGTTGATGCCCTTCAGTGTGAATATAGATTTTCAGTTGTTATTCCTCAAGGTAATACGGGTGTAAGTTGGGCCAATACCGTTAAACCAATTGTTACTGCTTCATGCAGTAAATCGGGCTGCCATGTGGCAGGAACTGGAAGAGTTGATTTAACAAAATTTGAAAATGTTAAGCTTTATGCGGGTCAAATAAGAGCGAGAGTGATTAGCAGGTCAATGCCATTTGATGGTAAATTACCCGATGATCAAATTCAACTGATCTCTTGCTGGGTAGAAGATGGCGCGCTGGAGAATTGAAGTGGATAAGTATCGTAAAGTAGTCGTTCCTCTTCGGCCATTCACGTTACTTACATACCTTTGATTAGCGAAGTTAGCTTAAACCAAACTAGCATCTCCTCAATAGAAAAAATACTTTCCTTACCTTCGCCCTTGATTGAAAGATTACTACGCTATTCTAGGCCTTAGTACTACTGCACGAGATGCGGAAATCAAACGCGCCTATCGTCAGTTGGCGTTGCGCTATCACCCCGATAAAAATAAATCGCTCGAGGCGGCAGGGTTGATTCAAGAAATCAATGAAGCCTATGATGTATTAAGCAACCCAGAACAAAAATTGTTGTATGACCAATTGCTGACTGGAGTAGTACAATTTATTGAGCCCGAACCAGAACCCACTACTCCTCGCCATCGCGACCCACGCTATCGACCTAAATCGGCAGAGTATATACAAGAAATAAGAAAGAATTCTTTTGCCACCTACATGCGCAACAATTTGAAGTACGCGGTGCTGATTTCAAAATTCACGTTTGCCTTTGCATTGTTTTGTTTGATTGATTTTGTGTTGCCAACAAGAAAGGAAACCCACTATGTAGCGGAGACCAGCAATACAGCTGAAGGAAAAAGAGCGGCTGGATCGTTTATTATTTATTTAGAAAACGGTAACGAAATAAAATTAAGCCACGAACTAGAAGAAAGATTTTCCAATGGTGACAAAATCGACTACTACACCTCTCTGTTGCTTTCTATACCAATCAAAATCGTAAACAAACGAACTGATTTTTTAACGCGTGTGCCATTATCGTTCTATGGAAATTTCTTGTTCTTTCCTATTATTTTACTTGCCACTTCAGCGTTGGGGATCTTCTATACCGGAGAGGGCGTTGAACTGAGATTTAATATCGGATGGTTCAACCTACTTTTCTTTTTGTTCAATTTGTGTTTTTTAAATGTCCATAGGCTTTAGATGTAGAGAACGGCTCTTTGACTCACCCCCCGTCCCCCTCTCTACTTTTTAGAGAGGGGGTGACTGTTCACGACAATTTGTGCGAAGCATTAATGCAGAGGCAATGGGCAAGGCGTAGAGAAGATGTCCATAAAAGCCTTGGCCTTCACAGACCGCCCGTCCCCCTCTCTACAAAGTAGAGAGGGGGTGTCCTCGCAAAGCGAGGACGGGGGTGAGTCTGATGGAGGAGATAACTGGAATAAAAATTGGCACCTTCAATAATGGGTATTAGACCCAAGGGATGTTTTCACTAGTCGCTAATCTCAACTAAGTCGTTTGCTTGCAAGAGTTCGAGTGCTTCATTTAGTTTTGAAGAGAGAATTTCTTTCAATCTTTTATTAGAAGTATTGCCACACGTTAGCCAGATGATTTTAGGCGGGGCCTTATGTTTTTTCAAAAGCCCAATGAAATCTTCATCCTTGGTAAGAACAATGGCATCCATTTCTTTGGCTTTCAAGAATGCCTCTTCATCTTCAGTTGTTTGCCAGTTTAGGTGATGGAACGAAACACATTCGATTTCAAAATTATCTTCTATCTAATGGGTGATAAAAGGTGAAAGTTGAGCATCCAAAAGTAATTTCATGCAGCAATAAGTACAGGATGATTTACTTTAGAGGCGGCATAAATAAGACAGGCAGTAACATCCGCTTCTTCTAATGAAGGTAATTCTTCCGAAACGATCTGCTTAGCACTTAATCCTGCTGCCAACAGTTCTAGTACATCCACAACTCGTATTCTCATGCCTCTCACACAGGGCTTGCCTCCACATACTTTGGGGTTAGCTGTGATCCTGCTCAATAATTCTTTTTCCATATTCAAAAGTACGAAAAATGTTTAATCAAATTAACTGGTTTTAGTGGGCTTGAACTCCCTAAGGAATTGCTATTTTTGCGCATGGCAGATCAAATCCTCATCCTCGATTTCGGTTCTCAGTACACTCAATTAATCGCCCGTAGGGTGCGGGAGTTGAATGTTTATTGCGAGATTCACCCTTACAATCACATCCCCGCCAATGCCGCTAACTTTAAAGGCGTGATTTTATCGGGCAGCCCTTGTTCAGTGCGTGATGAAGGCTCACCAGATATTGATCTCAATCAATTTGGCAAGCTTCCGCTGCTTGGTGTATGCTATGGTGCGCAGTTGATCGCCCACAAGACAGGTGGATCAGTGTTGCCTTCTCAAATTCGTGAATACGGCCGCGCCAAGTTGACCACGGTAGATCACCATAACCCATTGTTGAAAGAAATCTCCATCGACTCCCAAGTATGGATGTCGCATGCCGATACCATTGCTTCTGTATCGGATCAATTTGAAATTATTGCCAGCACACCATCGGTGAAAGTGGCGGCCTTCAAAAAGAAAAATGAAAATCTATACGGTATTCAATTTCACCCGGAGGTAACTCATTCACTTCAGGGAAAAGAGTTGCTTCGGAATTTCGTGGTTCACATTTGCGGCTGCGCGCAAGATTGGACTCCTGATCAATTCGTGGAGACCACTGTGGATGCCCTCAAGAAAAAATTAGGCAACGATAAAGTAGTGATGGCACTTTCTGGTGGAGTAGATTCTTCGGTGGCCGCCATGCTCGTTCACAGAGCTATTGGCAAAAACCTGTATTGCATTTTCGTGGATAATGGGTTACTGCGCAAAGATGAATTTGAGCAAGTATTGACTTCCTACAAAGGAATGGGCTTGAACATCAAAGGCGTAGATGCAAAAGATAAATTCTATGCTGCTTTAAAAGGTTTATCTGAACCAGAAGCAAAACGCAAAGCGATTGGTAAAACATTTATCGATGTGTTTGATGTAGAGGCACACCGAATCGAAGACGTGAAATGGTTAGGGCAGGGAACCATTTACCCTGATGTAATCGAATCAGTTTCGGTGAAAGGCCCTTCGGCTACTATCAAGTCGCACCACAACGTAGGTGGACTGCCAGAAAAAATGAAGATGAAAGTGGTGGAGCCGCTCAACACACTTTTTAAAGACGAAGTACGTTTGGTGGGCAAGACATTGGGCATCGACCCCACTATTTTGGGCAGGCATCCATTCCCAGGCCCTGGCTTGGGTATTCGTATCTTGGGCGATATTTCGGCTGAAAAGGTACGGATATTGCAAGAGGTGGATAGCATTTTCATTGATGCATTGAGAAAACACAATTTGTATAATGAGGTTTGGCAAGCGGGTGCGATGCTGTTGCCAGTTTACTCAGTAGGAGTGATGGGTGACGAGCGTACCTACGAACAAGTAGCGGCTCTTCGTGCCGTGGTCAGTGTAGATGGCATGACAGCCGATTGGGCTCATCTGCCCCATGAATTTTTAAGCGAGGTATCTTCGGATATTATTAATAAAGTAAAAGGTGTAAATCGCGTAGTGTATGATATTAGTTCGAAGCCACCTGCAACCATAGAATGGGAATAATCAATTTGAAAATAGGTCAATTTGCTCCAAAGGAATGCCGTTGGCAAAAATTTGAAAACGAAACTGCCTCCGTGGTTCGTGTCTTCACTAACCACTGGCTATACAGATCAATTGAATCAAATTTGATTGGCGGCCTTTCGCCACAGCGCTCTAGCCCTCGCAGCTCAACCGGGCTATCCGCTACAAGTCCTCGCTCGTTCCTCGCTCCGGGCTTTTCGCTACTATCCCTGGCCGATGGAACCTCGAAGTTATTTTTGTCTATTCAAAAATGGTGCTTGGGGAAGTTTTATTTTTTTCTATACAAGCCCCAGCGGGGCTTCCTGCCTGCCTGTCCGGTAGGCAGTTCAGTAGCCCCAGACTTTAGTCTGGGGATAAAAAGGATGGAGAAAAAATTGCGCCACGCAATGAATCATTTAAAAGTTGCGATTTCACATGGCGCAAAAATGCATGCCATCATTCAGGGCAACCTGTTGCGTGCCAAAAATCTATTAC
>JAYWHU010000021.1:0-69499 GCA_043777495.1 Cyclobacteriaceae bacterium | reverse complement strand
CCATCCCGATGGTAAATAGAATGGTATTGGCGAGCCAAACACCTGTGGGTACCGAGATTAGTTCTTGCTTTGCCCACTTAACTCCCAACAATTCAAGTACATAAAAAAGAATGAAAAAGAGGATTGAAACCAGAACGGGCACACCAAGCCCTCCTTTTTTAATAATCGAGCCCAAGGGCGCACCAATTAAGAACATGGCCAAACAAGCAATGGAATTGGATAGTATTCGGTGCCACTGAATCCTAAAGACTATATACTCTGCTTTTTGGCTATCGGCATTGGAATTATGATTCTGCAACTGGCTCTTTATCATTCTGGCTTTATTTAATGCGCCCGAAATTTCACTCTTATCCACTTTTTTGGCATTGTAAATACTATCTGAAATGTGTCTCTCTTTTCGGGTGATGGAATCTGGGATTTTAATCTTTATAGTATTATTATAATTGGAAGCATAGCGAGAATAGTCTGGGGTGATGGTTCCTCCTGCCGAGGGAGAACTATGAGCAATGCGAGACCTCGCAACCGAATCCTTTTCGTGTTTAAAAT
Source organism: Cyclobacteriaceae bacterium (assembly GCA_043777495.1). Classification (GTDB taxonomy): domain Bacteria; phylum Bacteroidota; class Bacteroidia; order Cytophagales; family Cyclobacteriaceae; genus ELB16-189. The sequence continues at coordinate 68,953 of JAYWHU010000021.1, read as the reverse complement.
TCTTCATCTCCTTAGTCAAAGGGATAGAGTCTCGTTTAAAATGAAGACTGAACATGGTTGCTTGATTGCCATAGAGATTGATTTTTTGTGTTGTCAACTCGCTATTGACGGAATCCATATCCGTGCTCAATTCAGAAATATTCCGCATGATCTTGTTTCCCTTAAACCACTTGGTATCTGTGCGCCCCATGCTAAATGATGACAAGTCTAGCACCACCTGCATCTTTGAGAATTTTGTTTTGCGGTAGGTATCCTCAGTAGTTGGCCTGCCAGTATCGTCTTGTCCAGAACCTGAGCCTTCAGTATAATCGTAGCCTTGAAACAATTCCAATTTGAGGTATTGGTCGTTGAGTATGGTATACATTTTTCCTGAGTCGGCAACAATCACTTGCTTATTGCCAACTCTGCCGCGATGATCATATATAATGACTTCTTTTAACGTAACCCCGTCACTAAATTTCTTATTTACCTTGATACTAATATCTGGGATGCCGCTATAAAATGATCCTGCCTTGATATCGAGTGCTGGCTTCTTTTGTTTTATATCATAGAGAAGACTGTAGGCCTCTAGGGCAGCCTTGGGCACCAAATAATTATTGGCAAAAAAAGAAAAGATGGTGATCACCACGACCAAAAAGAAAAGAGGCAGCAAACTTCGTGTGAGTGAAATGCCCAAACTTTTGATAGCCGTTAGTTCAAAATGTTCGCCTAAGTTCCCGAATGTGATGAGGGAAGACATTAATACCGCCAACGGCAATGCAGAAGGTAAAAGCGTAACTGAAAAATAGAACATCAAAGATCCAAGTTGGCCCCACTCTAGCCCCTTCCCTATGATGTCATCAAAATAGATAAGCATCTGCTTCATCAATAGAATGAACACCACTACTAAGAGAGTAAGGATGAACGGCCCTACGAAAGAGCCAATGATGAGCTTATCTATTTTTTTCATTGAAGCAGGTGCAAACTTACTTCAAAAATAGAGCCAATAAAATGGGGGTTAGGAATTTGGGCTCGGGATAATGTACTTAACATGATGCTGCCAATGTTTATTCAGAAGTTATCAACGAACCGATTTCAAAAACGAGAACATAACCTTTCCGGTTTTTGGTGTAGTACTCCCTACAAACACGAATAGTCGCGAATTTACTACAGATAGTTAATGAGTCGTTTAAGCTCAGTACGAAATAATTTCCAGTCAATTTATTTTCTCAATCCGTTTGATATTCCACATCTGGGTCCTACTCTGCCAATCGCCTATGTTGAAGTGACGGATCCAAGATGGGTAAAAGCAATACACACTCTCAGCTTTATAATCGTTCCAAGTGTTTCCTGTGTTTATCATTGTTTCCAAGATGAGTGCTTGCGAAGGTTTTTCTTTCATCAAAAATTCTGTCAGCTCAGCATTGTCCTTCACCACTCTGCAGCTAACGATGGGTGATCTATAGAAATTAACATAATGATCTCCCCCTAATTTATAGGCATCCCTTTCAAAACAAAATACATCTACTTTATTCTTGACTGAATAGTTATCGATAAAATTAAGATAGCCAATAGCTTCTCTAGCCGGCATAAACGTGCGAAAAGCTAGTAGAGGCAAATTGATGATGACTGAAAATGTAAATATAATTCGAATAGCCTTAGTGTATTTAGCGTAATTAACAACGTGGTCAACCCCAATAGCAGTGAGGTACATAAAACATAATGCCATTGGGAATAAGAACCGCATCTCTTTGTGGCCTACCCAAAAATGTCCAATCAGGAACGGGATGATGCACCAAGTGAAAACGTCTGTTGGTTTTTTGTAGAGACCTATAAAAAAGAAAACCAACAAAAAAATGCTTAATGGAGGAACAGCCAAATTAAAAAACAGTAAAAAATAATACCACCATCCATGAGTTCCCCACTGAGCGGCTTTGTTCTCAATAATGTTGGAAATAAAATAATTGATGGGCGTCAGTTGAAAGTCTCCATAAAACCAATAATCAAGAAATATACAAGCGAGTATGGCGCAAGTTGCAGAAACGACCAGAAGCGACCAATACGTAAACTTCATTTTCCTAATGAACAGCAACCATAAGCCGAGCCCTAGAATAGCAAACGCAATCTGGAAGCGGAAATAAAATGAGAACCCAAGCAATAGGCCAGCAAAAACCACATGGAGAAATTTTACGGTTTGTTTGCCATCGGTGACATTAATGAGCAGATAAACAGCACTCATAAAAGTCAATGCCGAATAATTTTCTGAGGAAAAGCGCACAGAGATGTAAGGCATAAACCACAGAAAAAGATTTAGTAGTATGAATATTTTTTTACCAAAATCAGTAGAAAATTGAGGTAGCAACAATAGACAAAATAGGCACGTGACATACCATAACAGCAAGGCCGTTATCAACCGCATCAACAATGCCCACACAAAAGGGCTTGTGATACCGACAGAAGTGAATGCCTTTACCATTACATAAGCGATTGCAGGTTGTAATGCAGGACGTATTTTGGCATCAAATTCCCAAGGCAAATCTTTAGCAGGAGAATTGCCGAGTTTGTAATTGCAAAATTCCAATATCTGAAATTGCTCATCGGGATGATGGAAACCTTCACTGAAATAAGCGGTGACCAGATAGATGAGCAGGCTTGCTAAAAAGAATTTTTTATAGGGTGATGTGAATATGGAAGCCATCAATGATTTGGGGTTAAAATTGGTTCCGTTCAAAAGCTAGATTTGGTGGGAGTGCATCAGCGAGCGAAACACTTTAAGCGATCTCGTTCATAACTTTATTATATAAGCTAGGGTGTAGTAAGGAGGTCGGTTTTCATGCGAGGTACCTGCATTTGAAGGTATATTTTTTACGGTTACGTCAATGCCATCTGTTGAGCCGCCCGCCAACTCACACAACGCCTTGGTTAGTTGGAGCATAATAAGAGGGGCTATAAACCTTGGAATTACAGGTTGGAGATACACTTAACTGAATGTGATGCCACGAAAACAAAGAAAGCAGCTTCGGCTGCTTTCTTTTGTAGCGCGGGGGGGAGTTGAACCCCCGACCTTTGGGTTATGAATCCAACGCTCTAACCACCTGAGCTACCGCGCCTTTTTATTTAGGAGTGCAAATTTATAAACTTTTCAGATTTAACCGCTTCAATTTTTAAAACCATTGATTTTTATGCACTTTCTAATCGTATTTTAACAAACTAATCGACTTTGATTTGCTGATGACCAAAAATTGATATAAATTAAAATCCAATAACAAACGCATGGCCACCACAACAAAAAAGACACTCTTCACCACGGATTTTGAAATCCATGCTTCCGTTAAAATGCTATACCCTTATATCGACTCTGCCAGCGGCCTTGGCGAGTGGTTTGCCGATGACGTGAGGATCAGCCCAGAGAAAGTATTTACTTTTGTATGGGACCATGAAGAGCATAAAGCAAAACTCACCTCTCATAGAACCAACCACTTTGCCAAATTTGAATACTTGCCTGAAACCAAGGAAGATGAAAATGATCCATCCTATTTTGAACTTCGCCTAGAGGTGAACGAACTCACTCAAACTACCTTTATTAAAGTCAGCGATTACTCTGACTTCGATGACCAAGAAGAACTGCAAGACCTCTGGGAAGGATTGGTGGAGAACTTGAAGAAGGTTGTTGGAGGTTAGTGTATATCTCCCGCAATGACCGAAAGCCTCAAAACGGCTAAACAATAAAATTCATTGCGCCATCGCATTTCAAAATCGAAACATCTGTCAATTACCCTTTCCAACATCATGTGAGAAAATATTTTTAAGAAAAAATCATAGTCACTACTTTCTTGTCTCCTTCTTCATGAAAACTTAAATCCCGTTTCGAATCATGAGCCTATTACTATTGATTGCAATGAAAAAGAGCTAGCATTCAGCCGCTCTATCTCGCCTCTGGCTGTGAATCTTATTGATTAAGAAAAACTCGCAGTAGCTGCCAATCTCATCCATCCGATCACTAAAATTTGGCTTCCATCTTTTTGAACTTGAACGAATCCACCCAAGTCCAGCCTTCAATCTTGGCATAAGTGGCTTTAAACTAATCAAGAATTAATCCTGAAATTTCTGTCATTCAAGAATTGTAGTGTCAACCCCGACCACCAAGCTTTCAATCAACGGTTTTTATTTTAATGGGTTGAGCGATCTCTTAGGCATATCAGCTACCCTTTTCACTTCGCAATATTTTGTTTTTATCTTCGCAATCTTGTCCACTGCACTCTCAGTATTTCCTCTTTGCCTGTAAAGTTCCCCACATAAATCCTTAACTTTGTCTAATTCGCCAATACGAATGTTGAAGATAGACAGCCACACGCACATCCTTCCCAAAAAAATGCCCAACTGGAGCGAGCATTTTGGCTATGGCGATTTCATTTATCTTCAGCATCACAAAAAAGGCTTTGCCAAAATGATGCGCGGCAACCAGTTCTTCCGCGAGATCAAAAGCAACTGCTGGGATGCCGATCAACGTATTGAAGAATATAAAAAATTCAACACGCAAGTACAAGTGATATGCACCATACCAGTTATGTTTTCATACTGGGCAAAGCCGATGGATTGTCTCGCCCTTTCTCAATTCTTAAATGATCACATCGGCAAGCTGGTAGAAAAATATCCAAAGCAATACATAGGCCTTGGCACAGTGCCCATGCAAGACACAGAGTTGGCCGTGAAAGAATTAGAGCGGTTCAAAAAAATTGGTTTGGTTGGTTTACAAATCGGCTCCAACATCAATGACGAAAACCTAAACGAAGAACGCTTCTTTCCTATTTTTGAAGCATGCGAGAAACTTGATTTGGCCTTGATGGTTCACCCTTGGAACATGATGGGAGAAAAAAACATGCAACGTTACTGGTTGCCGTGGCTCGTGGGCATGCCCGCAGAAACATCACGCGCAATTTGCTCTATGATTTTTGGTGGTATCTTTGAAAAACTGCCCAAGTTGCGCGTAATGTTCGCGCATGCTGGCGGATCCTTCTTACCCACCATTGGCAGGATTCAGCATGGGTTTGATTGCCGCCCTGATTTAGTTGCCATCGATAACAACTTTAACCCGCGCAAATACATCTCACAATTTTGGGTAGATAGTATTACGCATGACCCTTTGATGTTGGAATATGTATTAAAATTGCAAGGATCAAATAAAGTGATGCTCGGCTCAGATTACCCCTTTCCGCTCGGTGATTTAGAGATTGGCAAGTTTATTGATGACATGGAGCTATCAAAAAAAGCAAAAGAAGATATCTATTGTAATGCCGCCTTGGGGTGGCTCAACTTATCTAAAAAAGATTTTATCAACTAAAGCAGTTATCCGTGAAGATTAAATTTTTAGCAGCAGTAGTTCTACTGTTTTCAACCATCGCAGTAGTTGCTCAAACAGAGAAAGAGAAGATCCAGCAAATTGAAACACAAAAGCAAATGGATAAGCAGCGCAAAGTAACCATGCAGATCGATTCTGCCGTGCGCCTATCCGAAGAAGGTCAATATGAAGCGGCCGATGTCAAATTCAAATCAGCATTGAAAAACATTCGCAGCGTACCCACCGATCTTACTTTTCAATTCGGGAAAAATTCTTTCTTCCTTGGCAAGTACAAACAAAGCGTAGACTGGCTGAACAAATACATTCAGCTTAAGGGCACTAGCGGGCAATATTCTGAAGAGGCGGTAGAGTGGCTAGAAAAAGCTGAGATTGAATTAGTCAAAGAAAGAGAGATTGAAGCAAGGCAAGCATCGGAAGTACTCTCCAAAGATTTCACCATTGACTGTGGCCCTGCTGGCAAAGTGGTGTGCACGATCTGCAAAGGTTCTACTGTAGTAGTCAAGAAAGGATACTTCGGTGACAACTACAGCACTTGCGGCTACTGCCACAAACTCGGTTACTTAACTTGCGATGAGTACAACCATTTATTAAAAGGCGAATTGAAACCAAGCGTGAATTGATTGATTTAATAGCATCTCTAAAAACTCTGTCAGGTTGAGCCTGTCGAAACCCTCTCTGTTTAAACTCTAGGAGTTCTACAATAACCGCATCAAAGCATGTTTGGGGATAAAAATTGCCTCATTAGACGAATCAAGAGGCTAATCAAAACAACTTCACATCCTGAATAATCTCCTTCGTTACACCGTAAAATTCCTTGTGGATATTAAAAGGTGATTCTCCATTCTGTTCTTTGATCACGTACTTGCCATCTTCTCGCATGGTGTAAGAGTTTACGTTGTCTCTGAGATTGTAGCGCAAAATGTTCATCGCTTGCTTGCGAAGCATATCAGATTCCAACAAAAACAACGATTCAATCCGCCTGTCAAAACTGCGCACCATGGCATCGGCACTGCCAATGTAAACTTTTGGCACATCTGCATTGTGGAAATAATAAATGCGAGAATGCTCGAGGTATTCTCCTACAATAGAAATCACTTCAATGTTTTCACTCAACCCCTTCCTACCTGGACGCAAGCAGCACATGCCACGAACGATTAGTTTGATTGGCACACCCGCCTTAGATGCCTCGTATAAACAGTTGATAAAATCATTATCCTGAATGGAATTCAATTTGATGATAATGCCAGAAGGTTTTCCATCTCGTGCATTCTCAGCTTCATTTCGCACCAAGTGCATAAGTTGATTGCGCATGTCACGTGGTGAGGTGATCAGGTTTTTGTACATCGTAGGGTGCGAATGCCCCGTGATGACGTTGAAAAACTCCGATACATCATTCGCATACTTCTCATTGGTACTCAATAAGCCAACATCGGTATAAAACCTTGAAGTGGTTTCATTATAGTTTCCACTAGAGAGATGCACATAACGATAGACACGATTGGGTTCATTGCGAACGATGAGCAAAAGCTTAGTATGAGTTTTTAAACTACTTACACCATAAATTACAAAGCAACCTGCTTGCTGCAATTTTTTTGCCTCACGTAAATTATTCTCTTCATCAAAGCGAGCCTTCACTTCAAAAAGTACTGATACATGCTTTCCGTTCTCGGCAGCTTTCAGTAACGCTGCACTGACACGTGAGTCTCCTTTGGCTAATCTATATATGGTAATCTTGATTGAAAGCACATATGGATCATCGGCTGCTTTCTCTAGTAACTCTAACACAGGCTCCATTGAGTTGTATGGATGGTGCATAAGAATATCGCGCTCCTTTAATACCTCAAATAAATCGCGCGCACCTAACTCGGGAAAAGAAACGGGTTTTACCTGCGGGTGAAGCGGTTGACGCTTGCTTTTAAATTCCGTGTGCCCTACTATTTGATTGATCCCCGTATAGTCGATCATTCCTTCGGCAGGAATTTTAAAGATATTGAGATCGTCCAAATCCCACTGGATTTTAAGAAGGCGAACCAACCAAGGGTCTGCATTCTCTTCCATATCCATTCGCACTACTCTGCCTGACCTGCGAGTTTGAAGTTTTCTTTTAAGCTCTTCTAAAAAATTTGATTCAATATCTTCGCTTTCTTCCAATGTAAAATCTCCGTTGCGATTGATACGGAATAAGTTGATGCTATTGATATCTACATTGCGGAAAAGATTCTGAATATTATTCCTGATAATTTCTTCAATTGGAACAAATGAAAGAATACCGTCAATCCCAAGTATTTCATAGAAGCGGGGGATATTGCTTGGCACTTGAATGAAGGACACCCGCAATTGATTGTTCACATCTTGCGGAGCCTTCGTCACCACGCCAAACAACAATCGGTTATTTTTTAAAACTGGGAACGTATGGTAGTTGTCGAACAACATGGGCGTGAGCATCGGGTAGATGGTGCGCTGAAAATATTGATCTACCAGTGCAGCGTTCTCAGGAGAAAGTGATTTGTATTCGGCTATCCTAAAATTATTCCTTTCAAAAAGTGGCTGAAGCTTTTTGATAAAGTAATCATGCTGGTCGCTGACAAATTTTTGAATTTCCCCAATCAAATACTGACGAAACGGAGCTTCACGAAGTCCACTGTAATCAAATCGCTCTTTACCGTAATCCAAATAATTATACAGACTACCCAACCGAATGGTGCAAAACTCATCTAAGTTGGAAGCAGTGATAGCCAAAAATTTAAGGCGGTCAAAGATGCTTCTATCAATGTGCTTGGCCTGATCAAGCACTCGATAGTTGAATTGAAGCCAACTTAAATCGCGACTGACAAAGCTGCTATCAAAAATTTGTTTCCCTACTACGTCTTGTGCAACCTGCGGCTCTTTGATCTCCATTTTAATATTGTCCTATAACTATAATGTTAGCCCTTAGGCTGTTAGTATGCAACTTACAGCAGTCAAGTAAATATTAAATATCCACCTTCGCGTACTTGGCATTCTTCTCAATGAAATCTCTGCGTGGTGCAACTTCATCACCCATCAACATAGAAAATAAATGATCTGCTTCTGCTGCTGACTCAATGTTCACTTGCTTTAATGTGCGCTTAACAGGATCCATGGTGGTTGTCCATAATTGCTCAGGATTCATTTCACCCAATCCTTTGTATCGCTGCACGCCCACACTGTCTTCATTTCCACCTTTAACCATTTCTTTGATCAACGCATCGCGCTGCTCTTCGTTCCAGCAATAGTTTTCCACTTTTCCTTTTTTCAATTGATACAATGGAGGCAGAGCGATGTACACATAGCCTTGTTCAATCAAATCGCGCATGTAGCGGAAGAAGAAAGTCAATATCAACGTGCGAATATGGCTACCGTCCACATCTGCATCCGTCATGATGATCACTTTGTGATAGCGAAGCTTTGTTAAGTTCAGCGCCTTGTTGTCATCGATCGTGCCAAAGCTTACACCCAATGCCGTGATCATGTTCTTGATCTCGTCATTCTCATAGATGCGATGCTCTTGTGCTTTCTCAACGTTCAAAATTTTTCCCCGTAAGGGTAAAATGGCTTGAAAATTTCTGTCGCGGCCTTGCTTGGCAGAACCACCAGCAGAGTCTCCTTCTACCAAATACAATTCGCAGATGGCAGGGTCAGAACTAGCGCAGTCGGCAAGCTTGCCAGGCAAACCTGTTCCCGATAAAACATTTTTGCGCTGCACCATTTCGCGTGCTTTCTTAGCCGCAATGCGTGCTTGCGCTGCCAAGATCACTTTACTTACGATCAATTTTGCTTCTTTTGGGTTCTCCTCCAAAAAGTTTTGGAGCATCTCTCCTACCGTTACATCTACCACGCCCATTGCTTCGGAGTTACCGAGCTTTGTTTTAGTCTGCCCTTCAAACTGTGGCTCTTGTACTTTAATGGAAATAACTGCCGTCAATCCTTCACGGAAATCGTCTCCAGATATTTCTACTTTTGCTTTCTCAAGCAAACCTGATTTATCAGCGTAGGCTTTCAACGTTCGCGTAAGCGCTCTGCGGAAACCAGCTACGTGGGTACCGCCTTCGTGCGTGTTGATGTTGTTTACGTAAGAAACTAAGTTTTCACTGTACGAAGTATTATAGCCCATCGCTACTTGCACAGGTATTTCTGACTTGTTATTCTCAATGAAGATCGGATTGGGTATTAATTTATCTTTCGTTGAATCCAAATATTCTACAAATTCGCGCAGGCCGCCTACTGATAAAAATGCATTTGACCTAGGCTGACCACTCTCATCTTTCTCGCGCAGGTCTTTCAAATTGAGTTTGATACCCGGGTTCAAGAACGACAACTCGCGTAGGCGTGATGCAATGGTCTCGTAATTGTATTCAAGAGTAAGTGTAAAAATTTCGTGATCAGGTTTGAAGTGGACTGTTGTTCCTCTTTTTTCAGATTCACCAATCACACGTACAGGATACTGAGGCGCACCTCGGTGGTATTCTTGCTCAAAAATTTTGCCTTCGCGATAAACAGTTGCTTTTAGCACAGCCGAGAGGGCATTCACACAAGAAACACCCACACCGTGCAAGCCGCCCGAAACTTTATATGTATCCTTATCAAATTTACCCCCTGCATGAAGCACAGTCATTACCACCTCTAGGGCAGAACGCTTTTCTTTTTCATGCATATCGGTAGGAATCCCTCGACCATTGTCTTCTACAGTAACAGAGTTATCTTCGTTGATGGTCACTTGCACTTCATCACAATAGCCCGCTAGAGCCTCATCAATGGAGTTGTCAACTACCTCGTAAACTAAGTGGTGGAGGCCCTTTACACCGATGTCTCCAATGTACATGGCGGGTCTTTTTCGTACGGCCTCTAGGCCCTCTAAAACCTGGATATTATTTGCTGAATAATTGCCTTCGTTTTTTCCTCTGTCTTCGTTCATTTTGGGATTTTAAATAATCTGCGAAAATACGTTTTTCAAAGTTATTTACAGCATTTTTTACAGATAAAAGTGAAGTTTTTTGTTGTAGGAAATGGGCTTTAAAAGTTGTGGTTTTTAATCATTAACTAAATTAGTAGTTTTGATACAAATACAGTCGGCATGAAGCACTCTCTTGTAGTCATTTCCTTGCTCTTTTTTTGGATGGATGGTCATTCACAAGAATTAGTAGAGATCACGCAAGTCGATGGAAAAGGAATAAGTAGAACGATCAAAACCAATCGGCCAGATACCTTGATCAAAGATGGCAAGCCAAAGATTCATGTCTCGGCATCCAACTTTGATCAACCTATTTTTAAAAACAAATCTGATTCCATTCAATTTGAAAAAACACAAAAGGCAATAAGGGAAATGGTGGATGGCAAGCGATATGACCCAAAAGTAGCAGATAGTATTTTTGCCATCTCCACTGAAATCAGAAATAGAATCATCGGGTACAGAAAAGTATATTCTGGCAATCCCAATTTTTTTCCTTTTGATAGTTTGACTTTTAAGAGTGATCGATCTGCCATCAAGCAATTGAGTCTATCTAAGGTAAGATCAAAGAAGTTGCCAATAGAAATATTCACTTGTAAAAATTTAGAAGAACTGGAATTGGTGAACACATCCATTGGTAAAATTCAAAAGAAGTTAACTAGTTTGCCGCAATTAAAAACCATTTTCATCTACAACAATAACCCGAAGCGATCTCTCAAACTAAAAAAGAATCAATGCATAGAGACGTTGATCATTCGGGGAGATAAACCGAACAAGCTGCCCACCAACTATTCTAAACTAAGTAGGTTAACAAAGTTAGACTTAGCACAAAACGCATTGACGAAATTCCCGCAAGGAATAAGCAAAAACAAAAAGCTGAAGGAGTTGATTTTAATCAGCAACGGAATCACTCTAGCCAATGACGTGATATTGCCCAATCCATATTTAGAAAAATTAGATTTAGGAAAAAATCAGATCAAAAAAGTCCCCGCTTCCATTGGTGGATTCAAGGCATTGAAGCAGTTAAAATTTAACAACAACACCATTACAGAAGTTGATGAGGCCATCTCAAAACTTCAATCGCTACAGCAACTTTCTTTTTATAGCAATCAACTTGCAACCATCCCCAAAGGAGTCTATCAATTGCCCGAACTAAAGGAAATAGATTTATACTACAACCAAATTGAAAGGCTCGAATCGCTCAGCACAAATTGGAAAAAATTGGAAGTCCTGTATCTCGCCTTCAACAAAGTATTTTCTTTGCCTGATAATCTTGGTCAACTAAAAACCTTGCAAGAACTTTATGTACATAATAATCGCTTAAGCTCGATACCCGAAAGTATAAGTGAGATCGAAGGCCTTAAAATATTTCGCGCCAACAACAACCTGCTGATCAATTGGCCTGAATCAATTTCCAAGATTCAACTGCTTGAAAACTTAGATTTATCCAACAACAGCATCTCGACACTTCCCATAGAGCATTTTCAATTCGCCCATTTAAAAATACTTGCGTTGGTCGCTAACCCGTGGGATGTTGAAACCAAAAAGAACCTTATCGTTTATACCAAAAGCTTGCGTCAGCGCGGGGTGATCGTGCATTTGAATTCGTTTGATGAAGAGGTTGAATAAGACCTGAGGCTTGGGCATTAGGCACTAAGTCCTAAGCCCCAATGCCTAAGTCCACTACTTCTTCTTAGCAGTCTTCTTCACCTTTGCTGCCTTCCCATTCTCCTCTCCCATCAATTGCACTTTGGCTTTTTGCAATTCTTCTTTTTGTGCGGGGCTTACAACTGGATAACTGGCATCTAATTTTGAAAATTCTTTGGCGATGATCTCAGCCATGGCCAAGCGCGCGTACCATTTGTCGTCAGCGGGTATCACAAACCATGGGGCTTCATCAGTGGAGGTTTCGCTCAAGGCTGTTTCATAAGCCTTTTGGTATTCATCCCAATGGGCACGCTCTTTCAAATCGCCCAACGAAAATTTCCAATTCTTGCCCGGATCTTCGATACGCTCTAAGAAGCGTCTCTTTTGTTCTTTCTTAGATACGTTGAGGAAAAATTTCATGATCACCGTGCCGTTCTCGACTAGGTTTTTTTCAAAACGTCTGATCTGTTTGTAACGCTTGTCCCAAAACTTATCGTCAATTTTTTTTACGGAGTCGATGCCCGGAATATTTTCGTTTAAAATCCACTCTGGGTGAACCTTGGTGACCAATACATTTTCATAGTGCGAGCGGTTGTGGATGGCAATTTCGCCACGGGCAGGCAGTGCTAACTCATGCCGCCACAGATAGTCGTGATCTAATTCTGTAGAATTAGGTGTCTTGAAACTATATACTTTTACACCCAACGGATTGAAGCCCGACATGATGTGCTTGACCGCGCCATCTTTGCCAGCCGCATCCATTGCCTGCAAAATAATCAACACACTGTAGCGGTTGTGTGCATACAGTTTGTCCTGCACTTCGGCTAAGTGCTTACGACCTACCTCCAGCATCAGCTCGGCATCTTGTTTGTTCAGGGCTTTCCCTTCATATTTAGTAGAAAAATCCTTGAGGCGAAGCTTCTTAGCTGGCTTCACATGGTGATCTTTGATAGGGATCATGGGCTTCTTACTGGGCATAGTTTTGGTGTTTTAAATAATTCACTAAACTACCCTTTTATTAGTACCTATAACATGATTTTCTTTAGGAATTTAGAAATAAAATAGTCGAGTTCTTTGGTTCATTGCCATCCTTTTTGTTAAATTTCATTACCCTTCTAAAAAAACAACTTATGAAAACAATATTAAAAGCCTTCGTTGTTTGCCTCGCCCTAGTGGGTCAGGTGACTATTGCCCTTGCGCAGCCTAACGAGATCGCGGCCATTAAGGCCGTGGTTGCCAAAGAGACTTCTTCTTTTATGAACGTGGACTTCAAGAACTGGTCAGATACTTGGCTGAAAGCTCCGTACGCCTATTGGTCGTATTCTGATTCTACCAGCACCAGCTATGTAGAAGGCTGGGACGCATTGGAAAAGAATTTTGCGGAATATTTTAAAACCTCCAAACCATCCAACGCCAGCATCACCAACGAGTGGCAAGAAGTGCGCGTGTATGGAAACGGAGCTTACGTTCGCTTCATTCAAAAAGTAAAAGACAACATAGACCATGATGAAACTTCTCAAATGCGGGTGTTGGAGAAAGGGAAAGACGGCAAATGGAAAGTGATTTGCGTAGGCGCGATTGCGAAGTATCCGAAGGAGTAGGGAGTAGGCTATAAGTATTTATACAGCTAGACTTACGCTACAATGGAAACATTGCCTCAAACTCCTGCTTTTCAATAATTTTCAATTTGCGATAGCGAGTTTGTAGATTTTCCCTTTGTGAAATAATATGCGTGTCTCCACTTGTTACAAAACCTGAGCTGGTTTGCAATGCCAATGCGATAATGTAACTGTCGTCAGCATCATCTGGAATATAGTTTTTAATAGGATAAGAAAGAGAGAAGTTGGTTGTAATTTCCCTTAAAAGCCTTACCGCCTTTGGAACGTTGACTTTGTATTTTCGAAGGTGCTCATATTTCATCACCTCGCTAAATTCTTGAATTATATTAACTCTTCACAAGAAAAAATATCGATTTCATACAAGTCAATGATAGCAATGATTTGCTGATGAAATAACTTATCCAGATGTTGGTATCAAGAAACGAATCTGTTCACCCTCATACTTTACCCTTTGATAAATGTTTCCATTTATCAATTTGCTTTAAAGTTGGAGTTCTTAATCCTGAGGAAGCGGTAATTTTTACAGCACCTTTCCTCCTAGGACGCTTTACGCGAAGTTTTGTAAGCAAGAGTTGCTGCTCGATTGGGTTAAGACGAGAAGCCTCCTTTGCAATTTCAATAACTATGTCACTTGAAATAGATACCATATAAATCAATAATCAAAGGTACATAAATTTTAATTTTCGATAAGTCGGGTATATTTCAAAATGTCGCAGCCAATGCCTGAGGGTGTTAGACCCGAGGGGTTTTTGAGAAACCCCTCGGGTCTTTAGCACCTACGAGTTCTAAAAACCTTGGAGGTTTTGCTGAAATGGTGCAACATTTTGAAATGAACCCTTCCCAATGCCTAAGTCCCAATGCCTACTCCACCTTCACCCCCAAATTATCACCCAACAAATAAAACTGCTTCATCCAATCTTCATCTAACTCAGTGGGTTTTCTCTCTTTGTTTTCCAATGACATTTCAAAGTAGAGGTTTTGGCTTTGGTGTAGATTAGGTTCTAGTTTAAATTTCTCAAGCACGGGAAAGAGTCGATTGAGCCGTTCGATGCGTTTTGCATTCTCATGTTCTGCACGCACGCGTTTGATCTCTTTAAAAATACTTTCACCTGCCAAGCGTTCCACTTTGCCCGTATCTTCAATTTTCAAACTCCAGCGTTCCAATTCTTTTACAATGCGCTCCAATGTTTTGATATTGATCTTATCAGGCTGAAAACATTTAAGCAAATCTGCATTGAGAATGTATTCAAAAGTTGTCTTGTAAGCTTTAGGGATTGGGATGTCGTTGTTCGCCAACGCATTCACCAATGGGTAATCGCGGTTATAGGTTCTGCGCAATGAACTTTCAATGTCTTCCATCCCCTGACGGGCGATGGCATCCAAAATCTTTCGCTTCTCTTCTTTGAACAACGACCAGATCGAATATTTCTCTGGGCCAAAATACGTTTGCATGATGCTGATCACATCTCCAAGTCTTCCCTCTTCAAAGGCGTTGACCATACGGAACTGCATACCGAAAAATTTATCCAATTCAATATCTAGTGAAAGATTTCCAATCAAATCATGCTTGCCCAAGTAGATAACTGCAAAGGCAAATTTCTTTTCCGATCGCGTAACTAAAGATTGCACTTTGGTAATTCCCGTTACCAATTTTTGCTCACCCGCTTCTTTCTTTACAAAAAATTCATTGGTGGCCTTGTAATTGAAGAGGGGCAAGTTCTCTGGCTCTTCTTCAAAGATGGATGACACGGCATAGTGCATTCCCACGCGGGTCAAATTAGTTTTGGATGGCAGTACCAACTTGCGATAGACGTTCGCGCCATTTTCATACGTGGCTACGTTGCTCGGTGCTTGTTCTAACCGCGCTAAAAATTCACTTTCTAAATCCTGATCGGTCAATTGTTTTGAAAGCTGAATGGCACGGCAAGCGTACTGCATCACTTGTACTGTTTCTATCCCCGAAATCTCATCAAAGAACCACCCACAACTGGTGTACATGAGCATGGCGTGACGCTGCATCTCCATCAGCCGCAATGCTTTGTTAATGTCCACATTACTCACCGCTTGCGACCCAATGAAACGCTTCACCGTTTCTTCGTTGCGCTTCAACACTACTTTGATGTATTCGTTACGCGCCTCCCATGGGTCGCGAAATAATTTTCTTCCTTCTTGTTCAAAAATAACCGACAGGGTATCGCGTAGCCAGTCTAGCGAATCACGCAGTGGCTTGCGCCACGTTTGTGTAAAGCCAGGTTTACCAGAATTACATCCGCAGTTTTCTCTCCATCGCTCCACGCCATGTACACAACTCCATGAACTATCTTGGATGATCTGTGCTTCTTCTTTTGGGGGAAACTTAGCAGCAAACGAAGCGTAATTGATCAGCGAAATATCTTTTTGTTTTTCAATGTGGTCTAAGCAAAATGCAAGAGCCATCTCGCCATGTTTGTGATGATGGCCATACGTCTCACCATCGGTGGCAATATGCACAAGTTGAGGCTCATCTTCTTCATTATCGAAGGGATTGATCAGATGTTCTGCAAATCGTTTCCCATCATTTAGCAAGCCATTGAAAGCCACCGACTGAGAAATATTTCCATCGTAGAAGAAAAGTGTAATGCTTTTACCAGAAGGCAAATTACAACGGTATGCTTTTTTAGTATCGATGGTTTGATCGTTCACGTCTGTCCAATCAGCTACACCTATTTTACGTATAGCTTTTGCTTGGCGAGGCGCCAGTACGGTAAATGAAATTCCTTGCTCTGCTAAAATCTCTAGTGATTCAGTATCTACTGCTGTTTCTGCTAGCCACATCCCTTCTGGCTTTCGCTTAAATCGTTTTTCGAAATCGCGGATGCCCCAAATCACTTGCGTCTCTTTGTCCTTGCGATTGGCCAACGGCATGATCATGTGGTTGAAAACTTGTGCCATGGCAGAACCATGGCCAAACCGCGCGATGCTTTCCTTATCGGCCTCCAAAATTCCTTCGTAAGCTTCTTTGTCATAGACCTCCATCCACGAAAGCAGTGTAGGTCCAAAGTTGAAACTGATGCGCGAATAGTTGTTAGTGATGTTCTTAATCGTGCCTCCTACCTTATCCAAGATACGAGATGCTGTATTGGGTGCATAACATTCGGCACTGATGCGTTCGTTCCAATCGTGATAAGGGTGGGCACTGTCTTGTATCTCAATCACTTCCAGCCAAGCGTTTTCGCGTGGTGGTTGGTAGAAGTGGCCGTGGATGCAGATGTATTTGGTGGAGGTCAAGAGGTTGGGAGTTTAGGAATTAGAAGTTGGAGGTTAGATTAGAGTCGTGAGTTGGCAGATTATTATTCACCGTATTTGATGGGGATTGCTTTAAATCCTTAATTAATTTAGCTTCAAATCTGTCGCGCTCTTTTGTTCCAACTTTTCCTAGCAATTTATCTTGTACTTGATCTAAGGTGTATGATTTCATTCGCATAAATTAAAATATTTCTCTTTTCTTCCTCGCAGAGCCTCCGCCTCGGGACTCTGCGCCCCTTCCAGTTTGTGTTAGCGCGGAGTCCCCGAAACGGGAGACTCCTCGAAGAAACAAACGAAACTGTTTAGTATTACTCCAAATCAAACTCCGCCAACTCTTCATTCAATTTAAAAATTGAAATACCCAATGGAGGTAGTGTGATAGAGATAGAATAATCTTTGCTGTGATATTTTACAGGTGTGGTATAGAGCAAACCTTCATTCAAGACTCCGCTACCGCCATACTTGCTATCATCTGAATTAAAAACTTCTTTCCACGTGCCACGGAAGGGAACTCCAATGCGATATTGTTGGCGAGTCTCGGGGGTAAAATTGCAGACTACCATCAAGAGTTCTTTTTTATCATCTGCTTTGCGTACGTAAACAATCACGCTATTTTCTCTATCGCCATAGTCCGACCATTCAAATCCTTTTCCCTCAAAAGCATATTGATACAATGCCTTTTCTGATTTAAGCATCGCATTCAAATCTTTTATCAACTTCAATACTCCTTGGTGAGATGTATTACTGTTGAGCGCATCCCAATCGAGGCTGCGGTCGTGATTCCATTCTGATGTCTGGCCAAACTCTCCGCCCATGAACAATAGTTTTGTGCCGGGGTGGGTGAACATGTACGAATACAACAAACGAAGGTTGGCAAACTTGCGCCACGTATCACCCGGCATTCGCCCAAAGAGAGAGCCTTTTCCATGAACGACCTCATCGTGCGATAAGGGCAACATGAAATTTTCGGTGAACGCATAGATAATGCTAAACGTGATTTCATCTTGGTGATACTTGCGATGAACAGGATCGAGTTGAAAATAATGCAGCGAGTCATGCATCCAGCCCATCATCCACTTCTGTCCAAAGCCTAAGCCACCCAAGTAAGTTGGTTTGGAAACACTCGGCCACGCGGTTGATTCCTCTGCAATGGTGACCACATCAGGGAACGTGCCATACACGGCTTCATTAAATTCTTTCAAGAAGGCAACGGCTTCTAAATTTTCATTTCCTCCATATTGATTGGGTATCCACTCCCCTGCTTTACGCGAATAATCCAAATACAACATAGACGCTACGGCATCTACACGCAAGCCATCGGCATGAAATACATCTAACCAAAACAAAGCGTTGCTAATTAAAAACGAACGCACTTCATCTCTTCCATAATTATAAATGTAACTGCTCCAATCGGGGTGGAATCCTTTACGTGGATCAGAATGTTCGTAGAGATTTGTTCCATCAAATTTATACAAACCATGTGCATCACCAGGGAAATGCGAAGGTACCCAATCTAATATCACACCAATGTCTTCTTTATGCAACGCATCAATCAACTCCATGTACTCTTGTGGGTTTCCAAATCGACTCGTAGGAGCAAAATATCCTGTGAGTTGATAGCCCCATGAGCCGAAGAAAGGATGCTCCATCACAGGAAGAAATTCCACGTGTGTAAAGCCCGCTTCTTTCACATAGTAAACCAATTCATCTGCCAACTCTTTATAACTGAGCGAGCGATTGCCATCTTCCAATTTTCTCCTCCAACTACCGAGATGCACTTCGTAAACGGAATACGGTTTTGGCTTGCCAGTAGATTTCTTTCTCTCGTTCAACCACACGCTATCTTTCCATTTGTATTCATGATTCCATACAATGGAAGCAGTGGCAGGCGCAATCTCTGCATAAAATGCGAAGGGGTCTGCCTTTTCTAAATATTCACCAGTATTGGAATGAATGGCATACTTGTACGCTTCACCTTTGCCAATGCCCGGAAAGAAACCTTCCCATATTCCGGATTCATCCCAACGAGGAGCAAGTTTGTGATCGGCATTATTCCATTGATTGAAATTACCAATGACAGAAACCGTGCGTGCGTTGGGCGCCCATACGGCAAAGTATGTTCCCGCTTGGCCTTTGAAGTTGGTCAAGTGCGCACCTAGTTTTTCATACAATTTATAATGCTTCCCCGATCTGAATAAGTGAATATCAAAATCAGTCAATAGGCTAAAGTGATCTGCTTCAGCGTTGGTTTTGGTTGATGCATTTTTAGCCATATTATTTTTGTTAAAGAATATTATTTTTTCTTTTTCGATTCTGCCTTTGCCTCGGCATATCTTTTCATTTGATAGCGAATACCACGCAGAGGAATGTTTACCCAATCTGGCCTGCCATTCAATTCATAACCTAATTCGTACACCGCTTTCTCCAATAAATAAGTGCGTATTAAGATTTCATTTTCTGGCGAGAGGGATTTATCCATTCCCATTTTTTCTAAGTAGGCACCTAAATAGAAGCGGCTCACGTAATGCTGCCATTGTTCTGCCCATTCTTCTAAAAATTCCAAATCTTTCTCACGGTAATTTTCATTGAGCAAAATTTTACCAAAAGCGGCATAGTGGAAAGAGCGCATCATACCTGCCACATCTTTCATCGGGCTTTTCTTCAACCTTCGCTCACTGAAACTAAAACCTGGCTCTCCCTCAAAGTCAATAATGATAAAATCTTTTCCTGTAAAAAGTATTTGACCCAAATGAAAATCGCCATGCGTGCGCGTCTTGATTGCCGTAATGCGTGTTTGATATATCTCGCTAAAGCATTCCAATATAGTATCTTCCATTGCCAAAACCTCTCTGCCCAATTTTTGCGTTTCGTCATTGAGATTGGGCAGTGCTTGCTCCAGCATTTTAAAGCGATCGCGCAACAACTTTCGCAGTGTTGAGTAAAGCGAACGCTGATAGTTGGCAGTAAAATATTCTGGCGCGAAAGCAGGTGTTACGCTATCCGATGCAAGTGCCAAGTGCATCTCTGCTGTGCGCTGGCCCAAGCGAACCACTCGTTCATAAAATCCTTTACCAATAAATTCCTGAATTAGTTCGGGTGATTCCTCAAATTTAATCGCATCTCGATTAATCAGCTTTGGCAATTTTTCTTTCTTCGCTTTGGCCATTACACGTTCATAAAAGCGACCAACAGAATCAATCGTCATTACCCACGAATCGCCTTGGTTCTCTACCTTTTCTTGTAGCAAGCCAAGCACCATCGTTTTTCCCTCGTTATCTCGGTACTCTACACTGCCTGCATACTTGGGCGCATTGCGGAAGCTGGTGTTTTCAGAAAGGAAACGAACGATCTCCAGATCAGGATTGATTTCATTTTCAATCTTGCGATAGAACTTGAAGAAAAATTGATCATTATAAATGATGGCCGTATTGCTCTGATCGGCCTTCAAAATTTTCGATTCGATTTTTTCCGCATTCAGTTTCGTGTAAACACTTGAATTGAATTCCAATGTTCCTGCTTCGTCTTTAACACGCGTCTTCCGATCCATGCTTGCGAACAAGAAATCGCGGAAGGTGCGATCATAACTGCTATCGAGAATAAAGCCAGCTTTGCCTTGTATCTCTGCTCTACTAATTACGCTTTGCGCTGTATATTCAACTTTATCAAAAATATTATCTGAAGGCACAAAACACATAGGCAGAAAATACAACTCGGGCAATCGTTGCACATAATCTACTTCAATGATCGTTAAGAAATGCGTTTCTCCTTCTACTTTCAACGGAATCACTTTATGGATGCTCATCTTGCTGATGACTTTGGCCTTGCCGCCAAACCATCTACACTTTTTCATAAAGGGCTGCAAAATTTTTCGCTCAATCACTCGTACTTCGTTGTAATTGAAGAGAAGCCGCTCCCATGAAATATCAGTCTTGTATAAAAATAACTCGGTGCTAGTCGCTGATTCATCTTTCTTTTCAGTAGTGTCCGCTTGAAACCAGAAATATCCATAAGGCCCAATGGTGATGGGGTAATCCCCTTGCCCTACATTCATAAAACGATTTTGACTGAACACTTCCGTGATGTCGCAATCTTTGAACTCAGAAAGATTCAAATTAGTTGCTTGAGAAAATTGAGATAAGTTGGCTACCACAATCATTCGCTGATCTTGATACGTTCGCGCAAAACAAAGCACTTTGGCGTTGGAGCTTTCAATAAATTTTAAATCTCCACGACCGAACACGCTCAACCGCTTGCGCATCGCCAATACGTTCTTCACCCACCACATCAGCGAAGAGGGGTTCTCTTCTTGCGTAGCCACGTTCAATGACTCATAACGATAAACTGGATCAGTGATTACTGGAAGGTATAATTTCTGCGGATTTGTATCAGAGAATCCTGCATTGATGTTCACGTTCCACTGCATGGGCGTGCGCACACCAAAGCGGTCACCTAAATAAATATTATCACCCATACCTATCTCATCGCCATAATACAAAACAGGTGTACCAGGCAATGAGAACAAGATGGTGTAAAGCAATTCTATTTTTCTGCGATCATTATTGAGCAAAGGAGCTAATCTTCTGCGGATGCCAAGATTATGTTTTGTATTTGGATCTGTTGCATACGCTTTGAAGAGGTAATCTTTTTCTTCCTCTGTCACCATGTCCAACCCAATCTCATCATGATTGCGCAAGAACAATGCCCACTGACTATTTTCTGGGGTAATAGGCGTTTGCTCAATGATATCAATAATTGGATAACTGTCTTCCGTGCGCAAACCAAGGAACAAACGCGGCATGAGCGGATAATTGAAACTCATGTGGCATTCTTGGCCTTCGCCAAAATATTGTGCTGCATCTTCTGGCCATAAATTAGCCTCAGCAATTAATATCCTATCTTCATAATGCTTATCAATATATGACCTTAACTTTTTCAAGAAGGCATGTGTTTGCGGAAGATTCTCGCAGTTGGTTCCCTCCTCTTCAAACAGAAATGGAATGGAAGGCAATCGAAATCCATCTACGCCCATTTTCATCCAAAAGTCAACCACTTTAATCATCTCCAACTGCACTTCCTGATTATCAAAATTCAATTCTGGCTGGTGGCGATAAAAGCGATGCCAGAAATATGCCTTCGCTTCGTTATCCCACGACCAATTGGAAGCTTCCTCATCTTGGAACATGACACGTGCTTCTTTGAATTTATCTGGTGTGTCGCTCCACACATAATAATCTTCGTAGCGAGATCCAGCGCGTGCCTTGCGCGATTTTTGAAACCAAGGATGTTGATCGGAAGTGTGATTGAGAATTAATTCCGTGATCACCTTTAATCCTCTGCGGTGTGCCTCTTTTAAAAATAATTTAAAATCAGCGAGCGTGCCGTAGTCAGGATGGATGTCGCAATACTCGCTTACATCAAAGCCATCGTCTTTCAATGGCGATGGATAAAAAGGCAGCAACCAAATCGTATTGATCCCCAGATCTTCGAGATAATCAAGCTTTTGGATGAGCCCAGGGAAATCACCTATGCCATCGCCATTGCTATCTTTAAAAGCCCGAACACTTAACTCATAAATAATGGCGTCTTTAAACCAAAGCGGATCGTTTTTTACAGGAGGCATGGGAGATTTAAGATTTGTGATTTATGATTTGTTGATTTAAAGTTTACTGACCACTCACTTCTTACCTTTTACTAATAACACCAAAGTCTTAAGTCCCAATCCCCAAGTCCTAATCTACATATTCGATTCATGTATTTCTAACTTAAATAAATGGAACGGCATTTTGCCTGGGCTTAACTCAACAAAATTCCATTCTTGCGTCCAGGTGTAATGTTCATCGGTTGCTAAATCATGCAGTTTAATATTTATCTTATCACTAAGTTTCAATCTTTCTTTTGGCAATTGCACATAGCCCGATTGTTTTCCATTTGGATCGAGATTGACAATTGTTAAGATCACATTCGATAAATCATCGGTGGCTTTCAAGTAGGCAATCAGTTGACTGTTCTCAATTGCGCAGAATTGAATGTTCCATGTCGATTGCATAGCTTCATTTTCTTTTCTGATTTTATTGAGCAAGCTCATGATGTCCGTCATGCGGTTGGTTTTTTTCCAATCATAGTGACGCACCTCGTATTTCTCAGAGTTAAAATATTCTTCCTTTCCCTCCATAGCAGTGTTTTCGTAAAATTCATACGAGGGGCCGTACACACCGTAGTTGGAAGAAAGCGTAGCCGCTAACGCATAGCGGAAGATAAAACTATTCTCACCTCTCCCTTGCAAGTGGAAAGGCAAAATATCTGGTGTGTTTGGCCAGAAGTTGGGTCGGAAATAATTGCGTGATGGACCGAATACCAAGTCATTCATGTAGTCGATGATCTCTTGCTTGGTCACACGCCAAGTAAAATAAGTGTACGATTGTGTGAAACCAACCTTACCCAATGAAGACATGATCTTTGGCCGTGTGAATGCCTCGGCAAGAAAAATAATATCAGGGTGAACCTTTTGCACTTCGGCAATTACCCATTGCCAAAACGGAATGGGTTTGGTATGTGGATTGTCGACCCTAAAAATGGTTACGCCTTGTTCAATCCAAAAAAAGAAAACAGATTTCAACTCTTCCCATAAATTTTTCCAATCATCTGATTCAAAATTGAAAGGATAAATGTCTTGGTATTTTTTGGGTGGATTCTCCGCATACTGAATCGAGCCATCTGGTCTTTGTTTAAACCAATCTGGGTGATCTTTTACATACGGATGATCAGGAGCGCATTGAAAGGCAATGTCCATCGCCACATCAATGCCTAGTTTTTTTGCTTCGTCAACAAGTTTCTTGAAATCCTCAACTGTCCCTAATGCAGGCAAAACCGATTTATGTCCACCTTCATCGCTGCCAATTGCCCAAGGAGAACCAGGCTCGCCAGTCTTGGCTTTAACATTATTGTTTTTTCCTTTTCGATTTAATTTTCCAATTGGGTGAATGGGCGGAAAATAAAGTACATCAAATCCCATAGCGGCCACACGTGGCAATAGACGAATGCTGTCTTGAAATGTTCCGTGCTTTCCTGACTCAAATGAACTCGAGCGAGGAAAAAATTCATACCAAGCACTGAAGTTGGCTTTGAAATGCTCTACCACTACTTCAATCTCCTCATCCAGTTTTGTCTCGTTCTCTTTTAACGGATAATCTTTAACGATCTGTGTAAAACCAGTGCTCAAAACCAATTCAATGGCTTCTTGATACTTAGCTGTATTTTCTAATTTAGTAGCGAGGTTTAATAAATTTGCTTTACCATTCTCAGCTAGTATTTTCAAAAAGTTCGCACCCTCCATCAACTCTACTTTTACATCTACTTTAGCAGCAGCTTTCTTTTTAAAACCATCGTACCATGTATCGAAGTGATCGATCCAGGCATGGATGGTAAACACATATTTGCCTTGCTCTTCTACTTTGAAAGAAGCTTGCCACTCATCATTGTAAGTGGGCAGCAGCTCGATGGAATTCCATTTAGCGGCTTCTACTTTTTTGTAAAGTACAGAAGCGCGAATATGGTCATGGCCATCGCCAAAAATAGAGGCAGAGACTTGTACTGTTTCGCCAATTGTTCGCTTTGCTGGATATAAACCTCCGTCTACTACGGGCTGTACATTTTCAATGATTACTCGTGATTTTCCTTGCATGGACTACTTGATTTTTAATACATAAGAACTAAACGGAGGCAATTCAAATTCTGCTGTAAGCGATTCATTAAAACCAATCTCGGCACCGCTCCTCAAAAGATCTCTGCCTACATACGCCTTGCCCTTTTCCATTTTTAAGTTTGATGCCATTTCATCTGGCACAACTATTTTTATTTTTTCAAGCTTTGAATTGAAATTTGAAACAATGATTAAGTTATCATCTCCAAAAAATCTTGAATAAGCATGAACCAATGGAGAGATATTTCCACTTTGATGATTGGAAGCGGTAAGGTCAGCATATCCACCTCGTGCGATGGCTTGATTGGTAGAAGCCAGCTTCAAAATATCTCCATAAAACTGGCGCAATTGCTTTTGCTCATCGGTCAAAAGACCTCCATCAAACTTTCCGCCATTCACCCATTTTTGGTGATAAGGTACGCCCCAATAATCAAAGATGGTTGTCCGGCCATCTTCACCAGCGAAACCCTCTGCGCCAGCACCCGGCTCTCCTACTTCTTGACCAAAATAAATCATGATCGGGCCTTCATCAATAGTCGCGCTCACTACCATGGCAGGAACTGCTTTCCACGCATCACCTGCGAAAAAGGGAGAAGCAAAACGTTGCTCATCATGATTTTCTAAAAAGTGTAGCATCTGATGATTGATCCCTTTTAAACTCTCTTGTATTTTAGCAATTCCTTCTGCGTGAGCTTTCTGATTTACTAATAAGCGCAGCGTATCATACAACTGAACTTTATCGTAGAGAAAATCAAACTTGCCATTCTCTAAATAATTTCTGTATTGCGATGGGTTATATATTTCTGCAATGAAAATAATATCTGCATTCAGTAATTTCACTTGCGGGATTGCCCATTGCCAAAATTCCACGGGCACCATTTCGCTCATATCGCAACGGAAGCCATCTACTTTTTTCCCTGCCCAATAGAGAAGGATGTCTTTCATCTTTATCCAAGTACTTGGCACAGGCTCAAAAAAGTTTTTTCTTCCACCTTGAATATCCACACCATAATTCAGTTTGACTGTCTCAAACCATTCGTTGATCCCGGGTGTAGCAGTGAATTGATCGTTGCCCGTCACCTTGGCTGGCGTCTCTTCAAACTTTTTATCTTTTGTAGGAAATGGATTATTCCCTAACGAATAATATTCTTTAGGTGGCTGAAAAGATTGGCCCGGCAGATAATAAAAATTATTGGAAGGCTTGAATGAAACAGTCTTGTCGTCTTCTTCGCCCAAATCTTTTATTCCTGCGGGTTTCATATCGCTTTTGTAAGAACGAGCTACGTGATTGGGTACAAAGTCAATGATCACTTTTAAATCTTGCGCATGGGTGCGGTCTATCAATTGCTCCAACTCGCTTATCCTGTTCTTTACATCCACGGCCAAATCAGGATTGACATCATAATAATCTTTGATGGCGTAAGGGGAACCCGCGCGGCCTTTCACTACATCAGCATCATCTAGTGCGATTCCAAATTTCGTATAATCTGTAAGCACAGCATGTTCAATAATCCCAGTAAACCAAACATGAGTAACGCCCAATTCTTTGATGCCCCTCAATGCGGCTTCGTTGACATCGTTCATTTTGCCAACTCCATTTTCTTCGATAGTGCCGTAAGGCTTATTGTTAGCGCTGGTGTTGCCGAAGAGGCGCGTCATCATTTGATAGACCACCATCTTTTCTAATTTGCCGGGCATAGTAGGTGTTTCGGGGATTTTTTGCTTGGGCGATGAGCAGGCCAAAACAGCGGCCGCCAGTAAAAAGACTGAAATGTTCCTTTGCATAGTCCAGTTTAAGCTTTCAAGTTAAACAAACGGAACAATTTTAAAACAAATTTTTAAACAGAAATTGGATTTTTTTTGACTACCCAATTAGGGGATTTTATGTCCAATGATTAAACAGAAAGGATAGCCCTGCCTTTGGTAGCAAGCTGTTCAGCTTTGAACCTTTCCAGTATTCTTCAAATGATAGGAAAAATAAAAGGCCAATACAGCTATGCATATCACCAGTCCTAAAAACTCGCGGGTCTCCTCGATATAAGGATATTGCATTTTGGCGATGTCATCAAACAAAAGAGAACGATCTTCTGATTTTAACCAAACCATAGCAGAAGGGAAAAGCAAGGCAGCATAGATAAGGTAAGCGACTCCTAACCCAAGCATCCACATTTTGATGTATCTATTAAAGAAGGCCATGATACTAACCACTAACATCGCACCATAGATGGCGATCCACAAAATCGGATCTGGATCATTGAATTGAACAAAAGTGAAAGCAAGGAACATGACTCCGAAAATGGAGCTTACTATTTTCATAGGTTAAATTTCTATTGACAAAACTAAAGGTGATACACCTATTTCATTTTCAATACGGCATAATAAGGATGCTCAGGATTTACCAAAAGCTCTTGCCGAGTGGGATGAACCAGCACATCCATTTCTTCCATAGGGATAGCTCCCAATAATGGTTCGGCATCACCTTTCAGAACAAAAGCATTGCACGTAGCTTGTCGATTTTTAAACCGCACTTCAATAGGGCCTACTACATCGTACTCAATGACACTTCCATCTGCTAATTGTGCTTTCCGTTTTTGTTTGAATGGCAGTTGCAATTGTGCCTGAATGCTTTCGTTGATGGCCATCATAAATGCGCCTGAGTCAACCAACATATTTACACGCATGCTCTTTATCTCTTCTTGGCCAATTACATGTCTGTTCGCCAGTTCAATATCCACAGCATTTATCAATTCAATATCTGCATATACTAGTCCCATAACTGTTAGTGTTAAGTATTTATTCAAAGATAAGGAAAGATAAAAACATCAGTGCAAAAATCAAATTTAGGTATTCAATATCTTTAGAATCTAAACCAGTCAGGTTCAGTTAGTGGCACTGACTTGCAATCTTCACTTCTTTAAAAAATAGCTCCTGCAATAGTGGCCGTCATCATGGTGGCGAGTGAGGCGGCCAACATGGCTTTAAATCCAAGTCTGGAAAGATCGCCTTGACGACCCGGTGCCATGCCACCTATACCTCCTATTTGAATAGCAATTGAGCTAAAGTTAGCAAAGCCACATAGTGCATAAGTAGCAATGCGTATGGATTTTTCATCAAGCAAACCTGCTGCTTTCATCTTGGATAGATCGACATAAGCAACAAACTCGTTGATCACCATCTTCTGCCCGAGTAAACTACCCACTTGCAACGTTTGACTCCACTCCACGCCCATCATAAAAGCAAACACGCGAAAGACTTGACCAAGAATATATTGAAGAGAGAATCCACTGAAAGCCCCCTCCGTGCTCGACTTTACAAAATCGTTCAGCCCCGTGAGTGCCCCAACAAAATCTACCAATATCCAATTGACTGCATAGATAATGGCAATGAACGCAATGAGCATGCCACCTATGTTCAAGGCAAGTTTTAACCCATCGGCTGCACCTGTGGCCAATGCATCTACCAAGTTTACACCAATCTGCTCTTTGTTTACTTTTAATTCCGTATCGATTTTCTCTGGTTCATCTTGCGGGTAAAAAATCTTTGCCAATACAATAGCGGCTGGGGCATTCATTATAGATGCACAAAGCAAATAAGTAGTAAACAATGTTTTCTCTTCTTGACTATTGCCACCGAGCAAGCCCACATAAGTGGCCAACACACTACCCGCCAATGTAGCCATGCCGCCCACCATCAAACAAAACAATTCTGATTTAGTCATCTTGGCAATGAAGGGTTTCACTAATAATGGTGCTTCCGTTTGCCCCATAAAAATATTAGCAGCTGCAGATAGGCTTTCGCTTCCTGAAAGGCGCATAGCCTTGGTCATGAGCCAAGCGAAACTAAAAACGATTTTTTGTAAAATACCGAGGTAATAAAGCCCTGCGGTGACAGCCGAGAAAAAGATAACAGTAGGCAATGCCTGAAACGCGAAAATAAAACCAGTGTTGGAGGTATTGGAAGCGAGAGAACCAAAAACAAATAAAGATCCCTCTCGTGCAAACCCAAGAAAAGTAACAAACTTGTCGCTGATAAATTCAAATACATAGCGCACAAAACCAACCTTTGCAATGGCCAATCCAATAACCAATTGAAACACTAGCCCAATGCCCACCAAACGCCAATCAATTTTTTTTCGATTGCCCGAAAGAAGAAATGCAATACCTACAATAAAAAGTAAACCAATGGCCGCGCGCAGGTAATCCATATTCTTATTTTAGATTTTAGATTTAGGATTTGAGATTGGGGGATTGGGACTTAGGCATTAGGGCTTGGGACTTGGTCGCTTAGATTAAATCACAAATCACAAATCAATTCCTCTTGCCCAACTCGTCTCTGATCTTAGCTGCCCGCTCGTAATCTTCTTTGTCAAGGGCGTCTTTCAATAATTCTTTGAGTTTATCAACGCTATAATTTTTATAGTCTTCACTGCCCTTCTTTACATTTTCCTTTTTTGCCTTTGACTTTGGCTCCTGTTTGGTCTCTACTTTTTCTTCGTCATCATCTTGATCTGTCAACACAATGCCTGCCTCGGCTAAAATAGTTTCGTACGTATAAATAATGGCATCGAACCGAAGGCCAATGGCAATGGCATCGGAAGGGCGGGCATCGATTTCCATTTTCTTTAAGCCATCGCTGCAAATGATTTTGGCAAAGAATACGCCTTCTTTTAAATCGGAGATGATTATTTCTTCTACATGAAAATGAAAGGAGTTGGCGAACGACTTGAAAAGATCGTGCGTCATGGGTCGGTTAGGAATGATTTTTTCAATCTCGATGGCGATGGCCTGTGCCTCGAACATGCCGATGATGATAGGCAGCCTGCGGTTGCCGCCCACTTCGCCCAGCACCAAAGCGAACGAGCCCGTCTGCGATTGACTGGATGAAAGACCTAAAATCTCTAGTTTAATCTTCTTCACTCTATGCCCAATTACAATTTTTAAAAAAAATGCCTTTAAGTTATGGCCTCAAGCTTCAAGCTTCACGCCACAAATCTGTAACATGAAGCTTGTAGCTTGAAGCCTTTATCATTTCGCAGCTTTCACTGCTTCTGTCAACTTTGGCAATATATCAAACGCATCACCTACAATACCATAATCTGCTGCTTTGAAAAATGGCGCATCGGCATCTTTGTTTATCACCACAATGCACTTGGATGAATTGACACCAGCTAAATGTTGGATGGCACCCGAGATACCGATGGCAATATAAAGTTGTGGCGCGACCTTCACACCTGTTTGTCCCACATGTTCATGATGCGGCCTCCAGCCCATGTCAGACACTGGCTTACTGCAACCTGTGGCTGCGTGAAGTGCCTTGGCTAATTCTTCTAACATGCCCCAATGTTCGGGACCTTTCATGCCTCGCCCACCCGATACAACTATATTGGCTTCTGGAAGTAAAATCTCCCCAGTTGCTTTTTCTGTTGCTGTTATTTTTGTGTTGAAATCGGCATCTTTTAAAGTAACATTGTAAGGAACGACTTGTGCCGTGCCGCCCAGCTCTTTTGCTTCGGCTGCATTCTTTTTGATAGCGATCACTTTCTTTTGGTTTTTCAATTCAACAAAAGAAAAAGCCTTGCCTGTGTAGATACTTCGCTTCACCACGAAACCATTTGCTGTTGACGGCAATTCGACCACATTGGAAGCGAAACTTGCATTTGCTTTTATGGCCACCTTTGCAGCTACCGGTGTACCCAATGATGAGTTAGCCAACACCAAAATATCCGCGCCTTCGTCTTGCATGGCTTTGGTAAGCACTGATGCGTAAACCTGTATCACGGCATGATCCAATTTTGAATCGGCCACGTGCAATACTTTTTGCGCACCATATTTTCCCAACGATTCCAATTCTGCTTGATCGGCAGAGCCCAACACAATTGCGGTAACGCCACCACCCATGAGATGAGCGTATGCCACTGCCTCCAAAGAAGTTTTTCTGATCTTTCCTTCCCCGGTTTCTACGAATACTAAAACGGACATACTAAATTATTTAAGATTTTTGATTTTTGATTGTAGAGTAAAGTTGCACCCTATTATCATAATACCTTTGCTTCTGTCTTTAAGCGTGTAACCAACTCCGCCACATTATCTGCACTGATCATTTTAATTGCGCCCTTTGGTGCAGGGAGTTCAAACTTTTGAACAACCACCGATTTATCAATTGCTTTTGGCTCTGCAACTTTCAACGGCTTCGTACGTGCTGACATGATTCCTCTCATATTTGGTATCTTCCACTCAGCAATAGGCTCCTGACAGCCAGCTACTAACGGCAGGTTTGCTTCCACCATTTCTTTGCCCCCTTCTATCTCGCGCGCCATCTTCACTTTCGTTCCCTCAATATCCAATTTCATTACCGGTGAGATGGACGGAACCCCCAACATTTCACCTACCATAGCGTGAACCACGCCTCCGTTATAGTCTATGGACTCGCGACCCATTAGTACCAAATCAAAACCTTTGGCGTGTTCTGCAATTTGTGTAGCTACAAAGAAAGAATCAGTTGGCTCTGCATTTACTCGAATAGCATCATCGGCACCAATGGCCAGTGCCTTGCGGATGGTCGGTTCGGTATCGGCCAAGCCAACATTGATGACTGTAACAACCGTTCCAGGTGTAGCTTCTTTTATTTCGATGGCGCGGGCGAGGGCATAATCGTCATACGGCCCGATAATGAACTGAACGCCATTGGTATCAAACTTAGTGCTGTTATCGACAAAGTTGATCTTGGAGGTGGTATCTGGCACGTGGGAAATGCAAACTAAAATCTTCATAGCACTGATTAACAAAATGATTTACTAATGGTTAACAAATTCATTCAACACAACTTTAAAATAACTTTAAGTTAAATTTGGCTCAAGATAAAGGATAAAATCCTAATAAAAGTCCTTGGAAACCGAAAAAAGTGGCATGAACAGCGAACGAATCAAGACCTTGGAGCAGTGGATCAAGGAAGACCCCAACGATCCGTTCAATAAATATGGACTGGCCATGGAGCTTTCGCAGTCGCAGCCAGAGAGGGCAACAGCACTTTTTACCGAGCTATTAACAAGCCACCCTGACTACTTGGCCACTTACTACATAGCTGCCCAGTTCTTTTCGCAAAGCGAGCCAGACAAGGTGATCGCTATTCTTGAGGTAGGGATTGAATTGGCTAAAAAACAAAATAATGAAAAGACGTTTCGGGAGTTGAGGAGTGCACTGGAGGAGTTGCGGTTTTAGATTTAGGACTTAGTGCTTAAGCACTAGGGCTTAGCTAACTCATTTATTCTGCACAGGGAACGGATTTTTACCAAGATCATAAACCTTATTGAGGTATTGTTCTTTCCAACCAACAATTACAACTTCTTGCTCACTATCAAAAGACTTTATGTGCACATTTATTGACCCATCTGGGTTAAGAGGGACAAGCGCATAGTTAGGTTTAAAAGTGGCGTCACCTGCATGAGCCTTCGCAATACCTCCCTGTAGTATTAACACCACGAGACAAAATGCGATAACTGTTAGAATAGCTTTAGTGTAATAATCTGTTTTCATAGCGAGTTTATTTGATGACAACTAACTTTTCTGTTCGACTTAATTTATCTGACTCAAACTTGATGATGTAAATGCTCTCGTGTAAACCAGAAGATTGATGCGCGTCCTTCCATAAATTGATCTAGGCGTGTATCGAACAATTACTCTGATTGATTTGTCTTGTCATTTCTTAATTATCTTACCAGTTTTGACACCTAAACTTGTTTGTAATTTGAATAAGTACATCCCTGGTTTTATATAATCCCCTCCAAAGTTAGCATGATGTGCTCCTTTATTTTTTAGGCCATTATCCACTAAAACAGCCATAGATTTGCCTGTAACATCCAATATTTCTAAAGTAACTTTGGTGTTTTCGGTTAAGTAATATTCAATAGTGACGGTTTGATCAAATGGATTAGGATAGGCAACTACCGATTCATTTTCTTCGTGAGTCCCTGAAACTTCCGGAGTGATATGATCAGCACTACTTTGTTCGGTAGACCCTATTCTGCCTCCAATATTTCCATTAACACACCCTTGGGTAGTTGCACGAAAAGAGTTAGATGACACAAATCCCGCATTAAGGACTACCGTATTTCCAGCTGAGTAAACTACGTTTGCCCCTGATTGAATTGTGTTCGAGGCAGTCAATGTATTCGCTGCCGCATATAAAACTGCGCTATTCCTAGTTCCTCGAGCTATATTTTCTACAATGCTTCTGGTTGGTGGGCAAGGGGTACCCAGCGTAGTGTAAGCGAAATTGACATTTCCTGCAGTCGTTGGACGCCACCCTAAGTCTTGTCCTAATATTGACTGCACTTCATAAATAAAAGTTCTTAAAGTGGCGGTAGTATTAGTGGTTGCAACAACATCACAAAAACCGATTTGGTAGTTTGGACTGGCAGCTGACCAACCTGTGGTTTCATTTGAACCTCGCCCCCACGTAAAATGGTCACCAGTAAAGAAAGGTGTAGTAATAGTTCTTTGCACTTCGTGTTGTCTTACGGCATACCATGCACTAGCCAAACCTCCTCCAGGATTGGACAGAAACATATTAAACCAGCCAGAAGTATTTACAATGGTTCCTCCTACAACCGATTGATGAGTCAACTCCCAAGGTGCATTCACCATTTCTAGAGCCCTGCCAGCGTTTATCCGGCCATGCCCAATATCGTTGTCATAGCCAGGAAGATTAGCGGTATTGACATCTTCTGCGGATGAATTAATGATCCACTCTACATCTTCATGGTGAAGGTCAATGCCTTGCTCAAGGGCTTCTGAAAGAATGAGAGCGGAAAGGCCAGCTACGTGAGGAGTTGCCGCAGATGTACCGTCAAAACCTCTATAATTGCCATTTGCCGCTACTGTTGTAGTGCGAACATTATCTAAACCTGGGGCCCCAACATCAATTCCATTTCCAGTATTTGAGAACGCTGCCCTTTGATCATTAGCATTTGTAGCACCAACAGAAATTACCCATGAATTATCATAATCTGATGGATAATTTAGATTAGCTGTATTATCATTTCCTTTAGCAGCTACAAAAACAACATCATTTTGAGCAGCTGTCCTAATCGCACTACGCATTGATTCACTATATTGATTACTCCCGTAGCTATTGCTTAAAACATGACATCCGTATCCAAAATTTGGCGTCCAAACAGAGGCTTCGGTTATTGCATCAATTATTCTGTCTGTTGATAGACACCGATTAGTACCATCACCGCATAGTACTGGCCCTACCTTTAGCGCAAAAAGTTGAACCCCAATATTCCCGTTTCCATCTCCTCCAGCAAGCCCTGCCACTCCAGTAGATAAGTTGTTACGAAATGCGCCTATGATACCAGCGCACTCGGTGCCATGACTATTACCTGCAGTTTCAGTATAATCTGGGTCAGCATCGTTGTTAATATAATCCCAACCTCCTCTTACTTTCGCTCCCTCAAAACCGAAATTTCCATTACCTAAGTCTGGATTGCTATAGGCGATACCATTATCAATAACCCCTACCTTTATATTATAACTACCTGTATTAAAATCCCATGCTCTATTGGCGTCTATGTCGCGATCACTTGCTTGCTCAAAACCAGTTTGTTGGGCATATTGTGCATCGTTAGGTGGACTATCACTTAGCTGGATAAGATAGTTAGGCTCCGCAAACTCCACTCCTTCCATTTTTGATAATGTTTTACAAAGATCCTTAATGTTAGAACCCTTTTCCACCTCTAAAACCATCAGGTTATGAAAATCGTAAACGCCAATAGTTTTATTTTTGCGAGTAGTTGATGATTTAATATCGGGTTTAAATTTAGTTACCACTTTTCTTAAACTTTTGCCTTCCAACATCCCATAAAGTGCATTTGATTTGCCCTTATCAAGCGTATTTGAAAGTTCTATTTTTAGATTTGAAGAATTTTGAAAATTTCTATCAATCAAGCCGTCTTTGAACTTAATTATTACTTCCCCTGGCACAAAGTCAACGCTGTTCTCATTTAAAGTGATTTCCTTGCCTAATTCATTTCTCACTTCTTGGCCATTGGATACGAAAGCAAAAAGCAGAAACAGTGCTGTAATGATTTGTCTTGTCTTCATTTTACTTTAATTTTTTTGATGAGCTTATCTTGATTAAACAATAGGGTGTAGTTTCCTTTTGCCGGGGCTTTAATTACTTGGCTGGTCTCGTTTTTATAGATTGCCATCGTACAAGCGACATCATTTCGGTGATATGATGGGTTATAAATAAAAAACTTCACCGAGAGAATTCCACTTTCTATTTCTTTTATCTCCAATCTTTTAAAAATATGACAACCTGAGGCTGAATATTTTATTTTAACTGGTATTTCAAAGGAACTCACCGAATCTGGTATAATCACTTCATCCACATCCCATGCAAGTTCTGGTATATCTAGCTGCTTTTGATCACTTGAACACTCAATTAGAAATAGTACCGTCATCAGGATTAATAGAGTTTTCATAAAATTTTGATTTTAATTGTCAATCAAGTTTTTCTAACTTCTCCAATCTTTTTCGAAGATCGGCATTCTCTTTCTTTATTTCAATGAGATGTAATGTAATTTCCTCCACCTTCTTCAATAATATAGTGTTCATGCCATTGAGGCTCATGCCGTCTTTTTCTATGTCGGCAGCAGAGGGCACTTCGGGCAAGTGGCGGTTTTCTTTTACGTACTTTTCGGTCTCTGCTAATGAGGGCAGTTGGTAAGAGGGGTCAAAGACATAATCGGGGAAGATGGTAGTACCATCGGTAAACACGCGAACTTCGCCTGTGGCTGCTATCTTGCCACCCACTGCTAACTTATAAGTCGTATTTGTAATGGCACCAATCGTTACGTTACCATTCCATTTAATCCTCATTCTTTCAAACATAGTTGCCACGCTGTATTGTTTCGTACCAAAGACTAAATCACCACCCACAAAGCCATTGTTCTAAGTGCTGTATTCACCTGCTATTACTGCTAACAATTCATTTTGCGTTTGAGATAGTCCAAATTGTATCTCGGAGCGCCTTCCAAAAGCATTCACATAATTATTTGATAAGCGTATTACGGATTTGGTATTATTGCCCAAGGTAGTTTGGTCTTCATTAGCATAGATTGATAGAGAATATGCAGGGTTCGTGAGACCGATGCCAGCATTCCCCGTTGTAGGGAAAGTATTTTGTGCGTTGGAGGTTATTCCAATAATAAGAAAAAGCAATAGTGAAAGGCAGCAGAGTCTTTTCATGGTTTGGGTATTTAATTTTTCACTTTCTTCTCAAGTGCTTCAATGCGTTTGTTTTGATCTATGATGTGCAAGGTAAGTTCCTCCACCTTCTTCAATAGTATAGTGTTCATTCCATTGAGGCTGATGCCGTCTTTTTCTATGTCGGCAGCAGAGGGCACCTCGGGCAAGTGGTGGTTTTCCTTCACGTACTTTTCTGTTTCTTCTAATGAGGGGAGCTGGTATGAAGGGTCAAAGACGTAGTCGGGGAAACTGCTGTTAGTTGTAAAGACACGCACCTCACCCCAAGCACCAATTGAGCCGGCAACTGCTAATTTGTAAGAATTTGGTAAATAAGTGCCAATGCCAATATTTCCATTAGATCTAACTACCATTGCATTGGTCAATGTTCCCGCATTCCAAGTCCGCACTTCTAAATTTGTAGAACCAGAGTTATCAGGTCTCCTAGCTTGAAGATATGTCCAGTCTGTTCCATTGTATGGGGCCATATAAATGTGCCCTGGCAGATAAATACTCTGTCCTGTGCCAACGACTGGATTATTGGATAAATAGATATCTCCCGTGCCAGCTACATCAAATTGGCCTCTTGGTGAAGTAGTACCAATCCCAACATTCCCAGTTGCAGGGAAAGTATTTTGTGCGTTGGCTTTTAAAATGAGTACAAAAAAAGTGAGGAGAGTAAATAGTTTTTTCATGGGCTTGCGTTTTTGTTAAACAAATTTAACAATGACCACCCCGCATTTTTTTATCTTACTTGCCTTTAAACATACACCATCGAAAATCGCCTTTCAGCAAAAAAAACAAAGGTAAAGTCAGAGATGATATCCATTTCAGTTGACCTGATAGATGAATGAATGAATGAATGAATGAATGAATGAATGAATGAATGAGCTTCAAAAAATGCAAATCAGAAGGAAACCTTACACGGTTCACAAAATAATAATATTGGAAAGCAGCCTGCCTGTGTTGGTAGCAAAACATCGAATCAGACATTGGATTGCGCAGGTCTGATCTCTGATTGATCATGCGAGATTTTTAGAAATGCCCTTCACCAAAATCATCCCCCCGTTGCAAAGCCTTCAAACACTGTCATGCCACCATCAACAAAAATGCTGGCGCCTGTAACATAATCTGAATCATCTGAAGCTAAGAACACAGCCATCTTGCCAATATCCTCTGGCGTACCGATTCGATTGTATGGGATCAACGTCATTAAAGAAGCCAACGCTTCGGGAGTATTCCATGCAGAAGTATTGATAGGTGTCTTGATGGCACCTGGGCAAATACTGTTCACCCGGATTTTACGATCTCCATATTCTTGTGCTAGGCTTTGCATAAACATGCGGATTGCCCCTTTGGATGAAGCATAATTGACATGACCCGCCCACGGAATAATCTCATGTACGGAACTCATGCAAATAATCTTGCCACATGCTGCGGAACGTTCGGCAACAATGCCTCTTCTTAAAAATTCTTTGATGACTTCTCTAGCGCATAAAAATTGTCCCTTGAGGTTTATGTTCATAACCATATCCCACTGTTCAACCGTCATCTCATGAAACTTGGCATCACGTTGTAGCCCTGCGTTGGCCACCAATATATCCACCGTGCCAAAATGCTGCACGGTTTGTTGAACCATACTAATCACTTGCGCTTCATTGCTCACGTCTGCTTGAATAGCAATGGCATTTCCTCCAGCTGCTTTGATTTGACTGACCACCGCCTCGGCTGCCCCCAGCTTTGTTGCATAATTGACTACCACCTGAGCGCCCGCACCAGCCAACGCAATGGCACACCCTTCGCCAATTCCTGAACTAGCACCAGTAACGATGGCAGTTTGCCCAGATAATTTTTTTTCGGCCATAAAAATCTTGATTTTAGTAGAAATGTTGGAAAAATTAGATGGACACTCTCAGGATTTTTTGAGCTACACTTGAAACACAATCTTCCCCACCTTATTCGGTTTGGTGATATCAGGAAAAGATTCTGCGATTTTTGAAAACGGGCGGATAGAATCTACGATGGGCCTGATCTGGTGCTTGCCCACAAACGAAATCATTTCGTTGAACTCGTGATCGTTGCCCATGGTGGTGCCTATCAATGAGAGCTGATTCCAAAACATCCTGTACAAATCTATTTTAGCCGGAAGTCCGTTGGTAGCTCCGTAGAAAACTATTTTGCCTTGCGGCCGCAGTACTTTGATAAAATTGTTCAGTTGGTCACCTCCTGCACTATCAATTACCAGATCAAAACCACCTTTGGTCTTCCATAGGTCTTGATAGTTAGTTTGCTTTTTATAATTGTAGGCACCCTTTGCGCCAAGCTTCATGGCTTTCTCAATTTTTTCATCGCTGCCTGAAGACACATACACGTTGGCTCCTGCTGCTTTGGCAAATAAAAAAGCAAATTGAGCTACGCCTCCACCAAACCCAGAGATCAAAACATTTTGCCCCGCGCGCAGGCCACCTTTCCTAAACAACGCCCGAAAAGCAGTAAGTCCACCTAGTGGTAATGCAGCAGCTTGCAGAAAATCTAAATGAAATGGTTTATGATGAAGTCTATCTACAGGCACCACCACATACTCTGCAAAAGTGCCATTTACGGGCATGCCCAGAATAGTGTACTTAGAAGATTGAGCTTCCAAATCAGGTCCCCAGTCGATATTGGGATTGATTACTACTTCTTGCCCCACCCAAGCGTTGTCCGTTTCGTCATGTACAGACTCTACAATTCCCGCTCCATCAGAACCAAGGATACCTCCAAATTTTATGTTCGGGTATTTCCCTTCTCGAATCCAATCGTCTCTTCTATTAAGGGCGGCCGCTTTTATTCTTACCAATGCCTTGCCTACGCTGAGTATTGGTAGGGGCAATTCTTTTAATTCAATTTGACCTGGGCTGGTAAGGACGAGAGCTTTCAAGGAAAAACGATTTAAGATGTTAGATGTTAGAATTAAGATTTTAAGTCAACATCACAAATCTAAAATCTAAAATCCTAAATCTAAAATTATTTAAAAAGGAGTTTCGTCATCTGGCCTCGCTGGGGGAGGTGTATCATCGCGGAAGGTATTCACACGACTTTCCCTAGTAATGCTGCTCATCGGTATCAATCCCTCAGGAGAATCATAATCGGCAAATTTGGTGTACTTGCCAATGAATTTGAGTTTCACGTTCTCCAATGATCCATTTCTGTGCTTAGCAATGATCACTTCGGCCATGCCTTGAGTGGGCATGCCTTCCTCATCTACAGTTATTTTATAATATTCAGGCCGGTACAAGAACATAACGATATCGGCATCTTGCTCAATAGAACCCGATTCACGTAAGTCAGAAAGTTGTGGCCGCTTATCTCCTCCCCTTGTTTCTACCCCGCGACTTAACTGAGAGAGTGCAATCACAGGCACACTTAGTTCTTTCGCAATTCCTTTGAGAGCGCGCGAAATGGAAGCGATTTCTTGTTCCCGGTTTCCGCCCATCTCGCCTTTCATCAACTGCAAGTAGTCAATGACAATGAGTTGGATGTTGTGTTCTGCTTTTAATCTTCTACACTTGGCTCTCAGCTCAAGAATGGAAAGCGCAGGGGTATCGTCAATAAAAATGGGTGCACTAGAGAGGCGATTGGTTTTATGCACCAATTGTTCCCACTCATAGTCGGCCAAGTTTCCTTTCTTGATTTTCTCCGATTCTAATTCCGCTTCTGCGGAGATGAGGCGATTGACTAATTGAAGTGAAGCCATCTCCAAAGAGAAAATAGCTACCGCATGGTTAAAGTCAACTGCGGCATTGCGCATGGCAGAAACAATAAATGCAGTATTGTGTGTCACTGTCATGTCTTCCAACAAGAACAAGCGGTTTCCATCTATTTCAAAACCATAGTAGTCATCTACTTTATCTAACTCTACTTTAATACCCGTATGCCTCCAGTCAATATCTGAATGTCGCTCTCTCGCTTTCTTTCTTTCCACTCGGGTGGGAATAATGTTCAAGTCGCCACTGATCCGTACACGGAAAACATCGGTTTCAAAATTTCTATCTGAAATGGTTGCTTTTTTGGTGCGGAACGAAGTTTTGAACCCAAGTGAATCGCACAAGAATTTTATCTGCTTGGAGAGTTCTTCACGCTTCTGAGTGATCTCGAAAACATGGTACTCTTCATCATAATGTCCATCCGAATCAATTAATCCAGCTAATAATTCCAATCGGTTGGCCTTAGAATTAATCAAAAAATTCTGCGGGATGTGCTTGTTCTCTAACAAATCCATTTCGCGCAAGCAAGCTTGTATTGAAAAAGAGTTTTGCCTGCCACGGTAGCCTTTGGTAATCCCATAGTTATTCGTCCTTCCTTCCTGCTGGTATTCTACCAATTCTAACTCTAGGTCATCAGCATAACCTTTCAAGTAATCAATTACCTCTTTATCTGTATTGGTGATTCTCGAGCTATAAGAATGACCATCTCCCAACCAAAGTCCAATGAAGTAGGGTTCCAATGCAAGTTCTTTTTCCTCAAATTCAACAGCTACTTTGTATCCTTTGTAATTTGATTTGAATTTATCTGATTTAGCGAGATAGTCTTTCACTTCGATGTTCAAAACTTCTCCATGCTCGTA
The DNA here is from genome assembly GCA_043777495.1 of Cyclobacteriaceae bacterium. GTDB lineage: Bacteria > Bacteroidota > Bacteroidia > Cytophagales > Cyclobacteriaceae > ELB16-189. The sequence continues at coordinate 28,544 of JAYWHU010000021.1, read as the reverse complement.
CCCTCCTTCTCTCCTACTTCTCTTTAATGATAAAATATGTGATTCATTAACGCGATAAGAAATGCCATGATTTTGATGGATCCAATACATATTCTCTCTTCCACGGGCGATGGACAAAACCTTGCGAGGAGTCGAGTCGTCTCCCATTAATAGTTCACCTTCTGAAATATCTTCTACTTTTTTCAACGAGCCATCGAACATCAAAACATTTGTTCCTTTACCAAGGCACTTTCCCATACCCGGCCTGGCTGCAATAATCACCAAATCCGATTTCTGCCAACCCGAGGTAACACGATCCAGTCGAGAGAATCCGCTTGGCACTCCTGTTAATCCATCTTTGTGATTTTTCTTTTCTTGTAGTTCTTGAATGGCGCGGTACATTAACGACTTCATGTTGTCGTAGTTCTTGCGCAGGTTTGAGTCGGATATCTGAAAAATAGATTGCTCTGTTTTATCCAAAAGTTCGAAAACATCGGTGGTATCTTCGTACGCATCCTGCTGCATTTGCGAAGCGATCTGGATCAAATCGCGCTTGATGGCCATCTCTATGATGATACGAGCATGGTATTCGATGTTGGCGGCCGAGCTAACTTTGGAAGTAAGCTCTGCGATGTAAAAAGCTCCGCCTACCAATTCCAATTTGGCATTCTTGCGAAGTTGCGCCACCACGGTGCGCATATCTACTGGCTCTGAGGCTTTGAATAAATCTAAGATGGAATTATAAATCTCCTTATGCTGCTCCTTATAAAAGTGATCGGGTCGAAGAAACTCCACAACGGCTGTCAACGCATTCTTTTCTAGCATGAGGGCACCTAAGATGGCTTCCTCTAAATCAATCGCCTGAGGTGGCAACTTGCCTAAACTGTCAGAGATATCCCTGGCTAGTAGCTTAGACTTGTTGCCCATCCCGCTTAGGGCAGAACTTAACCTCACTGGCGTTGACCGCTGCTCCATACTTCGTGGTTGTTGGTATTGAGTTGCTTTTTTTTAAGTTGACAAACGTACGCCTTCGTATCTAGCTACCCTCCACAACTTATCTACAATATACAATGTGGATTTGTTAATAAATAGCTTCAAGCCACATGTCTCAAGCTTCAAGCCTCGTCAGCAATTCAAGTTCTCTAAACGTTGAATCTTGAACTTTAAACATCAACAGCCTCTTTGTCAACACTATAAACTAATGGATAAAAAGTGATGGGATTTATCTTCGCTTCTTTTTTGTTGAGGTGGCATGCTTTTTCAACGCCTCTGATTTTTGCTTTCGGATATCTCCTGCCATTTTTCTTATTAATTTTTCCTCTGATCTGGATAAATCCTTCGTTTCGCTTTTGTCATACACCTTTAACAATAGAACTTCAGAGGTCACCGAAAAAATGACATAGATAACGCGGGCACCATAGCTCTTCCCAGCCGGCTTGCCAGTTATCTCAAGACGAACCTTGTACACGCCCGATCCCAAATGCTTTCCCTGCTCTGGGTTGGCACTCAATGATTCTTTAAGGCGGATTAAATCTTGTTTAAATGCTGGATAGGAGGAAATGATCTTAGCGGCTTCCTTTTCAAAAGGGGCCAGTTGATAAACACTAAACGGTTTGGATGAATTCATCAAAGGAACGCACATTTTGTTTTCCGTCCTTATAGGCTTCCATCTTTTTCACCAACTCAATTATCTCAGGGCGCACAACATCAATAGAAGAATTCTTTTTGGGAGAGGTATTTATCTTTTTTGCGAGTTTGGAAACAACCAATGCTTTTGTGCTTTTACTTTTGGGCATATCCGTTTTGGCAATAAAATAACCTTTACGACCATTGCTGTCCTTTGCCTCTATAGCACGAATATTAATTCCATTCACTTGAATCAATTGTTCCATCATACAAATATAACTTGAATATGCGCTTTTTGGTTTCGGAGGAATCATTTTTTATTCTGCTGTTTTTTCTAGTGACCAGTATCAACCACCTCTTTGTCAACACTATAAACTATTTTGCCTACTTTTAGCTCGAATATTTTTAAACCCTAAACGTGTGAGTGAATTTATCAGCGACCTTGCCACTGGTGTTTGGACACCCATTTTGTTTCTGTTGATACTTGGCGGCCTTTTCTTTTTCTTCTATTCAGGTTTTATCCACTACAAACATTTTTTTCATTCTATTGCCATCTTAAAGGGAAAATTCCACAACCCGAACGATCCTGGGCAGATCAGTCCTTATGAGGCATTATCAACCGCGCTTGCCTCTACGGTGGGCATGGGCAATATTGCAGGCGTGGCTGCGGCCATCAGTATTGGCGGGCCAGGTGCATTGTTTTGGATGTGGGTAACTGCTTTCGTGGGTATGTCCACCAACTTCTTTACCAGCACGTTATCGGTGATGTATAGAGGTAAAGATTCAGAAGGGGTTATTCAAGGTGGCCCCATGTATGTAATTAGAGAAGCATTGGGCAAACCCTTTTATCCATTGGCGGTTTTGTTTTGTCTTTGCGCCATGGTTGGTTGCTTGCCCATCTTTCAAGCCAATCAATTGACACAGGCTATCATCGATATTGGAGTTCCTTCTGAAGAGATGAAGACAATGACTTTTTCTTTTCTGGGATTTGAAGTGAACACATTAAAATTCGTCATTGGTTTTATATTAATGATCATCTCAGGCATTGTCATTATAGGTGGCATTCAACGTATTGGCAGTTGGGCCGGCAAGATGGTGCCGCTGATGATCGTGATTTATTTCTTTTCAGTATTAGCTATTCTTGTAATCAACATCTCTGATGTGCCACATTATTTTATGTTGATAGTTACAGATGCATTTGCCGCTAATCATTTCCATGGTAATCCATTACTAGGTGGTGCCGTTGGCGGATTGATCGTTGCGGGTGTCAGGCGAGCTTCCTTTTCTAACGAGGCAGGCATCGGCACGGCACCGATGGCTTTGGGTGCATCACAAAGTACGGAGCCCATACGCGAAGGATTGGTTTCTATGTTGAGCCCTGCTATTGATACACTGCTCGTTTGTACTCTGACCGCACTCGCTATTTTAGTAACAGGTGTATGGCAGACTTCCGGTGCAAGTGGTGTGACACTTACCGCTACAGCATTTCAAACTTCATTGCCTGGAGTTGGCAAATATTTGTTGCTGATTTGTGCGTTTTTCTTCGCCATCACTTCATTGTTCTCTTATTCTTATTATGGAAACAAAGCACTTTCCTTTTTGATTGGCGTAAAAGCGGGGCGTTATTACGATTACTTTTATCTATCGACAATTATCTTCGGAGCGGTAGCCTCGATGACAGACATTATGAATATCATTGATGTAGCGTATGCATTAATGGCAATACCGACAATGGTATCAGGATTTATCTTAGCACCAAAAGTTTTAGCGGAGGCGAAATCTTATTTTAAGAGGATGAAGGAGCAGGGAAATCTGTGATGTTAAATCGCCTTACTGGTCTCTAATTTTTGAGATTGCGGATAATCAAACAACCCATATTCTTTTATCGCCTCCTCCACTTTGTGTGGAACAAATTTTTCCCAGCCCGCTTCTCCTTTGCGAATCATGGCCAATACATTATCGGATATGATGTTGAGGTTGGCCACGTTGGCATCGTGTATGTCTTCTAATTTGTTGTTGTCCATCAAATAGCGGAAGAGGTTCTTTAAATTGGCGGGAAGATCGGCTTCAAAATCTTTCAACGTAAAGAGCGAACCATCTTTTCGCAGCGCAGGATAAATGTATAATTTAATGTTTGTGCCAAATAAGGAAGCAAAGCACTCCAATATTCCGCCTCGGATATTCTCGTACGTTTTTTCGTCAAATACTTTTTGTAAGGCATAGATGCCCATAACCATAGCGGTCTTTTTGCCTTTGGTGATCTTGGATAAGTAATCGACCAGTTTATAATATTCAAAATAATTGGAGACGAGCACGTTCTGCCCGAGCGAACAAATAATATCAGCCCGATGAAGGAAATCTTTTTCGTCAATGGTGCCATCCATACTCAGGTCATTCAGCGTAAGCTCCGTGAGCGTAACTATTTTAGTTCTATCTACATCAGACTCGTTTCTGAAATGCCTGCGCGATGTCAAGAGCATATCCACATTTACATGAGTTACAGGGCGGAAGCGGCCTCGCAAGACAATCACATTTTTCTTGTACAAATATTCGGATGGCTGCATGACTTGGCCTTCGGGGCCAAACATTGCAGCTTTGGTCAGTCCGTTCTTCACCAGCTTCAAGGCCATCAGTCTATTGTCCACATGCTTGAAGTCGGGGCCAGCTATACGGAACATGTCAACTTCTATCCTCCGTGTGGTCAATCCATCAATCAATGACAAAATAATTTCTTCCGTGTCTTTCAAAAACATACACGCATAGAGCAGGTTGACACCCACGATCCCCAATGATACTTGCTGCTGCAACGGATCGTTGTCATGCATCTTTACGTGGATGATGCAATCATTGTAAGCCCCCTGAGGTGTTAGTTGGAAGCGAAGGCCTATCCAACCGTGGCCTTGGTTGGTGCGATCGAAATTCAAAACTTCCACGGTATCTGCGAAAGCGAAAAAACGAGTTTGCTCGATGCGATGTGGCAGCCGCTCGGGCAACAATGGATATTCGTGCGCTAGCATCCGCATGAGACGATCTTCACACACATATCTATCGCCCACTCCGTAGATGGCATCTGAAAATTTCATGTCATAGGCTGACATGGTTTTAGCAATGGTGCCAGATGCGCCACCCACCTTAAAAAAATTAGCGGCTACCTCCTGCCCTGCCCCAATCTCTGCAAATGATCCGTAGATGGAGTTGCTGAGGTTGATCCTCAATGCTTTCTCCTGGGTAGTCAGTTTCTTTGTCTCTTCCATATATTCGCCTTCCCTTAAATTAGTTGATAGTTGACAAATCTTCAATTGACAATGGCCGAGATTTATTTTGTCAATTGCCTTTTGTCAATTGTCAACTTTTATAACCCAACCAACATGTAAATATCAATCAATTCGCAGCTAAATACAATGGTTTTTTGATGGTATCGGTTTAACATCTAATTTGCCGCAACAAAATAAAAACGAAATGGCAAATAGAGGTAGCTTTTCAAGTAGAATCGGTTTCATATTAGCTGCGGCTGGTTCTGCCGTTGGGCTTGGCAACATCTGGCGCTTCCCCTATTTGGCAGGGCAAAACGGTGGCGCGGCCTTCTTGGTCATTTACCTCATTTGTATTTTCACTCTTTGCTTCCCTGTAATGATCGGAGAGATCGCCATCGGCCGAAAGGCACAAAGCGATGCGTATGGCTCATATCAAAAACTGGGAGGAGGCAAATGGGGCTACGTTGGATTGTTTGGCATCATTGCAGGAATTTTTATTCTCTCTTTTTATAATGTTGTGGCTGGCTGGGCTTTCGGATACTTTTTGGAAATATCATTTGGCAGTCTATTGGACGAACAAGACTTCGGGGCATTCTTTGGAAACTACATCAATAATGTGGGAACCATCACAATGTTCTCGATAGGTTTTATGGTGTTAACAGCATTGGTGGTTTCACAAGGCATTCAAAAAGGGATTGAAGCAGCAAACAAAATAATGATGCCTGCATTGTATTTGATTTTGATCGGGTTGATCATTTATAGCTTAACGTTGCCTAATGCGATTGAAGGTGTAAAGTTTTATTTGGTGCCTGATTTATCTAAGATCAATACACAAACTCTGTTTGATGGATTGCGACAAGCTTTTTTCTCGCTTTCATTGGGCATGGGTACGTTAATGACCTACGGTTCGTACGTTGATAAAAAACAAAACATTGTTTCGTCTGCAGCCATTATTTCCATTGCAGATACTTCGGTGGCTTTTCTTGCGGGCTTGATGGTTTTCCCCATGGTGGCCGCAGTGAATGCGTTTGATGTGCAAGGGCCGAGTTTGGTGTTTGTTGTGTTGGCAAAAGTATTCCACAACATGGGCCCTATAATGGGGCGCGTGGTTGGTGGATCTTTCTTTTTGCTATTGTGCTTTGCCGCGCTTACATCAACCATTTCACTTTTAGAGGTACCCGTTGCTTATTTAGTAGACCAAAAGAAATTGCCAAGGAAACCTGTCGTGTGGGGTGTAGCTACTCTGATTTTTATTTTTGGATTACCCAGTCTTGTTAGCCAAGGGAAGATTGAATTTTTCACTCACCTTTCCTTTTATAAGGATCGTGACTTCCTGACTTTCGTTTCTGATATGTGTGATATCAGTTTAACAGTAGGAGGTTGTATGTTGTGTATATTCATTCGCACGCGGTGGAAGATAGCCAACATGGATGAAGAACTTTCTCATGGAAACCCTGGCTATATGAATTCCTATTTGAGAAAATATGTGAGCTTTTCTATTTCATGGGTCTGCCCAATTCTATTAGGAATACTTTCTATCCTGATCATCTTTGATAAGTTTGTGGGGATTGACAAGATTTTTTGATAGGCCTAATCAGTTATTACAGTCAGGCAAAAAGATTTTGTAATTATTTTATAGATGCACGGAAATGCGCTTACTAAAAATAACTAAAGCTAAAAAAACAATTATCTAATCATTTTAAAAAACAATATCTTGATACTCTCCTTTAATGCAGGTGCGGCATGAAATCTTTCCACGCAAAGCAGTGGGCTTGAAAAGTGATTTGCCCATGAGCATGCGCACACATTCTTGAATGCCCTCGGTAATACTTGGATGTGGATGAACGCACTCCGCCAACTCCTCAATTCCCTTATCCATAGATATTAAAACCGCTACCGCTTGAATAGCACTGCTGGCGTGATTGCCTACTACCTTCATGCCCAGTATTTTCATGTGATCATCATTGGTCACTAACAGTTTTATAAAGCCTTGTGTGTTACGCTTGGCTATGGCTCTTGGAATAGTACTGTACTCAAGAGTGACCACTTTGTAATCTATTCCCTTTTCTTGTGCATGGGTTTCATTCAAGCCAACACCAGCTACCTCGGGGCTAAGGAACATGATGGTGCTGATGTTTTCGTAAATTAATTTTCTATCGGGGTTGCCAAAAATCTTTTCTACTGCATAGCGGCCTTCTAGTTCGCCCACATTCACCAATGAAATATCTGCTGTTAGATCACCGACTGCATACACATTTGAGATGTTGGTTTGCGTATCGTTGTTATGAATACCTCGCTTGGTGATGTCGATGCCCACTTTATCGTCCCACAAATCTTCGAGGTTGGCCACGCGCCCAACGGAGACCAATGCTTTTTCTACATTGAATGTTTCGCGGCTGCCATCGGTGTATTCTAATTCATATTCTACTCTGCCATTTAAGATATGCATTTTTATCAATCGAGAACTGCGATGAATAAGCACACCATTGTTCTCCATATTGCGCTCAATAATGTTGACCACATCCTTATCTTCAAAGGGAAGAATTCGATCTCCTTTATCAATCAAATTGACTTTTGTTTTTCCAAAGCCACTGAAAATAGTAGCATACTCACAGCCGATAACCCCCGCTCCCACTATCACCATGCTTTCAGGGAAGTCGGTCATGCTTTCGATGCCTTCGCTGGTCATTACAATCTTTTCATCAATAGGTAGTTCTTGCAGGTAACGAGGCCTGCTACCCGTGGCGAGAATGACGTATTCGGCATGGACGATTTCTTTTTGCGCACCATGGGTGATTTCAATTTCATGTTGGCTCAGTAACTTGGCTTCGCCTGTTTTGAATTGAAGCAGATTAGCGTAAGGAGAATTTTTCAACGCATCCATGTGTTCTTCCAACATCCCCTTGCGCTCTTGCACTGCCTTTTGCACCTCTAATTGGATTTCGGAATAACTGATGGAGGGTGCTTGAATGTTATAGCGTTTCAAGTTTTTGCGGAAAGCCGATGCCTCGCGCGAAAGCTCCCACCAGGTTTTGGAAGAAAGTGCACCGTTGGTAACTCCTGCACCTCCTACTCTATTTTTTTCTACCAAGAGGACTTTCTTTTTAAAATCCAACGCACGCATGGCCGCTGCATAACCAGAAGGGCCTGCGCCAATTACTACCAGATCAAACCGTTCCATAGACTTAAAAGATTAAAACCAGCTAAAAAGTAAGATATTTGAATGGAAATACAATAACATTGAATTAACTACTATATAATTTTTTCTGTCAAGACGCAAAGATAGTCCTTAGCAACTTTGTTTCTTACTAGCTATTTAATCAATAAAGCATGCAACAACTCTTGGATTTAGATAGGCGACTTCTTTTATTTCTTAATGGTCTGCATACCCCATTCATGGATACCATTATGTATTTCTTAACGGAGACGTATGCTTGGCTTCCGCTTTACATGTTCTTAATCTTTTTATTAGTTACAAAATTCAAAAAAGAAACATGGTGGCTGCTGTTGGGCGCAGCAATTACAATTGTGTTGTGCGATCAGATCACCACTGGCTTTATGAAACCATTTTTTGCAAGACTTCGTCCATCACATGAGCCAAGCTTAGAAGGGCTGATTCACGTGGTGAATGGATATAAAGGTGGGCAATACGGATTTGCGTCAAGTCACGCGGCTAATACATTTGGCGTTTCGCTATTTGTGTGGCTAACACTTAAACCATACTACAAATGGATTGGGTTGATTTTTCTTTGGGCAGTCTTGATGACTTACACTAGAATTTATTTGGGTGTGCATTACCCTACAGACCTATTAGTAGGTGGAATAATTGGAATGGGATGTGCGTGGGTTGTGTTTAAAGTTTCAAGGTTTCTAATTGATAGAAGGCGAAAAATAAGTTAATCAATGATCAAAGCAATAATCTGTAAAGAGTTCGGTCTGCCCAATACATTGGTGCTTGAGGAAATTCAATCCCAAGCACCACAACCCGATGAAGTCTTGATTAAAGTGGCAGCATGTGGTGTCAACTTCCCCGATTTACTCATTATCCAAAATAAATATCAGTTCAAACCCAATTTGCCTTTTTCGCCTGGTGGAGAAGTGTCAGGCATTATTGAAGCAGTTGGAGAAAAAGTAACTCGCTTGAAGATGGGCGATCGCGTGGTGGCGCTCTGCGGTTGGGGTGGCTTTGCAGAGCAAGTAATCGCGAAAGCAAACCGCGTGTTTCCCATGCCTTCTGAATTGGATTTTATCAATGGAGCTTGTACACTTTACACCTATGGCACATCCTATCATGCCCTGAAAGATCGTGCGCAACTTCAACCCGGAGAAACACTTTTGGTTTTAGGCGCAGCGGGTGGAGTGGGATTGGCAGCCGTTGAACTTGGCAAAGTAATGGGCGCGACAGTCATAGCCGCAGCCTCATCTAAAGAAAAATTAGAGGCCTGTGGTGAAAAGGGCGCCAATCACCTTATCAACTATACAGAAGAAGATTTGCGCGTACGACTAAAAGAAATCACAAATGACAAATGGGTGGATGTTGTTTATGATGCCATCGGTGGAAAGTTGTCAGAACAAGCCTTGCGCTCCATGGCGTGGAAGGGAAGATATTTGGTAGTTGGATTTGCAACTGGTGAAATCCCTCAGTTTCCCGCCAACTTACCATTACTGAGGGGTTGTTCTATCATGGGTGTGTTCTGGGGCAGTTTTGCCGAGCGTGAACCTCAACAAAGTCAACAAAATTTTTCAGAATTAGTAACCATGATAAAATCAGGAAAGATTAAACAACATATTCATAAAATATATTCATTGAGCGAAGCTCCGCAAGCATTAGAAGATTTGCTGAATAGAAAAGTAATTGGGAAAGCGATTGTAAATATTGGCCAGTCGTAAACTCTTTCATCTCTTGCCTCACTATAAGCAAAAAAAATCTTTTGGCAGGCAGGCAAAACAAATGACTAATCTCATGGTATCAGGTAAGCAATCTCATCTTTTATAAAATTCTTGCCACCCATCTTTGATGCACAATGCAATGAAATAGGAGAACTAGAAATAGCCATTACTAACAGAAGGCAACCTATAGCCGCCTACAAAACATTGCTGAGGGAACTGATCACTCAAAAGCTAATGAGGTGTTAAATGATGAAAACAAAAAAAGCAGCACTATGAAGAAAAATATGGGTTCAGCCGATCGGATTATCAGGGTGATTATCGCGGCTGTTTTTATTGCGCTATATTTTACAGGTATGGTAACCGGAACGCTCGGCATCGTGTTGATCATCGTGGCGCTGATGTTTGTTCTAACAAGCTTAGTTAGTGTTTGTCCGTTGTATATTCCCCTTGGATTAAGTACGCTGCGAAGGAAAATGACCACTAAGAATTAAGGCTAGACTTTTTTATATTGCATGAAGTTATGAAAGCCACCTTCGCAGAATTGATTCAAAGTAACAAGCCAACATTGATAGATTTCTCTGCAGAATGGTGTGGCCCCTGCAAAATGATGACACCTATTCTTGCCGAGTTAAAAAATACCATTGGCGACAAGGCAAGCATTATAAAAATTGATATTGATAAAAATCCGAAGGTAGCTTCATCCTACCAAGTACAAAGCGTGCCTACCCTGATACTTTTTAAAAATAGCAAAGAAATGTGGCGGCAATCTGGAGTAGCCACTACCGAGCAATTGAAAAATGTGATTAATAAGCATACTTTTTAAAGCCTCGTATTGTAGCGAATTAACGTATGCCTAAGTCTTATTGGGCAATAGTCCTCAATTACCTTTTACCGCTTACAGATTGCCTCGTTACTACATACCTAATCCCCCTACTGCTTCTCATATCTGCCCGTGCTCTCGGTTATTTTAATTCGATAGACGATTGTCTTTTGTTGCTTTTCCACCATCTGTGGCCGCATAGAGTGATGTTCGTTTGAATAAAGTGTTTCGCTAGCAACCAAGGGCATCAATCTATCCGTTAAAATCTTCATTCCACTTTCGTGTGAAGTAGCATCTTTTAGTTCTTCATATTCACCCCACAAAATAACACATCTCCAATTGGTCATATTGTCCATCGCATCTACCTCAAAACAAACCTTGGGGTTCTTACGCATCACTTTTATTTTCATGCCATCTTTAGAATGGGCATAAATGTATTTGCCATCGTAGGCGTATGTAACAGGCACTATATATATTTTTCCATCGGCATAGCAACCCAGGCGGCCGATTACTTGGCTATCAAGCACATGATCGATTTGTGTTTTTGAGAGTGTACCTAGCATATTGAAGTTGAGTTAATGGTATATTTAATTGAAAGAAAAAAACGTGATGATGAATGATCTGAACATGACTTCTTCATCAGGTCATTTCAATTTTTTAGTGGAGGAAACTCTTTCAAGATTTTATATACGTCTTTACTCGAATTTGATAGCTACTGCCACACACAAATAATAGCATCAACATTGATGAAGGAAGGTTTATCAGTTTCATGATTTCTGTATGGGTGATTCTTAAACAGATCAAAGCTATTTGTATGGGTAGAGATTGGCCATGATTATTGTCAATCTAAAAGATGATTTTTATCAATCCTTTAACATCCAAAAAATGTGTTTCGCATTGCAGTCTAGGAAACTAAATGAATGGTCGATGCTTACAAATACTAAACAAATTCATCGGCTTCCTTTGGCACTACCACCACAGGAATTTTTGTTTTCAATAAGAATTGATCAAAACTTAAATTCTTATACTCGTTGAAGTTTGATATCACCGAAATGCCCATCACCAGCATACTTACAGGGCTTTTACGGATAAACATTTCTATGCGGGAAGAAAAAAAGCCAATCTCAGTTACAAACTCGTAGGGCACGGGCGTAACATCTGTTAATTTTTTTTCTATCTCGTGAAATTGGTTTACTGCTTTTGCCTCCATGTCGCGTTTCATGATAGATGATTCCAGTTCATCACCGATGGAAATCAGGCGATAGCAAAATAGTATCGTCACTTGCGCTTGCGTCAACTGCGCAAGTTTAAATGCCCACCTCAGCGCAGATAAGCTCGATTCTGAAAAATCAATTGCACATAAAATAGTTTTCTTAGACATTGGCCAACCTATCATTTAATAACACCTCCCTTTTCTATGCAAACATACGCTTCAATCAAAAGCTTATTGGATTAGAATAGTCAGATGAGAAACTGATTTTTGTCATGCCGCGATTCCTTCATCTTCCTTCTCTTTGAACCACATAGACACATAGTGACATAGAAATACGCCTGCCTACCGAACAGGCAAGCACATAGCAAAAATTAAGTACTATGTGAAAGCCTATGTGCCTATGTGGTTCAAAACTATATTTAGCTGATTTTTATCGTTTACTCAAAATGGGTGTTTGATGCAAAATGTTTTTTATGGTGTACCTTCGGGTGATTAAAACCAAACCCAATGTCAAAGAAAGAGTCGATGGAGATTTCGTTTGTTTCGAGTGATACGTTTCGTGAGATATTCCAGACTTCTGCTGAGGGCATTATCATGATTGATGAGACGGGGAAAATATTGTTGGCCAATCCGGTGTCGGAAAAAATGTTTGGCTATGAACCCAATACGTTGGTGGGCAATACTCTTGAACAATTATTGCCCGAGCGCTATCGTGGTAGGCATATCAGTTTTCGTCAGCAATTCAATGAGAAGCCTTCGCCTAGGCGGATGGGTGCTGGCCGCGACCTGCGCGCGATGCGATTGGATGGAACGGAATTTCCGGTGGAGATAAGTCTCAGCTTCACCAACCTGAACGAGCGGATGATGAGCATGGCGTTCATCACCGACATCTCGCAACGGAAAACGGCAGAGGATGCACTGCGAAAGAGTGAGGAGCAACTGATTGAGTATGCTGCGGAGTTGGAGAAGAAAGTACAATCGCGAACGGAAGCGTTAAATCTTTCGGTGGAAAAACTGGAAAAGGTGAACAACGATTTGCAACAAGAAATAGTGGTGCGGCAGCGAGCCGAAGAAGATACGCGCAAGGCATTGGAAAGAGAACGCGAACTTAATGAATTAAAATCAAAATTTGTTTCCATTGCCTCACATGAGTTTAGGACACCGCTCAGTACCATTTTAAGTTCAACTTCGTTGATTCAACAATATCAAGAGCGTGGTGAGATGAGCAAAACCGATAAGCACATTGCACGCGTGAAGTCATCGGTGCATCACCTCACGGGAATTTTAAATGATTTTCTTTCCTTGGGCAAGTTGGAAGAAGGGCGCATTGAGGTAATGAATGAAACTGTTTCGTTGAACCATTTCTTTGAAGAGATAAAAGAAGAGATAAAACCGACATTAAAAGAAAATCAAAATTTACGCATCAATTTTACACAACCTGAATTAAATTTTCAGACCGAACCAAGAGTGCTGCGCAATATTTTATTCAATTTAATTTCCAATGCTTCTAAATATTCGGAGGCTGGAAAAATGATTTATCTCAATGTGTCCTACACAAATGATAAGATAACGTTGGAAATCCGTGATGAGGGCATCGGCATTCCACAGTCGGAAATAAAACATATTTTCGACCGTTTCTTCAGGGCCACCAATGCATCTCACATTCAAGGCACAGGCTTAGGGTTGCACATTGTAAAACGTTATTTGGATTTATTGCAAGGCGATATCCATTTTACCAGCGAAGTAGCAAAAGGAAGTTCATTCATTATAACTTTACCCATTATACAATGAAATGGCAGTTAATGTACACCACACCCAACGGAATGATAATCTATGCCATTCCATGTGACCTTAAAAAAATAAATATTAACACATGAAAAAAATATTATTGATTGAAGACAATACCGAAGTGCGCGAGAACACCGCAGAGATTCTCACGCTGGCCGATTATGAAGTAACCACTGCGAAGAACGGCAAGGAAGGTGCCGAGTTGGCACAAAAACTTTTGCCCGACTTAGTTGTGTGCGATATTATGATGCCCGAGTTGGATGGCTACGGTGTGCTGCACATCTTAAGTAAAAAACCAGAGACAGCGCGCATACCGTTTATCTTCCTCACGGCCAAAGCCGAAAAAACAGATATGCGCAAAGGTATGGCACTGGGTGCCGATGATTATTTGACAAAACCATTTGACGACACCGACTTGCTCAACGCTATTGAAACGCGACTGCGCAAGAGTGCTTTGCAACAGCACAATTATTCTTCTACACCCGAAGGGCTCAATCAATTTATTCAAGATGCGCGGCAGGCATTGAACCTGAGCGAGCTCTGCAAAGAAAACAAAGTGAAGTTGTTCAAAAAGAAATCCGAGATTTTTTCAGAAGGCGATACACCCTCGTTTGTATTTTTTGTGAAGTCGGGCAACATCAAAACGTACAAGTCGCACCCCGATGGCAAAGAGTTGATTACCAATCTGTACAAAGAGAATGATTTTTTTGGCTATGAGCCGTTGCTCGACAACAGCCTACTATTGGAAACAGGAGTTGCCTTAGAAGATTCAGAATTGGTGATGATACCAAAGCACGATTTCATTACACTGCTCAACAGTCGGCCAGAAGTGTCTGCGAGTTTCATTTCGTTGCTTTGCAAAAAAGTTTCAGAGAAAGAGGCGCAACTTCTGCACCTCGCTTATAATTCTGTGCGACAGCGCACCGCGGAAGCCTTATTAAAGATGTGGCATTTGAAAAAAGGAAGTGAGCCATTGAGTCTATTGCGCGATGACTTGGCCAAGATGGTTGGCACGGCTTCAGAGTCTGTCATCCGAGTGCTATCCGATTTTCGCGATGAAGGTTTGATTGAAATGGAAAGTACCAAAATAAAATTGATACACGCTACCAAGTTGGAGCAAGTGGTGAGGTGGAATGTGGTGAGGAAGTAACCGCCCTAAATTGACAACCTGCCTGCCGGTAGGCAAGTTGACAAATGGGCAATTGACAAATTAATCGGTAATTGATAAATAGCACGGTAGCGGTAAAGCCGCCCTTTAAGCATGTATTGATAACTTCTGCAAGGGCTTTGAAAGTTCTCTAATAACAGCTTGAATTTTTTTTGCTTGATCAAGAGACGGAAATTTCTTTCCTGCTGCATATTGCCTAACGAGCGACTCATTCATACCAGCATGCCTCGCTATTGCTGAAGCTGTAATCCAATCGAATTCTTCAAAAAAAGACTGAAGATCGAATAGCAACTCGAACTCAACGGTATCCACATCCACTTTATTCCAATAGTTGTCGTCTATCCCTTCATTTTTCTGGTAGTCCTTGATTAACATTTTCAAGTTTGACAAGACTTCTTTTTTTGTATCTGCGGATGTGGTTGGAGTAACTAGTTTGCTGCCTTCAATCCTGCCATACAACACGTCACTTCCCTTTTCGATAATCACTTGTAGTTTCATACTATTTTTAAAGGTAACGTTTCAGTTACTTTTAAGCAAGCGCGGTAGCGTATGACACTTTTGCTTTTTGAGACGAACCCCAGCGGGGTTCAATATGAATAGCCACGGGTTTTAACCCATGGGAATGATGGTTAAGGATAAAGCGTGCCAAAGGAAAATCCAATCGAAGTAAATCTTTTTTTGGCACGCCATCGATGAATTAAATAAGATGCATACGCCAGTTATTAGTTTTAGTTTAAGGGAATCTAAAACTACTCAAACTGATAACTATGAAATCGTTCAAACGCTGCCTTGTTCAATTCTTCGCGATGATTGGGATGAGCTATTTCAATAAGAGCCTTCGCACGCTGCCGCATATTTTTACCATATAAATAAGCCACCCCATATTCTGTCACGATGTAGTGAGCATGAGCCCGCGTGGTAACTACACCCGCACCTTGTTTTAAAAACGGAGCGATGCGTGATATCCCTTTTTTGGTTGTAGAAGGCAAAGCAATAATTGGTTTACCGCCTTCTGAGAGCGAAGCCCCGCGGATGAAATCCATCTGACCGCCCACGCCCGAGTAGTGATACGTGCCAATGGAATCCGAACATACTTGACCAGTGATATCCACTTCAATGGCACTGTTGATAGCTGTTACTTTGGGATTGGTTCGGATAACAGCCGTATCGTTCACATAGTCGATACCCAGCACTGCAATGGATGGATTGTCATCTACAAAATCATAAAGCTTCCTACTTCCCAAAAGAAACGAAGTAACTGACTTACCACGGTGTTTCTTTTTATGCTGATTCGTCACCACACCACTTTCTATCAAAGGAATAATTCCATCCGAAAACATTTCTGTATGCACGCCCAATTCTTTGTGGCCTGTCAAGCTTGCCAATACCGCATCGGGAATAGAACCAATGCCCATTTGAATCGTAGCCCCATCTTCTACCAAAGAGGCACAATGCACGCCTATCCGCATCGTGATTTCACTTAGGCCTTCTTCATTTACAATTTCTGGCAATTCTTCCTCGGCAAAAACCATCGCATCAAATTCTTTCACGCTTACAATTCCATCTCCCAACGTGCGCGGCATTCGCGGATTGATTTGCGCAATCACCTTCTTGGCCGATTTAAACGCAGCCACTGCAATATCCACCGAAGTGCCCAACGAACAATAGCCGTGCTTATCGGGTGGAGAGACTTGAATCAAGGCTACATCAATGGGCAAAATTCCTCTTCTAAAAAGAATGGGTATCTCACTTAAAAATATCGGCACATAATCACCACGACCGTCATTCACAGCTTCGCGGATGTTTTGTGAAACAAAAAGTGAATTGATGCGAAAATTTTCTCTGTACTTCTTTTGCGCAATCAATGCCTCGCCCTGCATACTGATGCTCACAATCTCTACATTGAAGAGCTCATCTGATCGCTCCGCCAATTTTTGCAATAGATGCTGCGGAGTTGCCGCGCCACCATGCACAAATACACGGTCGCCAGACTTAATCATCAGCAAGGCTTCTTCAGCAGAAGTGTATTCAGTAATTAACTTGTTGAAAGAATTTTCAGAGTCAATAGGCGGTTTAGTCAGTTGCATATATTTTATAGATAATTATGTGTCTTCAATTAAATTCAAAAATACAGCACCTCGTTTTATTATCCTTGACATTCTTCATACAATATACTGACTTATGTCATTTAGGGCGTAGGACAGTTTTGTATTTTTAGACGAACCCCAGCGGGGTTCACTGTTAGTAGCCACCCCCGACACAGGTCGGGGTGGTTAAATGATGAGGAGTGTAAAGCGTGCCACAGGTAAACATAATCGAAGTAAAACTTCATTGGCACGCAACGCATGCCTCGATTAGTAATGCATGGGCTTAATAATACTTTACTTTTGCGTTTAGTGCAAAACTGTCCTACACCCATCAAATATCACTTGCAAAAGGTAGCTCTGCTGGAGCTACTTGAGTGTAGAGGTGATATACTATAAACAGGTAGCCCCAATGGGACTGGCTGCCCCAGCGGGGCATACTGTTTATAGAAAGAGTGAACCACAATGGATATAGCTCCGTAGGAGCTCCCTAAATTTCTGTCGCGACAATTGGGGATTCACCCACCATCTATTTTTAGCTGCCTCTATTCACTATCTTTCACTCTTGAAACCCACCCCCCTCATCAGCCGCACCGTCTGGACACTCTCCCTCGTGAGCATGTTCACCGACATCGCCAGCGAAATGCTCTACCCCATCATGCCCGTGTTTTTAAAAAGCCTCGGCTTCTCCGTCATACTCATCGGCTTGCTCGAAGGCATGGCCGAGGCCACCGCAGGCTTGAGCAAAGGCTACTTCGGAAAACTCTCTGACGAGCGAAGAAGGCGCTTGCCCTTTGTGCAACTGGGTTACACCCTCAGCGCCATTTCAAAACCACTGATGGCCGTCACCATCTATCCACTCTGGATATTTTTTGCACGCACACTCGACCGTCTCGGCAAAGGCATCCGCACAGCCGCGCGCGATGCCATCTTATCTGCAGAGGCCACACCCGAAACCAAAGCGCGCGTGTTCGGCTTCCACCGCGCGCTCGATACAGCAGGTGCATTCATCGGCCCATCCATTGCGTTGTTGTTCCTTTATTTTTATCCTGGCGAATACAAAACATTATTCTTAGTTGCCTTCATGCCCGGCATTGCCTCGGCCTTGCTCACACTCGTGTTAAAAGAACCAACATTTGGTCAATCATCGTCTCTCGTAGAGGACGATGTACATGCGTATCGTCCCTTGCAGGAGACGATACTTGAAAAAAAAACAAAAAACCGTTCCCTTCTTCTCCTTCCTCCGTTATTGGAAAGATGCGCCCGCATCATACCGAAAAATTGCAGGAGGCCTGCTCGTGTTCACACTCATCAACAGCTCCGATATTTTTCTTTTATTAAAAGCAAAAGAAGCAGGCCTCACCGACTTGCAAGTAATTGGCGTGTACATTTTTTACAACCTCGTCTATGCCGCCTTCGCTTACCCTGCGGGCATGTTGGCCGACCGCTGGGGCTTGCGCAATACCTTGGTCGTTGGACTTTTTATTTTCGCGAGCGTCTACCTCGGCATGTCTATCCATGGCAGCGTGCTGTGGATAGGTTTTCTCTTTCTACTGTATGGTGCCTATGCAGCCTTCACCGAAGGCACCACCAAAGCGTGGCTCACCAACATCAGCGACAAGAAAGACACCGCCACCGCCATCGGCACCTACACCGCCCTGCAAAGCATCTGCACACTCATCGCCAGCACCGCAGCCGGAGTCATCTGGTATTCATTGGGCGATGCCACACTTTTTATTTTCACAAGCATCATGGCATTTTTAGTCGCGTGTTATTTTGTGGTGGTGAAGGTTTGATTTTTTAGTGGGCTTGCACAACGAAGCCTTGGCGTAGTTGTGCGGCCACCCGAGCTTGTGTACCTCCGTTATCACTTCGGCACACAAGCTCGGGTCGGGCTATCCGCTATACTCCTCGCACCACGCACATGCCCAGCTGCTGCGGGGTGCCGCTCCTATCCCTGGCCGATGCCAGCACGAAGTTCATCTTTACATAAGCAAGTTTGATTATCTAAACAATTGTGCAAAGCCAGCTACATTGAATTGACAGCTTAACTAAAAAGTGGCAGAGCCGCCAAACATTTGTAGAACATAATTACGGTGTACGCAAAGGTGCAGCGCACCGAAACATCAATATCACGGTGCGCTACACCTTTACCATTCCGTTCCAATCATTTCTGCTACAAATATTTTTGGTGCGCTGCACCTAATAGTTTTATAAGAAAGTCATTACATCGAATTGATATGTGCGAGTTTCTCTAAAGAAGTTGAGTATATTTATGAGTTGTAGTTAATTTTAAAGGACGGTATAACAAGACAGATATTATGACGCAATACGAAACGTTTTTAACCAATGAAAATTTCCAACTTGCATTCCTGCGTCTAAAAACAGCGTCTAAAAATCTATATAAAACTATTTACTATGAGGATTTAAAACTGTTCGGATTATACATAGATGAAAATATATCAACGGTAATTAATAATATTCAACAGGATATATATAAGCCTGAAAAATGCCATAAGATATTCATTCCTAAAAAGGATAACCTTGTTAGACCGTTGTCAATGCTCACTTTCATTGATTTATTGGTTTATCAAGCAATTGTAAATGTTATTGCAGATACTTCTTATGATATAATTTCGCCTTATTATGATAAAATAATTTTCGGCAACATTGTAAATACGTCTAAGTGCCCCGAAACAGATAAGCCTTTCTTTTATAAATCTTGGAAACGTAAATGGAAGAGATTTAATGAAATCTCCAAAGACCACTTTTCAAATGGATATATATATTTAAGTGAATTTGATATAGCTTCTTTTTTCGATACTATCGACCATAATATTTTATGTGAACTCTTGGAAAACACCTTTAGTGTTGAAAAAGATTTGCTTCAACTTTTATCAAAGTGTTTGGAGACTTGGACAGCAGATTCCAATACAAAATCATTCAAAAGTAAACACGGTATACCTCAAGGACCTATTAGTTCTCCATTTCTTGCAGACTTATATCTGTTTTACATAGATAGTGAGATTAAAAGACTTTCAAAAAAACTTGATTTCAAGTACATTAGATATGTTGATGATATACGTCTTTTTTCTAAAGATGAATTAACCTCACAAAAGTTAATCGCTGCACTTGACCTAATATCTCGGGACTTAGGACTTATACCTCAAGGAAGTAAGATATTAATTAAAAAAATAACCGACATAGACTCTGAATTAAGAATCCAGAACAGTAAATTTTCGGAAATAACTAAAGAATATAGGGACGAAAATGTTGGCAAGCCAGTAGGTAAACTGAAATCTAAAACTCATAAACAATTAAAAAAACGCTTTCTTGACAGTTTCAATAACAAATCAGCAGAAAAATACTTAGACAAAACTCTTATTGGCTTTTCACTATATAAGCTGAATTCAGATGATGATATAAAAAAGATTATCCTTAATAACTACAAGCTTATCCTAACACATTTCGAGGGTATCTTATTTTATCTAAAGACTCATTACCCCAAAGACGCGGACGTATTAAAATTTGTTGACTCAATACTTTCGGATGAAAATATTCTTTTTAATCATTTAGTGGCTTTATGTTTCAAATATTTTCCAGAACATCCTTTCGATGAAAAGATATACAATACTTATACATTCGAGAAACACAGACATTGGTTGGTCAATTACTATATGATAGGTTGGCTTTTTGCCAACGACAAAAAAGAGTTAATTCTAACCGATAGTTCTTCGGAAAATTATTTTATTCAAAGAGAACTGAATAATTACAAATATGTTTGTTCTAAAGATGAAATCTATAGGAAAATATTTGCATCAAAACTTCTTGAAAATGCAAACGGAATGTTGTCTCTACAGGGACTAAACTTACTTTTTAATAACCCATTCAATTTGATTGGATTCAAACATAGCAATGAACAAAATCAATTTATTAAATTTATCTTTAATAAACAGCCATCGGACATCATCGTTCACACATTAAAAAATGAATGGAAAATTAGCAGTCCAGAAACATTCTTTAATAGGACTATTTGGTCTGACGATGCAGAATATGAAGAACTAAGGACATCGTTTTTATTTTTCATTAAAACTGTAAGTAGCGACCCAAGTAAGTCGCTTTTAAACTTAAATACTTTTAATAACCTTGTATTTAACAAAATCTGCAGGCGACTATCAATATCCAAAACTGCTTCCGACTATGGAGTTAATCTAAATGCAAATATCATTGATAATAAATTACCTCTTTGCAATAAGCATTGGACAGAAATTAACGAAAAAAGAAATCAAAAAACTGAAGCTCACCCATACGATAAATTCGGTAATATAAGACTAAGAATAACCTTTAAAGAATTTTACGAATTGTTTAATAAACAAAAATTGTCGATTGAGGAACTTTGTGATTACAGACAATTCTGAAAGGCTTTCCCTCGTTGGCGCGCGCATGCCGCACCAACCATTATTAAAATTAGAACTATTGCGTAGCATCCAAGAAAAAACAAATAACGCTTACATGAAAGCATTCATCTACACCCAATACAGCTCAATTTTAAAAGATACAAAATGAAAACAACAACAATTCAAAACATAATGAGAATCGTGCTTGGCGCTTTCATGGTTTTAGCAGGTGTGGGGCATCTCACCTTTCAAAGAAGTGAATTCCAAGCACAAGTGCCAAGATGGTTGCCTACCGACCCTGCTTTTATGGACTTTGTGGTACTTTCATCTGGCATTGTAGAGATAACCCTCGGGCTTGCCATGATCTTTTTAGTAAAGCAGAAATACAAAGTAGGCATTGCTTTAGCCATTTTTTACATACTTATTTTTCCTGGCAACCTATCGCAATACACCAATGGTGTCAGTGCTTTTGGATTAGATACAGACCAAAAGCGGCTCATCAGATTATTTTTTCAGCCCGTATTAGTTTTATGGGCACTATGGTCTACAGGGGCATTGAAGAGATTACTCAATAGGAATGCAAACACAAACTAATTTTCGAGGCATCGGCAAATACGTAAAAACATATACGCAAAAAACTTCATCACAAATTTTAAATTATAAAAGATATGAAACGAAACAAATTTATTACATCTCTTTTGACTTTAGTAACAGCACCGTTTGTCACATTTTCACAAGCGACAAAAAAGTCTGCGGGGCAAAAAAAAGGATTTAAAATTTCTGCTGGGGAAGGGAGAATTCACGGACATATTAAGTTGAAAGGAGTAAACTCAAATGTTCTTGATGTAAAAATTTCAGGAAGTGATACGGACGGTGAATTAGCCATTTTTGAGCAGACTTCTCTTTCACAAGGCAAGGGAACACCCTTACATATTCACCATGAGCAAGACGAAATATTCTATGTTATTGAAGGAGCCTATAAATTTCAAGTAGGTGACGACAAATATGATTTGACAACTGGTGAAAGTATATTCTTGCCAAGAAAAGTTGCTCACGCTTGGACACAAGTATCAGAAAAAGGAAAAATGACTGTAACCATGCAGCCCGCAGGTAAATTGGAAAATTTCTTTGTTACGATGGCTGCCTTAGACCATGAACCAACTCAGCTGGAAATAGCAAAGATTTTTGCAGATAACGACATGCAAGTAGTTGGGCCGCCTTTAAAAATTAATTAACTGAAAAGCCGCACCCATCATTCATCGTTGGCGCTCGCTTGCAGCGTGTGCCGCTTCCAACCACTATTGAATAGAACGAGAGAGCCCTATTCTCAGCATAGTCTCCCGTTTCGGGGACTCTGACGGAAGCAGTCAATACCGCTACATTGAATTTGGGATGCATTCCAAATTGTTCGCGCTTCGGAAGCTCCTACGGAGCTACGCTCTCTCATCTTATTCAATTTCTATAATCAGGTAGCCCCTCTGGGGCCAAGTTAATCCCATCGGGATAGCCTGTTTATAGAAAATTATGATGCGCTTGTTTGGCCAAGCCCCAGAGGGGCTTCCTGCTACCGTAGCGACAATTTGGGATGCATCCTCGAATTGGTATGAATAAATTTCTTTAAGGGAGTTCCGTATATTTACGAACCATCCGACATGCTATGCGTCACTACGGATTCTAAGTATCAATTTAAGAAAAACTAGAAATGACAAATGCTGTAGAAATTAAAAACCTATCCAAAGACTACGGTAAATTCCGAGCATTAGAAAATATTATACTCAATGTTCCTGAAGGGGCTATTTACGGATTGGTTGGCCCCAATGGTGCAGGAAAGACCACGCTTATAAAAACACTTGTCGGGACTTTAAAGCCAACCAAAGGGCAAGTAAAAATTTTGGGATTAGATCCATTGAAGGACAAATGGAAACTACGGAAACAAATCGGTTACATGCCGCAGGCACCAGCATTGTATGATGACCTTTCTGCAAAAAGGAATATCCAATTTTTTGGAGCTGCACAAAATGTTCCTGATTTAGAAAAAAAGGTAGATGACATTTTAGCTTTTGCCGAACTGACAAACCGTGCAAATGACCTTGTGCGTACTTTTTCCGGAGGAATGAAAAAAAGAGTTTCACTCTGTTGTGCACTTATTCATCAACCTAAAATTGTTTTTCTGGATGAGCCTACCGCTGCTATCGACCCGCATTTAAAAATCCAGTCATGGAACTTGTTTCGTCAGCTTGCTAAAACAGGAATTACTTTATTCATCAGTACTCACCTGATGGATGAAGCCTTATTGTGCGATAAAGTTACTATCCTCGGAAACGGAGAAATTATTGCCCTTGACACACCACAGAAAATATTGGAAAGAGGCAAAACTATAGTGAGATTTTCTAAAAGCGGAGAAACAAAAGAAAGCATTATAGATTCAACTCCTGAAAGTCTTGCGAAAGAATTACAGAAATTGGGGTTAAATCAAAATATAGCATCCATCTCTTTATATCCTGACAATATTGAGAATATTATTCTTGATATTATCGGCAAAAAAGAAAATTCAGAACCAAAGCAATGAATGCATTTATTATAGCTAACCGGATATTAAAACAATTGCAAGGCGATAAAAAATATCTTGTGCTTTCTATTATTGCTCCACTCATCATCATCTATTTTCTAAAACTTCTATTTAATGCTTTCCCCCCAAATGTTCCAATAACAAATTTTACCATTCCAATCGGTGCTTTGATTGTACATTTTTTAAGTTTTCTATTATGTGCTATCCTTCTTGTACAGGAAAGAACGAGAGGAACATTAGAGCGAATGCTCATAAGCGGATACCGAAGAACTTCAATTATTGGAGGATACACCCTTGGATACTTAGGTCTTGCAACCATACAAGCGGCAGCGGTACTTTTTGAATCACTTTGGCTTTTCAATTTAAATTACAATGGACAGACCATTTTCCTTTTGTTCATTGTTATTTGGCTGCTTGCCGTTGTATCTGTGATGCTTGGAATTTTTATATCCACATTTGCTCAAAATGAAGGACATGTTTTCCCCTTTATTCCGTTAGTCATTCTTCCATCAGTTTTTTTGACAGGATTAATTATCGAAACAAATACTCTTCCCAGTTGGGCTGCATTCATCGGCAAAAGCCTTCCTTTACATTACGCAGTTAATATTATTCATGAAATCATCAAACCAGAATACTCTTTGCATAATACCTATTTGGATTTTGCGATTCTTATTGGATACATTTTTCTTTTATGGGCACTTGCTTCTCTTACGCTTAAAGAAGCAGACTGATATCAATAAATCAATTTATCAACCTCGCCTTGGCTCGTGTACTCACGTGTACTCACTCACGAGCCAACACGCAATACCGCAAAGTCATTATCACCTCACAATACAATCATTTCACCTATTATGAGAATCTGTACTCTAATTTCTAACTTCAGATAGTTTCTTGAACATGAGGGCAAGAAACAACATGAACACAGGAGCGGTAATTCCCCACGGTACTCCAATTAAAAGTAACTCGTTTGAAAAATTGGGGTAGAAATACACAAATCCAATGAAAGGAGTAACAATACTATGTGCAATCAACGAATAGCGAACCCACTTTTGGAATCCTTGGTTTTCAAATATGGGTATAGCAATTAAAGTGGCCATTCCCATGAATATATAACCGAGAGCATCAAAATCCCAGAAGAGTGAATGGGGAGTTTGTCTTAGAATTTGAATCTCGTCAGCAGTGCCGTTAAGTGTCATCGGGATTACCGTTGCTAATTGAACAACATAATTGGCTGTAACAAAAACTGCATAGAGCATAGTAAAGAGCAAAGCCGCATGGCTCCAGAATTTTTTCTCCGTGGGCGTGATATAGTGAAGGGCGAGCATCTCAAGTATAAAAGGGATAACGATACAAAGTGAAAACCCATAAACAGAGATTTCATCCCAAGGATACACGAGCACGCAGGGCAGACGTATCTAAATTTTTTCTTGGTAATTCCTTACAAAATCAAGGTTTTACATTTAGGGTTTCCAACCTTCTAAAGGTTGGAAACCCTTTGCTAGGCTTTGAAAAGCACTATTACAAATTTAGATGCGTCTGCCCTGTTACACTGTATCGAATAATAGTGGAAGAAATTTTTTAGCCTTATCTTTAGCGGCACATTCTCTGAACCAAAAAATTAGAGCCCAATGAAAAACTTTCTGTTACTCCTACTCATAACTTCTTTATCACCCAATCTCTTCAGTCAAAAATCAAAAAATTCTAACTTAGATAAGATTGCAGAAAAATTTGCCGTTGCCTCCTTCGATGAGTTTTATGCACTCCACCGCCTGCCCAACGATGCCCACTTCCCTGCCGACATAGAAAAAAATGTGCAGTGGTGCGAAAACGCGTTCACTAAACGGGGCTTCACCATAAAGAGACTGAATACTGAAACGGTTCCATTGTTATTAGCTGAAAGAAAAGTTGCTAACGCTAAGAAAACAGTACTCATCTATCTACAAATCGATGGCCAACCCGTTGACTCCAGCAAGTGGGATCAAGAAAGCCCTTGGAAGCCCACACTCAAACAAAAAGATGCGAATGGAAAATGGAACGCATTGCCCTTTGAAAAATTAAAATCTGGAACCATTGACCGCGACTGGCGGATATTTGTGCGCTCCGCTTCTGATGCCAAAGGCCCCGCCATGGCCTACCTCGCTTCGTTGGATGCCCTGAAAGAATTAAAGTTGGAGCCTAACTACAACATAAAGGTGATCATGGATTTTGAAGAAGAGCTCGGCTCCCCTCATCTAGCTGCGGCAGTGAATCAATACAAAAATGAATTGGCCGCAGATCAATTGATTATTTTTGATGGTCCTCGGCACGTGAGCAACCAACCTACTCTTTCATTTGGCGCAAGAGGCATTTGCGAAATCACACTTACCGTCTTTGGGCCACGCACACCCATGCACAGCGGTAACTATGGCAACTACACGCCTAACCCCGCCTTGCGTTTAGCTCAATTACTAGCCTCGATGAAAGATGATGTTGGGCGGGTGACCATTTCAGGATTTTATGACGGAGTTGTCTTGAGCGAAGAAGAAAAAAAGATTTTAGCAAAAGTACCCGATGATGAAAACGAAATCAAAAAATTCTTAGGTATTGCCGCGCCTGATAAAATCGGTGGCAACTTTCAAGAGTCATTGCAATACCCTACGCTCAATATCCGTGGATTAGATGCGCTTTATGTAGGCGAGCAAGCCCGAACATTGATTCCCGCGAAAGCGGTTGCAGAAATTGATATACGCCTTGTGCCCAGCAGTGACCCCAAGCGGTTGATAGACTTAGTAAAGAAGCAAATTGAGTCAAAAGGATATTATATAATCGATAGAGAGCCAACAGAAGAAGAGCGAATGAAGTATCCGCGCATTGCTTCTTTCACTTCCAGCATCTCTTACCTTGCTTTTCAAACTCCATTTGATTCCGATTGTGGTAAGTGGCTGAGCAAAGCCATGCGTACTGCTTTCGGCAAAGAGCCAATCAAAATAAGAACAGCGGGCGGCTCGATACCCATCTCTCCTTTTGTCATCACATTGGGCATTCCTGCTGTAGCAGTGCCCACCGTCAATGCCGATAATAATCAACACGCAGAAAACGAAAACATTCGCGTGGGTAATTATATTGATGCAGTGAAAACCTTTTTGGCGATTATGCTAGAAAAAATCTAAAATTTGATGATTTGCTTCACAGGAATGCCTTTGGCAAAAATTTGATGATGGATAATACATAACTATTAAAGCTGTTTTTAGATTAAAAGGAAATTAAATTTCGTAAATTTGATTTAGCTTATCTTAATACGCAATCTATGGATACTAGTATGCTAAAAATGGAAGAGTTAGAGCAACTTGGCTCAAATGCTGTAAGGCAGCTTCGAATCAATAAGTTCAAAAACGGAAATCCTTTTATGATTAATTCGAAAGATTTACCAATCGATCAATTTTATCTTGAGTATCCAACTGGTAAAATAATATTGGCTTCGTTCTCCAGCGGATCGCATGATTTTATAACTATTCGTGAATTGACAGATCATGAAAGCGAAGCCTTGAGGCACAAACTAGACTTGGATGCTATTATTGTTTAGAGAAAGTGCCTGAACTCTACATTATAACAGGCTCAAATGGTGCAGGGAAATCTACGATTGGCATCAACTACCTACCCGCTCACATCCAACACAGTCTCACCATTTTTGACGGTGATAAATTATTCTTGAATAAGCGGAAAGAAACTCTACCCCCATCAAGCTAGAACCCACAAAGAAGCAAGAAAGATGGCCAATGAATGGGTGATTACTCATTTTGAATCACTGGTCAATAATGCTCTTAGCCATAAAGAATCGTTTGTCTACGAAGGGCATTTCACCACTGAATCTACATGGGAAATCCCAAAACGCTTTAAACAAAATGGGTATTCTATCCACCTCATCTTTTTCGGGCTGCCCAATACCTCCGTATCTGAGATGCGAGTTATAGAACGAAGCAAAACTGGAGGGCATTATGTAAACCCGCTTGAGATTGACCTAAATTTTTATGGAAATCTTCAAAAGTTAAACCAGCATCATGGCCTAATAGATAACATTCAAATTATAGATACCTCAGAAACAAAGCATAAGGTACTTTTCCAAATGATCAATGATCGAGTTGTATCCTCTATTCCGTACTTTAAATTGCCAGATTGGTTTATAGATTATCTCCCCGCTTTAGCTGATAAGATCACTGATTAGAATTTGAAAATGCAAAGCCTTCGCCATATTCATTAAATTCATTGCAAGGCTTAATTTTCAAATTAACTCATTTTCAAATTGTCAAATTGCAGCTATCTTGCACCCGATGGATAATTTTGTAGTCTCTGCCCGTAAGTACCGCCCGCTTGGCTTTGCCGAAGTGGTTGGGCAAGAGCATATTACCACTACGCTCAAAAATGCCATCGATAATAACAAGCTGGCGCAGGCACTTTTATTTTGCGGACCACGCGGTGTGGGCAAAACTACGTGTGCCCGGATTGTGGCGCGGATGATCAATGGCTTTGAAGAAAAAGCAGAAGTTAACTCGCTGAATATTTTTGAGTTGGATGCCGCCTCGAACAATTCGGTAGAGGACATCCGTAACCTGATCGACCAAGTTCGCTACCCACCTCAGTTCGGAAAGTTTAAAGTGTATATTATTGACGAGGTTCACATGCTCTCTAATTCCGCCTTCAATGCTTTTTTGAAGACCCTAGAGGAGCCACCCTCCTACGCCATTTTTATTTTGGCCACCACAGAAAAGCATAAGGTAAT